>NZ_NOYE01000020.1:0-47485 GCF_002258285.1 Rhodococcus sp. 06-418-5
ACTCAGCACCGACACATCATCACCGCCAGATACAGCAACAGCCCCGCCACCACGCCGCCACATTCACTGAGAATCCGCCACATAGGGCGGGAACTGACAATGGGGCCGGGACCCCTTTTTTTGGCTCCCATTCCGTTATCGCAACGTAATGAAATGAAACGTAACGATATGAAATGAAATGGTAGAGTTCGGCCATGACCGCAGCCGAGCCGCCCCGCAAGCCAGGCCGACCCCGCATCCACGCCAGCGCGTCCGACCGGGTGCGGGCACACCGAGCCAGAGCAGCAGAAAAGGCCGGCAAGGGCGCGGCAGTTGCCGGTGTCGACGAAGCCGACACCGCAACCCCCGAACTTGCCGTCGCCTCCCTCGCCGCTGTCTTGCCGGCCCTGGCCACGCAGGCCGAACAGATCACCGCACTGGTCCAGCGGGTCGAATCCGCGATCGGCACCGTCTCGGACCCCAAAGCCCTCGACCAGCGTCTCGAGCTGATGCGCGCCGAAACCGCACGCACCGTCTCCGCCGCTGAAGAGCGTGCCGCGGCCGCCGAAGCGGCCGCGCATGCTGCGACTGTCCGCGCCGACGCACTCGACGTCGAGAACGACGAGCTCCGCTCCGATGCTGCCGACGCATGGGAGCAAACCGCAGCAGCGGAAAACGCTGCCGAGCAGGCTCGCACAGAGCTCGAGGAACAGAAAACAGCGCACCAGCGGAGCCTCGACGAGCTCGACGCACGCCAACGAGCCGAAATGACTGCCCTGCAAGACAACCACGACTCCATCGTGGCCTCGCTCAACACCAGCCACCGCGAAGCAATCGACCGATACGACGAAAACGGCCGCCGCCTCGAAACCGAGCTGGCCGAGCTGCGCGCCGAGGCGAAGGCCCTGCGCACCGATCTCGCCGCCGAACGCAGCGCACACCACGACGACAACCGCAGTAACGCAGCAACACTCGCCCAACAGCGCACCGACGCCACCAAACGCGAAGCCGAGCTACGTCGCGACTACACCGAACGGATCGACGAACAGAAGTCGATCGCCGCGGACCTGCGCGAGGAGATCTCGTTGCAGCGATCTGAACTCGATCGACTCCGCGGCATCGAGGAAGACCGCCGCCACAACTGAGAGAGCGCCCCGAGGAGCGGGGAGATCGGATGCGAGCAAGGGCGCGTGGACGGCACGGTCTTTCAGGTCGCGGCGACGAAGACGCTGTAGCCGATCATGCCCAGCAGTATGAACGTCAAGGTTATGTAGCCCAGCGCTAGTCCTGCGATCGCCATGCCGCGACCAGCTTCGCCCGTTCGCCGGATCTGACTCAGCGCGATATGACCGAACACGAGCCCCAAAAGGCCACCGATGATGCCGAACACCAGCGCCAACACTGCGAACACGTTCGTGGACTGCGTCCCGGAGGGACCAGGTACGGGCCGCCCGTATACCGGTCGACCATCGTCTGTGTACCCGACGATCGGAGCCACCAGCGCGTCGTGGGGGAGTGTCGCAGGTGGCTTGGCGGAAACCTGAATTACCGCGACGATTCCGCCGACGATCATGGCGACTATGGAAGCGACGTTCACAATGTTGACGATGATGAAAATGAAGTCGACCCGAGCGGCCCGATTGATCGAGTTCAGAAGTAGACCCACGCCGAAGGCCGAGCCCAGGATCTGCCACCAGCGGACCGCCGTCGCGCGGCGATATGCGGATGCGGCGACAGCTGCGAAAGCACCGCCGATTGCCAGCCCAACGAAACCGATCGCAGACCAACCAGCAGCGGATCTGATCCCGAAAAATACGAACACCAACGCTGCTAGAACGACGGCAAGGAATATACCCAGTCCGACTGCAAGACAGGTCAAGCCGAGCTGTGGACCACGCGCTCGATGCCCTCGCTCCGAATCGGTATCGGTCGAGCGCAGAGCATCGGAAGACGGGTAAAAACTTTCAGACATTTTGGTCATTCTGCTACACGTCTTTACCGCAAAAAACCGACGCTGTAGATATGTCGGTTGTTTGAATGAACCGATGGTGGGGCAGGCGAGAATGCCGTCCAGTCGTTCACGCGATTGACTGTTGCCGGAACCGCCGAGCCGCCCTTTGCGTCCAACCAGATATGGACGACGAGCGTGCAGCCATCCGAGCAGACGGCTACGACCCCGACCATCCAGCCGTCTCCCATGCCCTCGACCAGGTCAAACACGCCCTGCACTTGCACCGGCACCTCTCCTGGACCTTCACCGCGTCCGACCTAGATGGCCTCGCAATTCCGCGATGATGCGTTCACCAGAGCATTCGACAGTCGAACACGCGTTCGATACAGTGTCGGTAGTTCACAACGGCACGGCGAAAGGTCGATCCTCATGGCCACCGTCGACGCGATCCCCGACCTCACCGGCCTCGACAAAGCCACCCAGCTCGACGTCCTGCGGCGTCGGATGGCCACAGTCCCCGGCGGTCGCCGCGACCACGCACCCGCCGAGCTGCCCACCGTCGCCGCACCCGAACCAGCGGCACCCACCGCAAGCAGTACGGTCCTCGCGGAGGGTGGCGATCCGGAACCGCTCAACCCCGCTGTACGCGGCAAGACCCTTCGCACCATGCCAGTGCCCCCACCGCTCGCCGCACTGCTCCCACGCCAAGCATTGGCCCGAGGAACCGCCGTCACCGTCACCGGTGCCGGGTCCATGCTCATCGCCCTCGTCGCCGAAGCATCCGCCGCCGGCCACCACGTCGCCCTCATCGGCCAACCCCGACTGAGCCTGCTCGCCGTCCACGAACACGGCGGCGATCTCGCGAAAGTCCACCTCGTCGATCCCGGGGCAGGCGACCCGCTCGACGCCGCCTCGATCTGTCTCGACGGGTTGGATCTGATCGTCACCACCGTGCACGGCCGAGACGTACCGCCAACGCGCGCAAGAGCTTTGCTCGCAAGGAATCGGCGGCACGCGAGTGTGCTGCTGCTGACCGACGGGCACATGCCTGGTATCGATCTCACGATCGCCTCCACCGTCTGCGGCTACGGCGGAATCGAACAGGGCCGCGGTCGCATCAAATCCATCACCCTCGAAACCACCGTCCACGGCCGCGGAACACCGCACCGCACCGGCCGCTACACCCTCACCGCCCCCACCTTCGGCGAGACAGGCCTGCGCTGGACACCCGAACCCGCCGCCGACCTCACCGTCCACCGACCCGTCGCCGTCGCGCAATGACCACCCACAACGAAGCCGGCATCTTCGATGCCTGGCCCACCACCTTCGAACCACCCACCCGACGCATCGTCGACCCGCCGATGACGGTGAACGTCAATGTCGCGCTCGCCATCGGACGATCCGGAGGCGGACGATTCCGCGACACGACACCCCTAAAAGTCCGCGCCGAAGGTCTCGCCATGGACACCACCGTCGAAGGAACCCTCTTCGCATGGGCACGCACCGGAACCGGCGATTGGCTTGCCGCCGTGTCGTTCTCGATCCCCACCGGCAACAAAAAAGGCCGACTCGACCTCGACCGACAATGGTGCCCCGCCGCTGCCATCACACCCATCACATGACCGACACCACCACCGCGGAAGCCATCAGGATCGGCCTCGAGCACCGACAATCAATACACACCACCGCAGCAGCACAGGAGAGACCGTGAACATCGGCGACCGCTACCACCTCGCACCCGGAGCACCCGGCATCGTCGTCGTCCGCGACATCCAACCCGAGGGCCTCATCCTCGTCGAAAACGACACACCAGGCCCCGGCGTCTACCCCTACCTCGTCAAACCCGACACCCTCGTACCCGCCACCACCTGACCGCCCTAACCACGACGCCGACGGAGCCGCCGAAGGTTCGCAGCACGAAGCCGTGCCGCCCGCTCCTCCGAATCGACCCGCAACGGATACCTGCACCGAGAACAGAAATTGTCCAGCGGCAACGGAATCGGGCTACTGCACCGAGGACAGTCAACGAAATGCGACCGATTCGTCACGGCCGACGCCCCTGCATCCACGGGCACAGAGCGTGGCAGAGGCCACCGACACCCAATCCGGGCCGCGCAGCAATACGCGACGAAAACCACCCCCGAAACCAGCGCATATGGCAGCATCGGACCAGGTCGGGAGCCCAACGAAACGGAAGCAGCCCAACGCATGCGCACAACCCTGACCGCAACACTCGCCGCAGCAGCGGCAATACCCCTCGCATTCCTCGCCGCCGCACCAGCCACAGCCGCACCCGGCGACATCAGTGCCGTCTTCACCACCACGCCCAACCCCGGCGGCAGCAACACAGTCACCGGCACCTTCACCGCCACCGGAGACCTCTTCGTTCCGTACTACTGCATTATGTACGACGCCGATGCCTTCGATGCAAATGGCAATTACCTACTTGACGCCAACGCATACGGCGACCCGAAGCCCAGCATTACCCTCACCGATACCGACGTACCCGATGGCACCTACACAATCGACTGGGTCTGCTACCTCGCCAGCGGCGGCTACGACGGGACCACAGGATCTTTACCGCAGCAGCAGGGTTACGGCGCACCGTCGACACTCGTGGTCCCCGCAGTCGTACCCGAGGAACCCGAACCCGGCTGCACCGGCTCCGTCTGCCTCCCCACAGGATCGTTCGGCTTCTAACCCACCAACCCGTGGTGCCCCGCCGCAATCAGGTGGCGGGGCACCGGCACATGCCTCACGAGAGGAACGACCACAGAGAGACAACGAAAGCTGCCGCGACACCGAGCCCGGTCACGCTCCGTCGCTCCCGCACAATCACGTTCACAGCCGTACCCCACACCGCGCCGCCGTAGAGCACAAGCTCCGGCGGCGTTCCGCGTCCCACCACTAAGCCGGCCGCGGTCGCAGGCAGGCCCTAGCGGGCCACACGCACCCCTGCGGGCTGCACCGAATCGAACTTCGCTGCGCTCCGCACTCAAAAGAGCGAAAAAGAATCAATTTCTTTTGACGTAGGTGGCTTCTCCGAGCATCCATCACCCGTGCCCGCCGCCTCAACCCCTCGCTCCGCTGCGCTACGGCCAAGGCTCCGAACACTTTTCGTCGAGCAGTCGCTGCGCTCCCACGAAAACTGCCCGGCCGAAGGGTTGCCCCGTCGTTCCCGTGCGCTGGTTTCTCTCCCCAGCCACCACGGCAAAAGAAATTGGCAGGGCAGCAGGTCCGGCCACCAGTCGAGAGGAACAGGCCCGTCATGCGAGCACAGCACCCCACCACTGCCGACGAAATCGACATCATCGTCCACCGCAACGGCAGCCGCAAAGTCCGCCGCACCGTCAAACGCGCCAGCGCACGCCGCGACCGCCGCACCGCCCGCCGCGAACTCCGCCACTGAAAACCGCTCCACCCCAAAATAACCCGAACACACCCCCGAAAGGCATCACCATGACCCCACACCGCATGTCCCTCGCCACCGCCGCCGACACCCTCGCCGCCATCCCCGCCCTGCTCGGCTTCACCCCCCACAACTCCGTCGTCATCATCGCCCTGACCGACGACGGCAACGGCTCGCACCTCGTCGCACCCACCGCCCGCGTCGACGCCCACCAGGCCGAAGCCGCCGCAGACGTCATCACGGACGCACTCATCCGCCAAGACACCCCCATCACCGCCGTCATCCTCGCCGCCATCGCAGACACCACCCACGCAGGAGCTGCCCTGACCGGGCTCGACGCGATCCGAGACGCGCTCACCGCCGTCGGAATCCGCACCCTCCGCGCACTGCACACCTACAGCCTCACCGCAGGAACCACCTTCACCGACCTCGACCGCTTCACCGACGGCACCATCCCCGACCCCGCCACCACCGAACTCGCGACAGCCCGCACCGCAGACGGTGCCGTCATCGCCGCATCACGCACCGACCTCGAGGCCCGATTCGCCCCCACCACGGAGATCCCCGAATCTCTCGCACTCGCCGCCGCCGCCACGATGGGCACCGACTTTTTGCCCATCACGTTCGACGAGCTCGCAGCCGTCATCCACGCCCGCGAAATCCCCAGCGCCGACCTCACCGCCCGCGTCGGCCTGGCACTGGCCACCGGACACCTCGAAGTCCGAGACGCATTCCTGGCCATGTCGGTTCACGGGGACGCCGACGCAGCAGACACATTCACCCGTATTGCCGCCCCGCTATGCGGCACCGCCCGCGCCAACGCCCTCACCATCGCCGCCTACTTCCTGTACTGCACCGGCGACGGCGCAGCAGCTCACGCCGCACTGCAGGCCGCCGAGCGCACCGCCGAACGATCCAACGTGCCGTTGCCGAGCCTCACAGGGATTCTCCTCCGCGTCCTCAACGCCGGGATGCCGCCGGAAGAGGTCAGAGGAATCGGCGGAGTCATCACCCCCGACTACGTCGCCGCCCACATCGGCGCAGTGCAGAGCTACACCTGACGATTCGCCGCCCAGCGTGGCCACCGGTCCGAGGTGGCCACGCCCGGCAACCGCAGGTCGCGGTCGCGGGGCCGGCGCATCGGGCATCGAGCCCTCACACCGACAAACGCGCACCACCCGCAGCAACGACAGAAGGGGCCGGCGGGTGGCAGCAAAATCGGACGAAACCTAGAAGGAGCCGAACAGTGCTCAGAGGGAAGTCGGCCCGGCCGGCCACACCAGATCGACGTCGACGGCGGGCGGGCGGGTGTCCTCGACCCGAACACCGGCCACGATCGCATCGAGCGCCAGCTCCGACGGAGGCGGTTCAGCGTTCACCACAGCTTTGGACAAGGCATGTTCGATCCGCGAGCGCTCCATACCCCAGCACCCTACCGACCAGCGCGAACACGGCGACCGCTACGAGCTTCGCGCCGACGACGAGAAGGGGAGGTTCTTGTCGGTCCGTCTGGCTGCGCAACGAGAATGCCTCACCCGTCGTCTCCCGGATCAATCCCTGGCTCCGCTCACGCTTCGGCCCACAGGGCCCAGCACGACTGTCGCCCGACCCGCAGTCGCTACGCTCCCCAGCCAACACTCGCACCGGTCAGGCATTGACCATCGACGCCGTGCGCCGCCGTCTCTTTTTTGCGCCACCCGGAAGCGAAGAGAACGCAGGGGAAGGTGGGAAGATGAAAGCTGTCGTAACTATGCGAATAGCCGATTCGATGGCATTGAAGCGAATCCGCAGAACACGAAAAAGTAAGTGCAGCAATGTATATGGAGGCACACACAATAAGAATAAGTCTGGAAATTAGATAACCATTGGCGTAGAATAAGAGCCAACAGAACAATTCTCGCAAGGAGATAGATATGTCCATCATCGTCTACACGAAACCGGAATGCGACCCTTGTAGCGCAACCAAAACAATGCTCGACAACAAGAATGTGAACTATCGAACCGTCGACGTCACCGAAGATCTCGACGCCTACCGCTTCATCACCGAAGAGCTCGGTTACCGACAGACCCCCGTCGTCTACGTCGACGAGGACACCCACTGGAGCGGGTTCCGGATCGACGCCCTGAAAAAGCTCACCGCAGCCTGACACCGACACCGACACCGACACGAGGCCCGCACAATGAACGCACTACGCGCAGTCCCCACAACTGGCGACGCCCCGGCAGCGCAGGCACGAGCGGAACTCGCACCGGTCGAAGACCTGGACACGTCGGCCGAGCCCGGTTACGACCCCGCCACCGACCCCGAAGCAATGCTCCTGTGCGCGCTCATGGACGTCCGCAACCAGAGCGTCGACATAAAACAGATCACCAACACCCTTACCGCCGCGGACTTCGAGGATCCCGCACACGCACGCATGTACGGCCACATTCTCGACCTCATCACCGCCGGCCAACCCCACGACTTCGCATCCGTCACCGGTGCCCTCATTCGATCCGGAGCAGATGGAGCCAAGGACGCACCCCTGCGCAAACGCCTCATGGGCATCGTCACCGCGGGTGCACACTCCGTCGCGGCCGTGCACTACGCCGACAACGTCCTGTCCCAGTCCTACCGACGCAGCTTCCATATCGCCGGCCAGCGACTGACCCAGGCCGCCGAAGAAGCACCCGAAGCCGACCTGTTCGACTACATGGTCGAACTCGGAACCCAGCAGCGCGCAGCCTTCAACCGACTCAACAGTTTTCGACAACCACCGACATCCTGAACCGCCCCGGTGAGGGCGGTTCGAGGAGCTACGGTGCTGCTCGAGTCACAACCGAAAGACGAGGACAGCGGCAGCTCACAAGGCCCTAAAGATACGGGGGGGGATCCCGAGTGACCCCGTGCATCGGTCCCTCCGTCACGAGGTCGGAGTCTATTTCGCGTTCTGGTCGGCCCAATTCAGGATCAGATATTGCGCGGAGATCCGCTGGTCGACGTCGGTCTTGTTGTCGAGGCCGGACGCTTCACCGACGTATCTGCCGTTGACGACCATGCAGTGCTCCTGAGGGCCCTGGGAGGTTTCGCGGCTGACGCAGCGGGCCGTCGGAAGCCCCTGCGGTGCAGGTGCTTCGGTGAAGCCGTTGGAGAGTTGGTCATCGACGAACTCGTTCAAGATGCGTTGGGCACCGGTCTCGTCGGCGGCCCGGTAGACGGTGGTCTTGTACGAGGCGTTGTGTTCGGATCCGGTCTCGGTGAGCACCTTGTACGTCAGGGGAGGGTTCGACGATCGGTGCGCCATCCCGCGGGGACCGTAGACGGCCATGTCGTCGCCGCCCTGGGCTTGTGGGTCCGCCTCGGGTATGGCGTAGATCAGGATCTTGTCCTGGTCCATCAACGGGTAGTCCGGACGCTCTCCGCCGTTCTGTTCGCGGGTGGGGGTGCCCGGGAATCGATCGATCAGCGGAGCTTGCAGCGAAAGAGCCTTCGCCACTGCCGTCGCGGTCCAGTCCTTCTGCGCTTCAGGGGCTTTCGCGTAGGTGTAGAGCACGTACATTCCGTGTGCAGTGAAGGCGTTGACCGCTACCTCGGGTCCGCTGAGGTCGGTGCGTTGGGTCGAGACCAGGGTGTCGGGCAGGACATCGATCGATTCAGGCGTCTCGAGGCCGGAGCCGGAGTCGACGGTGGTGAGGTTGTCGTGCATCTGCCGCGCGGCCGCGGCCGCTGCCTCGGTGGTGCCGAAGCGGATGACTGCGTTCACGAGGCTCCGAGTGGAGTCGTTGGGCGACGGTTTCGGGACGGCGGCAGTGGTGACGTAGCCGTAGAGCATGGTGTTGTCGCTGGCTATCTGGGCGACACCCTCGTTGAGAACGGCAGCGAGATTGGATGGAGTGCGCAAGACCATCGTCGGATTCTTCACATCGGTCAGTTCCGGGTCGACCTCGAACGGAACGGTGACGAATTCGGCCAAGCGTTGAGTCTCGACGTCGAGGAGTGTGTCCAAGGTGGCGAGCCCGAACGGCGCGGCGGGGGTGGTGGGGTAGTCGCCGGTGTCGAGCGCTGAGGGATCGATCGCTGCGGTGCTCTGGTCGCCGGTATCGGATGAGGCCACTGCGCTGGCATCGGTGCTATCGCGGGTGCTGCAGCCGGCCAAAAGAATGCCAGCGCACAGCACGGCCCCTGTACGCATGGTCCATGTAGTCGGCAAAATAGATTCCTCCCGTTCGTACCCCCGCCCCACGTGAGCCCGAGCGGATCATGCGGCTCTCGCGTCGTGTTGGACGCACCGCGGCGACGTTCGGTTCCATCGGCAATCGCCCACGGCCGTTTCTGCCGTGGAGTGCTATGAATGCCCGTGAGTACTCGTGCGGGGCATCCTGCCGAGTCGTGAACGGGCCAGCATCACGGCAAGGGGATCCGATGGGCAACTCTCTGGTGGTCACGATCGACTTCGGGGCTCACTCCGCAGTCGTCGCCGCCACGGTCACCGACTACGACCGCGGCCGCGTCGAGGTACTCCCGCTACCGGCGGGCACCGCCCTCGACCGAGCCGACGAGACGGTGCATGACGCGATCACGCGAGCAGTGGCGGCCAGCGCCCGCAGCGGCGGTGTTCTCACCGCACCAGACGCTCTCGTACTCACCCACCCACAGGACTGGGCAGCAGACCAGGTCGCGGTACTTCACGCAGCGTCAGCCGCCGCTGGCTACAGCCGGAACGCCACCGTCGTACGGTCACGCCGCGACCCGTTGACGTAACCGCACCCACGCCAACGGGTTTCGTTGCTCCCACAGCATCCTGATGCAGAAACCCCCTACCACACTGTGGCTGGGGGTCTCCGTCTACGTCGTGCGGAGCCGATGTCAGTCCTGGTGGATGGTCCGCAGAAGCTGCGCGAGAGCGAGCGCGGTGATGGGATCGTCGAGCGTAGGCGCGGCCGCGACGACCAACGCGAGGTCGGTCGAATCGTCGACCGCCGCGAGCAGATCCAACGATGCGGCAACGGCGAAGTCCGGGCCGGAAAGTTCGTTGATGATCGCCAATAGCTCGACGAACCGCGCAGCGGTCTCGGGCCGAATGCTGCTGTGCAGCATCTCGAACGCGGCCACCGCTTCCGGCGATCGGAGCTCGGCGAGGACCGCCAGCTCCAGGGTGTCGAGATCGGTGAGAGCAGCGGTGGTGTACTCGGGCGTGCGCATGGTCGGAGTCCTTCGGTCGAGGTCGCGTCGGTGTCACTGTTCTGCATGTCAGGGTGTGCGAGGTGTTAGTCGGGTCGCGTCGTGATCGGGGATTCCGAGACGGTGCGCGACGGTGGACACGGAGCCGGTGGCCACCATGCCCGTGACCAGATCCACGCGGATCCGGGCAGCGACGCGGTGCTGGTGCGCGAGGTAGGCGAGTAGCTCGGAGACGAGCAGCGCGGCACCGGCAGGTCCGCCGTATTGCTGCGCCCACTGCTCACCATCGCGGTCGGGGGAAAGCAACAGTCGGTTCGGATCGGTGAGAACCTCGTCGAGAATCTCCGCCGTGATACCGCACTCCTGAAACCGCTCGACAATCTCGGGAATCTCCTCGGCCGTGCGGTGTCCGGCCAGTCCGATAGACCAGCCGGCCTCGATCACGTCGCCGTGTGCGGCCGGCGGAGTGATCGAGCGAGGATCAACGGTGCCCATGATTGGTCCTCACGGTGGTGAAGCAGGTCACAGAGCTGGCGTAGGGGATGGAGACGACGTTGGCCCGGACGAGACTTCGATCGGTCAACGTTCGAGATCCTGTGTGGTGCGCGCTTGAGGTGATGGCACCGGTGGGGTTGCCTCGCGGGGGTGATTCGGTTGTCGGTTGAGCACCGTTCGCAACGAGGGCGGCATTGATGTTGCCGCGTTCTCACCGGTCAGTTGCCCGCGTAACTGAGCGTGCGTCGCCGGATCGTCCATCGGCACGCCGTCCGGACGTGGCTCGAACGACTGTGTGCGCTTCCGCAGATCGTCCAATTCACCATTGAGCGCGGCGACGTGGTCGCGGTCCCGCACTGCGTCCAGAGTTGCGATGTTCGCCCGAAGCGATGCAATGCGATGACGTCGTTCGACTGCCTCACTCTCGTGCACGGTGATCGGTGCCGCATGGCTGACGGTCAATCTCCGGCTCTCGGGATCCGCAGTGACCGAACCGCCGACCCGTTCGGCGATCGCGGAGGCAATGCGCGCCGCGTCCGCGGTCGAGTACACCCCGACCACGGTCCGGGAATCGGGAATCGGCTCGGGACGGGTCGATTGAACCCGCACCTCACTCACGTCTGGCTCGGTCGGGGCGGCGTCGATGCGCGACGGAGCCGAGTCCGCGAATCGAGAGATCACCTCGGCCACCGCGGGCGGGGCCGGCACCTGCGCCCTGCGTACCCCCGATGCGTACCCCGGCTCGCTACTGAGCACCACCGCAAGTTCGTTGGGCGTGCCGATGAAGGGCAGCTCGGTGTGCGCTCCGTCGCCTGCCCGGACACTGATGGTGGCCGCGATACGGTCGACCTCCCGGCCGGCGGACAGCATCGCGGCCTGACCGACAGTGAAGGTCGCAGCCGCTGTCCGGGAAAGGAATTCGGCGCGGGCGAACACATGCCCCGGATCGTTGTGCTGATCGAGGGATGCGACCTCGACCGTGATGCGCTCGGAATGGGTGGGACGATTTCGTGCAGAAGTCATGACGGTTGATCCTTTTTCGTCGTGTGCGTGAGGATCTCCCAGAGAGAGACGACACGCGCTGAGGAAGAGCGAAAGGGCGTCGGTTCAGAGGGCGTCGACACGCCGGCCGCAGCCGCGCGCCTCGAAACCTGTCGGTGCCGTGGTGTCTACTGGCCGCCACACGGGGCGACCCCCAGAACGAGAAGCGAGGTGATGATCGTGGTGATAGCGATAGTGGTCGGCATCGTCTTCGTCGTTGCGGTGTTGCGCGCCGGCGTCACCGACGACGGCGGCTGGCGATTCGCGCCGATGCGCGCGACCGGAATGGTGTTCGGCATGGGCTTCCGGCTCGTGAGCGTGGTGGTCGGCGTCCTGTTCGCGATGGCCGTGGCGGTCGTAGCCAGTGCCTTCAGCAGCTCCCTGTGACCTTGCGTCCAGCCGTGGTCTCAGAACAAGGTCGGCGTAGCGCTTTCCAATAGGGCTGCCTGTACCGCTGCGTCGTCCCAACCATGGCGTACCGCAGCACGCAACCGGCGCGAGCGAGCAGCTCGTGCGGCCCGATCCGGCCCGTACCAAAGCCCGGGTTGGCGACGTCCCCCGCCGCGACCTTTCGCTGCCATGTCGCGCAAATTCTGCGACTGGTTCCCGTCGACCACGTGCAGCGGCTGTTGCTGCGCCTCGTCCAGCGTCACTCGTACACAGATCGGGTTGTCGCACATGTGCAATGCGTTCACCGACTCGTCGATCGACCCACCGAGCGCGATCGCCAACGCGTAGCGATGCGGGCGAACCACCCGCGGTCGTCCACCGCGGGAGACCCAGAATCTGCCGTACCCGTCGTCGGCAATGGCCCCGATCCAGATCGCACACGACGACCGGTGCGGCCCGTGCACGACGTAGCTGCGAAACCGAGCTCGCTCGTCGGCGTCGCCCACTACCAACGGTTTCGGCACCGACTCCCCACCCACCTAACGCTTCCCGGTCGGTCGGCCTGTCGTGAACACGACGGCCGCTGTGCGCCAACGGCTTCTCGCCGCGAACACGGCCCACTGTCGAGGATCTCATCGACCCGTCTCCCGCGCTATCCGGTGTGCGCCAGTGACTGTACGTCGGGAGCGTTGTCGATGCGCCCGTGTTCGTTCTGCGGCTGATGATCCGAGGGAGCAGTCGTCTCGGATGAGCTTCGCTCACCGGCGCTGCTCGACGCGGCGTCCTCGCTCGCGTTCAGGCTGATCCGCGGGCGCTTCGGTGTGGCGCTCGCACTGCGTTTGCGCGACTCCGTCGACTTACTACCGACAGCGGCGGAGATGACCGACGTCGGCACTGTGAGCCCGATGTCGCGCAGTTCAGCTGCAGTCCACCCGCCCACCAATGCTTCTCGCATCGCGGCGTGAACGGCCTTCTTGCTGGCGTCGACCGATTTCGCTGCTGCGCGTTTGGTGGCCTCGGCCGCTTTGATCGCGGCGTCGGCTTCGGCTCGTTGCTTGGCGGCGTTCTCCTCGGCAGTTCCGACTGCTTGCTGTGCGGTCACGATGGCTTCTGCCAAGGCGACACGTCCACGAACAGCGGCCTCCGCGGCGGCGTAGATGGCTTCTGTATTGACTGGGTTGACACTCATGAGTTGCGGGCCTTTCAAGTCGCCCGAACCGCCGGCACCAACAACGCGACGAGTTCGGTGGGTACACGAATCTGCGCTTGAAGGATCGACCCGCAACGGCATCCTCAGCGCTGCCGAGCCTACCCGGTCACTGCCGTACGCACACGGGTCGAACGCCAGGCATTCCTCCCCGATCGAGAACGACAGAACGCCGCATCGATATGCCGAGGTGCGCGACGGCAGATAGCTACGCTCGCGGGTGGCCCGTTGTTCGAGATCGGAAGGCCCCGTAGATGACGCGCAAGGACGAGACGTGGTTTCGCCTCCGAGAGTGGACGCAAGGACAGACCCCATCGGAACGCCTCGCGGCGCACGTCCTCCACGTGGAGGGGTACGAGAACATCGACCCCTCACACCCGCTCGGCGGCAAGGACAGCGGCAAAGACGCCGTCGCCACCAAGGACGGAAAGAGCTGGATCATGGGTGTCTACTTCCCCCGAGGTCAGCAGAAGTTCGCCGCGACCATCAAGAAGAAGTTCACCGACGATTTGGCCGCTGCCAAGAATCACGCCCCGCATGGCTTCGTCTTCGTCACCAACCAGGAAATACTGTTGGCTGAACGAAAGGATCTAGAAGATCTGGGAGACGGAACCGAGATCGAGATCTACCATCTCGAGCGAACCGTGGGTGTCATTGATCGGCCCAACATGGCGCAGATCCGCAAGCAGTACCTCGACATCGAAGCCGGCCCACCTCCCATCGACGTAGCACTGTCCATCGACGGTTCTGCCCGCTACTTTTCCGACGGTGACGCTGCGAGCTCTACGTTGATCGCCGCGATCAGTGATCAGCAAAGACGGGAATTCGACGAGGCAGCCGAGGCGGCACGAAAGGAATCACCGTTCGGTGTCCGACCCTTGAACCTCCCGAACCTCTCAAGCTTGTTGGGAGTCGAGTACGACCCGCAGCCGCGAACGAGAACAGACCTCGACACCCTTCTGGACGAGTGGTCGCAGGACGTGCAAGAAGGCTGGGACGACAGTGAGCAGTACCTGGCAGCCATTGCGTGGCCAGGCACGCGACTGCGGCTACGAAACATCGAACGCGTCTTCCTCAACGACGTCCAAGTCAAGATCACGATCAAGGGTGCGCAAGGTCTCGACTGGGAAGAGCGCGACGCCTTCGACTTCGACGAGTTCATTCCCCCCGTCACGCCACCGAGCACGCCTCTGTTCGACCCATACATTCCACCCCCAGCAATGGACTACAGCACAAGGTTGCAATTCGCGGGCGCTCCCCTTGCATGGGAGAACGTCGACGACGAGACGATCGTCATCACAATCGATCTGCAACACCTGCGCCCCGACGAGACATGGACCAGCGATGACGAACTGCTGATCCTGCGCGCGGTCGACCACACCGCGTCTTCTTTATCCGCCGAGTGGACCGTAACCGCGCAAACCTACGGTGAGTCCTACAGCGGAGAGCCCATCCAGATCCCGGTCGAGGCGGAGTCCGTCAGGGATAACGTTCGTGCGGTGGCTCAAGCTGCACTCGATCGGACCTGACCGAGACAAACTCACCCGACCGGATGCTCTCGGAAGCGAAGCGGGAACGGGTCAATTCAGGTCCGCCGGCCACCTAACGTCTCTGGGCTTCGAGGCGGCGTTGCCGTGCGATCCGCATGCGGTGTGAGGGGTGCGTGTGTGACGGCCACACGGTCGAACGGGAACCGTTCGCGGCGTACACGGCCAAGCACGCCACAACGCCCCTACTGCCGAACAGGCGCGCCGCCACACCGTCGGCGTAGTACTCACGCGGCCAACTCGTCACCATCATCGACACCACGACGGCAACTCCCACGGCCGAGACGAACAGCGGGAACCATACCGACGCATCCAACCCGCCGTCCGACTCACGCGTCCACGACACGAACGCGGCGACGCAACCACCGAGCAGAAGTGCCACCAGAGCGAAGTACGCGAGATAGTAGAGCCGGCGAGCGCGACGAATGTTGGTCAACTCCTCACGGTGACCCAGTTCGTGCGCCAGCAACGCCGACGACGGCAACGACCACGGATCCGGCTCTGCGCTGATCCACCCGTCCGTCACACCCAACGCGTCGGTCCCATGGTGATAGCGCGCACCCATACCCAACGGCCCGGGCAGGAACTCGACGGACGGGGGAGTGGACTGCCCGAGCAACGCGGCGATTTCACCGACACGAGCCACCCACGCCCGGCGATGCTCCTCGGTCGTCGTCGACTGCGGCACCGGTCGACGCGCGGCCATCACCCGCCCTCACTACCCACGCCGCTGGCGGCCACGCGCGAGACCAAGGCACGGGCGGACTCGTCATCGAGCCCCACCATCTCCGCTGCCACGTCGAGACCGCCGACATACGACTGCAACTCGATCAACGCCGCCACCATCGCTTGCTCCGCTGCGACGACTTGAGCTTGCGCAGCCAGAAACGATGCCACCGCCGGGCGAGCCGAGCTCGCCGCATCGGCCACCTTCGCTGCCGCTGCCGCGCGGAGCTGAGTCCGTGTGGAGATCCGATCACCCGACCTACTCATCGCAACACCCACCTCCAACCCAGACGCCAGTCAGACCTCGTCACGGCCCCACAGGCCCTCGCCTGCAGCTCCGTCCTCGTCGCCACACCATTCCACCTCACGAACCCAAGATCAAGCCCTACAGACCTCTTGCATTAAGGATAACGAAAAGATAACAGCAGCTATGATCTGTTGCGTGACCGCGACGATGCACAAGCTGACGGCCGGGGACGGGTACATGTACCTGATCCGGCAGGTCGCTGCGCACGACGCCACCGCACGTGGACGCGACACTCTCGCGGACTACTACTCCTCGAAAGGCGAGTCGCCCGGCCTCTGGATGGGATCGGGGCTACCCACGCTGCGCACCATCGGCGCAGGCGACGAGGTCACCGAAGCGCACATGCTCGCGCTGTTCGGCGAAGGCAAACACCCCGACGCCACCGCCATCGAAGGCAGGCACGCCACCGCCCTCGTCGCCGACGGTGCCAGCAAGAAAGACGCCGCCGCGCTCGCACTGCGAGAGAGCAAGCTGGGCAACCCCTTTCGGATTCACTCCGGCGTCACCGAGTTCCGCAAGGTGGTCGGCGAAGCGTTCACCGAACACAACGCCGCCCTCGGTCTGCCCTCCCACGCGCCGGTCGACGACGACGTCCGCGCGCAGATCCGCACCCGAATCGCCCGCGAGATGTTCGAGACCGAACTCGGCCGCGCACCGCTCGACGACCGCGAACTCAGCGGCTGGGTGGCCAAGAACTCTCGTGCCAAGACCACCGCCGTCGCCGGATACGACGTCACCTTCAGCCCGGTGAAGTCGGTCAGTGCCCTGTGGGCGCTGGCCCCGCGAGAGATGTCCGAGGCGATCGAAGCCGCCCACCATGACGCGGTCAAAGACGCGCTCGACTGGTTCGAGAACAACGCCCTACTCACTCGGCTCGGCACCGATGGTGTGCAGCAGGTCGACACCGAAGGAATGCTCGCCGCCGCCTTCACCCACCGCGACTCCCGCGCGGGCGAGCCCGACCTGCACACCCACGTCGCGATCTCGAACAAGGTGAAAGTCAAAGGGCAGAACAAGTGGCTCGCCATCGACGGCCGGCCACTGCACAAAGCGATGGTCGCGATCTCCGAGACCTACAACACCCGCCTCGAGGGATACCTCCGAGACCGTCTCGGCGTCGACTTCGCCGAACGCGCCGGCACCGACCCCGGCAAACGCCCGATCCGCGAAATCGTAGGCGTCGACGCCGATCTGGCAGCCCGCTGGTCCTCCCGCGCCGGGATGATCGACCTGCGCCGCGGAGAGCTCGCCGCCGAGTTCCAACGCGAACTCGGCCGCGAACCCACACCCACCGAAGCCCGCAAACTCAACCAACGCGCCAACCTCGAAACCCGCGAAGCCAAACACGAACCACGCTCGCTGGCAGAACAACGCACTGCCTGGCGCGCCGAAGCGATCGAAGTCCTCGGAAACGAACGCGCTCTCTCGGAAATGATCCGACGCACCACCCACGACCACGGGCCCGTACGTGAACCCGTCACCGTGGACGCACAGTGGATCGCCGAAAGCGCCGACCACGCCCTGTCGGTGGTCGGGCAGAGCCGCGCCCGCTGGCAGGAGTGGCATGTGCGCGCCGAAGCGGCCCGCATCGTGCGCGCGCACTCGGTCCCGAGCGAGCAGATGGAATACGCCATCACCGCCATCACCGATGCTGCTCTGGACCCGCAGCGATCGGTCGCGTTGGGACCGGACGACGACCTGGACGAGCCGGGGGTATTGCGCCGCAGCAACGGGGCCAGCGTCTACACCACCGAAGGCACGCGCCTCTACACCTGCGAGTCCATCCTCGCCGCCGAAGACCGCCTCGTGCAAGCCGCGCAACTGGGCGGAGGACGCAGCGTCGACCCGCTCACCGTCGACCTCGCGTTGCTCGAACACGCCGCCAACAAATTCGATCTCAACACCTCCCAAGCACAGATGGTCCGGGAGCTCGCCACCTCCGGGCAACGCCTCCAGCTCGCCCTCGCACCCGCCGGCACCGGCAAGACCACCGCCATGGCCGTACTGCGGAGCAGCTGGGAAGCAGAAGGGGGCCACGTCCTCGGTCTGGCACCGACCGCCGCCGCAGCCTCCGCCCTCGAACAAGACCTCGACGCAACCACCGACACCCTCGGCAAACTCGTCGATACACTCTGCGAGCTCGACGACGCCGCACCCGGCGAGGTCGTGACAGTCCCGGACTGGTTCGACAGCATCGACCACCGTTCCCTCGTCGTCATCGACGAAGCCGGCATGGCCTCGACCGCCGACCTCGACCTGGCCGTGCAGTTCGTCCTCGACCGCGGTGGCAGCGTCCGTCTGGTCGGAGACGATCAACAGCTCGCCTCCGTCGCCGCCGGCGGAGTGCTCCGCGACATCGCCACCACCACCGGGGCGATCACCCTCACCGACGTCGTCCGATTCAAGGACAACGCCGAAGGCCTCGCCTCCCTGGACCTGCGGGCCGGAAACGCCGAAGCCATCGGCTTCTACATCGACAACAACCGAGTCCACGTCGGAGATCTCGTCGCCGCCGAAGACCAGGCCTACTCGGCATGGCAACGCGACATCGAAAACGGCCTCGACGCGGTCATGCTCGCCCCCACCCGGGACACGGTCCGCACCCTCAACGAACGCGCCCGTATCGATCGCCTCGCTGCGACGGGCAAGACCATCATCGGCCGCGAGGTCACCTTGGCCGACGGACTGCACGCCTCGGTCGGTGACGTCATCACCACCCGCCGCAACGATCGACGACTCGTCATCGGTGCCACCGACTTCGTCCGCAACGGCAACCGGTGGACCGTCGAGGAGACGAACGCCGACGGCAGCCTGAAAGTCCGCCGCATCGGAGACGGTCGTGTGGTGACCCTGCCCGCCGACTACGTCAGCGAGAAGGTCACCCTCGGATACGCCCGCACCATTCACGGCGCGCAGGGCATCACGGCCGACACCTGCCACACCGTCCTGAGCGGACGCGAGACCCGGCAGCTCGCCTACGTCGCCGCTACCCGTGGCCGCAGCGAGAACCACCTGTACTTCGGGTCCGCCCTCGACGGCGACGAACACTCAATCATCACCCCTGAAGCCGTCACACCGCAAACGGCTGTGGACCTGTTCACCCGCATCCTCGGCCGAGACGGCGCGCAGGAATCGGCCACCACCGCCGCCCGCCGACTCGCAGACCCCGCCGAGCGACTCCCGATCGCCGCAGCGGCCTACGACGATGCCGTCGGCACCGCCGCAGAACAGGTCCTCGGCGACGACGAGATGGAGCGCATCGATGCCGAAGCGGACAAGGTCGTCCCCGGCGTCACCGACGCTGCAGCATGGCCCGTGCTGCGCAAGCACCTGGCCATCCGCGCAGTCGGGGGAACCGACCCAATCGCCGCACTCGCCCGCGCCGCCAGCCACCGCGAACTCGACACCGCCGTCGACGTCGCCGCCGTCCTGGACTGGAGGCTCGACCCGAGCGGAGAGCATTCCGCCGGCAGCGGCCCCCTGCCGTGGCTGCCCGCCATCCCTCCAGCCCTTCGTGCAGACCCGACGTGGAGCAACTACCTCACCGCCCGCGCAGAACTGGTCGACACCCTCTCGACGGCGGTCGACGAACGAGCCCGCGGCTGGACCAGCGAGACCGCGCCGGTCTGGGCCCGGCCCTTCCTCGAACACCCGGACCTGCTCGCGGACCTCGCCGTGTGGCGCGCTGCGCGCACAGTCGACGACATCGACCTCCGGCCCACCGGTCCCGCGCAGTTCGCGGCCGCACACAAACGGCAGCAGAACCGGCTCGACAAGAGGGCAGCAGCGGTCATCGGCTCGCCCGATGCCGCCACCAACGCCTGGAGAGCGCTCGCCCAGAAGATCGAGCCGCGGATCCTCACCGATCCGTTCTGGCCGGTGCTCGCACTCCGGCTGACCACCGCCCGCCGCGCCGGTCTCGACGTCCCCGCTCTGCTGCGTTCGGTCACCGGGGACCGCCCACTACCCGACGAGATGCCCGCCGCAGCCCTGTGGTGGCGGCTCTCGCGCACCCTGAGCCCGGCAGCTCTGGACTCCACGACACTGTCCAAGCACCTCGCACCGCACTGGACGCCGGCCCTCGACGTCGTGTTCGGCGAGGAGACCGCGCGCACGATCCGCAGCGATCACGCATGGCCCTCCCTCGTCGCCGCGGTCGACAACGCGCCCATCGACTGGGAGCCGCAGCAGATCCTGGCCTTCACCGACGAGCTGCTCACCCAGGCCCGCGACGTCGACGACGAACTACGCCCCGACGAGCTCACCCAAGCGTTGGCGTGGCGGATCACCGCCCTGAGCCATCACGAGTTCACCCACCACGACTTCCCAGCCGTCGAACACGCACTGGTCGACCCTGCTGAGGACGAGGCAGCAGCAACCGTCGCCGGAAAAATCGACCCGTACGAGTCGACCCCCGCCACCACGCAGAGCCACGCCCCCGAGACCACCACCGCAACCGTCACCGGGACCGGCCCGGTGTTCGAGGCCGGCTTCGACGACTACTACCCCGAGCTGAGCGACGCGGACCTGCCTCCCGACCCGGAGTCCGACCTGCCGCCACCGGACTTCGAGTACGACACCGGGGCCGACTGGGACATGCTCGCGGAGTCGATGGACTCCCTGCGCATGGTCCGCCCCGAACACGAAGACATCGCACCCGCTGCCCGGGTGGCCGCGCTGCACGCCGAGCTCGCGGACGCACGCACCCGCAGCAACGATCTGTGGCGCGCGTACCTCGACGAACGAGGCCCCGCGATGACCGCTGCGATCCCCATGATCGTCGATGTCCGCAGCCGCGCCGACGCCCTGCGCCCGCTGTACTTCGCCGCACAGGACGCGCACGCCCGGTGGCTGGAGACGACCCGCGAACTCGAAACCACCGACGCTCGATGCCGAGACCTGGCGCGAGCTGCAGCAGCCGCGACCAAGGACGGCCGCGACGACGACGCACTCCACGCCCAGGCCGACCTCGCCCTGGTCGAGATACTGCGCGAGCACGCGCACGCCACCGAACGCGATGCCCACCAGCTCTGGCAGCGGGCACAGGCCGACCTCGAGACCGCAGCCGGGGGACCCGGCAACATCGTGACCACCGCCGATGCCGACGTCATCCGCGACACGGCAGCCAGCATCGACCAGATGTCGGTCGACGACGCCCGCGCCACCGTTCGCGCACTCGAAGGCGAGATCATGCGCGCGGAAATGCACGAGGCCCACCACGATGCCCCCGCCGTCGCCGAACACACCCCCCTGCCGCCGGCACGCTCGCCCGAGCCGGACAGTCGCGGCCAGGTCGCCGTCCTCACCAAGCCCGACGTCGACCGTGCAAGCCCCACCGTCGCACCGAAAAAGCCTGCGCAGAATCGCAGTACACCGGCTCGATCCGGCCGCACCACAGCGCGCCTTGCTCTGTCGGATCCAGCGTTCGCGGCGGTCGAGCCCTCCCGAGATCCCCGTGCACTCACCACCGAGTCCGTCGATTCGGAACTCCCGGCATCCGAAGCGTCGGCGATGCCCGACTCCGAGCCGGACCTGCACGGGACATCGCTTCCCGACGAGAGCGCCCCACCGGTGCCGAGCAGTGTCAGCACTGAGGCAACTGCTACTGCCGAACCGACAGAGACCACAGTCGATCCGGACCTGATCGAGGAACGCATCGCCGAAGGAACCAAGGCCATGAAGACCGCAACACCCGAGCTCAAAGCCAAGATCAAACAGACCACGCTCAGTCAACGGCTCAATCCCAGCGAGAGCGGGGCCGCGACGTTGGCTCGCTACCGCGCAGAACTCGAACGCCGCGCCGCCCTCACGCAGGGCGAACGCGCCGCCGAAGACGCGGTACGCGAACGACTACGCAAACAGCAGGCAAAGGGAAGCAAGGGACCGCACCGAGAGCCCGAGAGCGGCCCACGAAAGGACCGTGGCCATGAACTGTGAGCACCGAATGAAGGACGGACGACGATGGACGAGCCCGACCAGTCGAACGGCCGCACCGATCCGGTGTGCCGCATGGGTAGATTTTTCGCTTTCACCACACACCGAGCGGGGGCGCAGCGACCATGGCGCGTGACGACCAGGATCAACCGTCCCTGTTTTCGATCGGAGAGGGGACCGACGATGTCGGAACCGGAGATGAACGTGGATCTGCGGATCCGCGACGAAGTGCGCAGGATCTGGGGGGAGTGGATCGGACTCGATCCGGACCTGCCCGAGGCCGTACGCGAGGAACAGATCGAACGCGAAGCGGCACGACTGACCCAACTGGTGGAGGAAACGGTGGGGGACAGCGCCCACGGCTTCCTGATGGATCGGTGGCGGGCCGAGAACCCGGGAGTGACACCGGACTACCCCACGACCGTGGCGTTGATGACCACGGCCTGGCACTCGGCACGATCGAAGATCCTCGAGGAACACCTGTACCCGCAGGTGACCGAGGAGATCTACCAACGGGTGATCTCCACGGACGCAGTGATCGAGGAAGAGCGCCGAGCGCACCTGCAGAGCGCGCAGAACAAGGGCGACGAGATGCGTTGGACGACACTGTCGGTGGACATCTCGCCGCTGGCGAGCCGGATCGTGGACCGGGTGTGGATGGACCGCCCGGGTCGATTCCTGCTGCTCGCCCAGGCGCTGATCCAGCAACGACTCGACGACAACCAGCCGACGCCGACCACAGCGAGCGATCCGATCGCCGCGGAGCTCGAAACGTTGATCCTCGACGAGATGGACCGGACGCCGGGCGCGACTCCCTTCTGACCCTTCGGGCGCAGTGGGTCGACGCCCACACGGCCACCGCCGACATTCTGCACCGAGGAGGCCGTCTCAGGCAGCACCTCGACAACGCCGAGCGCGCGCTCGAACGCGCACGCCAGCAAGACAACCGCGACGGCATCGAGGCACTGACACAGCGGATCTCGGACCTGTCCTACCGGCGCACCCGACTGCTCGCCGACTACGAGCGCGCCCGCGCGGCCGAAGGGCAGCTCGGCAACGCCCTGCGCGCCGCCGGGATCGATCCCGCCTCGATCAACCACAGCGCCGTCGCCCGCGCCGACGCCGCGCAACGCCGCACGCCGCCGACCTGGGCCAACGACCCCGCCACCGGACGCCAACTCGACACCCTGCGCACGCTGCTCGCCCGATCCGGACTACCCGCCGACACCGTCGACGCGCGCCTGACCAAAGCCGAGGCCGACCGCTCCATCAAGGCCATCCTCGCCAGCGAGCTGCCACTGCTGCGCAGCACCGACGAGGCAGCGCCGCCGGCACCCCCGCAGGCGTCGGCACACGAGGTACTCACCGAGCGCATCCGCGCCGCCGTCCTCGCCGACGCGGATCTGACCGTCTCGGCTCAGGCGTCATCGAACACCTTCGCCCAGTTCCAGTCGTGGGCTCTGGCACGGACGAAAACGGTCATGCTCGACGCCCTCGTGGGCATCGACGACACCGACACCGCGCTCACCGGCGCCGCACAATCGCTGTTGGCCGATCCTGCCCGCCTCGACGCACTTCCCCACGAGCTGGTCGACCTGCTCTGGCAGACCCACCACCGGGCACTCGAGGCAGACCCCACAGAGCCGGACACCACAGGGCCAGAGACCACCGACGAAGCTGCACGTCAGCACCTCGCCCAGAACGAGCTCGACAATGCCGCCACTGCTGCGATCGTCGACTTCGACGATCGCGGCCGCCGGGCCTACGACCCGCGCGCGCCCTTCGCCGCGCCCGATCCCTCCGCCGACCCCGTCGTCGGCGCAGCACTCGAATCCCTGCCCTCCGACAGCGTCGACGCCACACAGATCCGCGCCGACTTCATCCACGGCTACACCACCGCCGCCAGCACCGATGCTGCCAGGCACGCCGCTGCGGCCACCGAAACATCGCTTCCCGCCGACGATTCCGCCGACACCGCCACACCCCGCGAGATACACGCTGCGCCGGTCGAGGTGCCCCAGTACGAGACCGGAGAACCCCTCACCAGCCCGTTGTGGCGCAGCAACAGTCTCATCGCCGCCAAACGCCCCGACGGCTCCACCGTCTACATCAGCGCCGACACCGCCCGCCGCTATGCCGCCGTCTCCGACACCGTCACGCTAGAACCCGAACCCCAGACCACGACCGAACCGGAAGCGACGCCCGAACCCGAGACCGCCACCGAACCTGCCGGCGTCGACGCGGGCGAACCGAGCCGGGAACCGTTAGGTGGCGGGATCGACTCCGCCGACGACTCAGCCCGACATGCTTCTCCCGCAGTCGATTTTGTTCTCGGCACGCACGTTCTCGTCCCATCCGGAGCCAAAGCCCGAGCCCGCGTCAACCTCGACGCCCTCGCCATCGTCCAGCGGTTGGCCACCGAGTCCCGCCCCGCCGCAGCTACCGAGCAAGACACCCTCGCTCGCTGGTCCGGATGGGGCGGCGTGCCGCAGATATTCGACACCGCCAAGACCGAATGGGAGCCCGAGCGCGAGGAACTGCGCACCCTGCTCAGCGCCCCGGACTACGCCGCAGCCCGCCTGAGCACCGTCAACGCCCACTACACCGACCCCGCCATCGCCTCCGCCCTCTGGCGCGCCGTCGAACGCGCCGGTCTGCCCGAGGGTGCCCGCGTCCTCGAACCAGGCTGCGGCAGTGGACACTTCGTCGGTCTCGCCCCCACCGGAACGAAGATGGTCGGCGTCGAACTCGACCCCATCACCGCAGCGATCGCCCATCACCTCTATCCGAACCAGCACATCCGCAACCACGGATTCGAGGCAGCGTTCGCCGCCGACGGCACCTTCACCGCAACCATCGGCAACGTCCCGTTCGGTGACTATCCGGTCTACGACGACATTCACAACCCCAACAGTCGCTCGATCCACAACCACTTCATCATCAAATCCCTGCACCTGACCGCCCCCGGCGGGTACGTCGCGGTCATTACCAGCACGTTCACCTCCGATTCGGTGCGCCCGGCCGCGCGGCGCGAGATCGCCGCCCTGGGTGACCTCGTCGGCGGCGTCCGGCTACCGTCGGCCGCGCATCGTCGCCAGGCCGCCACCGACGTGCTCACCGACGTGCTGATCTTTCGCAGGCGAGAGCCGGGCCGCGAGGCCACCGAACAGACCACGCTGTGGACTGAGGTCGCCCAAGTCACCCTTCCCACTGGGAACGGAGACAGCACCGCACCGGCCCACCTGAACCGGTACTTCAACCGGCACCGAGACCGCATCCTGGGCACCGTCGAAGTCGGTTCCGGAATGTACGGCTCGACCACGATGAAAGTCGTTGCTCCGCAATCGCAATCCATACCAGCCCTGCTGACGCGGGCGCTGGAGAACATCGTCGACGACGCCCTGGACTCGGGCCTGGCGATGACCGCTTCGGCTCCGGATCGAACCCAGCATCACGAGCTCGATACCGCAGGCCTGCACACCGACTCCGGGACAGATACCGGAACCATCCCCGGCACACTGCGATTCGACGCCCATAGCTCCCGGTGGGAGCAGTACCAGGTCGGTGCCGGATGGGTTCTCACCCCCGCCAAGGGCCGCGAGATCAACGATCAGTGGCAACGACTGCTCGCCATGGGCGATACCGTCCTGGACATCGGTGACAGCGCGCGCGCCGCAGACTCGACCCCCGAACACCGACAAGACCTGCGCGAGAAGCTCGATCGGCAATACACCGACTACACCAACCGATACGGCTTCATCAACCGGTTCAAGTGGACCAACCACGCCACCGAGAACAGCCCCGAGAAGACCGCCGAGAACTTCACCGCCCTCGAAGCGCAGTGGCGCATCGACGCAGCCGGGCAGGCCGCCCTCGATCGAGGGGTGGACCCCGACGACCTCGCAGACCTCGATCTACCCCCCTACGGGGGTGAGATGCCCACCGAGGTCACCGAAGCACTGCTGGAGAAGGCACGCACACCGCCGCAAGGGCCCCGCAAGAGCCGCCACCACCTGCAAGGGGCCATCAGCTACGACCCCCGCATGGCGATGGTCCGCTCGCTCGAACTCTTCGACGACGAGACCGAGCAGGGCACCAAGACCTCGATCTTCGATACCGACGTCACCTTCACCACCGAACGCGCCACCAGCGCCGCCGGCATCGACGAAGCGATCGCCATCGCCTTCGACGAACGCGGCAGCATCGACCCCGAACGGGTGGCCGAGCTGCTCGATACCGACGTCGAGGACGTACTCGACCGAGCCCGAGGCAAGATCTACCCCTCACTCACCGATCCGAGTACCTACGAGGTCGCCGGCCAATTCCTCGCCGGCGACGTCCGCAGCAAACTCGCCCGCGCCCGCGTCGCCGAAGCCGAGAACCCCGACGTCTACACCGGCGTCGTCGACGCCCTCGAAGCCGTCGTGCCACCCGACGCCGACCCCGCGCGCATCGGTGTGCGCCCCGGCGCGGAATGGGTCGGAGTCGACAACCACAAGCAGTTCCTGGTCCAGGAGTTCGGGATCGACCCCGACGAGCTGACCGTCTCGTACGCCGCGGTCAACGCGACCTGGCAGTTCGAGACCAGCTCGGCCCCGAACTGGGACGACCCGCAAGGCTACGAGGACCCGTGGGGCATCGCCGGCCGCTACTCCGGACTCGAGCTGTTCACCGCGATCGCAAATAACAAGCCCGTCGAAGTGCTCAAGACCGAGAGCGAGCTCGACCGCGAGCCCAAACCGCGATTCCACCCCAAACACACCACCGACCTGCGCAATCGCGCCGTTCGGCTGGAAGAGAAGTTCGTGCAGTGGCTCTGGTCCGATCCGGCCCGCTACGAGCACCTCACCGAGGTATACAACGGGCGGTTCAACCGGTTCGTCAAACCCCAGTTCGCCACCGAGCACAAGCAGTACCCGGGCCTGAACCCCAACTACATTCCGTACTACTACCAGTGCCAAGCCGAACAACGTCTGACTCACGGGGAGACGATCCTGCTCGATCACTGCGTCGGATCGGGCAAGACCCTCACCATCACCATCAGCTGCATGGAGATGCGCCGACTCGGACACAAACGCCAGCCGTGGGTGGTCGTGCCGAACCACCTCGTCGACCAGTGGGCCGCCGAGGTTCGCGATGCCTACCCGGCCGCGAAAGTGCTCGTCGGCGGCGACCTGTCCGGGCCCCGCGACCGGCAACGCTTTATCGGCCAAACCGCCGTGACCGACTGGGACATGGTCATCGTCCCCGAATCGGTGATGAAGCTGATCGCCGTCAGCAAAGACACCGAGCTCGCCTACATCGAGACCCGCATGATGGAACTACGTGAAGGCCTCGAACGCGCCAAGGAGACCGGCGGTGAGCACACCGTCAAACAGATCGAACGTGTTCTCAAACGCGAACAAGCCAAACAGCAGAAACTGGTGTCCTCCAAAGCATCCGACACCGGTCTGACATTCGAGCAGTCCGGCTGCGACTTCCTGTGGGTCGACGAGGCGCACTACTACAAGAACCTCGCCCGCACCTCCAACTCCGCCGACCTGTCCCTGCCCGACGGATCGCAACGCGCCTCCGACCTGGAGATGAAAGCGCGCTGGCTACGCGACCGCGCCATCCTGCGCAACGTCGAATCCGGGCAACCCGACGCCCCCGCGAAAGCGATCGCCTTCGCCACCGGAACACCGGTGAGCAACTCCCTGTCCGAGCTGTGGGTGATGAACCGCTACCTGCGCCCCGATCTGCTCGACGCCGCCGGCATCGGCCACATCGACGCCTGGGCACAGACATTCGCCAAACAGCGCACCACCGTCGAAATGAACATCACCGGTACCTCACTGCGGCCGATCTCGCGGATGGCCGAGTACCAGAACCTGCGGCAACTGATCGCCATGGTCGACCAGTTCCGCGACGTGGTCACCGAGGACCAGATCCCCGTCGAGTTGCCGCGAATGCGCACCGGCAAGCCGCTGGTCGTCGAATTCGACCTCGCACCGCAGGTCCGAGACTTCATGTTCGATCTCGACGAACGCATGGCCGCGACCTCCGGACGCAGCATGGACGTCGACAACGCGTTGAAGATCTCCAACGACGGCCGCAACGCCTCCCTGCATCCGACGTTAGCGAAACTGCCCGAACCGGAACCCGAACACGACCGGGTCGCCGTCGCAGCGGATCTGCTCTGGAACACCCACCTCGAGCACCGCGACCTGTTCACCCCCGCCGACCGGCACGGCCCCGACGCCCGCGGGGTGTTCCAGATGGTCTTTTGCGACCGCGGCACCCCCAAGGCCGGCGGGGCGGGGGACAAGAGCCTCTACGCTCGCCTGCGAGAAGCGTTGGTGGACAGAGGAATGGAGCGATCGGAGGTCGTGTTCATTCACGACTACCCGACACCGAAACAGAAGCAGCAGCTCTTCGCCGACTGCCGCGTCGGCAAGGTTCGCGTGCTGATCGGTTCGACACCCAAGCTCGGCACCGGGGTCAACGCCCAACGCCTACTCAAGCAGCTCATCTCCCTCGATCCCGCGTGGACCGCAGCCGACATGCAGCAGCGGTTCGGGCGCATCATCCGGCAGGGCAACGTCCACCGCGAGGTCGACGTGGTCAACATCGTCGCCCGACGGTCCTACGACGCCACTATGTGGCAGATCATCGAACGCAAAGCCCACTCCGTCCAGCAGCTACGCGGAGGCGAGATCCCGGACACGATGGAAGACGTCGGCGGCGACATCGCCCTGTCGGCCGCGCAGACCAAGGCCGCCGCCACCGGCGACCCCGTCTACGTCCGCGCGATCGAGCAGCAGGCGCACGTCGACGCGCTCGAATCCGAACAGACCATGATCGCCAACGCGAACGCCTCCCGCCGCGCGGCCATCGACCGCCTCGACCGCGCCGCCCAGCGCCTCGACGCCGACATGCCCACTGTCGAGGCCAATGCCGACCGCGCTGCAGCGTGGCTCGACATCGACGACCGCGCCGAGAAGATGATCACTATCGATCAACGGACCGCCGCCGACGACGACACCGAATCGCTCGTCGACGCGCTGCAGAACGTCCTGCAGACCACCTACATCGACATGCGAGCGGTCAAGAGCGGACGACCGAGCGAGTTCGCGGAGATCGCCGGCGTTGCGATTGCCGGCACCTACCGCCCGGTCAACGACCAGCTCGAACTGTCTATACCAGCAGGCCCGAAACGGTACGTCGAGCACCGCAAGCTCACTGAAGCGATGTCCAGTGCCACCGCCGCACGCGGGATCCTTCAGCAGATGCGCAACATGATCAAAGAGCTGCCCGTGCGTGCGACCGCAGCTCATGCCGACCGCGCGCACATCGCCGGGAGACTGACCGAGCTCACTTCGCAGGAGGACCGAACCTTCACGCGCACCGACGAACTCGCCCAGGCCCGCTATGTGCTTGCCGAACTCAAAGCGGACGTCAACGCCCGGGAGAACTCGCCCGAAGCGCTCACCGAGCGAGGCCGCGATCTCGACCGGCGCCGATCGCAAGGGCTGTACCCGAAATGGAGCCTCGACCTCAACCCCACCCCCGCACACGCCGACACCCAACACAGCAGCCGCGCAGCACTCGTCGAGTCCGTCCCCGAGCGAATGCAGGCCTTCGCCGAAAAGTGGGCCGCAGCCCAAGCCGAGCGAGAAGCACGCCGCGCCGACGACCCGTGGAAGCCGAAATCGCCTGACGGGTCGCGCTTTCAACGCGGAGCGGACCGCGACAGCGGCGCACCAGGAGCGGCGATCCAGTGGACCGACCGCACCTGGCACTGGACCGCATGGACCGGACCCGGCACCACGACCTCCGGATTCGAAGAACGCCGCGACGCCGCGCGCTACGCCGCCGACGATGCGATGCGGAAGCTCGACGCGGAGCCGGAATCGAACAGCGAAAACTCGGCCGGAGCAGAACGCTCCTCAGAGGTCGGTTCGTCGCCGTCGCTCAAATCCATGCTCAATCGGCAGAAGGCGAAGCCCCGTGCGCAGGACCGGCCGAACCCGAATGTCGATCCGGGCCGAGACCGGGGCCCTGAACTGTGAACAGTGGCGAAACGAGAAGGGGATCTGAATTGATGCCAGACGGCCCGGTTCGCCCGCTTCCACGCAGGAAAACGCTGGACGAGCAAGCTGCCGATTTCCGGCGGTGGGCAGCGCGCTGCGATGCGATCGACCAGCTTCGTCGCCAACTCGACGAGGAGCTACCCAACTCATCACGCTTTGCGCGAGACATCGAGCTGTTCAAGGACGTCATTGGGCAGCACCTCGGCAGAGCGTGGGTCATGGCCAACGCGCAGTTCCATGCCGACGAAAAGCCGGGTAACGGGGCGAAATACTTGCGTAGGGACGCTCCGCTCGACGTAGCCACGGCGGCTCAGCATTACCTGCGGCTACATGAACTCGCTAGCCGTCTCTTCGAGTTCAGCGACGAGGACTTCTACGAACGAATGTGCGCAAATCTGTCGAGGAGAGACCTCGAAGGGGCTGCCTTCGAGGCCGACGTAGTGCGAATGCTGGTCAGCATGCCGAGGTTGCTGATCGATTTACGGGGGGAGCGGAACGTCAAGGGCGACGACTACGACATTGACGTTTGGTTTCGCGTACCCGATCTCAAGTGGTCGATCGAAGTGAAAACGAAGCAAGATGAGGGTCCCTACTCGAAGAACGGTCTGCTGAACACAATCCGAGGTGCGCGGAGACAACTACCTGTTGGTGGGACCGGCTCCATTTTCCTGAAGTTGCCGCACGCATGGGCTACCGATGCGCGATATCAGGCAGAGGCGGCCGAAGTGTTCGAGTCTTTTTTCGGCAGCACCTCGCGTGTACAAGCAGTTGTCACCGTGTGGGATGTGTTCACCCACGACCCGGAGAACGAGAAATCGTGGGGCTGGGAGCCCGCTCGGTGCGTTTTCCGATCGTCGAAGATCGACCGGATGCTCGACGAGTTGCTCGATCACTACGAACGGCTGTGGGGGCAGCGAGTCGATCTCGCAGCACCTACTGCTCCGTTTTGATCCGAACGCTGAAAGCGGTGAAGTGCCCGGCGGCATATCTAGACGTCAACTGCGGTGTGGAAGGGGGATGCCAGCGGGGTCTTGGGCGCGCCCGGCCTGACACGACAAACTACATCTGCGTTGTTCCACCCGAGAAGCGCGCAGTCTGACATGGTCATTTGAGGGACACTTACCGCGTGGGCCAGGGTTCGAAATGAAGAACCCCCACGGCCTAGCTGCCGCGGGGGGAACTCCATGTATTTTCACGAGGGACCTTGTCCTCGTATCTGCTGTGATATTAGCAAAGAAGGAGCCGCATGCCAAAGCGTGAGACCATCATTGCGGTCAACCGACTGATCCACCCAGTTCGTATGGCCCCCTACCAGGCAAAATGTGGGAACGATCCGCATAAAGCTTTGGAGCTGTACAAGTGGAATCTCGCGATGTCAGCAGCGTTTCAGCCCGTTCTAGCGGTGACCGAGGTCGCTCTGCGTAACGCAATCGACGCGCAGTTGAGGATCTGGAACCGCAAACAGGTCGAGCCACGCAGCGGAACCCAGTGCAGCCCCGATTGGCTGATCGATCCAGCGAAACCACTGAACTCGATGACCAGAGGCGCGCGGAGAACAGCAAAGAAGCACGCCGACGAGGCCGACCTTGCCCGTCATGCCACTCATCCTCGCCGGGGTGCGGCCGTCTCACACGATGACCTGCTCGCACAGCTCACTTTCGGTATGTGGCCAAAGCTACTGCCGACAAGCGACCGAACCGACACGAACTACGTCGCGCGGCAGGTTCTGTGGAATCAGGCCTTGCGGCACTCCTTTCCGCACGCTGTCAACGACGCCAAGGGCGTAGTCATCTCCTCGCGTGCGCAGAGGCTCCACGGACTACGAAATCGGGTGTCCCACATGGAACCTCTACTTTCTGTCAACATCACAGCCAGGCACAATGACGCGCTCCGTCTCTTGGGCACCATCAGCCCCGAAGTGCGAGATTGGTGCGCAGGTCTAAGTCGAGTCATCGAGGTGAAGCGTCGCTGCCCGGTCGAACTCTAGGTCTCGAAGGCGCGGGAGCTCTCACTAGAAGTTACGGGCATCGACGAACACGATTTGGCGGTGTTCCTCCACGACGTCGCTGAAGTCGAAATCAGCCGGCACTACCTCGCCGTCGGGAGCTGCGACAAAACGTTCCTTGTCCCCACTCCAGAACGTCGCCAGCGACTGCTGCGAACCACCATCGAACTCTGCCGCAGCGATCTGAAGTAGTTCGAGCATCTCATCGTGGGTGTAGGTCTGACCGTCGTTGATGAGCCACCTCGGTATCCGCACCAGTTGAGGCCAGTCCCCTCGGCCACACCGGCCAAGGATGTCCCAGAAGTCCGACCAACCAACGAACGACGGTGTTGACCCGCCCGCGTTCGGCCACTCCACGCGCGGCATTCCGCGGGCGCTCACTCGGACTCTGGCCAACACCTTCGTTTTGGGGTCGCCGCGCTGCGGATTCACTGCCGCATGGACCTGTTCAGTGGTCAGAACGACCATCCAATGACCGAACCACTGCGGTGATCCACTGCGTTTGAACGCCCCTTCGGTCACCTCGTAACCCGCATGTTGCGCATCTTCCCGGAGGGTACCTCGCCAGTAAGGCAGCGGGAACACATAGAAGGGCTGCAGAGCGAGCGCCTGACTCCGATAGTTCTGAAGCTGCTCGAGGTCGATCCGTACGTCGTGGCGACCTGTGTTGATGAGGGTGGAGGTCTTCACTTCGAGCTGTATCGCTTTGCCCGGTCGAATGGGAAGTGAGCGGACGTCGATGTCTTCGCCGCGGGTCGGCCACCAGAGCGCTGCGCTTCCCGCGTACCGGTTGGCGATGTACTGGCTGATCCAGTGTTCGAGCGTCTTCTCTGGAACGGTTACGACCATTGCGCGACGCTAACAGCCAGTAGGGAAAGTTGATTGGGAAGCGCCCGCGCGGTGCAACAGACGCAGGCGATACTTCGATGATGGCGACTAATACCGGAATCGGATTCAAGTGCCGGCGGGTCGCGCAAAGCCTGGTCGCTGTCGTCACGAAACACATGGGGACTTTGGCGATTGCCGCAGGTGCTGTAGGCGTCGTGCTGTCCGTTGTGGCCGTGTTCTGGGGCTGGTCGGTCGGCGCGGTGGGGTCGGCAGCAGCGTGGGTAGGTGCGATCCTCACCGCAGCGGCAGTGTCGGTAGCACTGTTCACGAACAGAACGGACCGAACATTCACGGTCAACCGCCAAGCGGCCCGGGCCGTGGCGGATCTCTGGGCAGCGGTAGTTGCAGTCCGCCGACCACTGTCGGCATTCGACGCCGTCGCTCGGCATCAGGGAGGGCTCGACAAAGGAATCCCGTCCTCCGAGCTCGAGCTGCTGTCTAAAGATGTGCAGCAAGCTCTTACCGACGTCGAAGCTGCAGCCTTCTACGCGCGCCTCGTTCTCGATGAAGGGCACATGCTCAGCTACGTCGAGTCTGTCGCCGGCCTGCTGAATCAGCTGCGCACGTACTTCGAGGACGGGGGCGATCGACCTCCCAGCGCGTACACCCCGCGTCCACCGGGCTTTCCCGATATCAAGTTCAGTGTCGAAGACTGGCTTGACGAGCTCGACAGACAACTGAGGCTGGTCATGGCTGTCGAACAAACCTTCGTCGACGGCGTACGTCACTACTACCCAGTTAGCTCTGGTCAGGTGGCATCGGCCCGGAAAGAAGACCCCGAGGATCTCGGTATGCACGCCTACATCCGGGTCAAAGGAGAGCGGCACGCCCAATCCTCCCGGAAGTTCGAGACACCACCGCAGTCATGGCGGACACGATGGAGAAAGAAACCGCCACAGCAGCCGTGGCGGACGCGTTGGCGGTAGATGCGCATCAAGCAAGACCATTTGCGATAACGCAAGCAATGTCCTTCCTTAACGCATCCGCTGTGTTAGCGTTCGAGAATGTCGTCCACCCTCATCTCGACCGCACAGGCCGCGGGCATGCTCGGCGTAAGCTCGGCTCGAATCCGCCAGCTCACCCTCGATGGAGCGATCACCGGCCGGGTCATCGGCCCGCGAACCATGCTCTACGACATCGGCGAGATCGAGGTGTACAAAAGGGCTACTCGCGGCCATGACTCGGCCTCAGGGGTGGCCACCACCGCCACACCCGCTACATCACCGCTGCCGCTCGTCGTCGACATCATCACCACGATCGGGGCGGGCCGCGGTGATGACTCCGAGCAAGTGCACCTACGGATCTGGCGCTCTTCGACGCGGACGGTAGTCCTGACCGGCCCCGTAGCAGGCTCGAGTGGTTTCTCGGGATGGCGGTTCGAGAGTTACGTACTGCCGGCCGTGGCAGCGACCTACCTCGACGGGGACTACCTGGGGGCCTACTGGATCAACACATACTGCAACGACATCACGGGGATCAAGGCGTACAACCATGTCTTCGTCACCCGGGCGGACGAGCATATGCCTCGACCTTCATGGTGGGACACGTTGAGGGGCAGAGCCACTCGCGATCTCGATCAGATGGTCGACACGACGCTCATCGAGCTGGATGAGCCGATGGCGACCATCGACGCACTCGTAGGTCAGACAGTGCGGCATTTCCCGACCAACGAGCTCGCCACACCGGAGAACATCGCCCAACTTGCCGCCACGAATGCACCCGTTCCGGTCGTTGTCGATGCTCCGGAGATTCGCCCACTCGCTGAGGCGATGGTGACACTGCGGCGGTCTCAGCAACACCCTCGCTATGACGATCCCACCAGCGAAATAGCCTTGCGCACGATGTGGGAACGCCTCGACATGATCCTGGAGAACGACGAAACCCATCGTGAGCCGCAATGGCGGAGCGCGATGCGCCACGGGGGCAGTGCGTTCGACACCGACCACTGTGCGATCGACCCTACTGTCGATAATCTCGACGACCTCGACTGGCGACCGCTGTCCGGCCCACCCGACCCAACCGTGGACGAATTGCGTTCCTGCTGGTCAGGTTTGGGTGTCTGGCTCAGCGCAGTCGGTGAGTACGCCGTCGACGACGGGCACCGAAACAAGGAGCTTGCGAAGGCTCTCGAGACCGCGATGAACACCGTCTACAACGTCTATCGGCTGCGGTCCTACCAAAGCGACGAACCAGTGCAGCCGCTTCCTCCCTACCCGGCGACCGAACCCACCAGGTTCGACGTCTCCCCGGTGCTCGACGAGTACTGGCGTCACGGGACCGAAGGTGTCCACGACTGTGCGGAGCTCCGCAGGCTCAGTAAGGCAGTCAATCTCCTGGAAGCAGAACCGCGGTTTCGTACCGCAGCCGACGGTACCTTGATGGCGCGCTACCGAAATTCCTACAACGAGCTCGATCGCATGATCATCATGTGGCCGTGGTTCGCTCATGCCGTCGATCGCATTCCCGATGGCACCCACATCGTCGCCAGCTCTACCGGATCCGGGCACACCGCAGTGTTTCTCCGCGAGCCCGACGGTCCGCTGAAACCAATGCCGAGACCCGAAGAGAACCGGTTCAACGGATGGAGTTTCGGCTATGGGAGCGGACCGACCCCGCTCGGTCGCGACATCGGCCGGCTTCTCGAAGCCAGCGACGGCATCACGATCCGAACTTTCGGTTACGGGGTACGCGAACGATTGATCGATCACGCGGTAACCACCGGAGACGAAGCCTCGCTGGACATCTCGATCGATCAACTACGGACATTGATAGCCGCTACCCCCGAAGATGTCGACGACACGATCTGAGCTGGCCGACGGACCTTCGAAACGGGCCACCGCTTTCAGAGCGTTGCTGCAGTCGTATCGGGGCCCCTGCGGTCAGCCTGCCGTAACGGTGAACGCTTTTTGTCCGACTGTGCCCGTCAGTTCGTCTGTCACGGTGATCGTGTACGTCCCGAAAACAGTGATGCCCTCGGAGTTGTCGCCGCCGCTGAAGGGACCGCCGGGCTGCTTCGAGCACTGGGCACTGCGCTGAACGGGAAAGTCCTCGGGCCCGGTGACCTGCATGGTGATCTGACATGCGTCTGTCTTCACTTCGGCCCCGTTCGTCGTTCCAGTCCACCCGTAACCGAGACCGAATTTGCCCGTGCCCGAGGTCGCATAGAGGTCCGGTCCGAGCTTTTCTCCGGCGAGCACCTTGATGTAGACGTCGAGGTGGTCGACGACCGTCGCCGCTGCCGGTGCAGCGGGCGCTGACGACTGCGTGGTCGTCCGGGGTGGCGTAGTCACTGAGGTTGTCGTGGGTCCAGCGGTTGTCGTCGACAGTGCGGTCGCCTGGGCCATGGTGACTGTGGTGGTCGAGCCAGGGTCTAGAGCTTGCGTCTCTTCCGACCCGAAGAGGTCCTTGACCTGCCCTGGGATGCCCAGTAGTTGACTCACTGCCGCGATGATCCCCAATGCGAGTGCGATGCCGCCCACCCAGTTGCGGCCTTTGTGTGATGGGTGCCCCGGTGTTGTCATCGATTGTTGCCCCTCCCTGTTTCGTGCGCTGACAATAGCGCTCGACCGGCAGTATCGGCCCGGCAACAAGAATCGAGAACGTCGAGGGGTTGCCCAGCTGAGTGGGGTGTCAGTTGGGAACGGTTCGCCCGTGGCACGGCGGTCCCCAGAGGCCAGCACCGCCGTCTTGTGCTGTCGATTGCGCGGCAACGATATTCGCCGCTTCGGAGAGCTGCTGGCCCTTGTATGTGTAGGCGCGGGCCATTCCCGCACCAGCGGCGACGATGCTGTAATTGCTACCGTCCGGGAGGACGACGTACCGCAGGGCGCGACCGTACCGGTCGGTGGCGTCCGCCACCGGGTCGGAGATGAGCGTGACGGCCCTGTGGTCGAGCTGTTGGCGTGCCCAGACACTGGCTTCCGGCCCCCAGCACTGCACGTCGGTGTCGGGGTTGACTGTCTCGGGAGTGTCGATCCCGAGAATGCGGACCCGGATCGGCTCGCCACCGGTGGCCAGGCGCACCTCGATCGTGTCCCCGTCGACCACTCGCTCGACCACCCCAGAAGATTCCGATCCGGACGCGGTGGTCGACCGTGCGTCATCAGGGATACATCCCGTCAGAATGGCCACCGACACGCAAGCGGTGACCACGGCGATAAGGCTTCCGATCGACAGCGCTACGACGAGGGTGATGATCGCCCACCATCCCTGCGCCACAGCATCGTTGGCGGCGTCACGTCTGCCGCTATCGGTCGAGACACTCGCCGCAGAGGACAGCACCCACTCGGCGACGGGTATCGACCAGGCGAGCCACCAGATGATCGCCGTCAAGGCGATCGATGCCCGTAGTCGGTGCCGGTCGCCAGGCGTAGCCGGGCGCTCGAATGCGGGTGCAGGTGCTGTTCTCATGGGGAGGCCTTCGGTGTCAGGTGTTGCTTGTCAGGGGGTCAGATGCTTCGGTGCCTGCCAGCCCTCCGGTGGGTAGGCGATGAGCAGAGTGCCATGGCCAGGCCAGCTCCCGTCGATGTCGGCGTTGCTCATCGGTCCCGATTCACCATCGAGAAGCACCCGCATCTGCGGGTCGCAGTGCCGAAGCCACCAGCTCGACATCGCCGCCGGATCGTCGGGCGAACTGCGTGCCTCCTCGAACGCCCACCACAAGGCCTTGAGCCGCGACACGACCTCCTGGTGTTGCCACCAGCGCCGATCCCAGGACAGTCCACGGCCGGGTTTGTCGTCGATCTTGCGGTTGATGACGTGGCTGAGGTACTTCTCCACGAAGTCTTCGAGCCGCAGAAACGCCGGGGCCGGTAGCTCGTCGGCGTCCTCCCCGATCGGCACCGGATGCTCATGAGGAAGGTCTGCCAGATCGTCCGCGACCCAGCCTGCGGGAACCGGCTCGCACGTCAGAGGTCCGTAGCCGCCCCAGGTGCCGGTGTCGTCGGCACCGCTCATCGGCCCGGTGACGCCGTCGAGGAGCATCCGCAGGTGAGGTTCGCAATGCTCGACCCACCATCCCGACATCGCCGACCGGTCCTCGACCGCACGGCGGGCAGATTCCCAGGCCCACCACAGAGCGGTCAGGCGGGCGACCGCTTCGCCATGCCGCCACCACCGGGCATCCCAGGTCAGCCCGTGGCCAGGTCGGTCACTGATCCGACGCTGAATCACTCGTGCGAGGTAATGCTGAACCCAGTCCTCGACCGACTCGTACGCGGGCTCGACCTCCGGTTCGGCGTCGAGATCCAGTTCCTCGTCGAGGTCGAATTCATCGTCCATCGATGCTCACCGCCGATCGGTTCCAGTCCTCGAGCTCGTACTCGTCGACGTCGTCGTGGTCCGGTTCGTAGTCGATGTTGAACGGACCGTCGAGCAGTTCTTTCGCCTGCTCGGCGGATCCGCTGTAGTCGATGATGGACTGGGTGATCATCTCGGCGTCGTCGGTTTCGGTCCACCAGACTTTCTTGATCAGAACGGGCGGATTCTCCGGAAAGACCACGATGGCACGGTATTTCGAGAGGGATGCTAATTCGTTGATAGGGAGTATGGGCCGTTCCTGCCAGCTTTGCGACGTACTGCGGCTTCCTTGGCCGTTGCTGCGGGTGGTCGATTGCACCTCGTGCGAACCGATCTGCTCGGACAGATCGCTGAGGTACTGCTTGTCCTTGATGTTGCCGCCGTAGAAATGCACGGCACCGGCAATCATCGAATCGAACTCGTCGCGGCCCCACACCCGCGCACCCTGCTGTGGCGACTGCAGAATCGCGATCGGGATGATTCCACGGCCACCGAAATGCGAGTACTGGTCAGGCAACTGACGGAGTAGCACGGTGTTCGCGGCCTCGTCGAGAACGGCAACCAGCGGAACGTCGAGCCGGCCTCCCTGAGTGCGAATGGTGGGCTGCCACATCCTGGTCGGCCACCACCGCGGCATCTGCTTGTCGTAGGTGCGAGCCGGGGTCCGTGAGGCCAGCGCGGTCGCTTCGTCGAAGATCTGCCCCACCAAAGCGGTGGTGAGCGGTGCCGCCGAATCCGGACCCTCGAGCGAGAGTGCATAGAGGGTGTCGGTACTGGCCACGAACGCCCGCGGATCGAACTCGAGGCGATCGTGCAGCGGCTCCTCGTACCGCGTGTTCACGCGCGGGGCCACGGTCTTGTCCGTCGCGTCTACCTCGATGATCGCCCGCGCAGGCGGTGTGACGGCCTGGGCGTACTCGTCGTCGGACAGGATGTCGAGGAATCTGCGCGCCATGTCGAACAGGCCGTCGCGCTGGCGATCGGTCAGGCCCTGCGCCTCACGGACTCGGGCCGCGGCGCGTTTCTTGTCGAACGCATCGAGGATCTGTGCGGGGGTGCTGTCCTGATCGCGGCCGAGCCAACTCACCGCGTGCAGAAGATCACCGCCGGCCGACGCCGCAGCCAGGCAGTAGAGGGCGAGCAACTCTTGAGCTCCACCGTCGAAGTAACCGTCGGTCTTGGCGTCCTTCTTCGTCGACGCGGACACGAAGAAGGAGGCGAGCTTGCGGGCCTGAGCAAGGGTGGTGACGTGCTTGAGCGGGTTCCACCAGAACGTGAGCTGCACCGATCCGCTGACCGCCTGCAGATCGAACACCCACACCCGCCCGTACCGTTCGCGTCCGAGGCGCGTCGCGGCGTACAGGTCGGGCTTGTTGCTGGTCACGATCGTGGCCCCCGGTGCTGCCAAGGTCGCGCGCACCGCAAGAGCGACGGTCTTTCCCATTCGGGTGCCGGCCAGGGCGACCATGACCATTTCCCACGACAGGTACACCGGCTTGTTCCCCAACACGGTCACACCGATCAGAAATCCCCACGACCGGGGGTCGGTCCTGTCGAACTGGGGGGTCAGACGGTGCGATTCCTTCGGGGAGACGCCGCGAAGCTTGTTCGGTGCCACCATCGTGCGCGCGGCTCGGTCGACATCGGCGCGTCCCTTCGATCGCCGGACCGCGATAGGCAGGGAGACTGCGATGATCGCCACCACCAGTGCCACGGCGATGGCCGTCGACTGCCACGGCCAGGGGCGTTGGCCGGTGAAGGACTCGAATACCCCCTGAATGGGATTGCCGCTGGGGTCGCCGCCGGCGAGGAACGTTCCTGCCCACCAGGACAAGACGAGGGTGACTACCACGGCCAGGCCGATGCAGAGCAGCACCGCCTGCAGAAGGTTCTCCTGCGATCGTGCGCCGGTTCCGGATCTACGTGTCTGCGCCATCAGAGCGCCTTCCCTGCGATCGGGTCCTGGATGAGGGTGTCGGCTTTCCGTTTGCGGGATGCAGGGCCGAAAGGAACACCTTTGCGAAGTCCGATCACACCGACCATTCCCACCGTGAAGAGTGGAGTCAGGTACGCCATTGATGCCCAATAGCCGGGCGCGTCGAGGGCTGTCCGTGCCGTGGCCGTTGCACCGGTGAGAACCGCGACTGTGAACGACGTCGCCACGATCCGTGCCCCCGGACGACGGAGCAACCAGAGAGGAGCAGTGAGGGCCCAGATCGACAGCGCCGCAACCAGTGTGATCACGGCGAGCGTCATGCAGGAGATCAACGAATGAAACAGTGCGATGTGATCGGTTCCGGAAATCACGATGCTCGGATCCGAATGAATGATGCCTCTTGTCATGACCCACGTCCTCATTTCGGTGCCAAGTTGTATTCGGTCAGTTGCCATGTGTCGGAGTTCTTTTCGACGACGGCCCGGACACGGTAGTTGCTGTATGGGGTGGTGCTTCCGTCGCGGTGCAGGACGGTCTGGGTGAGAGCAACCTCGAGTACCTGCCGGGTGTCGGAGGCGGTGATCGAATCGCCTGATTGTGCTGTGGCGGTGACGATGTCCCCGGAGTCACTCCATCCTGCCCACTGCGGCAGCGGCCGGATCCCGGTCGCGGTCGGTTGCGTAGCGTCGGCGGCAAGCTGACCGCCGAGCCAGCGCTGAGCTCGTCCGACGGCGGCAGCGGGGGAGGGGTCGATGGCCGGTTGCCACGAGAACATCGCCGCCAGTGCCGCTTCGGCGACTGCGTCCGGATCGGAACTACGGTCGTCGTCGAGGTGCACGTGGGCGTCGGTCGCCGGGTCGTGGCTCTCGTCGGTGCTGCTGAATTTGACGAGGGTGATCACGGCGGCGGCGACGGCCACGACGAGGATCAGCACCGCACTGACCACGATGAGCTGCCCGCGTTTCATCCTGCGATCCGTTCGTCGTCGACGACGAGGGTGGTCAGATTTGTCTCTCGCCACGACTTGTAGCCGTTCTCGCGGCACCACTCCGCCGCTGGGTTGTCCTGGTCGATTTCGAAGCTCACGTGCACGCGGCCTCGCAGCGCCGTTCGCTCCAGAGCAGGGTCGTCGGCCCCGACTTCGTGGTTGAGCACGTGCAGGATCAGCCGGACTGCCTCGACGTCGAGCTCTTCGCGGGCCTGGCCTGCGACGAACACCGCGTGCTGCGCCACCGAACGGTCGGCCGAGACCTGGTCGCCGTTGCGGTAGATCTTGTCCTCGGGGTGAAAGGTGTTGTAGGTGACGACGGCTCCTTCGGGTCCGCAGATCGCGAACGAGGACACCTCGTCGTCGGCGGCGGTCCACATCTCGAGTACCGGCCCATCCGCGGCGGCCGCGGCGATCTGCTCTCTGCGCTGGGCGTAGGCCTGCTCGCGCAGTGCGTCGTAGTCGATCCCGAGCTGTTTGGACAGTTCGGTCTTGAACTTCGGGAACAGGCCTGGGACGGCGAGCTCGTGCTCTTTCGCCCATGCATAGAGCTCGCCGTGGGTCTCGAGTGCGCGTAGGTCGTCGAGGTGTTCCTTGACTGCCTTCTTCGCGGTCTCCCATGCGGCTACCGAGTTGTGGGTGCTGCGTCGTTTGGCCATGTCGGCTATCTCCTTCGTTGTCATGTCGGTCGGTGTCGTGTGCTCAGGCGATCGAGGCGTACTCGGTGGCGTACTGCTGGATCAGGTCGGCGTAGGGGCGGGTTTGGTTGACGTAGTCCGGTGAGCCGGTGGGGAATCCGCCGGAGGACTGCACCGCGCCGAACCCTGCGTTGTAGGCGGCGAGATACAGCTCGAGGGGGCCGTTGGGGGCCGAGATGGAGCCGTTGGCGATCCCGGCGTCGACCTGGCTGGCGATTTCGCACATGTAGCGGCCTTGGGCCATGACTGCGTCTCCGATGTCGTAGGGGGAGACCGAGCCGTTGCCGTCGTCGTCGCGCCCGTAGCCGGGCCAGGTGCCGGGCATGAACTGCGCCGGTCCTTCGGCTCCGTCCGGGCTGACCGCGCGGGGGTTGAAGCCCGATTCCTGCTTGAGCTGTCCGGCGATCACGGGTGGGCGGATCTGTGGGCAGGTGTTGCCGGCTCTGATCACCCACGGCTCGAACTCCGGGGGCACTTTCCCGGGGGCGAGGTCGGCTTCGCCGCCGCTCGCCGCGGGGTTGACCCCGCAGGGGGTCGGGACGGCCCCTGGGCTGCCTGCTGCGCCCGGTGCGGAGCCGTAGGTGGTCAGAGCGTCGGGCATCCCGCCGCCGGCGGTGGTGACGTGGACGTGGTCGAAGTGATTCTGGGTGGGGGAGCCGCGGTCCTCCATCTGGTTCGAGGAGCCTTCGGCGGGGATGTAAGTCTGGCGCCAGATGATGTATTCGATGTGCAGCTCGGTCTTGTTGGCCATCAGGTACTCGACGACCCGATCTCCGAGTTCCTTGCCGGCACCGGTGTCGTAGTCCGGGATCATGATGTCCGCGGCGCGGCCACTGGGGTGATCGTCGTAGGCGTCGTACGGCCGCCACCCACCGATGGTTTTGATCTCGGGGAACTTCTGCGCAACCGATCGGGCTACGCGAACGGTGTCGACCTGCCAGTGCTCCTCGGACCCGACTGACGGCGGTAGAGGTGGGAGGTCGCCGCCGGGGGTCGGTACTGCGGGCGAGGGCGACGGAGTGGCTGGGCTCGCGACGGGGGCGTCGGGCTCGGAGGCTGCGGCGATCCAGGGGGCCGGGTCGACGGCTTCGCCGGCGTCGTGGCCGCCTTGCCAGATCTCGAAGTGCAGGTGCGCACCTCCTGGTCCAGGTGGTGAGACTTCGCCGTTGTAGCCGACTTTGGCGATTTCCTGGCCTGCGTGGACCTGTTGGCCGGGGGTCACCTCGAGATCGTCGGGAAACATGTGTCCGTAGACGCTGGAGATGATTTGTCCGTCGATGTTGTGGTCGATGACGATCCACTGCCCGAACCCCGTTGCCGGTCCGGCCTTGGACACCACACCGTCGGCGGTGGCGTAGATCGGTTCGCCTGCAGCCGATCCGAAGTCCTGCCCCTTGTGCATGGTGCCCCAACGCGGACCGAATCCGGACGTCAACTGGTAGGTGCCGGCCTTCATCGGCTTGACCTTGGTGCCGGCGGGGAACGCCGCGGTCGGTGCACCGCCGGGCAGGCAATCCCCGACTTTAGGTTCGTCGTCGTCGGGGAAGATCAGCAGCACCAGCGCCAGGATCAGGGCAAGGAACAGGGCGACGCCGACCAACGTCCCCTTGCCGGCGGTGCTCTTCACCGGTTCAGATCCTTTCGCGGCCGAGAGCGCGTTGCAGGATGGCCACTTGGTCACGAAGCTCGCGGACGGCCAGTTCGGTATCCGCGGGGAACTGGGTGACGCGTGCTGCACCGCGTTCGGTGCGCACCCAGTTACGCAGGGTGGTGACCGGGATTTGCAGTGCCGCAGCGACAGCGACGACGGCCTCTTCGCGTGAGGAGGCGGTCTTCATCTGCTCCCCGACGAGCGCGAGGCACTTGTCCCGAAACTCGCTGGTATAGAACCGTTTCGCCATCTCACGCGACCTCGTCGTAGTCGTCGTCGAGGTCGTCGCCGACAAAGGTGAATCGGTGGTTGGTGTCGTGGACACCGGATTCGATCTCGGAGGGCATGAGCACGGTCCGGAACGGAATACCCGGTGCGCCTTGCTCACCGAGTTTGACGATGAACTTGCCCTGCCCGGGTGGAGCGCTCAGAGCGCCGGCCTCACCGGTCAACGCCTTCGGCGACGACCAGGAAGTAATGTCTGCGACTTCGGTGTCGGTGAACGGTTTGATGTCGGACAGTCGTGTCATCTCCTTGCGCGGCAATGCGCCCACCACCAGCACTCCGGCACGTTCGACCAGTCCTTTGGCGGTCGCGACGTCTTCGGGGTTGGGTAGGGATTCGAGGTCGCTGATGGTGTGGGTGCACATCAACAGTGCGGTCCCCCAGGCCCTGTTCAGGCGGGTCAGTTCGTCGACGCGGTCGACCATGCCGACGCCCGCGCGCAGCACCTGCCACATCTCGTCGAGGACGACCAGAAAGTTGCGGCGAGGCCCGCATCCGGCGTCGGCGAGGTAGTGCGCGGCGTCGGTAGCTGCGAAGCCGTGCTCCCAGCAGGCCAGTAGCACTGCACCTTTGAGGGTCTTGTCGGCGGTACCAATGCCGGAGACGTCGACGCAGACCGCAGCGGCGTTGATGTCGATCGGCACGGTGGTCTGACCGCAGAACACCTCGCCGAATTCTCCGTCGATCAGGGCGTTGAGGGTACGGCGCAGTGTCATCGAGCCGGTTCGGTAGTCGGAGTCGGTGTCGGCTTTGAATGCACGCCGTACCGGGTCTGGGCCTTCCTCGAGGACGTCCGCGAGGTCGGAGAGCAGCGGTTGGACGGCACCGGTGAAGCGTTCTTCGAGTAGGCGGATCGCGGCCCCGAGGGCGGAGATCTCGAAGTCGTCGATCGGGGCGCTGCCGCGGGTGACCTGCAACAAGGTCTTGACTCGGCGGACGCGGTCGCCGGCGATGCGTTTGCGAACCAGGGCCGCGGTCTTGTCGGCGGCGTCGGTGTCGGCGGCATCGAGGGTGGGCAGAATCTGGGCCAGCGGTCCCATGTCGAGGGGGTTGATCTGCCCGCGGCCCAGGCCGAGGTCGATGATCTGGCCTCGATCGCCGAGGGCTTCGACGAGTTTGCGGTAGTCGGGCCGCATGTCGCCCATGATCAGGGTGGACACTCCGGCGTAGATCAGGCCGAGGATGATCTTGCGGGCCAGCGTCGATTTACCGAATCCGGGCAGGCCGAGCAGCATCATCGAGGGCTGCTGGAGGAATCGGGCGCGGGTCATCCACGAGAGCGGGTCGAAGCACACCGGTGCGCCGGTGTAGAGGTGCACACCGAGCGGAACGCCGACGATCGGTGCACCGGCTCCGACTGGGAAGGGCCACATACCGGCTGCTTGGAGTGTGGTGGCGCGAAATTCGGTCAGGGGCAGAACGGGTCCGGCTTTGCCGCCGCCGCGTCCTGAGAGCCCCATGTGGTTGCCGCGCAGTGTCTCCGCGTCGCGGCTGTGGCCTACGGTCTTCGATCGAGCTGCAGCGTCGCGCCCGAGATGCAGGCGTGCCCGCCAGGAGACGGCGATGTTCTTCGATTCGGCGGCGCGTTCGAGCTCGCGGCGCTCGTTGTCGTCGAGGACGGCCACCGGGGCGGAATCGACGCTTTTGCAGTGCTGTTCACGCTGACGTTGTGCTGCGGTGCGGCCGAGGTCGCGGTGCGAGGCAGCGCTGGCAGCCCGTCGCCAGGGGCGTCTGATGCTCATCTCACGCTCCCAGTTTCTTTGCGACGTTCTTGGTGTGCGAGGGCATGAGGACGCCGATCCCCAGGGTTGCGGCGAATCCGGTGTCCTGGGTGAACCACAAGCGCTGCAAGCGAAGTGAGGATCGAGTGCCGAGATCCTTGGTGACCGAGTCGGCCTTCGGGCGGTCCTCCCCGTCCGGAGTCGTCACCGTCACCAACACCCCGATCATGGTGAGCCCGTGTCCGTGGCCCTGTTCTTCGAGCTGGTCCTCGACGCTCTTCAAGCGCTGTTGCGCCTCGAAACTGGGGCCGTTCTTGCCCAGTCGGTTCACGCCGCTGTTGGCGTGTTTGAGGTCGCGGCCGATAATGGTCGCGGCTTCGGCCGGCGAATGGGGGCGGTAGCAGATCGCCACGCGCTTGCGCAGCACGTCGGGGTTGGGGTCGAGCAGTGGTCGCAGCACGGTCTCGACAAAGGCGTTCTTCGGGCGCTCGGCCATTTCCCATGTCGTGGAGTAGCAGCCGTCGTGGAAGAGGTTCGAGATATTCGCCTTCTGGGCTTGCGGGCCGGCGTCCTCCCACCCCAGATCGTGCCCGCCCTTCATTTCCGACAGCTCGAGATCGTTCAATGCGGCCGGGGTGTAGGAGTGTTTGACGAACGAGACGATTTCTTCCGATGCGAGCAGTCGCGGGTTGAGCTGTGCTTCGTTGAGCACCGTCAGCACGCCGCCGATCCGGCGAGCCAGTTCCTTGATCTGCTCGCCCGGGTCTTTGCGTCGACTTGCGGTGGCGGCTCTGTAGGTGATGGCCACCCGTGCCCACAAACGCGGTGTGCCGGTGGCCAGGTACTCCGCGGACTCGAGCATCATCCGTGCCGGCAGCTCTCCGCCGTAGAAGCCGTCGCCATGCGCCATCGACCGCACTTCACGTCGGAGCCGATTGCCGGACTCGGGGCCGTTCTCGATCACGACGGTGATCCCGTCGACGTCGCCGGTCTGGGAGATGAAGTTGACTGCCGCGCCCCAGGAAAACACCGAGGTATCGACTGCGTCTTGGTCGATGGCCTCGTTGCCCTGCGGCCAGCACTCGATGACGATGGTGAACTGATGAGTCTTGGGCATCTCGATCACGCCGAACTTCTGGCGGGACTGATGCTGGACCCATCCGTCGTGCAGCACGCTGTCGTAGAGCACGCCGGGTAGGCGGTTGGTGCCGCCAGGAACGCGGGAGAAACGTCCGGAGAGGTACAAGTTCTCGCCTTTCGACATGTGGATCAGCCACTGCGAGTACAGGACGACCCACTGGTAGATGGTTTTGCGCTGGAACCGCAGGATCAGCGGTAACGCGGTAATGCCCATGACTCCGATGAAGGCGAGGGCATAGAGCTTGTTGTCGGCGATCGACAGTGCGAACACGCCCACGATCGCGCAGGCGAAGAGATAGACGCTTGCGGCGATGTTCAGCCCGAAGAGGAACGATTCCCTCGGTGCGGGGCCGATCATGTACGTCTGGCGGTGACGCATGGGCGTGGTGGTCGTGCTCACTTCATGACCTCGTTCGTTGCGAAGGGGCGGCCCGGCACATCGCCGGCTATGTCCTGGGCCATGGCGTCGAGAGAGTGACTGCCGCGCGAGATCCCGGCGCGGGCGGACTGAACGCCTCCCGAGATCGACGGGACCCGCCGCCCGCTGCTGCGTCCACCGACGTTGCCTCGTGCGGGTCCGGAATTACCGCTGGATGTCCGGCTGCGAGCACCGCCACCACCGCCGCCACCACCGCGACCACCACCACCACCGCCGA
>NZ_NOYE01000023.1:0-755 GCF_002258285.1 Rhodococcus sp. 06-418-5
GTGGCCTGACGCTCGAGGTCTTCGAGGAACGCGGCGAGTTCCTCGCGCTTGTTCTCGCCGCGGCCGGTGAAGTCGTTGCGCTCGAACACGCTCCACTTGCGTAGCACCGGCCAGACAACGTCCTCGAGGTGCTGACGCAGGTCGTAGATGCCGTGCTTGGCCATCAACACACCGTTGCGGCGGAAGTTCGGCATACCGGCACCGGGCATGACGAAGTTCATCACGATGTCCGAGACCGCCTGCAACGTCTGATCGGGCGAGATGTCCATCGCCGCGCCGGTGATGTTGCGGTAGAAGATCATGTGCAGGTTCTCGTCGGCGGCGATGCGCTGGAGCATGCGGTCGGCGATCGGATCGTCGCAGACCTTGCCGGTGTTGCGGTGCGAGACGCGGGTGGCCAGCTCCTGGAACGTCACGTAGGCGACGGAGTGCAGCAGACCCACCCCTGCACCGGCAGGCGACGCATATCCGTTGGTCATGTGGATCATGCGGGCTTCTTCGAGGGCGACGGGATCGACGCCGCGGGTGACGACGAGGTAGTCACGCATGACGATGCCGTGCCGGTTCTCCTCGGCGGTCCACCGGCCGACCCACGTGCCCCAGGCACCGTCCTGGGAGAAGTTCTCGGCGATCTCCCGGTGGTAGGACGGCAGGTTGTCCTCGGTGAGGAGGTTGGTGATCATCGCGGCCTGTGCGACGTCGGAGAGCTTGGACTGCTCCGGGTCGTAGTCCTGGCCGCCGAGTGCGGCGAAGTT
>NZ_NOYE01000034.1:0-751 GCF_002258285.1 Rhodococcus sp. 06-418-5
CAGGCCCGCTACGGTGGGGGCTTCCATGAGTGCACGGACGCTGATTTCACAGTCGAAGGTTTCCTGCACGGCGGCTACGACACGCATCGCAGAGAGCGAGTTGCCGCCCAGGTCGAAGAAGGAGTCGTCCACGCTGACTCGCGGCAGGTCGAGAACCTTCGTGAAAATGCCGGAGATAATTTCTTCAACCGGAGATGACGGCGCTCTGTGAACGCCGCTGGCGAATTGCGGCTCGGGCAACGCCCATTTGTCCAGCTTGCCGTTGACAGTTAACGGCAACTCGTCGATGACCATCACCACGGCCGGAACCATGTACGCAGGCAATCGCGCGGCAACTCGTTCGCGCAGCGCCCCACCATCGATTCCCGCAGACACCTCGGTAGGTACGACGTAGCCAATCAACTGCTTGCCGGTATCGGTATCACGGGCCACCACTGCCGCACGCTCCACTCCGGTCAAGGCAGCGAGTGTTGCTTCCACTTCACCGATTTCGATGCGGTAACCACGAATCTTCACCTGATCGTCAGAGCGACCCACATACTCCAGCTCGCCGTCGTGATTCCAACGAACCAGATCGCCGGTGCGATACATCCGCGAACCCAAAGGGCCGAGCGGACACGCGACGAATCGCGATGCCGTCAAGCCCGGCCGTCGCACATAACCGCGTGCCACACCCCGCCCCGCGACATACAACTCACCAACCACACCGATCGGAACCCGCCGCAAACCGGAATCCAACACAAACAACGCA
>NZ_NOYE01000016.1:0-709062 GCF_002258285.1 Rhodococcus sp. 06-418-5
CGGGTCGGGTGGGCGGCAGGAGCGCGACGCCGATCAGGCCTGCGGCGGGCACGAGAGCACCGAGTACGAACACGGCCGTCGGACTCGCCGCGAAAATAACCAGACCCAGTGGCAGCGTGACCATCTGAGCCAGAGCGACGGCGATCCCCTGCGCACCCGTGGCCCGGCCGAGCAGCGCTGTCGGAGCGAGCTCGGCGACGATGGCCGCGCCGGCAACCGTCAACATTCCGAAACCGGTGCCCCGCAGCGCGGACACCGCCAGCGCCGGTACGGCATCGACGGAGACGATGAACAGCAGGGCGGGCAACCCGAGAAGCAGACACCCGGCGGCCAGAACCGCGCGGTGGCCGACTCGCATCAACATGCTCGGCACGAACAGCTGAGTGATCACCGTCGTGGCCATGAAGATCGCGGTGCTGGCCGCTGCCACCGCGTCCGATGATCCGGACTGGGACACCGCGAGGGGAACCACCGGGAGCAGTAATCCCCAGCCGCCGAACGATGCCGCGCCCATCGCCATCGCGGCCGGAAGACCACGGACGGAGCTCAGGCCGTTCAACGCACGAGCGCCGATCGACCGGTCACAGACTTCCCTTGGTGGACAGCACACCGGTCACGCGAGGGTCGTACTCGGTGGCCTGGCGCAATGCCCGAGCCACGGCCTTGAACTCGGCCTCGGTGATGTGATGCTGATCCCGGCCGTAGATCACCCGCACGTGCAGCGCGATCCGAGCGTTCGAGGCCAGCGTCTCGAACACGTGCTTGTTGATCACCGTGGAGTACGGAACGCCCGGGTAGCCGCCGATGACGGAGTGCACCATGTAATCGGGCTCACCGGTGTGCACGCAGTACGGACGACCGGACACGTCGACCGCCGCATGCACCAGTGTTTCGTCCATCGGGATGAACGAATCGCCGAACCGAGTGATGCCGGCCTTGTCACCGAGGGCCTGGCCGAGAGCCTGGCCGAGCACGATCGCGGTGTCCTCCACGGTGTGGTGCGCCTCGATCTCGATGTCGCCCTTCGCCCGCACGGTCAGGTCGAACCGAGCGTGGGTTCCGAGCGCGGTGAGCATGTGGTCGTAGAACGGCACACCGGTGGAGATGTCGACGATGCCGGTGCCGTCGAGGTTCAGCTCCACCGAGATGTCGGATTCCTTGGTGGTGCGCTCGATCTTGGCGATGCGGGGAGCGGGTGTGGTCACTTCGGTGCCTCTGCTGTTTCGGTCGATGCGAGTGCTGCGCTGACGGTGAGGAATCGGTCGTTCTCGTGCGCCAATCCGATGGTGACGCGCAGATAGCCGGGAATCCCGACGTCCCGGATGAGCACGCCGTCGTCCAGGTACCGCTGCCAGGTCGCGGCCGCATCGGCGAACCGGCCGAAGAGCAGGAAGTTGGCGTCGGACGGCACCACCTCGTAACCCTGGTCTCCCAGAGCCGCTGCCACCCGATCTCGTTCGGCGGAGAGCTCGGCCACGCTCCCGAGAGTGTCCGAGGCGTGCCGCAACGCAGCCCGTGCAGCCGCCTGCGTGACGACCGAGAGGTGATAGGGCAAGCGCACCAACAACATTGCGTCGACTACGGCCGGGGCAGCCACCAGATATCCCAACCGACCACCGGCGAACGCGAACGCCTTGCTCATGGTTCGGCTGACCACGATCTTGCCGGGGTAGCTCTCGATCAGCCCGATGGCACTGGGAGCGGAGGAGAATTCCGCGTAGGCCTCGTCGACCACCACGATTCCCGGTGCGGCATCGAGGATTCGGCGTAGATCCGCCTCGTCGATGCTGTGGCCCGTCGGATTGTTGGGGCTGGTGACGAACACGACGTCGGGCCTGCGTTCTTCGATCGCACCGACGGCGTAGTCGACGTCCAGAGAGAAATCTGCCCGACGCTTGGCCGGAATCCATTCGGTCTGCGTCCCGGAGGAGATGATCGGGTGCATCGAGTACGACGGCACGAATCCGAGCGCGGTGCGATCCGGTCCCCCGAAGGCCTGCAGCAACTGCTGCAGAATCTCGTTGGAGCCGTTGGCCGCCCACACGTTGGCGGTGTCGACGGCGAAGCCGGTCTGCTCGGTGAGGTATCGAGCCAGGTCGGCCCGCAGCGCTTCGGCATCGCGATCGGGGTAGCGATGCAGCTGCCCGGCGGCGAGCCGAACGGAGTCGGCTACATCGTCGATCAATGCCTGCGTCGGCGGGTGCGGATTTTCGTTGGTGTTCAACTGAACCGGCACGGTGAGCTGCGGCGCGCCGTAAGGTAATTTGCCGATCAGCGCCTCGCGCAGCGGGAGGTCGTCCAGCGAGATCGACTGTCCCAAAGCATCACTCATGACGCATCACCGGTACGCAACCCTTCGAACCGCAGCCGCACCGCCTCGCCGTGGGCCGGTAGATCCTCGGCGTTGGCGAGCGCAATGACATGCGCCGCGACGTCTTTCAGGGCGGCTTCGCTGTAGTCGACCACGTGGATACCGCGAAGGAACGTCTGCACACTCAGGCCGGACGAGTGGCGCGCGCATCCTGCCGTCGGCAGTACGTGATTGGAACCGGCGCAGTAGTCGCCGAGGCTCACCGGCGACCACGCTCCGACGAACACGGCACCGGCGCTGCGCACCCGGGCTGCGACGTCGGATGCGTCCTTCGTCTGGATCTCGAGGTGCTCGGCGGCGTAGGCGTTGACCACGGCCAATCCCTGCGTGACATCGTCGACCAGCACGATGCCGGACTGGCTGCCGTTCAGCGCGGTGGCCACCCGCTCGGCATGCCGCGTCGATGCCATCTGTGCGTTGACGGCCTGGTCCACGGCATCGGCCAGTTCGATACTGTCGGTGACCAACACGCTGGCCGCCATGACGTCGTGTTCGGCCTGGCTGATGAGGTCAGCTGCCACGTGAACGGGGTCCGCGGTGGCGTCGGCGAGGATCGCGATCTCGGTCGGCCCTGCCTCGGAGTCGATTCCGACGAGCGAGCGGCACAGTCGTTTGGCGGCGGTGACGTAGATGTTGCCGGGACCGGTGATGAGATCGACCGGTGCCAACTCGCCGCCGTCGGTGTCGACGCCACCGTAGGTGAGCAGCGCGACACCCTGGCCGCCGCCGACCGCCCAGACCTCGTCGACGCCGAGCAGCTGGGCCGCGGCCAAGATCGTCGGGTGCGGCAGTCCGCCGAAGTTCTTCTGCGGCGGCGACGCCACCACCAGAGATCCGACGCCTGCGATCTGCGCGGGCACCACGTTCATCACGACCGACGACGGATACACGGCGTTACCGCCGGGCACGTACAACCCGACGCGATCGACCGGGATCCAGCGTTCGGTCACCGTTCCGCCGGGCACCACCTGTGTGGTGTGGTCGGTTCGGCGCTGATCGGAGTGCACCAGACGGGTTCGTTCGATGGCGACCTCGAGGGCGGCTCGAACATCCGAATCGAGCTCGGCGAGGGCCTTGACCAGCTCTTCCTGCGGGACGCGAACGCGATCCGGCCGGACGCCGTCGAACTTCTCACTGAACTCGAGCGCAGCCTCGGTGCCGCGTTCTCGGACGGCGTCGACGACAGGGCGAACCTGATGCAGCACCGAATCGACATCCACTCCGCCTCGGGGAAGTGCGCCGCGTAGTTCGGCGGTGGATGGAGTTCGTCCGCGTAGATCGACGCGGGCGAGCTCGATGCGGGCAGGCATAGTGGGCCCCTTCGTGAAGTCGGTTCGGTGCCGGGGTTCGGTCGAAACAGTGTGGTTCGAACACCCAGGATAGTTCCACCGAATTCGGCTCAGCCCCGCACGTCCCACAGATGATGGATGGGGTCGTGAATGTAGTAGGCGGCCAGTGACTCGACCGAGAAGTTCGATCCATCACTTCGTCGACCGGTCCGCTGCCGGTTCTCCGGCGGAACGGCAGCGAAATCGTCCGCGAGGGCGCGCGCAGCGTCACCGAGTTCGGATGCGACCTTCGCTGGGTCCTGGGCGTTGTAGTTCTCGGCCAGCGCCGTGGCGTCCTGGTCCCAGTTGGCGAACTCGGGATCGTCTTCGGCCAACACCAACGCCAGCCGGGTGCGGAAGATGCGGTGCGCGTCACGTACGTGCGCGGCGTACTCGAGTGCGGACCACGTCGAGTCGTCGGGGCGCAGTGCTGCGTCGTTGCGCTGCAGCACCGTCTCCCAACGCTCGACGTCGGCGCGGATGAGGTCCGGGATGTCGTCGTACACGACGGCGCTCGAGTCGAACCCGCAGTCCGGGCACGCTCGCTCGAGTACCCAGGTCCAGTTCTTGGTATCGGGATCGATCGGCATGCCGGTCAGAATAGATTCGGGTCAGGCGTAGCGAGCAGCGAGGTTGTGCAGCGTGCTCGTGATGCCCTGCGCGTTCTTCTGCGGCATCTTGAACAGCTCGAGCATTTTCGGGACCTTGGCGGTGCCGTACTTGAAGCTCTCGGTGACCGTGGTCAGGCCCGGCTGCTTCTCCTCGAACTCCCAGCGCCAGCTGTGCCCCATCGGATGCTGCCACTCGACGACCTTGTGCCGATCGGCGTCGACGAACTCGGTGACGGTGCTGGTGATCTTGTAGGGCACGCCGTACTGCTTCATGCCGACGGAGAATTTCGCACCGGTGCTGAGTCGATCGGGACCGCGCACGGTGTCCTTGACGGTGCCGGATCCGTCGAGCTCGCCGTGCCGCTTCGGATCGGCCACCATGTCGAACAGTTCGGACGCCGGTGCCCGCACCTCGGTCTGACGGGTGACGTGCTGCGGGCCTGTGTCGATGGTTCTGATGTCTGCCATGTCCGCGGTCTACCCCACAGCGCCCGGTTCGACACACCTACCGGGCCGAATCGGAGTTGACGGCCGTAGTTCAATGAACCCATGTCCTGGTCAGTGTGGCTCGCCTTTCTCGGCGCGAGCATCGTCATCAGTCTCTCCCCCGGCGCCGGTGCCATCGCGTCGATGTCCACCGGGCTCCGCTACGGCCTGCGCCGCGGATACTGGAACATCTTCGGGCTGCAGATCGGTCTGCTGATTCAGATCGGTGTCGTCGCCGTCGGACTGGGAGCCGTTCTGGCGAGCTCGACGCTGGCCTTCTCCGTCATCAAATGGTTCGGCGTCGCATACCTGGTCTACCTCGGAGTTCGACAGTGGCGGGCAGCCCCGACCGAGGTCGCCGACGCCCCGGCAGTAGCCGACCGTGGCACGACGATGCTCGCCCGAGGCTTCCTCGTCAACGCCAGCAACCCGAAAGCCGTCGTCTTCATGGTCGCGGTGCTCCCCCAGTTCCTCGATCCGACACGGCCTCTCGTCGTCCAGTACCTGCTGATCGCCGCCACGATGGTCGCGGTCGACATGCTCGTGATGACGGGGTACACCTCGCTGGCGTCGCGGGTGTTGCGCTTGATGAAATCCCAGCGTCAACAGAAGACGATGAATCGCACGTTCGCCGGGCTGTTCTTTGCCGCCGCAACGTTTCTGGCGACCGTCCGGCGGGTGACTCCGTGAGGAAATATCGCGTGATCATGAAGAATGCCCTCGGCGGCGACCCGATTCCACTGGGACTGTTCGACACGCTTCTGGAGGCCAACACCTGGATCCAGGACGTCGGCAAACGGGACGAGCACGAACTGGGCACCTATTCCGTCGAAGTTGTCGACGAGTGAGCGGACGGTGTCCGTGTTCGAGTGGTGACACGTTCGATGCCTGTTGCGAGCCGTATCTGCGCGGGGATGCGAGCGCGCCGACGGCGGAGAAGCTGATGCGATCGCGATTCACCGCGTTCGCCGTCGGCGATGTGGCCTATCTTCGCGCGTCGTGGCATCCCGACACCGCACCGGCCGAGCTGGAATTGGACCCCGACCAGCGGTGGTATCGACTCGACATTCTCGCAACCGACGCCGGTGGCATGTTCGACGACGCGGGAACGGTCGAGTTCCGCGCTCGGTACAAGCATCCCGACGGGGCGGGCTCGATGAGTGAGGTCAGCCGATTCGCCCGCATCGACGGCCGGTGGCGCTACCTCGACGGGATCGTCTCGCGTTAGAGGTTGCGCAGCTTGGTCGGTCGGTTGCCCGAGGTGCGACGCGCTTCCTGCTTTTCCTTGATGCGTTCGGCATCCTTGCGCACCTGAATCTGGGTGCGACGCTCGCGAACGAGCCACTGGGGCGGGCTGGCGACGAGTTCGTCGATTGCCTCGGTGGTCAGCGCTTCGGTGACACCGCCGCGGGCCAGCCCCGCGATGGACACGCCGAGCTTCTTGGCGATGACGTCGCGGGGGAAGGGGCCGTTGGTCTGCAGGTCGGTCAACCACTGCGGCGGATCGCTGCGCAGTGCGTCCAGGTCGGACCGGCTGATCATCGAGTTCTGGAATTCTTCGGGTGCTGCGGGAAGGTAGATGCCGAGCTTGTTCGCCGCGGTCAATGGCTTCATGGTCTGCTGTTTGTTCTCCGGGCTCACCGGACCAGCTTATCCGGCCGTCGGCGCTCTCGACGCCACCGTCCCTCACTGCCCTCCTCGTCCCATAGGCTCGACATCGTGAACATCGATGTGCAGACACTGCGCTGGTACGCGGCGGTGGCGCAGCAACTGCATTTCGCGCGCGCTGCTCGGTCGCTCGGAATCTCGCGGATCCGCTTGAGCAAGACGATCGTGGAACTCGAGGAACAGCTCGGCGTCGACCTGTTCGTGCCCGGGGCATCCCCCACCGAGCTCACCGCCGAAGGCCGCGATCTGCTCGAGCGGGCGCTGGTGGAGATCGCCGCGGACGATCGGCTCTCGGAGCTCGCGCAGGTCGCTGCGGCAGAGCCGACGACCTTCACCATCGGATACGCCGAAGGCGTGACGCTGACGAAGTGGACACGCATCTGGGCGGATCGGTTCCCCGACGTCACGCTGTCCGTGGTGGCGACGACGCCGCAGACACAGGTGTCGGCCCTGCGCGACGGAACGGTCGATGTGAGCTTCGTTCGTCCGCCGATCGATCGCGATGGGCTCAACGCGATCGGTCTGTACCAGGAAGTGCAGGTGGTGGTGGTCCCGAAAGACCACGCGGTCGCCGCATTCGATTCGGTCACCGCGACCGATCTCGCCGACGAGCATCTGCTCGCCGAACCAGCGACCGTGCCCGAATGGGCAGCGGTGGCAACCGAACTCGTGTCCGGGAATCGACCGGAACTGCCGCCGATGAATTCCGTTGCCGAGACGTTCGAGTACGTGGCCGCCGGGCTCGGGGTGGCGATCGTGCCGCACTCGGTCGCCCGATTCAATGCCCGCAAGGACCTCGTCTACCGCCCGGTGACCGATGTCGAGCAGTCACAGATTGCACTGGCCTGGGTCGCCGAACGCGAGGACGACCGCATCGAGGAATTCATCGGTATCGTCCGCGGCCGCTCGACCCGCAGTTCACGCGGACCGTCGGACGAGGCACCGGTCAAGAAGAAGAAAGCGCACCCCTCCAAACCCGCTCGCCCCGTTGCCAAGACGAAGACGAACGCCCGACGCAGCGGGAAGCGTCGCTGACGTCTGCATCTCGCTCCGCCCCGAATCCATGAGAACGTGTGTTCGAAAGTGTGTCGGTGGGTCGCGATAGATTTAGTGCATGCTTTCGGGGGACGGCGGATCAGGGGTGGACGGCATCGAGACGGTGCCGCCCGCCCCTGAGGTGTCCGATCCCGACTTGTCGGCGCTGGTCGACCGGGTCGAGTCCGCGATCGCGGAATTAGCGGAACAGGCGTCGGTGTCGTGGTCGAACGCGGACCGGCGCGCGGTGGTTCAACGGATGGAAACGGCGACGAGATCCCTGACGGCGTATTCGTACACCTGGCTCAACGAGCTGATCTCTCAGCACGGCCTCGATGTGTATCCGGGATCGGTGCCGTCGTCGGTGGCGTGGATGCTGCGGATCACCCCACGAGCAGCAGGAGCACGGGTCCGTCTGGCGGCCGAGTTGGGTGATCGCACCGCCTTCTCCGGTGAAGTGCTGCCGCCGTTGCTGCCGCACACCGCGGGAGCGTTGCGGGCGGGGTTGCTCGATGCCAAGCATGTGCAGATGATCCGCGAATTCTTCCGCCATCTGCCCCGGGATGTCGATCCGCAGACCCGCGAGCTCGCCGACGAGCAACTGGCGGGCTACGCCTCGACCAGGCGACCCGACGATTTCGCACCGTTGGTGGCGCACCTGGATTCGATCCTCAACCCCGACGGCGACCACGACGAAGACGAAGACGAGGACGGAAAGCCGAGGCCACGGAAGCGGCGGGATGCGTTCTTCTATCTCGGTGAGCAGGGTGCCGACGGAATGTCCGAAGGAAAATTCTGCGTCGACCCCGAACTACGGGCCTACCTCGAAGCCCTGTTCTCCAAAGCCGCGAAACCGGGCGTCAACAACCCCGCCGACCCGACATCGGTCGTGCACGACGAGACCGGCGGCAAGGACAGCACGAGCCCCGGGGCTGCGAGCGACGGTGCGCGTCCCGATCCTGCAGCAGCCGAACCGGATTCGGCCACATCCGGTGGTGTCTTCGATACCGACATCCCACCGCTACCGGAGCCGGACGACCGTTCGACGAGCGATGCGGGACTGTGGAGCGATGCGGGACTGTGGAACGACGGTTCATTCGACGGCGACGATCCCTGCGACGGTGACGGCCGGTGCGGTGACGGCCTCGACTGTGGTTGCGGCACAAGGCCCGACGGCACCATCGAACCAGAGGACACTGCTGAGCCTGGCGACACAACCGACCCGGACGACGCAACCGATCCCGACGACGCCGTCGGATCCGACACCGACGACGCACCGGACACCGCAGCACGCGACGCTGCCGCCGCGCGGGATATCCGCACCCAACGCGAACGCCAACACGACGCCCTCAAACTCGCGCTCCGGCAGACCCTCGCCTCCGGCACCCTTGGCACACATCGCGGCCTACCCGTCACCGCCATCGTCACCATGACTCTGAAAGACCTCGAAGCCGGCTGCGGTTACGCGATGACCGCCACCGGATCACGGGTGTCGATCCGCGATGCGATCCGCATGGCCTCCCACGCCCACCACTACCTGACCATCTTCGACGACCACGGCCGAGCCCTGTACCTCGGCCGATCCAAACGCATCGCCTCCGCCGACCAACGCATCGTGCTCATCGCCCGCGACCGAGGCTGCAGTTTCCCCTCCTGCACCCGCCCCGCAACGTGGTGCCAAGCCCACCACGTCACCGACTGGAACACCGGCGGCTACACCGACATCGACTCCCTCACCTTCGGCTGCGACATGCACCACGCACTCGTCGGCACCGGACCCGGCAAGTGGGCCACCACCAAAACCGGAGCGGGACACAGGTACCCGGGCCGCACCCTGTGGCACCCACCGGCGGGGATGGACCCCAAGCGGCGCGGACTCATCAACCACGCACACCACCCAGAAGAAGTCCTCTACCCACCCGACCAGCACGACGATGCAGGCGATGAGGAACCACGACAACCCGCCTGACGACCCACACCGCCGTCAGGGCACAGCCCTGCCTACACCCGCGTCGGGATCTTTCAGCGAACCAGGTGACGCTGTCGATTGCGAATCAGAACAGCTGTTCCGAGTCCCACAGACATCAACAGAAGCGGTGCGGCGATGACAAGGGAAGCGTCGATGGCCAGAAACAGAATGAGAAGCAACGCGGCTGCCAGGAAATAGAATGCTGCGAAACGTGGAGTCCACAGGACGGAGTCCATTCCCACCTCCTTGCGCGTACGAACTACGTGTCGTTACCGAAGGTAACTGAAGGGAGCCGGGAGCACTAGAGGCCCAGGCCCCGCAGTCGGTCGATTTCACGACGATCGCGCTTGGTGGGCCTGCCTGCCCCTCGATCACGCCTCGGTACGGAAGCCAGAACTTCTTTCGGTGGCGGCGGCGGACTGCGATCGATCAAGCACTCGGGAACGACCGCTGCGCCTACTCGTTTGGTGATGGCCCGCACCACGACGACGATCTTCTCGACTCCGTCGGCCCGCAGTCTGATCTCGTCGTCCGGGCCGATGCGATGCCCGGGTTTGGCGGGAGTTCCGTTGACGCGGACGTGCCCGCCGCGGCAGGCAGCAGCCGCGGCAGACCGCGTCTTGAACAACCGAACCGCCCAGATCCAACTGTCGAGGCGGACGCTCTGAACTTCCATCTTCGAAAGAATTCCTCACATTGCGAGGCTCGACTACATGTCCAGGCCGAGGTCGAGCACTGTCACCGAGTGTGTCAGACCGCCAACCGCAAGGAAGTCGACCCCCGTACGCGCGTAGTCCCGTGCCACGTCGACGGTCAGGCCACCCGAGGATTCCAGCTTCGTCTGCGGCGCGAACGTGTCTCGGCGCTGCACCGCCATCTGTGTCTGCCAGAGCGGAAAGTTGTCCAACAGAACCAGTTCGACGTTCTCCGCCAGTACCTGGTCGAGTTGCTCGAGGCTGTCTACCTCGACCTCGCATGCGATGTCGGGAGCCGCAGCCCGCACTGCGTTCAACGCAGCGACGACCGAACCGGCTGCCGCCACGTGATTGTCCTTGATGAGCGCGGCATCTCCCAGACCCATCCGGTGATTGACGCCCCCGCCGGCGCGAACGGCGTACTTCTGCAGTGAACGCAGTCCCGGCAACGTCTTTCGGCTGTCCCGGATCTTGCACTCGGTGTCGGCGACCTCGGCGACCCAGCCGGCCGTCGCGGTGGCGATTCCCGAAAGATGACAGACGATGTTGAGCATCGTGCGTTCGGCAGTGAGCAGACCTCGAGTCGGGGCTTCGACCGTCAGAACGGCCTGTCCCGGTTCGACCTCGGATCCATCCTCGATGCGATGCACGACGGAGTATCCGCCGCTTCCGATCACCTCGTCGAGAACCAGGAGGCCGACATCGATTCCGGCCACCGTGCCGAATTGGCGCGAGACCACCGACGCCGTGGCGACGGCGTCCTCGGGAACCGTTGCCAGCGTGGTGATGTCGGGTCCGTATCGCAGGTCCTCGTCGAGGGCGGTCCTGATCAGCGCGAGAACCTCGTCTCGGTCGACGCCCGGGTTCACCTCGTTCGGGGAATCGGTCATGTCAACGTGCTCCCGTCATCACATCGTCGTTCACTATCGTCAACCGTCCATCGAGATCTCGTTCGACGAACAGACTGCGGCGCTGCGCCGGATCGCTCTCCGGCGCATCGCGTCGGGTATGACACCCTCTGCTCTCGCGCCGCTCGGACGCGGTCAGCACGATCACCTCCGCCGCAGCGGTCAACGCTGCGTCCTCGACCGCGCGCGCATCCACGGGCGGTTCCGATACCACGCCGTGCTCCAGAACACGTTGCGCTGCAGCAAGACCCGGTGCATCCCGTACGACGCCGACCTCGGCGGTCATGGTGCGCTGCAGCACCGCGCGGTCGATACGGCGGTAGGTGGGCAGTGCGATATCCGAGATGCTGCCGGTGCGGCCGACCCGTTCGGCAGCCACGTAGGCCGCACGCTCACCGACGACGAGACCCTCGAGCAGACTGTTCGACGCCAACCTGTTGGCACCGTGCAAGCCGGTGCGCGCCACTTCGCCCGCGGCCAGCAAGCCGGGAACCGAGGTACGTCCGGCCGTATCCGTCGCCACGCCCCCGCACGAATAGTGCGCTGCCGGTGCCACCGGAATCAGGTCCGTCGCCGGATCGAAGCCGGCCTCCAGGCACGAGGCGGTCACGGTCGGGAACCGTTCGTGGACGCGTTCGACCGTGCGGGCGTCCAGCAGTACGTGGTCGTCACCGCTGCTGTGCAGCAATTCGGCGATGGCGCGGGACACCACGTCGCGTGGCGCGAGATCACCGAGCGGGTGCACCTCCGCCATGAACGCACGACCGGTGACGTCGACCAAGCGGGCTCCCTCTCCTCGCACTGCCTCGCTGATCAACGGGCGGCGGCCCGTCGACCCGGCGGCGAACAGAACCGTCGGATGGAACTGCACGAACTCCAGATCCGCGATCCGCGCACCGGCGTCGAGTGCGAGTGCAATGCCGTCGGCCGTCGCGCCGGGCGGGTTGGTGCTGCACGAGAAGAGCTGCCCCAGTCCGCCGGTGGCGAGCAGCACCGTCGGGCAATGAACGACGCCGACGCCGCGAGGTCCACGCACGAGGAGACCGACAACCTCACCGTCGGTGGTCAGCACCCGCAGCGCGGTCGTGTCGAACTGCACCGTGGGCACCGACGCGTCCAGCGTGCGCTGCACCTCGGCCCCGGTCGCATCTCCCCCGGCGTGAACGATGCGACGAACGCTGTGGCCACCCTCGCGGGTCCGTGCCACCTCGCCGTCAGCTGCCAGGTCGAACTGCGCGCCCGCAGCCTCGAGCGAGGTGATCGCCGCGCGTCCGCCGGACACGATGGAGCGCACCGCGTCCTCGTCGCACAAACCGGCACCGGCAACACAGGTGTCGGCCACATGCGATTCGATCGAGTCCTCGAGCTCGGGACCGACGACCGCAATTCCACCCTGGGCGTACTGCGTTGCGGTGTCGGTGGACTGTCCCTTGCTGACGGTCACCACCCGCAGGCCGCGGGCCGTCGCGGTGCGCGCCGCGGTGAGTCCGGCAATTCCACCGCCGACGACGACCAGATCGGCCGCGGTTTCCCACGCGACCGATGGATTCACTCGCCGCCGCCCGGGGTGCCGATCTCGATCATCCGCTGCACCGACTTGCTCGCGATGTGCGCGGTCTCGAGGTCGACGTGCACCTCGTCGCGTCCTTCGACCAGGCAGCGCAGCAGAGCCGCAGGGGTGATCATCTTCATGTAGCCGCACGATGCGCGGTCGTTCACAGCGAGGAAGTCGACCTCGGGTGCAGCCATCCGCAGCTGATGCAACATGCCGATCTCGGTGGCGACGAGAACCTGCTTGGACGCCGTGGTGCGCGCAGCGTCGAGCATGCCGCCGGTGGAGAGAATCTTCACCTTGTCCGCCGGTACGAATCCCTCGCCTGCGAGGTACAGAGCCGAAGTGGCGCAGCCGCATTCGGGGTGGACGTACAGTTCTGCGTCCGGGTGGGTGCGAGACTTCTCGGCCAACTCGTCGCCGTTGATACCGGCGTGCACGTGGCATTCTCCGGCCCAGATGTGCAGGTTCTCGCGTCCGGTGACGCGCTTGACGTGCGCGCCGAGGAACTGATCGGGCAGGAACAGGATGTCGCGGCCCGGATCGATCGACTCGACCACCTCGACGGCGTTCGACGAGGTGCAGCAGATGTCGGTCAGCGCTTTGATCTCGGCGGTGGTGTTGACGTACGAGACGACGACGGCCTCCGGGAAATCCGCCTTCCATTCGCGGAGTTGCTCTGCGGTGATGGAATCCGCGAGGGAGCAACCGGCGCGCTGGTCGGGGATGAGGACCGTCTTCTGCGGGCTCAGGATCTTCGCGGTCTCGGCCATGAAGTGGACGCCGCAGAACACGATCGTGTCCTCGGACACCTCGGCGGCGATGCGCGAGAGTGCGAGCGAGTCACCGACATGATCGGCGACATCCTGGATCGCAGGCAGTTGGTAGTTGTGTGCGAGCAGCGTCGCACCACGCAGATCGGCGAGCCGTCGGACCTCGGCGGCCCATTCCGGCGTCGCCTCGACTCCCCCGTAGCCACCGGCTCCGTCGACGATGTCGCGAACTCCGGCGAATGCCGAGTCCAGGGTGTTCACCCGGGTAGCGCTGCTGGTCATGACGGTTCTCCTTCACCGATCATCCGGTCGTCGGTGACCGAATTTCCTCCGAGGGAGTTTTCGACCTATGATCGAAAACATGATTCATCGTAGCACCGTCCACGAAGTCCTCATTGCGGTGTTCCAAGTTCGAACCTTTTCCGACCCCGATGCCCCGGAATTGGCGGTACTGCTGTGGCAGCGCGCGCTCGATCCCGAGGCCGGGACCTGGTCGCTGCCCGGAGGCACCCTGCGCGACGACGAGAACCTCGCCACCTCCGCTCGGCGTCAGCTCGCGGAAAAGGTCGACGTGCGCTCGGTGGCACACCTCGAGCAACTGTCCGTCTTCAGCGAACCCGAACGTGTGCCGGGAGATCGGCGGATCGCGTCGACCTTCCTGGGCCTGGTGCCGATCTCGGCCGAGCCGACACTCCCCTCCGACACGGCATGGCACCCGGTTTCCGCACTGCCCCACATGTCGTTCGATCACGGAACCGTCGTCGCGCACGCGAGACATCGACTGGTCGCGAAACTCTCGTACACCAACATCGGATTCGCACTCGCGCCGGTCGATTTCGCGATCTCCTCGCTGCGCGAGATCTACGGTGCCGCACTCGGATATCAGGTCGACGCCACCAATCTGCAGCGCGTACTGAGCAGGCGTGGTGTCATCGAACCCACCGGACGACGCGCGCCGTCGGGCAAGGCAGGTGGACGACCGCCTGCACTGTTCCGCTTTGCCGACAACAGCATTCGAGTCACCGACGAGTTCGCCGCATTGCGCCCACCGCAGACGTGAACCGCTGCGGTCAGTCGACCCGATTCGAGTCGAACGACGGCGGCGGCGGGGAGAACTCGACATCGAGGTCGTCCGGTTCATGATCGGTGTAGTGCAGATTGTCGTTGGGATTCATCGCCGCCAGCAGCAGGATCACCAGCGATGCCATCAGCGCCTGAACGATCAGCACCAGCGGAGTGTCGATGCTCGGCGCAACAGTGACGATCGACCCGACGGCAGGGTCGGCGGCCTTCGGAAACCGAAGAGCAGCAATCCCGTTGCCCACCAGGAGAGCAGCGACCGAACCCGCGAGAGCGCCGACGAAGATCGCACCGAACAGCCGCGGACCTCGCTCCGACTTCCACAGCCACCACCCGATCGGGATGACGAGACCCAGGGCCAAGGACACGAAGGAGAAGAGCGCGAGGCCGTCGAAGCGGTGCAGACTCTCACCGGTCAGTGCGGCCCCACGGTCCTGCGCCACCACGAGCAGCTGCTGCGCCGGTGCCAAGAATCCCCACAACATCCCGCCCAGAGCCGACACTGCCACCGAGACTCCGACAACCACCGACAGCACACGAACGGTACTGGTCCGCGGTGGGACTTCGAGAACGTCCGACATGACCACCTAGCGCCTACCCGTCGCGGCCGAGTCGACGAGACCGTGACGCGAGCACAGCGATGTCCACCCGTCGGGGACGATCTGGACCACCATGCGGCGTCCGCATTCTGCGCAGAACCGCGGCGGCTCCAGCCCGAGCCGGACGGCGACCGACAACGAATCCGCGCCCATCTCGGCTCGGGATTCGACAGGCCGGCCGGTGTACGGGTCGTAGTGGGTCTCGCTCGTCATTCGACCCACCCTAATACGCCCATCAGATAGTCGAGTTGAGCGCTTTGATCGGCATCTGCAGCTCGCCGAGAAGGTCGAGGTCCTGCTCTGCCGGACGACCGAGCGTCGTCAGGTAGTTGCCGACGATGACCGCATTGATGCCGCCGAGAATTCCCTGCTTCGCACCCAGATCACCGAGAGTGATCTCGCGGCCGCCGGCGAACCTGAGAATCGTGCGCGGCAGGGCGAGACGAAACGCAGCGACAGCGCGCAGAGCATCCGATGCCGGCAGCACGTCGAGGTCTCCGAACGGGGTTCCCGGCCGGGGGTTGAGGAAGTTCAGGGGCACCTCGTCGGGTTCGAGTGCGGTGAGATCGGCTGCGAACTCGGCCCGCTGCCCGAGCGTCTCCCCCATGCCGAGAATTCCGCCGCAGCACACCTCCATGCCTGCCTCGCGCACCATCTTCAGGGTGTTCCACCGCTCCTCCCAGGTATGGGTGGTCACCACGTTCGGAAAGTACGAGCGAGAGGTCTCGAGATTGTGGTTGTAGCGATGCACACCCATTGCCGCGAGCCGATCGACCTGATCCTGATCGAGCATGCCCAACGAGCAGGCGATGTCGATCTCGACCTCGTTCCGAATGGCCTCGATACCCGCGGCGACCTGCGCGAGCAACCGATCGTCCGGTCCGCGCACCGCGGCGACGATGCAGAATTCCGTCGCTCCGGTCTTCGCGGTCTGCTTCGCAGCTTCCACCAGCGAGGGGATATCGAGCCACGCAGCTCGGACCGGGGAGGCGAAAAGCCCGGACTGCGAACAGAAGTGACAGTCCTCGGGGCACCCGCCGGTCTTGAGGCTGACGATTCCCTCCACCTCGACCTCGGGCCCGCACCACTTCATCCGCACCTCGTGGGCCAACAGCATCGTCTCCTCGAGACGGTCGTCACCGAGCTCGAGAACCTCGAGAACCTGAGATCGATCGAGCGCGGTGCCGTCGCCGAGCACCTGTGTACGCGCCGTGCGCAAAATGTCCATTCCGGGTCCCCTCGTCGTCGAACGGCATCGAAATTGAACACCGTTCAAGTTGAACGGCGTTCACGTTAGGCACCGCGCTCGGCTACTGTCAAAGCGACGCGGCGTCGAACGACAGGGGGGAAGTACGTGCAACTGAACAGGCAGGACGTCCTGGACGGCGCGATCGCCATTCTCGACGAGTACGGCCTGGCCGACCTGACGATGCGCCGTCTGGCGACGTCACTGCACGTCCAGCCGGGCGCGCTGTACTGGCACTTCCCCAACAAACAGACGCTGCTCGGTGCCATCGCCGACCACATACTCTCGGGTGCCGATGCACCGTCCACCGAGGATTCGTGGGACGCACAGATCGCTCAGATCGCGCACCGACTGCGCGACGCCCTTCTCTCCCGACGCGACGGTGCCGAATTGGTGGCCGCGACCTACGCGTCGAGGCTGACCACCAACCACATTCGCGAACGCATTGCCGCCGTGTGCATTCGAGCAGGACTGCCGCGACGCGACGCGGAACTCACCGCCGACACATTGCTGTACTACATCCTCGGTCAGACCGTGGACGAGCAAGCGCGGCTTCAGATGGATTCCGCCGGAGCCCTCACGCCCGACGCGTCGCCGCTGTTCGAGAGTCCAGATCCGACGAGCAGATTCGATTTCGGACTGAAACTCTTTCTCGACGGGGTACGCCACACCGCGGTGAACCGCATGCGCCGCTGATCGATCAGAATTCGGCGAAGACGATGCGCTCGCTCCCGTTGTCCAGGGTCATGGTTCCACCGTCCCGCGACCACCGTGGCGAGGAGGTCAGGAACGCCGACAGCCACCGGTCCTGCTCCATGATCGCCTCCGGGCAGGCCACGCGCGTCGACCCGAGAGAGTCGATGGTGATTCTGCCCTGCGAGGTGTCCACGGTGCCGAACAACCTGTTGCACCCCGCCTCGGCCGAGATCCGGTCGTCGACGAATTCGAGCCTGACCGTCGTTCCGGCAACCGGCGTGTAGGAGTCGGGTGCATCGACCGACGAATACGTCTTGCCCGCCGGGAATTCGCCGTACGAGTCGGCACACCCGGAAGCCACCACGCTCGCGCCGAACGCGAGAGCGAGCAACGCGCGCCGCGCGTCAGCCACCGAAAATCGGCCCCAGACCGGCCGCACCGGCATTTCCGCGGGACGCGAACGGGTTGTCGTGCACCATGTACGTCCAGGTCGACGTCGGTCGACGCAAGCCGGCTTCGTCCAGATCGATTCCCTCCGAGGTGATCTCGGCCGACTCGAACGTCGCGTGCGAGAGATCCATCGCCTTGGAGGACACCGTCTTGAACGCCTCGACAGCGATCCGGTGATACTCGTCCAGCGGGTTCTCCCGCCCCAGTGCGCGCAGGTGAATGCTCTCCCGTACGTCGGCGAGGTGCGCGAGGTAGTCCGACCACGACCGATCGAGGTGGTACAGGACGATCTGGCGGGCGACCTCGATCAGAGTTTCCTCGGACACGGTCTCGCGCAACTCCTTCGAGCGCGCCGGTGCGTGCTGCTCGAGCAGCGTCAGTGCCTCGTCGGAGTCGAGCAACGTGGCCCGGCGGCGATCGAGGATCTCACGGTGCTGAGCCGTCAGCTGGTTGTAACGCCACGTGCGCGAATGTATTTCGAGCATCTGGCCCTCGGCGATGCGTTGCGCATGATCGACACGGTCGGCCGCAGCAGCCGAGGTGAAGAGGCCGCTCTCGTCGATGCCTTTCGGGGCATCCTTGTCGCCGATGTTGTTCTTGACGACGTCGTCCTCCCAACTGCCGAAGAACAGCGACCGGCCGGAGTCTCCCTGCCTACCTGCACGTCCTCGGAGCTGATTGTCGAGTCGCTCGGTGGTGTGGCGACCGGTGCCGAGAACGAACAGTCCGCCGAGCTCGGCAATCCGTTCGCGGTCGGTGCCGTCGGGACCACCGAGCTTGATGTCGGTTCCACGTCCGGCGATCTGCGTCGAGACCGTCACCGCGCCGTGTACGCCCGCCGCAGCGATGACCGCCGCCTCCTCGGCGTCGTTCTTGGCATTGAGCACCACCACCTCCACGCCCGACGCGGTGAGCGTCGAGGCCAGCGCCTCGGACTCTGCGACGTCGTGGGTGCCGATGAGGATCGGCTGACCGGTCTGGTGGATCTCCTTCACCTGCAGCGCAATTGCAGCGTTCTTGTGCTCGATCGTGTCGTACACGCGGTCGACTTCGTCGACGCGCACCGTGGGAACGTTGGGCTCGATGATCGAGACTCCGAGGCCGTAGAACGTGCGAAGCTGCTCCCCCGCCGCCATGGCGGTACCGGTCATACCGCACACCGTCGCGTATCGATTGATCAACGCCTGCACGGTGATCGTGTCGAGAATTTCACCGGTCTCGGTGGGAGCGAGCCCCTCCTTGATCTCGACCGCAGCCTGCAATCCATCCGGCCATCGCTGCAGTTCGGCCACCCGGCCACGCGAGGCGTTGATCAACTGCACCCGTCCGTCACGGACGATGTAGTCGACGTCGCGCTGGACCAGCACCTGGGCGTGCAGTGCCACGTTGACCGCCACCAATGTCGTCCCGACGTGATGTTCGGAGTACAGGTCGATACCGCCCAGCTCCTTCTCCATCCGCAGTGCGCCCTCGTCGGTGAGGAACACGTTGCGTCCTTCGGCATCGGTGTCGAAATGAACTCCCTTGTCCAGCAATCGGACTGCATCCATGACCGTCGAGGTCGAGACGTCGCCGGAGACCGAACCGGCCAACACCAGCGGAACGAGCGCCTCGTCGACCAGTACGGAATCGGCCTCGTCGATCAGGGCGACGTCCGGCACGGGTGCCACCAGATCGTTTCGGTCGTTCACCAGATGATCACGCAGAACGTCGAACCCGATCTCGTTGACCGAGGCATAGGTGATGTCGCAGGCATAGGCGGCGCGCCGCTCGGATGCGGTCGACGACTCGCCGATGGAACCGACGGTGATACCGAGGGACTCGAACAGTGGCTGCATCCATTGCGCATCACGTTGCGCGAGAAAGTCGTTGACCGAGATGACGTGCACCGAACGCCCGGACAGCACGTATCCGACGGCAGCGATGGCACCGGCCAACGTCTTGCCCTCGCCGGTTGCCATCTCCACCACGTCACCGGCGAGCAATCGCACGGCACCGTGCAACTGAACGTCGAAGGGCCGGAGCTCGAGGGCACGCTCGCTCGCCTCGCGCGTCAACGCCAGGTACCGAGGGACATCGAGACGGTCGGCATTGTCGACCCGCAGCGCGGTCGCCTCGGTCGCCAACTCGCTCGCGCTCAGGGCAGCAGCCCATTCCGCATGCTCCTGAGCCCGGTCGACGCGTCGACGCGAGGTGCTCTGCGCCTTCTGCGCCGAGCGGCCGAGTACGCGCCAGAATCGGTCGGAGCCCAAAGCCATCTGTTATCCCTACCTGAGAAAGAAGAACCGTTCCCACCCACAGTACCGAGTGCGGCTCCGCCCAGCTCTAGGCATCGAGCGGGGTCGTCACCGCAATCCGACGCGTGCCGTCGTCCAGCGTCACCACCTGATAGGCGTTGCGCTCGGTTCCCACCGGCGAACCGTCGGAGTCGAGGTTCTCCAGCAGAAGGTGCCCAACCCAGATACCCGGCACCTGCGCCTCGGTGACGATGTCGCGCGCCCGCACCCCCTGTATTCCGCGCGACCGATAGTAGGTCTGCCCCTGCCGAAAGAACTCTCGGGTCTGCTGCGGCTCGGCGATCGCCGCACAACCCCGCGCCGTGACGGCCAGAGCCGGATAGTTGTAGATATTCGCCAGACCGTCGAGATCGCCCGAGGTCAAGTACCCCGTGTAGCGGGCGAAGAAGCTGTCGATCGATTCGGTGTCAGGTGTCATATCGACAACGGTAGGACCCAATCCCGTCAGGGCGGTGTCGGGAATCGGGAAGAATTCGGAGGGTGCCGAAGGACAACGCGCCCCGATCGCTCGACAGCGCACTCACCTTGCGCCGCGTCGCGCGTCAGCAGCGGATCGTGGAATGGCTGGGGTCGGCGGCTGCGCCGTTGACCTCACCCGAACTCGCGCAACGGCTCGGGGTTTCCGTGCGCACCGTCGAACGCGACCTTGCCCGGTTGCGTGAGTCCGGGGTTCCCATCGATGCGGTACCGGGTGTGCACGGCGGATCTCGACTGGCAAGCGTCGCCGCGCCCCGGCCGGTGCGGTTGACCGCCCCCGAGATAGCAGCAGTCATCGCCAGCCTCGCCGCCCTGGGACCCAGCGAAACCGACAGTGCAGCATCGGCAATGAGCGCTCTGGTCGAGGCATTGACCACCGACTGACCCGGGGTTGCCGTAGTCGTCGAGCTGCAATCGTTGGATGTTGCAATCGGCAGTTGTGGCGATTTCCGACGATCGAGACGGCCCGACACAGGCGATTCGCTGCGCAGTTCGGTGAGCTGTCACTGTTCCTGGCTCTTGGAGGCGCGAGGCCCCCGTTTCACAACTGCTCGACCAACGCAGGCAGCCCCGTCGCAGCCGTGGTGCGCCACCGGTGATCGGCCATGTCCGAGACCTCGGTCTCGACCGGGTTGATCTCCACCACCGTCGCTCCGGCGCTGCGGGCGATCGCAGGCAGCCCGGCGAACGGGTACACAACTCCGGACGTGCCGACCACGAGAACCAGGTCGGCATGTCGGACGGCCTCCTCGGCCGCCTCCCACGCGGCCTCGGGAAGCGATTCGCCGAACCACACCGCACCCGGCCTGATCAGCCCACCGCACAGCGGGCACTCTGGCGGCGGAACCCGCTGGTCCGCCTCGGCAGGTGCGTCCGCGGCATCGTCGAACTGCGCCCGCGTTCCACAATCGCTGCAGTACGGCTCGAACAGTGACCCGTGCACGTGCGAGAGAACCGTGGCCCCCGCCCTCTCGTGCAGGTCGTCGACATTCTGAGTGGCGATGTCGACGTGCGCCCGCTGCTGCCATTGCGCGAGTGCCACGTGTCCGGCGTTGGGCTCGGAGCGTCGGACCAATTCGGCCCGCCACCGATACCAGCCCCACACCAGATCACTGTCGGCCGACCACCCCTCGGGGCTGGCGAGGTCCTTGGGATCGAAGTCCTTCCACAACCCGCTCTGGGCGTCCCGAAATGTTGCGATCCCCGATTCGGCCGACATGCCTGCACCGGTGAGCACGGTGATCCGCGATGCGCCTCTCGCGGCGTCCACGACGGGCTCAGGAACGGAAACGGGCGACGAATTCTCGGAAGTGGTCACACAGTCATTGTGCCGAGCGGTGTGCCAACTCGCGCTACCGTGGTCGCATGAGCATCGACGCCACCGCGCGGACCCGACGACGGTGGCCGCTGTGGGTGGCAGCCTGCACGGCTGTCGTCGTGGTCGCGGTAGTCGGTGTTCTGTGGCTGGCACCGAGCCGGTACCTCCCATGGGACACCGAAGCATTCCCTGAGGTGAATGCCGGCGAGTTGACCACCGATCAGGCCCGGGTGGTCGAACTCCTGCGCACCGAGCACGAGCTGCAGCGGCCGGGAACGTTCTACGCCGAAGGCATCGACGAAGCGTGGTGCGCCGATTTCGTCAGCTGGATCATGAAGGAGGCGGGACTGCCGCTGTCGAATCCTCATTCGGGTTCGTGGCGCATACCCGGCGTCTACACCCTGCAGGAGTACTACCAGGAGCAGGGCCGATTCGAGGCCGTGGGCGACTACACGCCATCGGTGGGCGATGTGGTGCTCTACGACAACGCCAGCTGGGCCGGCCAGCACACCAACGTGATCGTTGCGGTCGAGGGCGGCGAGGCCATCACCGTCGGAGGCAACGAAGCCGGCAAGATCAGGGTGCACACACTGAACTACGCATCCGATTCCGGGGTCGTCGGATTCGGCCGGCTGCAGAGCTGACGGTCGTCATCAGGGCGCTTCGTACGCCTCGCCGTACGAGCGTGCACCACCGTCTCGTTTGGCCCGATAGAGCAGCATGTCCGCGCGGTCGAAACAGTCGTCGACGGACTCCCCCGCGCGCAGGGTCGTGTAACCGGCCGAGAAGCTCTGTCCGTCGGGCACGACCGCCGACAGCTCGGCCAGCACGGCCGACATGGTCGTCGAATCCACCCCGGGCATCGCGAGTGCGAACTCCTCGCCGCCCCACCTGGCGATGGAGACCCGGCCACCGAGAAGGTCCTGCGCAGCAGCGGAGAACCGAACCAACAACCGATCCCCGCGTCCGTGCCCATACCTGTCGTTGTACGACTTGAACCGATCGAAGTCGATCATCGCCAGAGCCAATGCGAGGTCGGCACCACGGGGTGTCGTCAACTGATGCAACCGATCTCGCCATCCACGTCGGTTGAGCAAGCCGGTGAGGGCATCGGTCTGCGCGGCTTGACGGAGGTCGTCCTCGACGCGCCGCCGGTCGGTGGTGTCGTGTACGACGGCCATCGTCCACCGAATGCCCCCGGGGCCGGGAACCTCACTGGCCGAGATCCACCCCCACCGAACCGTGCCGTCGGAATGCAGGTAGCGCTTCTCGACATGAACCGATTCCCCGCGCGCCTTGGCGTCGTCCATGATCTGTTCCATCGCGGCGTGCTGAGCCAGATCGTCGGGATGGGTGAACTCACGCGAGGACCGGCCGGACAACAGATGGCGCGGACAACCGACGATGGCCGCATACGCCTCGTTCGCGAGAACCAACAATCCGTTCTCGTCGGCCAGGGCCAATCCGACTGTGCTGGCCTCGAACATCTCCCGATACCAACGATCGGTGTCGACCATCTTCAGCCGGGTCTCTTCCTCGAACTGTGCGAGCCACGTCGAATCGCACGGACCACCGAGACTACTCGGTGCGCCGTACCGGACTGCTCTCGAGCAGGGTGCGGCCGATCTTGACCTTGACGTAGCGTCACGGTTCACACTGAACACATGAGAATCGGATCCTTGGCCGAGGCCGCCGGAACGACACCTCGAACCGTGCGTCACTACCACCGTCTCGGCCTGCTCGGTGAGCCGCGCCGACTGTCCAACGGGTACCGCGAGTACACGATCGACGACGTGGTTCGACTGATGAGAATTCGCTGGCTCGCCGATGCCGGAATGCCCCTCGGTGCGATCGCAGCCGCCCTCGACCGGTCCGCTACGGACGAGAGCGATGTGGTCGCCGATCTGCGCGCTCTGCTCGCGGCTATCGAAACGGAACAAAAAGCACTGGCGCACAGGCACGCTCGTTTGTCGGCCCTGCTCGACGACGCCGTCGAGCATCGTCCACTGACGGCCCTGCCGCGCGATGCGGCCGACACACTGGCGGCGTTGATCGATAGCGCTGCCGAGACCGACCGAGACGCGCTGCTTCGTGAACGTGACCTGCTCGAGGTGATGGCGATCTCGGGCACCGTCCCCGCGTCGTTCTTCGAGTCGATGACCGCGACGCTCGCCGATCCCGGAACTCGTCTGAAGTACCTGGCACTCCTGCGCAGATTCAGCGCGCTCGAAGGCCGAGACGTCGACGATGCCGCAGGTGACATCGATTCTCTCGCAGCGGAATTGGCGTCGGTGCTCGATATCCATGCTCTCGTCTCGACGGAACCCGACGTCCCTGCCCACGAGAGCGGCCCGCTGAGCATCGACGACATCGTGCCCGATCCCGCTCAGCGCGCAGTGATCATCGAGGCCATCGCGCGTCTGGAGACCGGCGAACCCATCCGCCCCGGTGGTGCTCGATGACGGTCCACACTCCCGTCCAGGTCGGCCGATGGCACGCACTGCTGCTGTGGACGCGGGGACGGCATGCCCCGGTCGACTCGGACTCCGCAACGTTCACGGCAGTGCGTGGAACCCTTGCCATACCTGCGATGTTCGGCATCGTCACCGTCATCGAGATGGTCGTTCTGCATCTGCTGATTCCGGTGCTGTGGATCAGTGCAGTGGTTGCCGCCCTGTCGGCGGCGTCACTGCTGGTACTCACCTCGTCGGTCGCGCTGGCCCGCGTCCATCCCCATGTTCTCTCGCCGAAGACACTCACTCTGCGATCCTCCGGGAAGGTCGTCGCGACGGTGAACCGAGCGACCATCGTCTCCGCCCGTATCCACCGCCGTTACGGAGTCGTGTCGCCGGCTCTCGACGGCGGCCGACTCGTACTACCGAATCAGGACGGCACCTCGGTCGACATCGACCTGTCCTGTGCCACAACGGTTACCGTGCCCGCGCCTCTGAAGCGATGGAGGGTCGACGGTACTGCCGACTCCTTCGGCCTTCAGGTGGACGATCCCGCAGCACTGGTCGCAGCGCTCGGTCGGCTCGCTCCCGCAACCGGATCCGCGTCGGCGCGTCGAAGCAGACCGGTTGCGAACAACAGAACGATCGAGGCCGCCGCGGTGATACCGGCTCCGGCCCAGATCGGCGAGGTGTAGCCGAGACCGGCAGAGATCGTCACACCGCCGATCCACGCGCCCAATGCGTTTCCGAGATTGAATGCGGCGATGTTCGCGCCGGACGCCATCGTCGGAGCGTCGGATGCGAACGACATCACCCGCATCTGCAGCCCAGGGACCGTCGCGAAACCGAACGCACCCATGAGCACGAGAGATGCGATCGTCGCCGAGCGACTCTCCGCGGTGAGCGCGAAGAAGACGAGTACGACGGTCAGCGCACCGAGCAGAATCGTCAGCGTGCCGGTGAGGTTGCGGTCTGCCGCCTTGCCGCCGAGGTAGTTGCCGACGAACAATCCACCGCCGAACAACACAAGAAGCCACGGCACCGAACTCGACGCGAAGCCACTGACGTCGGTGAGCGTGAACGCGATGTATGTGAACGCACCGAACATGCCGCCGTACCCGAGCACTGTGACGGCGATGGACAGCCATACCTGCACCGACCGGAACGCACGCAACTCGCGACGCAGATTGCTCACCTCGTCGCTCCCGGTATCGCGAGGAACGAGGGCGGCGATGCCGATCAACGCGACGATGCCGATCACCGTGATCGCCCAGAACGTCGAGCGCCAACCGTGGTTCTGACCCAGGAACGTCCCGAACGGAACTCCGAGGACGTTGGCGGCGGTGAGGCCGGCGAACATCATGGAGATGGCTCCTGCCTTCTTCTCCGGTTCGACCAGGCCGGCCGCGACGACGGCACCGATGCCGAAGAACGCTCCGTGACACAGCGCTGCGACGACGCGGCCGAACAGCATCATCTCGTAGCTGCTCGACAGTGCGGAGACGAGATTTCCGACGATGAACAGGCACATCAGTGCGAGCAGGACGTTCTTGCGGGGAAACCGTGTCACGGCGGCGGTGACGATCAGGGCCCCGACGACGACGGAGAGCGCGTAGCCGGTGATGAGCCAGCCGGCGGTGGCCTCGGTGACCGCGAAATCGGCCGCGACTTCGGGCAGTAGGCCCATGATGACGAATTCGGTCAGACCGATTCCGAATCCCCCGATGGCGAGGGCGAGCAAGCCGAGTGGCATGTCTGAACTCCTGAATGGAAGATGCGTACGCATTTATCGAGCTATCGCGTTTAGTTGCACGCGCTTGATAAATGCTTGCATACGCCTCATGCATGCGCAAGCCGGTCATGCGTGGCTGGACCGAAACCGTCCGCGAACTGGGACTATTGCCGCAAGGCAGACTCCGAGGGGTACTTCACCTCACGTACACGTATTGTTTCCCCCTGAATCCCGATTTCACCGGAGTCGGGTACCAACCGTCCGCGACCCCCGACCGAGTGGTCGATACACAGCCGGGAAGTCACTTCTCCTCCATGCACGTACCCCAGAGCAGCGCCGATACCTCGGCCGCAGTTGCCGTTCCGGCTCAGGGGGACGCAGCTCCGCCGTCGAGCGAACCGCGTCGGCCACCACAGCGACACGACCTCAACGGCCTGCGCGGTGTCGCCATCGCCCTCGTCGTCGTCTTCCACATCTGGATGGGTCGAGTGTCGGGCGGCGTCGATGTGTTCCTCACCCTGTCCGGCTTCTTCTTCACTGCATCTCTGCTGAGATCGGCCGAGTCCGGCGCGAGCCTGAACCCGATCACGCGTATCTCGCGAGTACTGCGCAGACTCGGGCCGCCACTGCTGATCACCTTGTTCACGGTGGCCGTCGCATCGGTGTTCCTGCTTCCCCGGACCCGATGGGCCGACCTGGGCGATCAGCTGGTGGCCGGTGTCTTCTACTTCGTGAACTGGCAGCTGGCGACGACGGCGAACGACTACCTTGCGGCCGACCCCTCGGTGAGTCCCGTTCAGCACCTGTGGTCGGTGGCCGTGCAGTTCCAGTTCTACCTACTGGCCATTGCCGTCGTGTTCGGTCTGGCATGGGTCCGGCGTGTCGCGCGACCCGAGGGACCACGAAGTCTTCGACCTGTGACGTTCGCGGTGATTTTCGCCGTGATCGCGGTGGTGTCTTTCGTGTACGCAGCAGACGGTGTTCGACGCCACCAGGCGTGGAACTACTACGACACCGGGGCGCGGCTGTGGGAGATCATGCTCGGGGCCGCAGTCGCAGCCGTGTTCGCCGCACGCAGCGGCAAACCGGCGGCCGGGCCGTCTGCCCGCGACACCCGAACGTGGTCGACCGCACGCGGGGCCCTTGCCGTTGTCGGCATCGGTGTCATCGTCGCGTGCGGCTTTCTCGTCGACGGTGTTGCTGCTTTTCCGGGGCCTCTGGCCCTGATCCCGGTGCTGGCCACCATCGCGCTGATCGTCGCCGGTTCCGAGACGGCCGTCGCGGCCACGCTCTCCAACCGCTTCTTCGCCTGGCTCGGATCGATCGCGTTTCCGCTCTACCTGTGGCACTGGCCGCTGCTGATCTTCTACCTCTCGGCCACCGGCCGGCCCCACGCCGACGTACTCGGCGGTCTCGGCATCATCGGAGCCTCGGTCGCACTGGCATGGCTCACAGTCCGTCTCGTCGAGCGCCCCACCCAATCGAGCACGTTCACGCCAGGACGCATCGCGGTGACTGCGACCGCGACGATCGCCGCAGTCGCAGTGACGGCCGGCTCGGTCGGATGGAACGTCTACATCGATCGGTCGATCACCGCGGTGCAGGCGGACGGATCGGTCGACGAACTGACTCACCCCGGAGCGCTCGAACTCACCGACGGGATTCGTGCGGACCCCGCCGACGTGATCCCGCCCCTGTATTCGGCCCCGGAGGACCTGCCGGCCACCACCATCGAGGGCTGCATCGCGGATTTCGAGACCCGGGAAGCGATCTCGTGCTCCTACGGCGACGTCGACGCGACCCGAACCATCGTGCTGGCGGGCAGCTCGCATGCCGAACACTGGGTCACGGCCCTCGACGCCCTGGGACGTGAACACGGCTTTGCGGTGGTCACTTTCCTCAAGATGGGATGCCCGCTGAGCGTGAACACGATGCCGATGCTCGGCCCGAACGAGTACCCGGATTGCCTGGACTGGACTCGGACCGTGCTCTCCGACATCGCCGACATGCAGCCGGACTACGTGTTCACCACCGCCACCCGGCCTCGAGAGGACGCCCCCGGCGACTTCACTCCCCCCTGGTACGCCTCGGTGTGGCAGCAACTGACCGCGGACGGCGTCGGGATTCTCGGTATCCGAGACACCCCGTGGCTCGCCTACCGGGCCATCGACTGCCTCGCCGACGGCGGCACGGCCGTCTCGTGCGGTATTCCGAGGGACGACGCGTTGGACCCCGTCAATCCGGCCCTGGCCTCGTCGTTTCAGCTGGGCGGATTCTCTGCGCTCGACCTGTCCGATGCCGTGTGCGACGACTTCGTGTGCCGCGCCGAGCAGGGAAACGTTCTGATCTACCGTGACGAACACCATCTCACCGCGACCTACGTGCGAACCCTCACCACCGAGCTGGGCCGACAGATCGGATCGGCCACCGGGTGGTGGGCCGGACCGTGAGCGGGGCGGCTCGCGCTCGGTAAGCCCGGGCCCACCCGCCACAGTAGGGTTGATCCATGCTGCACGAAGCCTCCGACGACACGCCTGCCATCGCAGTATGGCCGGGATCCGCTTATCCACTGGGCGCAACCTACGACGGAGCAGGAACCAACTTCGCCTTGTTTTCCGAGGTCGCGGAGGCGGTGGATCTGTGCCTGATCGCCGAGGACGGCACCGAGACCCGTATCCGTTTCGAGGAGTCCGACGGCTACGTCTGGCACGCGTACCTGCCCACGGTGGTACCGGGTCAGCGCTACGGCTATCGCGTTCACGGCCCGTGGGATCCGGCCGCCGGGCATCGCTGTGATCCGAGCAAACTGCTCGTGGATCCGTACGGCAAGGCGTTCGAGGGAACGTTCGACGGTGACCGATCGCTGTTCTCGTACAACATGGACGCCCCGGCTCCCGAGCCCGAGTCCGAGTCCGAGGTACGGATCGTCGAGGAAGCCGCGGATTCGCTCGACGTCGAGGTCCCGTTCGAGGACGCCGCCGATCTCGCCGATCCCGACGACGAGATCATCGAGGAAGCCCCCGTCGCGCACGACGAGGTGCCGAACAACGACTTCCCCCAGCATGATTCGCTCGGACACACGATGACCACCGTCGTGATCAACCCCTTCTTCGACTGGCAGGCCGATCGCGCTCCCAAACGCCCGTATCACGAGACGGTGATCTACGAGGCCCACGTCAAGGGCATGACGATCAACCATCCCGACATCCCCGAAGCCGAGCGCGGCACCTACGCGGGCCTGGCGCACCCGGTGATCATCGACCACCTCAACCACCTCGGTGTCACGGCCATCGAGCTGATGCCGGTGCACCAGTTCATGCAGGATCAGGTTCTGCTGGACAAGGGATTGCGAAACTACTGGGGCTACAACACATTCGGTTTCCTCGCCCCGCACGCGGAGTACTCCTCGCTGCAGTCCCCCGGTGCCGCGGTCACCGAGTTCAAGGCCATGGTCCGTTCGTTCCACGCCGCCGGCATCGAGGTGATCCTCGACGTGGTCTACAACCACACCGCCGAGGGCAACCACATGGGCCCGACCATCAGCTTCCGCGGCATCGACAATGCCGCGTACTACCGGCTCGTCGACGGCGACCTCGAGCATTACATGGACTACACCGGTACCGGCAACAGCCTCAACGCGCGACACCCGCACACGCTGCAGCTCATCATGGACTCGCTGCGCTACTGGGTCACCGAGATGCATGTGGACGGATTCCGATTCGACCTCGCGTCGACGCTGGCGCGCGAACTGCACGACGTCGATCGTCTGAGCGCATTCTTCGATCTGGTGCAACAGGATCCGGTCGTCAGCCAGGTGAAGCTGATCGCCGAGCCCTGGGACGTGGGCGAGGGCGGCTACCAGGTCGGCAACTTCCCCGGCCTGTGGACGGAGTGGAACGGCAAGTACCGCGACACCGTGCGAGACTACTGGCGGGGCGAGCCGGCCACACTGGGTGAGTTCGCATCGAGACTGACCGGATCCTCGGATCTGTACGAGGCCACCGGCCGTCGCCCCGGTGCCAGCATCAACTTCGTCATCGCGCACGACGGGTTCACGCTCAACGATCTGGTGTCGTACAACGACAAGCACAACGACGCCAACGGCGAGGACAACAACGACGGCGAGAGTCACAACCGCTCGTGGAACTGCGGCGTGGAGGGCCCGACGGACGATCCGGAGATCCTGGACCTGCGTGCCCGCCAGATCCGCAACATCATGGCGACGTTGCTACTGAGCCAGGGCACGCCGATGATCGCGCACGGCGACGAGATGGCGCGCACCCAGCAGGGCAACAACAACGTCTACTGCCAGGACTCCGAACTGGCCTGGATGGACTGGTCGTTGGCCGAGAAGAACGCCGAACTGATCGAGTTCACCCGCAACGCGATCGCGCTGCGCGCCGAGCATCCGGTGTTCCGACGCCGACGGTTCTTCGAGGGCCGCCCCATTCGAACCGGCGAGCAGGCTCGAGACATCGCCTGGCTCACCCCCGCGGGCGAGGAGATGACCCCGGAGGACTGGGACAGCGGATTCGGCAAGTCGCTCACGGTGTTCCTCAACGGCGAGGGAATCCCGGAGCCGAACCAACGCGGTGAGCGCGTGGTGGACGACTCGTTCCTGTTGTGCTTCAACGCACATCACGAGACCATCGAGTTCGTGACCCCCGACGGAAACTACGCCAAGGAGTGGACGGTGGCGCTGAACACCGCGTCGCGAACCGGGACAAGTGAGAAATCGATCGAAGCGGGTACACCGGTGGAAGTCACCGCTCGTTCCTTGCTCGTTCTACGAAAGACTGCCTGACACATGCCGCTGCCCACCAGTACATACCGGTTACAACTGCGGGGCGATGCCTTCACCCTTGCCGACGCCTCGGACGTGGTCGATTACCTGCACGACCTCGGGGTCACCCACCTCTACCTCTCGCCGATCCTGACGGCGACGGACGGGTCGACACACGGTTACGACGTCACCGACACCTCGACGGTCTCGGCCGCACTGGGAGGCCGAGAAGCATTGACGCAGTTGCATTCTCGTGCCGCCGAAGTGGGCATGGGGATCATCGTCGACATCGTGCCCAACCACGTAGGAGTGGAGGACCCGCGGCAGAACGCATGGTGGTGGGACGTACTTCGTCGCGGTCGTGACTCCGAGTACGCGACGTACTTCGACATCGACTTCGGAGCCGACAACGGCGTCGACGGCAAGATCGCCATCCCCGTTCTCGGGAGCGCGAGCGACGTCGGCGAGTTGACCGTCGACCGCTCCGAGGACCGACCTCTGCTCGCGTTCTACGAGCACCGCTTCCCCATCGCCGACGGCACCGACAGCGGCGATGCGCAGGCCGTACACGATCGCCAGTCGTACCGACTGGTGAGCTGGTCCGACGGGCTGATCGGGTACCGACGTTTCTTCTCGGTGAACGGTCTGGCGGGAATCCGGCAGGAAGACCTCGACGTCTTCACCGACTCCCATCGACAGGTGGCAAGTTGGATCGAGGACGGTCTGATCGACGGACTTCGCGTCGACCATCCCGACGGCCTGGCCGACCCCGCCGGCTACCTCACCGAGCTCCGCGGACTTCTCGGCCCCGACCGGTGGTTGGTCATCGAGAAGATCCTGGCCGACGGCGAACCGTTGGACGAATCGCTCCCCGTCGACGGGACGACCGGATACGACGCCTTGGCCGCGGTCGGCGGCGTGTTCGTCGACCCCGAGGGCGTGCATGCACTCACCGCGTTGTCGCAGGTGCGTTCGGGCATCGCCTACGACAGCGAGACGCTGCACGAGACCGAACTGGACCTCAAGACCGGGGTCGCCCGCGGCGATCTGTCCCCGGAGGTGCGACGCCTCGCGCGGGCCGTCGTGCGCGAATCGGGCACCACCGTCGATCTCGAGTCCGTCATCGACGCGATCGTCGCCGTCGTCGCGGCCGTCCCCGTCTACCGGACCGACTACGCGCCGCTCGCTCGCGTGCTGCCCGGAGTGATCGCGGAGATCGGCGAGGAGCAGCCCGAATTGGCAACCGGCCTCGGCGCGTTGACGACGGCTCTGATCAGCGGTGCCGAATCGTCGGTGCGCTTCGATCAGGTGTGCGGGGCCGTCACGGCCAAGGGTGTCGAGGACTGCCTGTTCTATCGTGCGAACCGGCTCATCTCGTTGCAGGAGGTCGGCGGTGATCCCAGCCGATTCGGTTGCAGCACCGAGTTCTTCCATCTCACCAATGCGGACCGCGCGAAGCGTTGGCCGGCGGCGATGACCACGCTGTCGACTCACGACACCAAGCGAGGCGAGGACGTGCGGGCACGCATCGGCGTGCTGTCGCAGACTCCTGAACTGTGGGCCCGCTGTATAACGGACTGGGAAGAACTGACCCCGAGTCCCGATGGCACCACCGGAATGTTTTTGTGGCAGAACCTGTTCGGAGTCTGGCCGACCGACGGGGTGGTCACGTCCTCGTTGCGTGAACGCGTCCACGCCTATGCGGAGAAGGCGATCCGCGAGGCCGCCCTTCGCACGACGTGGACCGACCCGGACGAGGAGTTCGAGTCCGCAGTACACAGCTGGCTCGACGCGATCTTCGACGGTGCCGTCGCGCGCTCGATGTCGATGCTCGTCGAGAAGCTCGCTCCGCACGGCCATTCCGACGCACTGGGTCAGAAACTGCTCAACCTGGCCGGGCCAGGCATCCCCGATGTGTACCAGGGCACCGAGTTGTGGGAGGACTCGCTCGTCGACCCCGACAACCGAAGGCCCGTCGACTACTCGGTGCGTCGGTCGATGCTCGCCGCGTCGAACACCGCTGCGCTCTCGATCGACACGGGTGCGGCCAAGCTCGCCGTCGTTCGCGCCGCACTGCACGTGCGACGCGAGCGGCCGAAGAGTTTCGTCGGCGGGACCTACACGCCCATCGTCGCGGACGGATCCGCAGCCGAGCACCTCGTCGGGTTCTCGCGTGGACCGGTTCCCGGAAACGCCGACGTGATCGCACTCGCCACGAGACTCTCGCTCGGCCTGTCCGAGCAGGGTTGGGGTGAGACATCCGTGGCCCTGCCCGACGGCCGTTGGCGCGACCGCATCACCGACGTCGAACACACCGGCACGGTGTCGGTGGCCGAGGTGTTCGCCTCACTCCCGGTCGCACTTCTGGTGCGCGACAACGAAGGAACGGTGGCACAGTGACGTCTTCCGCAGTGACATCACCGGCAACGACCCGTCGGTTCCAGGTCTGGGCACCGACCCCGGAGACGGTCCGCCTCCAGCTCGACGACACGGTGCATCCGATGCAGCGCTCCTCGAACGGATGGTGGCACGCCGATGTCGACGCCGCACCGAACTCTCGATACGGCTTCCTGCTCGACGACGCAGACAAGGCGCTGCCGGATCCGCGTTCGCCCCGGCAGCCCGACGGCGTACACGAGCTGTCGCAGGTCTTCGAAGTCGATCCGACGCTGTGGACCGACGCGGCCTGGACCGGACGGCAACTGCCCGGCTCGTCGATCTACGAGCTGCACATCGGCACGTTCACCGATGAGGGCACGTTCGACGCGGCCGTCGGCAAGCTCGATCATCTCGTCGATCTGGGCGTGACGTTCATCGAGATCATGCCGGTCAACGGGTTCAACGGCGTGCACAACTGGGGCTACGACGGCGTTCTCTGGTACACCGTGCACGAAGAGTACGGCGGCCCGGAAGGCTTGCAGCGCTTGGTCGATGCCTGCCATGGTCGCGGTATCGGTGTCGTTCTGGACGTGGTCTACAACCACCTCGGCCCGTCCGGAAACTACCTGGACCGCTTCGGCCCGTACATGACCGAGGGGGCCAACAGCTGGGGCCAGGCGATCAATTACGCCGAGGCCGATTCGGGCGAGGTGCGGCGCTATGCCCTCGACAACGCACTGCGTTGGTTCTCCGAGTTTCACATCGACGCACTGCGACTCGACGCGGTGCACGCGATCGTCGACCACACTGCGGTGCACCTGCTCGAGCAGCTGTCGATCGAAACCCGAAGTCTCTCGGCACATCTGGGTCGGCCACTGACCCTGATCGCCGAGAGCGACCTCAACGATCCGATGCTGATCACTGCTCGGTCGGGCGGCGGGTACGGACTCGACGCCCAGTGGGACGACGACATCCACCATGCCATCCACGCCGCGGTCTCCGGTGAGCGGCAGGGCTACTACGGCGATTTCGGTTCGCTGCAGGGGCTGGCGAACACGTTGCGGCAGGGGTTCTTCCACGCCGGAACGTACTCGAGTTTCCGTGGTCGCATCCACGGTCGACCACTGGACACCCGGCGCATCCCGGCCAGCTCCCTGGTGACCTACACGACCACACACGACCAGGTGGGCAACCGCGCGATCGGCGACCGTCCGGGCTTCTACCTCTCCCCCGGTCAGCTTGCGATCAAGGCCGCGCTCGTGCTGACCTCGCCCTACACCCCGATGCTGTTCATGGGCGAGGAATGGGGAGCGTCCACACCGTTCCAGTTCTTCACCTCGCACCCCGAGCCCGAGCTGGGCAAGGCCACGGCAGAGGGACGCAAGGCGGAGTTCGCCGAGCACGGGTGGGACAAGAGCGATATCCCGGATCCGCAGGATCCCGAGACGTTCACGCGGTCGAAGCTGAACTGGTCGGAGCTGGGCGACGGCGATCATGCGCGACTGTTGGCCGTCTATCGCGACTTGTTGCGGCTGCGCCGCGACCGGACCGAACTGACCGACCCGTGGCTCGACCACGTGAAGGTGGACTACGACGAGGACGCGCAGTGGATCGTCGTTCGTCGCGGCCGCATCAGCGTGGTGTGCAACCTGTCCGAATCCGCTGTGACGGTGCCGGTCGGCGGCTCCGCACTACTCGAGTGGGAGCCGACGACCTCGAACGAGACCGGCTCTGCCACCACGGTTCCCGGTCACTCCGTCGTCGTACTGGAGTCCTGACGCCTGCGTAGGTTGACCAGGACGAACACGGCGGTGACGGCGAGAACCACCGCGGTGGCGACGGCCGCGACATGCATGCCCGCTACGAAGGCAGCATGTGCGGAATCGAGCAGAACCGTCGCCACCGAGTCCGGCAATTCACGAGCCACGGCATCCGCGCCGCCGAGTGTTTCGCCTGCCTTGGCTCCGAGCTCGGGGGTCAGCTGGGTGACGTCGATTCCACGACGGAAGATGGCCATGACCACCGTGCCGAGTACGGCGACACCCAACGCGATGCCCAGCTCGTATGCGGTCTCCGACACTGCCGAGGCAGCTCCCGCTCGTTCGGGTTCGACGGAGCTGACGACCAACTCGGAGGTCAGTGTGAGCGCAACACCGACGCCTGCGCCCACGAGCACGAATCCGGCAATGAAGAGTGTCGGACCACTGTCCGTGGCCAAGCCGACCAAGATGCCTGCGCCCGCAGCCGCGACGAACATCGCGACACCGAGAACCGTTCCCGCGCTGAAGTACCGAACCAGGACCGCGACCAGCAACGACGTGACGATACTGGCGGCGGTGCCGGGCAGCAGCAACAGTCCCGCCTCGAGCGGACTGTTGCCGAGGACGAGCTGCAGGTACTGCGAACCGAAGAACAGCACCCCGGCGAGGGCGAAGACCGACAGGAAATTCGTGGCCACACCCGTCGAGAACGCTCGGTTGGCGAACAGCCGCAGGTCGATCATCGGGGCCGCGAGAGTTCGCTGCCGCCGCACGAACACGAACCCGGCGATGATGCCGATCACTGCGGAGACCAGATAGACCACGTCGAATCCGTGTGCCGCGGTCTCCTTCACCGCGAACACCACGGGCACGATGGCGAGCATCGACAGTGCCGAGCTCGTCAGGTCGAAGCGCCCCGGGTTCGGATCCTTGGACTCGGGGATGACCAGCGGCCCGAGAGCGATCAGCACGATCATCACGGGGATGTTGATGAGGAACACCGATCCCCACCAGTAGTGCTCGAGCAGCCAGCCTCCGACGAGCGGTCCCGCGGCGGCACCGCCACCGGCCATTGCGCCCCACACTCCGATGGCGGCGACGCGCTGACGCGGGTTCAGAAAGATGGTCCTGATCAAGCCGAGGGTCGCAGGCATCAGAGTTGCGCCGGAGATGCCCTGAAGCACCCGGGCCGCGATGAGCATCTCGGCGCTGGTCGAGACAGCGGCGACGAGCGAGGCAATACCGAAACCCGCGGCACCGATCAGCAGCAGTCGACGACGACCGATCCGATCGCCGAGTGTGCCCATGGTGATGAGCAGGCCGGCCAGGACGAACGAGTAGACGTCGATGATCCACAGCAGCTGGTTGCTGGTCGGTGCCAGGTCGGAGCTGATGAAGGGCAGAGCCAGATCGAGGACCGTGCCGTCGACGGCGATGAGCAACACGGCGAATGCCAGAACCACCAGACCCAGCCAGTCCTTCGGGGTGGCTCGGTGCTCGGATGCTCCGGTCGCCTCGTGCACCGAACCGGTGCGCATGTCACTCACTGCTGCTCCTACGTTCTGCGCTCGGTGACCGGAACTGGTCCCGAAGCGACGACGAGTACCGACCGTCCAGCCGGTACAGTGATCGAGCGTACCTCCAACCGTCCAGCCGGTAAAGTGACATTCATGTCATCGGACACTCGCGACCGGATACTCGACGCACTCGAAGCGATGCTGATCGAACACGGCTTGACCAAAGTGACCCTCGACAGCGTCGCCGCCGCCGCAGGCGTCTCCAAGGGCGGGCTGCTCTATCACTTCAAGACCAAGGACGCGCTGATTGCCGCTATGGTGCGACGACTCGGTGCCCAGGCCGATCAGCAGCGCGCCGACGCCGCAGCAGGCGGCACCTCGGTGGCCGAATGGTATCTGCAACCACCCGACTCCATCTCCGAGAAGGAGATCGCCCTGTATCGATCGACCCTGGCCGCGTTGCGCAGCGTCGACGGCAATTCCGGCGAGGTGCAAGATGCCGTCACCGAGATGATGCGGTTGTGGGACGAGGGTCTTCGCACCGAAATCGACGATCCGGTTCAGGCCGAGATCATCCGACTCGTCGGTGACGGCATCTACCTCGGAGCCCTTCTCGATCTCCCGGGCGTCGACCCCGACCTGCACCGACAGGTGGTCGATCGCCTTCTCGGCCGGTGACTGCGCGCCGACAGGCCCGGCGCGCCGGATCAGGTCAGGTAGCGGTAGACCGGTGAACCCGGCTCCAACTGCTCGACGTGCAGGTGAGAATCCCGCATACGTTCGAGCAGCGGGCTCAATCCGCTCGCGAACCCGAGTTCGATGCCGACCAGAGCAGCACCGGTCTCGCGGTTGTTGCGCTTGACGTACTCGAACAGTGTGATGTCGTCCTCGGGGCCGAGCACCTCGTCGAGGAATCGGCGAAGCGCACCGGGTTCTTGGGGGAAGTCCACCAGGAAGTAGTGCTTGAGCCCCAGGTGAACCAGAGAACGCTCGAGGATCTCGCCGTAACGGGAGACGTCGTTGTTGCCACCGGACACCAGGCAGACGACGGTACTTCCGGGGGCGATGTCGAGGTGCTCGAGCGCAGCAACCGCGAGTGCGCCCGCGGGCTCGGCGATGACACCCTCGTTCTGGTACAGAGCCAGCATCGCGGTGCAGATCGCGCCCTCGTCGATCTGCGTGACCAAGAACGCACCGGGACCCGCGCTGTCGAACACCGGCGCAGTGAGCAATGGCAACGACGCGTGCGAGACGACGGTGGCACCCAACGACCGGAGCGCCGCATACGGCACGTCCCCGATGCGGCGGACCGCGGCACCGTCGACGAACGGATCGATGTCGGCGAGCGTGACCGGACCACCGGCGATCAGTGCGGCGGTCATCGATGCGGCACCGGACGGCTCGACGCCCACCAGCGAGGTCTGCGGTGCGCGCTCGCGCAGGTAGCTCGAGATGCCCGCGATGCATCCGCCGCCGCCGACGGGCTTGACGACGACGTCCGGCGCGCCACCGAGCTGGTCGACTATTTCGGCAGCGATGGTGCCCTGGCCGGCGACGGTACGGGGGTCGTCGAACGGAGGCACCATGGTGGCACCGGTACGAGCGACATCCTCGGCAGCAGCTGCTGCCGCGGCATCGAACGTGTCGCCGATGACGATGAGGTCGACGAACTCGCCGCCGTGCACGCGGATGCGGTCACGCTTCTGCTTGGGAGTGTTGGCCGGAACGTAGATGCGACCGCGGACCTGCATCGTGCGGCACGCGAATGCGACGCCCTGCGCGTGGTTGCCCGCGCTCGCCGTCACCACGCCCACCGCACGCTCGGCCTCGGTCAGCTGGTCCATCAGGTTGTATGCGCCGCGAATCTTGTACGACCGCACGATCTGCAGGTCCTCGCGCTTGAGGTAGACCTTCGCGCCCGTCTCCGCGGACAGCCGTTCGCACAGCTGCAGGGGTGTCGCAGCAACCACCGAAGAAATACGCACCGCAGCGGCATCGATGTCGGCAGCGGTGACGGCTACCGAGGGTGAATGCTGGGAGGCGAGTTCAGGGGATGAAGACACCAGCACATGCTGCCACCAGCGTGGAACGGTTGCCCATCCGGGACCGCTCCACGACCGGACCGACGGCGTTTCAGACGCGGGAGAGTACGAGCACAGGTATCTCGCGGTCGGTCTTCTTCTGGTACTCCGCGTAGTCGGGGTACGCGGCAACCGAGCGTTCCCACCACACTGCCTTCTCGTCGCCGGTCACCTCGCGGGCGATGTAGTCGTGCTTGTCCGGACCGTCCTGCAGCTCGACGAGCGGCTCGGCCTTGACGTTGTGATACCAGACCGGGTGCTTCGGGGCACCGCCGAGGGAGGCAACGATGGCGTACTCACCATCGTGTTCGACTTTCATCAGCGGTGACTTGCGCAGCTTTCCGCTCTTGTTGCCCTTCGTGGTCAGCAGCACCACCGGCATCCCGTTCATCGTCGTGCCTTCGGTTCCGCCGGAGTTCTCGTACAGCTCGGCCTGCTTGCGGGCCCAGTCGGATGAACTCGGTTCGTATTCTCCTGTCAATGGCATGGCTTTCAGTCAACACCTCGAGGCGTCGGCACGCCACGAGATCATCGACATTGCCAGGTCCGGACCCCAAGTTCGGCCCACCGAATCTTTTGCGGGTATAGTCTGAACTTCCTGCAGCGGAGACCCGAACCTGCCGGTGGCACCAGAGGAGAACGCGATGACCTACACGAGCACCCAGGTGAGCCGTCGACCCGCTCCGGCCCTACGTACCGCGGACGTGGCGGGCATCGCGTGGCCCGTCTACAAGCTCGAGGCCCTCGCACTCGGGTTCATCGTGTTCACTGCGACGCTCGTCGTCGCCGGCTCCCTGCACGCAGCAGTGCTGGCCGGCGCAGCAGTCGCCGTACTCACCTGGTGGACGCTGCGCCTGACCGAGCTGGGTTCGACCGGACCGGCGTCAGCCCGTCAGGCAGCCCGGGCCGAGTAGCGCTTTCAGGTCCCCCATCAACGCCGATGTCGGCGTGACGCGCAGACTGTCGTCCAGCTTCATCGTGGTGATCTTGTCGCCACTGACCAAGCGCAGGTGCACATCCGAGGTTCCCGGGTGGCTCGACAGCACCCGCTTGAGGGCACCGACCTTGTCCGCCGTGCACAACCGAGTCGGCAGACTCACCGCGAGTGGCTTGTCGATGCCGATCGCGGACAGATCGGGTACCGCAAGATCGTTGGCGATCAACGAGATTCGATCGTCGCGCACCGACACGCGGCCCTTGACGAGTACCACCGAGTCCTCGGTGACATCGGCACCGAACACCGAGTACGCCTGGGGGAAGAACAGCACCTCGATACCGCCGGCGAGGTCCTCGAGCTGAGCCGACGCCCACGTCAGGCCGTTCTTGTTGATCCGACGATTCACCGAAGCCAGAATGCCGCCGACGGTGACCTGTGTGCCGTCCTTGATGTCACCCTCGAGGATGGTGGGGATGTTGCAGTCGGACTTCGCGGCGAGCATGTGCTCGACGCCCAGCAGCGGGTGTCCCGAGACGTACAGGCCGAGCATCTCGCGTTCGAGGGCGAGCCGATGCTTGGATTCCCACTCCTCGTCCGGCACCCGAACGTTGAACACGGCGGAGATGGACTCGTCGGCATCCTCGCCGCCGAACAGATCGAACTGACCGATCGCCTCGGCCTTCTTCGTGCCCATCACCGCGTCGATGGCGTCGGCGTGGATGAGCATCAGGCCCTTGCGGGGATGATCGAGTGAGTCGAAGGCACCTGCCTTGATGAGGGATTCGGTGACCTTCTTGCTGCACGCGATCGCATCGATCTTGCCGAGGTAGTCGGAGAAGTCGGTGTACTTGGACTTCTCCGATCGCGCCCTGATGATCGAGGCGACAACGTTGGTACCGACGTTGCGGACGGCACCGAGCCCGAACCGGATGTCCTTGCCCACCGACGCGAAGTTGAGTTCGGATTCGTTGACGTCCGGTGGCAGCACCGTGATGCCCAGCTTGCGGCAATCGGCGAGGTAGATCGCGGCCTTGTCCTTGTCGTCGCCGACACTGGTGAGCAGTCCGGCCATGTACTCGGCCGGGTAGTTGGCCTTGAGATATGCCGTCCAGTACGACACCAGGCCGTAGCCCGCGGAGTGAGACTTGTTGAACGCGTAGCCCGCGAAGGGCAGCACGGTGTCCCACAGAGCCTTGATGGCCGCCTCGGAGAAGTCGTTGTCCAACATGCCCTGCCGGAACCCGGCGTAGGCCTTCTCCAGCTCGGAGAGCTTCTTCTTGCCCATGGCGCGACGCAGCAGGTCGGCCTGGCCGAGGGTGTAGCCGGCCACCTTCTGCGCCAGCTGCATGATCTGCTCCTGGTAGACCACCAGGCCGTAGGTCTCGCCGAGAATCACCTTGAGCGGCTCTTCGAGCTCCGGGTGAATCGGCTTGACCTCTTGCCTTCCGTTCTTGCGGTCGGCGTAATCGTTGTGCGAGTTCATGCCCATCGGACCCGGCCGATACAGGGCAAGGACGGCGACGATGTCCTCGAAGCCGGTGGGCTGCATCCGGCGGAGCAGATCGCGCATGGCGCTGCCGTCGAGCTGGAAGACGCCGAGAGTGTCTCCGCGAGAGAGCAAGTCGAAGGTCGCCGGATCGTCGAGCGGGAGCGCGTCGAGGTCGATGTCGATGCCGCGGTTGGCCTTGATGTTGTCGATGGCGTCACCGATGACGGTGAGGTTGCGCAGACCCAGGAAGTCCATCTTGAGCAGACCGATGGCCTCGCACGACGGGTAGTCCCAGCCGGTGATGATCGCGCCGTCCTGCGCGCGCTTCCACACCGGAATGGCATCGGTGAGCGGCTCGGACGACATGATGACCGCGCAGGCGTGCACGCCCGCGTTGCGGATCAGGCCCTCGAGCCCCTTGGCCGTCTTGTAGATGGTCGCGACGTCGGGGTTTGAGTCGATCAGGGCCCTGACCTCGACGGCTTCCTTGTAGCGCTCGTGCGCCGGGTCGGTGATGCCGGCCACGGAGATGTCCTTGGCCATGATGGGCGGCGGCAGCGCCTTGGTGATCTGATCGGCGATTCCGAACCCGGGCTGGCCGAACTGCACGCGCGCGGAATCCTTGATGGCGGCCTTGGTCTTGATGGTGCCGAACGTGATCACCTGGGCCACTCGATCGCTGCCCCACTTCTCGGTGGCGTAGCGGACCATCTCACCGCGGCGACGATCGTCGAAGTCGATATCGATATCGGGCATCGACACGCGCTCGGGGTTGAGAAATCGCTCGAACAGCAGACCGTGCGGCAATGGATCGATGTTGGTGATACCCATCGCGTACGCGACGAGAGAGCCCGCGGCCGAGCCTCGACCGGGCCCGACGCGGATGCCGACGGCCTTGGCGTGGTTGATCAGGTCGCCGACGACGAGGAAGTACGCCGGGAAGCCCATCTCGAGAATGACCTTGATCTCGTACTCCGCGCGCGCGAGGTAGTCCTCGCCCGGGCCGTCGGGGAACCGCCGCTCGAGCCCGGTCATGACCTCGTGGCGCAACCACGTGCCCTGCGTGTGCCCCTCGGGCACGGGGAAGATCGGCATCCGGTCGCGGTGCGCCCACACCTCGTCGTAGGGCTGCACCCGCTCGGCGATGAGCAGGGTGCTGTCGCATGCACCGGGCACCTGATCGTCCCAGAGCTCGCGCATTTCGGCGGCGGACTTGAGGTAGTAGCCGTCACCGTCGAACTTGAAGCGGGTGGGGTCGCTGAGCGTCTTACCGGTCTGGATGCACAGCAGCGCCTCGTGGTTCTCGGCGGCGTCCTTGGTGACGTAGTGGCAGTCGTTGGTCGCCAGCGGCGGGATCGAGAGCTTCTTGCCGATGTCGAGCAGACCTTCGCGGACGCGTCGCTCGATGGACAGACCGTGATCCATCAGCTCCAGGAAGAAGTTGTCCGGCCCCCAGATCTCGCGCCACTTCGCGGCAGCCTCCAGCGCCTCACGATCCTGGCCCAGTCGCAGGCGAGTCTGCACCTCCCCCGACGGGCAGCCGGTGGTGGCGATGATGCCCTCGGCGTGCGAGGCGATGATCTCCTCGTCCATCCGGGCCCACTTGCCCAGCTGCCCTTCGATGGAAGCGAGGGAGGACAGCTTGAACAGGTTGCGAACTCCGGTGGCGTTCTCGGCGACCATCGTCATGTGCGTGTACGCACCGCTACCGGAGACGTCGTCGGACTTCTGGCTGCGGTCGCCCCACAGCACGCGCTTCTTGTTGAAGCGAGACTCCGGAGCGATGTAGGCCTCGATGCCGATGATCGGCTTGATTCCGGCCTTCTTGGCCTCGTTGTAGAACTCGCTGGCCCCGTACATGTTGCCGTGGTCGGTCATGCCGACTGCCGTCATCTCCAACCGCGCCGCCTCGGCGAACATCGCCCCGATCTTGGCGGCACCGTCGAGCATCGAATATTCGGTGTGGTTGTGCAGATGAACGAACGAATCGGCCACGAAGGTTCTCTCCTGAAGGTCGTGCGTTGTCGACAGTACGAGCCGCGAACGTACTCACTGTAAGCGGTCGAACCGACAGATTTTCCACGCTGCCGGTGTGTCCTGGGAGGACGTGACGGGTGTGACGGATGCGACGAGAAATCGCCTCATTCGGTCGGCACGAGACCGTCGTCCGGAAGCGGCCCGACGACGTCGACGTACTCCGGCAGAAGCGGCTCGACCGCGAACTTGCCGGACACCGCATCCGGCGGAAGAGCTTGCACCGCTCGCACATCGGGCCGGCCGGCCAGCTCGGTCAACTCGGCAGGGGTCCCGCGCACCACCACTGTCACCACACAGGCGCACCCGTCGAGCAGACGTCGCTGCGACACTGCGGCGATCTGCGTCTGCCGGTCCCCCACCCCGAACGACGCCGCCGCCAGGCTCGCTGCACGCGCGGTCGAATTCAGTACCGAGCGCTCACTGCCGGGTACACCCACGGTGAGTATCGGAGTCTGCACGCGGTCGAGCGGAACACGCACCAACACCTGCGAGATACGGACCCCGTCGGCGACGGTACGAACCTGCTCGGCGGTGAGTTCGCGATCGAACGACACCGAGCCCCATCGAGGTTCGGTGGTGTCGCTGCGCAGACTCTCCTCGGCGCGGGCCAGGTACTCGGCCACCTGCTCGCCACTGTCCGGGCCGAGGCGGTCGGTACTCACGATCGACTGTCGTACCGGATTCAGGTGCCCGATCACGGCGAGCGCCCCGATCACGAGTGCCGCGACAACGACGCCGCCGAGCACTCCGGAGACTCCCCTGCTGCGCATCACGCCTTCCGAAGCACCTCGAGTGCGTGCTCGAGGTCGGCCGGATACTTGCTCTCGATCTCGACCCAGCGGCCGTCGGACGGATGCGCGAAGCCGAGCGAGCGAGCGTGCAGCCACTGCCGTTCCAGGCCCAACCGTTCGGCCAGCCGTGGATCGGCTCCGTAGGTCAGATCACCGCAGCACGGATGCCGCAGCGCCGAGAAGTGCACCCTGATCTGGTGCGTACGACCGGTTTCCAGGTGCACGTCCAGCAAGCTCGCGGCCTGGAACGCCTCGACCGTGTCGTAGTGGGTGACGCTGGGCTTGCCGTCGGCTCGGACGGCGAACTTCCAGTCGTTGCTGCCGTGTCGACCGATCGGGGCATCGATAGTTCCACTGCTCGGATCCGGGTGGCCCTGCACCAGTGCGTGGTAGCGCTTGTCGATGGTCCGCGCCTTGAACGCCCGCTTGAGCACGGTGTACGCCCGCTCGGACGTGGCGACCACCATGACCCCGGACGTGCCGACGTCGAGGCGATGGACGATGCCCTGCCGCTCGTGCGCACCGGAGGTCGAAATACGGAATCCGGCGGCCGCGAGACCACCGATGACGGTGGGGCCGGTCCAGCCGACACTGGCGTGCGCAGCGACCCCGACCGGCTTGTCCACGGCCACGATGTCGTCGTCGGCGTAGAGGATTTCCATCCCCTCGACCGGCTCCGCCTCGATCGTCAGCTCACGGGCGGGCTCGGGCAGCGTCACCTCGAGCCACGAACCGGCGGCCAGCCGGTCGGACTTGCCGACGGCACCGTGATCGACCAGAACCGAGCCCTCCTCGGCGAGGGTCGCGGCGACGGTACGCGAGAGCCCGAGCAGCCGAGCCAGACCGGCGTCCACCCGCATTCCGTCCAGGCCGTCGGGGACGGGCATCGAGCGCGATTCCCTCACTTGTCGGCCTCGCCTGCGGCGTCGGAACTCGACTTGCCGGCTCGTTCACCGTTCGGCTCGAACCCGAACAGGCTCAGGACGACGAGCAGGATGGCACCACAGACGATGGACGAGTCGGCCACGTTGAACACCGGCCACCAGCCCACCGACACGAAGTCGACGACGTGTCCCTGGAACGGGCCGGGTGCACGGAAGAAGCGGTCGATCAGGTTGCCGAGTGCGCCGCCGAGAACGAGACCCAATCCCAGTGCCCACCACGGCGATCGCAGCGTCCGACCGATCTTGATCACCCCGATGACGACCGCGACGGCCACGACCGTGAGCAACCAGGTCATTCCGGTGGCCATCGAGAACGCCGCACCGGGATTGCGTACCAGCCGCAGCGTCACGACGTCTCCGACGATCTCGATCGGGTTGCCGGGCTCGACGTAGTGCACGACCAGAATCTTGGTCACGAGATCGAAGAGAAGAATCACGGCCGCGATCACGATCAGCAACCGCGTCTTGAGCGGCTTCGAAAGTCCGATCTCGGCGCTGTCGGCTTCGGTCACCTGCGAGTCCGCGGTCTCGTTCGGTGCCGGAACACTACTCGTCTCGGCTGGCGGATCGTCGGCGCGGTCTTCACTCACCTGTCCATCATGGCGTATGGACGGCGGTGGGTCCTCATCCGTGCCGCGCACCACCGGTCACCGCGGGCGGTGTCAGTAGCCTGGTGCGCGTGAAGACGACCGATCGAAACCGCACCGTCCGCTCCGGTTTTCTCGCTGCCTGCTGTGCAGTGGCACTCGTCGCCGGATGTTCGAGCACCGACGCCGACACCGATCCAGCTCCCGATCAGGCCGCGTCCTCGAACGAGGTGACGATCGCCGTGACACCGACGACCACGACGGTCGTCGACCCCGGTGCCGAGCCACGGCGCGTGCTGGCTTTCGACACCTCCGACTCCGACGAGCAGACCGTGGACCTGACCACCACATCCACCGTGTCGCAGCAGATCGACAACGGTGCTCCGCAGGACTTCTCGAGTCCCGATCTGACCGTGCCCCTGTCCGCGTCGACGTCCGAGACCGTGCCGGACGACGACGCTGCTACCGGCGCGACCCGATCCGTCGAGCTCACCATCGGAGCTGCGACGTCACCCGACGAGGGACTGACCGACGCACTCGCCGCCTCCGAGGGCTCGACGGCGCGGCTGGCGAGCACCGACTCCGGAGCTATCACCGCACTGCACATCACCCCCGCCGACGCCGCGCTCGATACCGCCCGCGCGGCGATCGAACGGTCGTTGAACGCCGCGGTGTACCGCTCCGTCGACTTCCCCGACGCAGAGGTGGGAGTGGGCGCGGTATGGACGGTCGATCAGCAGGTACTGAGCGGCATCACGTTGAACCAGCGCAGCACTGTCACGCTGCGAGCGCTCGACGGTGACCGAGCGACCCTGGACGTCGCGATCACCCAGACGCCCGAATCGTCGACATGGAACCTGCCGGACAACGCCGGCACACTGAACATCGCGACGTACACCTTCACCGGCTCGGGAACGCTGGAGATCGATCTGACCCGTCCACTCCCCGTCGGCGGGTCGATCACTGCAGGTGGTGAGCAGATGTACACCGATCCCGACAGCACGACGGTGCTGCGCCAGACCGTCGGAGACTCCATCGGCTGGGCTGCCCGATGACGGCGCGGACCACGACGCAGCTGCTGGCGGCGCTGGCGCTGGTCGGCGTCGCCGCGGCCGGGTGCGGTGCAGACGAGCCTGCCCCGAGCCCTGCAGCCGCACCCAGCTCCGTCCCCGCGCCCGATCCTGTGCTCGGCACCCCCATCACCGACTCCGGCGTCCTGGTCGCGGCGATGTTGGGTCTCGGCGACCTCCCGGACGGGTTCTCCTCGATCCCCGACCCGGTCCAGGATCTGGGGCTCGACCCGGCTCCCGAGTACGACTCCCCCGACAGGTCCGGTACCGACCCGGCCGAATGCGCCGCTGTCCTGGCTCCGATCTCGGAGCAGCGGGGCGGGGCGACGTCTACCGCAGTCGCCCGCTTCTCGGGACCGAACTTCTCGTCGATCGACGAGGATGCGGCGAGCTACTCCGATACGGGCACGGCCGAGGCGTTCACGGCGATTCAGCAGGCGTGGGCGGGGTGCACGACGTTCAGTGGTACGGATGCGGACGGTGTGAGCGTCGACTATTCGCTGGCAGGCCGGGAGCAGTCGTCGGTCGGTGACGCATCGGCCTCGGTACGCCTGACCACCAGCAGTGAAGGGTTCACCTTGATCTCCGACGTGGTGGTGGCCGTGGTCGATTCGACGGTCGTCCAGATCGTCGTCTCCGATCGGAGTGGCCTGGAACCCGATACGGTCACCGCTGTCGCCGAGGCGGCCGTCGAGCGCATTCGATCGGTCACACCGAGCATGTGAACCGGGCGGTCGTCCCACGAAAAACTGCCGGTGACACATCCCCGAGGGGACATGTCACCGGCAGTTCTACTGTCGGTCAGAGACGATCGGCAGGACTCAGGGTGCGGGGCACGCCGGGCTGGTCAGCTGAGCGAGCGAGACGATGCCGCAGGCGTTCTCCTTGGAGAGCTTCCACACGCCGTCCTCGGGGACGAACTGGAAGGTGCCGGGGTTGGCCTGGCCGTTGAGCGTGATCGTGATGCCGGCATTGAGAACGCCGGTGCCGAGATCGTCGATGCTGGTGATCTCGATCTGGGCGTTGTTGGCCACTGCAGCGGCGGCGACCTGGTTGATCAGATCCGGATCGGCGGATGCACCCTGGATCAGGGCGGCCTTCTCCTCGACCGGAACGTTGGGATCGAGCCCGCGGGCGAGCTCGGCGTTCAGCTCTTCGACGGTCGGAACGGGGGGGTACGCACCGGCGTCGGGAGCGGCAACCGCAGAGGTGGTGACAGCCGTCGTGGTCGCGGTCGGCTCGTCACCGCCTTCCGAGCTGCAGGCGGTCATGGTGAGCGCTGCGGCGATGGCGATGCCGGCAACCATTGCCCGTCGGGTGTTGCGAAGCTTCAAGTGCTTGTCCTTTTCACTCTGAGTCACATCTCGATCGTTCTGTGACTCGTCGGTCGTCTGGAATGGGGTCGTCTCGGACCTGGTCCACTATGTCAGCTCGACACGCCCGAGTCACAACGCGATCGGCATACCTGTGAAACCTCACAGAGTTTCCTCAGCCAGGCCACAACTCACTCGAGGCTGTCGAGAACGTCGGCGACGACCAGGTTCTCGTCCGATTCCGCGAAGGTACGCGCGATTCCCGGCCCGGTGGTGCGAGTCTCGAATCTGACGGTCACCACCGAGTGACCGGCCCCCTGCACCCAGCCGTGGCCGAAGTCGGGATGCCGCACATCCATACCCGGCTGCCACCGAGGGCCTTCCGGGACGACGACATCGGCGGCGGCCTCGATCGGGGCGGGCGACTCCTCGGTCGCATCGGCGACCGGCTCGTACTCCAGTTCGGGAAACAGCGATCCCTGCCGAACGGCCGACAGCCCGGCCAATCCGACCCCGACCAGCCTGATCGGACCGACATCGACCGGATCGACGGCAAGCCGCTGCGCCGTTGCCACGATGGTCTGCTTGTCCACCGTGGCGTACGGCAACGTGGCCGATCGAGTGATGATGCTCATGTCGGACTTGCGTAGTTTGAGTACCACCGTCCTGGCACCCCGACCGTCCTTCAGCAATCGGCGATGCGTCGAGTCGACGATGGACTCGATGGCCGGGCGAAGCTGCGCGAGAGAGATCAGGTCCTGGGCGAACGTCGTCTCGGCGCTGACCTGTTTGGCCTCGGCACGCTCGGCCACGACTCGATTGTCGATTCCGCGTGCGAGCTGATGCAGGCTCGGTCCCATCGTCGCCCCGAGGATCGATGCCACCTCGGACTCGGGCGTGGCCACGAACTTGCCGATGGTGTCGATGCCCAACCGCCGCAAACGCTCTCCCGCCACCGGTCCGATCCCCCACAGCTTCCGCACCGGAAGAGCCGCCATCAGCTCGGCCTGAATTCCCGGAGCGACGACGGTCATGCCGTCGGGCTTGGCCAGTCCCGACGCGATCTTGGCGATCTGTTTTCCGGATCCGGCACCGATCGAGGCGACCAGCCCGGTCTCGGCGAGAATCAGTGCGCGCAGGCCGGCGCAGAACTGCTCCACCTCGCGAACCGTCGCCCCGGCCAGTTCGAGCGGCTCACCGAACGCCTCGTCGATCGAGAGTTGCTCGAGGACGGGCATGGGTCCCCGCAGTGCCTCGAAGGCGCGTCGGCTCAGCTCCGAGTAGAGAACGAACCGCGGCGGCAACACCACGGCCCCGGCCCCCACCAGTCGGCGAGCCTGATGCATCGGCATGGCCGAGCGCGCTCCGAACGCGCGGGCCTGGTAGCTGCAACCGGCCACCACTCCCCGCCCGCCCGCGCCACCGACGAGAACCGGGCGGCCCCGCAACGTGGGTCGCGTCAACTGTTCGGCGGAGGCGAAGAACGCGTCCATGTCCAGGTGCAGCACCCATCGACGACTCCGCAGGGTGTGGTCGGCGGTATCGGGCACGGTCGTCAACGACGGTCGTCGGTGGCGAATCCGAGAGCGTGCGCGGCCCGTTCGGGTGTGGGATCCGACCACAGTTCGCCGTACGTCTCGTTGGTGGTCAGCGATCGCGTGTGGGCGGTATCGACGTACAGGGTGCCGTGGAGGTGATCGGTCTCGTGGGCCACGATCCTCGCCGGCCAGCCGCTGACCACCTCGTCGATCGCGCGCCCGGTCTCGTCGGTGCATTCGAGCCGGACTTCCGCCGCTCGCGTGACGACCGCATGGTAGCCGGGAACACTGAGACATCCCTCGTAGAAGTCCGCCGTCCGCGGCCCGACCGGGGTGTACCGCGGATTGATCAGTACCCGGAACGGAAGCGGCGTGCGCTCTCGGACACGAGCGACGTCCGCTCCCACCTCGTACAGATCCTCGATCACCGCGATCTGCAACGGAATGCCGATCTGCGGGGCAGCCAGACCGACACCGGGAGCGTCGTGCATGGTTGCGCGCATCACCTCGATCAACTCCCCGAAAGTCTCGGAGTCGAGCTGCCCGGCGTACGGCACGGCCCTCGACCGCAGAACCGGGTGGCCCGCGGCGACGATGGGCACGACGCCGCCGTGAGCTTCGGCGAGAAGCTCACGAACGGCGTCGACCGAGGCGTCGCCGTCGATCATGACGACTTGGTGATCGCTGCTCGCACTCCCTCGCCGAGATCGCTGCCGTCGTCCCCCACGTGTCCGTCGACCAGCGAGAGCGCGAGCACCTCGCCTGCGATCAGATCACGATGAGTGTCGAGCCATGCCTGCCGATGTTCGGGGACGTCGATGACGATGTCGATTCGATCCGAGACGTCGAATCCGTGATTGCGACGGGCGTCCTGGAGTTCACGGATGCGGTCCTTGGCCCAGCCCTCCGCCTCGAGCTCCTCGGTGACGGCGGAATCGAGCACGACAAGTCCGGCGTTTCCTGGCAACGGTGCCGTCGATTCGGGCTCGGCGGCAACGAGTTTGCGCGTGTACTCCTCCGGTAGCAACGCGATGCCTGCCGCGCTGACGACTCCGTCGGCGTCCTCCGACCAATCACCTGCCTTGACGGCCTTGATTACCGTCTGGACGTCCTTGCCGATACGCGGGCCCGCGGCACGGGCATTGACGACGAGCTCGAACTTTCCGTGTACGGCGACGTCCTCGGTGAGATCGACCTTCTTGACGTTGACCTCGTCGGAGATGATGTCGACGAACGGACGCAGCCGCTCCGCATCGGCGGCTGCGACCGTCACCTCGGGCAGCGGCAACCGCACGCGCAGATTCTGGGCCTTGCGCAGACCCAGCACCGTGGAGCACACGGTGCGGACCTCGTCCATGCTCTCGACGAGTTCGGGATCCGACGGCAGTTCGCCTGCCTCGGGCCAGTCGGTCAGGTGCACCGAGCGGCCACCGGTCAGTCCACGCCACACCACCTCGCTGATCAGCGGCAACAGCGGGGCGGCGATGCGAGTGAGCACCTCGAGCACGGTGTGCAGGGTGTCGATGGCGTCGGCGTCCTCGCTCCAGAACCGCGAACGCGACCGGCGCACATACCAATTGGTCAGTGCATCGCAGAACGTGCGCAGCTCGTCGCAGGCACCGGCGATGTCGTTGCCCTCGAGCGCATCGGTGATCGCGTCGCGGGTGGCCGACAGCTTGGCCAACACGTAGCGATCGAGCACGTTCGGCGAATCGGTTCGCCACTGCCCGGGCTTCGACGCGTAGAGCTGCAAGAAGCTCCACGCATTCCAGATCGGCAGCAATGCCTGGCGAACGCCTTCGCGGATACCCTGCTCGGTGACGATGAGGTTGCCGCCACGCAGGATCGGTGAGGACATCAGGAACCACCGCATGGCGTCGGAGCCGTCGCGGTCGAAGACCTCCTTGACGTCGGGGTAGTTACCCTTGGACTTGCTCATCTTCAGTCCGTCGTCACCGAGCACGATGCCGTGTGCGGCAACGGTCTTGAACGCCGGGCGATCGAACAGCGCGGTCGCCAGTACGTGCAGGGTGTAGAACCAGCCTCGCGTCTGGCCGTTGTACTCGACGATGAAATCGCCCGGGTTGTGTGTGGAGAACCACTCCTCGTTCTCGAACGGGAAATGGACCTGCGCGTACGGCATCGAGCCCGACTCGAACCAGCAGTCCAACACCTCGGGGACGCGACGCATCGTCGACTTGCCGGTCGGATCGTCCGGGTTGGGCCGGGTCAACTCGTCGATGTACGGGCGGTGCAGATCGGTCGGTCGCACGCCGAAATCACGCTCGAGCTCGTCCAGGCTGCCGTACACGTCCAGACGCGGGTAGGCCGGGTCGTCGGAGGTCCACGCCGGGATCGGGCTGCCCCAGTAGCGGTTTCGGCTGATGTTCCAGTCGCGTGCACCTTCGAGCCACTTGCCGAACTGGCCGTCCTTGATGTGCTCGGGAACCCAGGTGATCTCCTGGTTCAGCTCGACCATCCGATCACGGAACTTGGTGACCGCGACGAACCACGACGGCACCGCCATGTAGATCAGGGGCTGACCACTGCGCCAGCTGTGCGGGTACGAGTGCTCGATGGTCTCGTGCCGCAGCAACCGACCCGAGGCCTTGAGATCCTTGATGATCACCGGGTTGGCGTCGAACACCATCAGACCCTCGTACGGCGGCACCAGCGAGGTGAACTTTCCGCCCGCGTCGAGCGGTTGCACCACCTCGATACCGTTCGCGGTGGCGACGTCCATGTCCTCCTCACCGAAAGCCGGTGCGAGGTGGACGATTCCGGTGCCCGAATCGGTGGTGACGTAGTCGGCCTCGAGCACACGGTGCGAGTTCTCGTGGCCGAGAAAGAAATCGTAGGGAGGTGTGTAGGACAGCCCGACCAACTCGGCACCGGTGTGCTCCGAGAGCACCTCCGGCTCCTCCCCCAGTTCCTTCGCGTAGTGCGAAAGACGTGCAGCGGCAAGCACGTAACGCTCACCGTCCGCGCCTCGCACCTGCAGGTACTGCACCTCCGGGTGCACCGCGATCGCCAAGTTCGACGGAAGGGTCCAGGGCGTGGTGGTCCAGATCAGCGCGTTCGCACCGTCCAGGGGCGAGCCGGGAGCCGTCAACGGCATCGTGACGGTGACCGCGGGATCCTGACGCATCTTGTAGGCGTCGTCCAGGCGGGTCTCCTGATTGGACAGCGGTGTCTGCTCGTACCAGCTGTACGGCAGCACCCGGTATCCCTGGTAGATCAGGCCCTTGTCGTGCAGCGTCTTGAACGCCCACATGACCGACTCCATGAAGTCGACGTCGAGGGTCTTGTAGTCGTTGTCGAAGTCGACCCATCGCGCCTGCCGGGTGACGTAGTCCCGCCACTCGTCGGTGTACTGGAGTACCGACTGCTTGCAGTAGGCGTTGAACTTCGCCAGGCCCATCTCGTCGATCTCGGACTTGTCCTTGATGCCGAGCTGCTTCTCCGCTTCGAGCTCTGCGGGCAGACCGTGGCAATCCCACCCGAAGCGACGCTCGACCTTCTTGCCCCGCATCGTCTGGAATCGCGGGACGAGGTCCTTGACGTAGCCGGTGAGCAGGTGACCGTAGTGCGGCAGGCCGTTCGCGAAGGGAGGGCCGTCGTAGAAGACGAACTCGTCCGCACCTGCTCGATTGTCGATGCTGGCACGAAAGGTGCCGTCCTCGGCCCACTCGTGCAGAACGATGCGCTCGAGATCCGGGAACGGGACGCTGCCCGAGCGGCCCTCGGCGAGGTCCACCAATGGGTAGGACCCCGAGTTCGGACGTTCGGTTGCATCTGTCATGTCAAGTCTCCTCCGTGCCGGCCACGTCTCAGACGCGACGCAAAGTTGGCACGGGGACGACATCCAGGCGATTCGTACGCCCGATACCGCGGTACCACCCCGCTTGCACGCTCTCGACGACCATATCGTCGGAGTGCGCCACTCCAGACGAGCTGTGACGGGCTCACCCGTTCGGTTCTACTGAACACCGTTCCCAAGCACCTGGGTGCTTCGTACCGACGTCGTTCTTCCGAAAGCTCCCCGGTGATGGCCGGATCGACGCCGTTGAATCTGACACCTGTGAATCTGACACCTGCGAATCGTGATGCTACCTGTCGAGCTCGGGCGGTGGCCGTCGGCCCGTGAGCGCGCCGACCAGAAGTAGAACAGCACCCACGATGCAGACGGCGATGCACGCCCAGGCCCAGACGACGGATCCCGTCATCAGGGCGATAACCAGAAAGCCGAAACCGATCGCAGCCGCGCCGAGAGTCAGGACCAACACACCCATTCCTCGCTCACCACTCGACGCGACAACCTGATCCGACGCTGTCCACGATCGACAGCGTCGGAGGTCGGTGGTGCGTCAGTTGCCCTTGGCGTACGACTGGCTGTACCCCGAGGACTGATTGTCCTGGTTGAAATTGTCCTGCCCGTTGTCCACCGGCAGCGCCGAGGAACGGTTCTCGAGTTCTTCGAGCTGCGATTCGAGGTAGGACTTGAGCCGCACGCGGTACTCGCGCTCGAACGTCTTGAGCTGCTCGATTCGACCTTCCAGCACCGAACGCTGCTGGTTGATCGTCGCCATGATCTCGGTGTGCTTGCGCTCGGCGTCGGCCTGCAGTGCGTCGGCCTTCTCCTTGGCCTGACGCAGCTGGGTCTCGGACCGGGTCTGCGCGTCGGACAACAGCGACTCGGACTTCTGGCGAGCCTCGGCCATCATCGACTCGGAACGGGTCCGTGCATCCGACACGAGACGCTCGGCGTTGGTGCGCGCATTGCCGAGCAGCTGCTCGGACTCCGACTTGGCGTCACCGGTGAGACGATCGGCCATCTCCTGAGCGAGGCCGAGAATCTTGGCGGCCTGCATGTTGGAGTCGCCGCTCTGCTGCGGAGCTGCTGCAACGGGCGCGACCGGCGCGGGCTGCTGCACCACGGGCGGTGGCTTGGGGGGATCCACCGGGCGCTGCGGCTCGGCCTTCGGTGCCGCGGCCTGAGCCGGTTGCGGGCTCTGCCGCGCAGCGCTCTTGGCGTCCGCAAGCTCCTGATCGAGCTCACCGACCCGCTGGCGTAGGTCGGCGTTCTCTTCGATCAGTCGCGACAACTCTTGCTCGACGAGGTCGAGAAAAGCGTCGACCTCGTCTTCGTTGTAACCGCGCTTACCGATGGGCGGCTTGCTGAACGCGACATTGTGCACATCAGCTGGAGTCAGCGGCATGGAAGGATCCCTTCACGCGTCTTGGGGCGGTAGAGCAAGCATTCAGTTATATGCCATTCCGCGCGAGTGCAGAACAATCAAACTGTAACTGGCGTCCATTCTGTCACACAGGACACGCAGCATGCGCTGGGTCCCGCGTTCTAACATTTCATCTGCGGCCTCAGGCCGCGAGACCACTGGTCACATTCCACGCGATGAAGACCACGAACAGCAGGACCATGATGGACAGGTCCAGTCGCACTCCACCGAGGTTGAGCGGCGGAATTATCTTCCGGAGGAACTTCACCGGCGGGTCGGTGACGGTGAAGATCGCCTCGAGCACGATGACGACCAACCCGGTCGGTTGCCAATCTCTCGCGAAAGTCCTGATGAACTCGACGATGATTCGACCGATGAGAAGGAGCCAAAAAAGAAACAATACGATGTTGATCACCGTGAACACGATCACGGCTATACTCTGCCTGACTTCGCCGGGCTGAGCAAAGCGCGCTGGTCACAGCCCTGAACTACCGCTCCGAACAGCAAATGTCTCACTGCTGGCTGTAGAAGCCGGTCTCGGCGATCCGCCTGCGCTCCTGCGGTGAGACGTCGACGTCGGCCGGCGAGAGCAGGAAGACCTTCGTCGCTACCTTGTCGAACGAACCGCGCAGCGCGAAGGCGAGCCCGGCAGCGAAATCGACCAGGCGCTTGGCGTCCGCGTTGCTCATCTCGACCAGGTCCATGATGACCGGAGTGCCGTCGCGGAAGCGCTCACCGATGGTGCGAGCCTCGCTGTAATCACGCGGTCGGAGCGTGGTGATCTTCGAGAGGGGGCCGCCGTCGTCGACGATCGGGCTGCGTCGGGTCTCCGCCCGCACATCCATCCGAGTGTCCATGGCGAGCGCTCCTCTGGTTGCCGCACCTCGCGTGGTCGGTGCCGCGCCACGGCCTCGTCCACCGATCGGTGCCAGCGTGGCCGCCGGACGGGGTGCCTCGTAATCGTCGTAGTCGTCCTCGACCTGCGCATGCCGCGATCCACCGAAGGACGGCTTGACGAACTCACGCTCGTCGATGTCGTCGTGGCTGTCGCGACCACCACGGGAGCTGCGTCGCGTGTCCGGATCGTCGAGGTAGTCGTCCTCGTAGTCGGCGAGCGGAACCATGCCGAAGTACGCCTTGAACTTGTGCAGGGTGCTCATCGTTCTGCCTTCCGTGGCGGTGTGTCTACTGTCCATCTCCAGGTTCGCAAGTGTCTGTTGTGACTGATGTGATCCATGGACTGTTATTGCGAGGCTATCGGCCGCGCGCCGAGTATTGCGGTACCGACACGCACGCACGTCGATCCGTGGCGCACAGCAGCTTCCAGGTCTCCGGTCATGCCCGCGGACAGCTCGAGCGCTCCGGGATGATCGGCCGACAGTCGACGATGCAGACTCTCGAGGTCGGCGAATGCGGCGTCCGGATCGGCGTCGAGCGGCGGCACCGCCATCAACCCCGCCAACCGCAACCCGGACGCGTCGGCCACCGCATCGGCGAGCGCGTGCAGTTCGTCGCGTTCGACGCCTCCGCGATGCACGTCCCCGTCGAGACTGACCTGGACGATCACGTCGAGTCCGGTCCGGCGCACACCCTCGTCCAGTGCCGCCGTTGTCGCCTTCGACAGCGCAGTCACCAACCGCGCACTGTCCACGGAATGGATGGAGTGCGCCCACGCGGCGACCGACTTGGCCTTGTTTCGCTGCAGGTGTCCGATCATGTGCCACCGCGGTGGATCGCCACTGAAGTCGTCGGCCGTCTCGGCGACCTTGGGAGACGCGTCCTGCTCCCGCGACTCTCCGAAATCGCGGCATCCGAGGTCGTACAGGATCCGCACATCCGACGCAGGGAAGAACTTCGTCACCGGGAGCAGAGCCACATCGGCAGGCGACCGGCCCGCGTCGACACACGCGCGATGCAACCGCTCGCGTACCGACGTCAACGCCGTCTCGATCTCCTGCGCCCTGCCAGTACCCGACGCGCTGCCGCTGAGTTCGCTCATGACAACCTTCCCTGCCCGTTCACCGATCGGCCGATTCGGGCCGATCACCTGGGGATGTGCTGTCCATCCAGACGACGCTGGCAATGCGGCCGGTGGATCCTTCGCGCCGGTGACTGAACAACGTCCGGTCCTCGATGGTGCAGCGCGGATCCTGGGCCACCGCGGACACGCCCGCGGCGAGCAGTTGAGCCCGGATACCGGCGGGAATGTCGAGCCCGGGCGTGTGGCGGACGGTTGTCGTCGCGCTGCCGGGCAGGTGCTTGTCGACGTCCGCTCGCATGGACGCGGGCACCTCGTACTGGCGACCGCTCGCGGCCGGACCCAGAAACGCGCCGATCCGCGCCGGAACCGCACCGAGCTCGACCATGGCGGCCAACACGCGGGGAACGATGCCGATGCGGGCTCCGACCCGTCCGGCATGCACGGCGGCGATCACTCCGGCCTCCTCGTCGGAGAGCAGCACCGGCACGCAGTCGGCAGTCAACACCACCAAGCCGAGATCGCGGTGCGTCGTCACCAACGCATCGGTCATCGGTAGCGGCTCGGTCACCGGACCGTCGACCACCGTGACGGTACGTCCGTGGACCTGCTCCATGAAGACGAGCCGTCCGAGCCCCATGCCCAATCGATCGCCGAGGCGTCGACGGTTGGCCTCCACCGCAGCGGGGTCGTCACCGACGTGGTCACCGAGGTTGAACGTGTCGAACGGCGGTGCCGAGACGCCACCCGCTCGCGTCGTCGAGACGCGTCGGACCCGAAACGGACCTGGGGATGAGGTGTCACTCACCGCCGCATGAAGGACGGCACATCGACGTCGTCTTCGCCCTCGTCCTCGGCGATGGGCACGCGACGGCCGGAACCGACGGACTCGCGGCCCTGGCCGGCCGAGTCACGGCCGTAACCGGCTGCGGATTCGCGGCTCGACGATTCACGATTGGACGAACTCGACGAGTTCAGTGGCGGCAGACTGCTACCGCTCGGAGCGCCGACCGGGTCGCGGAACACCGCACCGTCCGAACTGTCGCTCGACCGCGACGACACCTCGCCCGAGCGAGCCGATCCGATCGGACCGCGTGTGGAGGCGGCCGCTTCCACCGGACGCCGCGTCGGGGTTCCGCCGTCGAAGCCTGCGGCGATGACGGTCACGCGGACCTCGTCACCGAGCGAGTCGTCGATCACGGTGCCGAAGATGATGTTGGCGTCGATGTGCGCGGCTTCCTGCACCAGCGAGGCAGCCTCGTTGATCTCGAACAGACCCAGGTCGGATCCACCGGCGATCGAGAGCAGCACTCCGCGAGCGCCTTCCATCGAGGCTTCGAGCAGCGGCGAGTTGATCGCCGATTCGGCCGCCTTGATGGCTCGACCCTCGCCGCGTGAGGATCCGATGCCCATCAATGCACTGCCCGCGCCGGACATCACGCCCTTGACGTCCGCGAAGTCGACGTTGATCAGACCGGGAGTGGTGATCAGGTCGGTGATGCCCTGGACGCCGTTGAGCAGTACCTCGTCGGCGCTACGGAACGCGTCCATGAGGCTGACTGCGGCGTCGCCGAGCTGGAGCAGTCGATCGTTGGGGATGACGATGAGCGTGTCGCAGGACTCACGGAGCTGCTGGATGCCCGTGTCGGCCTGGCCACCGCGCCGCTTGCCCTCGAAGGAGAACGGCCGGGTGACGACACCGACGGTCAGCGCACCGAGCTTGCGAGCGATGTTGGCGACGACGGGAGCGCCACCGGTACCGGTTCCACCGCCCTCGCCTGCGGTGACGAACACCATGTCGGCACCCTTGAGCACCTCTTCGATCTCGTCCTTGTGGTCGTCCGCTGCGCGGCGGCCCACCTCGGGATCGGCACCAGCGCCGAGTCCGCGGGTCAGTTCGCGACCGACGTCGAGCTTGACGTCTGCGTCACTCATCAGCAAGGCCTGAGCGTCGGTGTTGACCGCGATGAACTCGACTCCCTTGAGTCCCTGTTCGATCATGCGGTTGACCGCGTTCACGCCGCCGCCGCCGATGCCGACGACCTTGATTACGGCGAGGTAGTTGTGCGGGGGCGTCATGGGCTCTCGCCTTCCGTGGATTGTTGCGTGAAATGTGGAAAACCCTCAACCTAAACCACAGGCTTAGAGTTATGTCAAGTACTGAACTGGTCGAAACGCTATTCATCGCCGACGACTATCGCCATTAGGCGCGCCGACGCCGCGCGAGAAAATCCCGTCGACGCGTCGAAACTATTTGGTGGTGGGCAGATCCGGACTCGACACGTCGAAGATCTGGCCGGGCTGGGACAGCAGGGCGATGGCCACCGCGGCCTTGCGTTCGGAGTCGTCCTTGCTGCCCCACACCACGGTGCGCCCGTCGAGCAGCAGGATGGAGATGTCGGACAACGTGCTCGCCCGCAGCTCTCCTGTCTGATCGCGCAGCAGCGGTGGCAACGTATCGAGAACCGCCAGTGCATCTTTCGTCACCGGATCACCGAACACCGGGTTGTCGGTCACCAGACGCACCACCCCGGGCGGTGGCGGCGCGATCGCGAAATCGACCCCGGTCGAATCGAGGAGATGGGTGCCGTCCGGAGAATCGAAGAACGCCACCGGAACCCGCTCCTCCACCGTCACCTGCACAGTGGACGGATACTTCCGTTGCACACGGACCGTGGCCAGCGCCGGAATCGTGGCCACCCGTTGCGCCGCAGCCGCCGTGTCCACCCGAACCAGCGGAAGGCCGACGGGTACGTCGAGCCGGTCGAGGATCTCCTGTTCGGAGACCGACGATGCTCCCGCGACCGCAATGGTGCGTACGGACAACAGCGGTGTGAAGTACACCAGCGCAGCCGATCCCACCACGACGACCACCAGTACCAGGGCGATGGCCAAGGCCTTGCGCCGCGACCGCTTCACCCGTTCGCGCTCCTGCTCGCGCGCCAGCGCGCGTGCCTGCTTGTCGGTGACCGCGGCCGACGAATCACCCTCTCCTGCAGCTGTTCCCGACCTCGAAGAACGGACTCGATCGGAGCGACGACTCACGTCGACGGCCGATCCTTCGGTACCCCGCGGCCGGTCGCAGCACCGAAATCGGTCTTCGAGCGAAGCGCATCGAGAATCGGTCCGCCGAGCATGGTCACGTCACCCGCGCCCATCGTGATGACGACATCGCCGGGCAGACTCAGATGGGCGACCTGCTTGGCCACCAACGACAGATCCGGCTGATAGTTCACCGGCTTGGTCACCGAAGCGGCAACCAGTGCCCCCGTCACCCCCGGCAACGGTTCCTCACGTGCGCCGTAGACGTCGAGCACGACGATCTCGTCGGCCAAGGACAGCGCGGCACCGAATTCCTCGGCGAACGTCGCGGTCCGCGAGTACAGATGCGGCTGGAACACCACCACCACCCGTCCCTGCTCGTGACCCGAACGGTCCTGGCCTGCAACGAGAGCCTGCGCGGCCGTCAACACCGCGCGCACCTCGGTGGGGTGGTGCGCGTAATCGTCGAACACGCGCACGCCGTGCTCACGTCCGGTGAACTGGAAGCGCCGATGCACGCCGCCGAAACCGGTGAGTCCGGCCAGCAGTTCCTCGACTCCGGCACCGACCTGACGCGCCGCGACGAACGCCGCCAGCGCGTTGAGTGCGGTGTGCCGGCCGGGGACGCCGAGCCGTACGGTGCGGGCCGCGTCCTCGCCTGCGATCTGCAACTGCGCGACGCCGCCGATGTCCTCGGGCTCCCATGCCAGCAGTCGAACGGCCATCTCGACGGGACCGGCGTCGACATCCGAGGACCCGTAACCCAACACCTTCACGCCCGGAAGGTCGCGCTCGACCACACGTCGAGCGAGCGCCGCCGAACCCGGGTCGTCCATGCAGGCCACGAGTACACCGCCGGGACCGAGGAGCGCAGCGAAGTCGTCGAACACCTGAACGTAGGCCTCGGTGGTGCCGAAGTGGTCCAGATGATCGGCCTCGATGTTGGTCACGATGATGACGTCGGCGCTGTACTGCAGCAGCGAGCCGTCGCTCTCGTCCGCCTCGGCTACGAACACGTCGCCGCTGCCGTGGTGGGCGTTGGTGCCGGCCTCGTTCAGCTCTCCCCCGACGGCGAACGACGGATCGAACCCGCAGTGCTGGAGCGCGACCACCAGCATCGAGGTCGTCGACGTCTTTCCGTGCGTTCCCGAGACCAACAACGTGCGGTATCCCTGCATGAGCGAGGACAGCACGGCCGGCCGCAACACCACCGGGATTCCGCGTTCACGCGCTTCGACGAGTTCGGGATTGGTCTTGGGAATCGCGGCGTGGGTCGTCACCACCACGGTGGGTCCGCCCTCGATCATGTCCAGGGCACCGGCGTCGTGACCGATGCGGACCTGGGCACCGCGTGCGCGCAGTGCGAGTACGCCGCGCGATTCCTTGGCATCCGAACCCGACACCTGTCCCCCGCGCGCCAGCAGGATCCGCGCGATGCCGGACATTCCGGCACCGCCGATGCCCACCATGTGTACTCGTTCGAGCTCTGTCGGCAGATTCGACATCGCACCCTCAGTTGTCACGCGGACGTCTCCCTCGTTCTCTTCTCATGCTCGCCGCCGCCGGGCTCAGCGCCGCGCCGCGTGCGCGGTATCGAGCACGATCTGCGCGACGGCAGCCGCTGCGCCCTTGTGCCCGGCACCGGCGGCGGCACGAGACATGGTGGCAATTCGTTCGGTGTCGGCCAGCAGCGAGACCACCGTCTCGCTCACGTACTGCTCGGTCAGTGTCGCATCGGATACCAGGATGCCACCTCCGGCGTCGACCACAGGACGGGCGTTGAGTTCCTGCTCGCCGTTGCCGTGCGGTAGGGGTACGTAGACGGCAGGCAGACCGGTCGCGGACACCTCGGCGACCGTCATGGCACCGGACCGGCAGATCGCCAGGTCCGCAGCCGCATACGCCAGATCCATCCGGTCGATGTACGGCACCGCGACGTACGGCGCGTCCGGATCACGTTGCTCGACGTCGAGCGAGTTCTTCGGACCGTGAGCATGCAGAACCGAAATGCCGGCTGCGGCCAGGGCCGCAGAGGCTCCGGACACCGCGTCGTTGAGCGATCGGGCCCCCTGCGAGCCGCCGAACACCAACAGCACCGGACCGCTGTCGGGCAGGCCGAAGTGGGCGCGAGCCTCCGCGCGGACGGCAGCCCGATCGAGGCCGGTGATGGTGGGACGCACGGGAATTCCGATCACATCGGCGTCGGCAGCACCGCGCGCGGCGATCCCCGAGCCCGCGACCGCGGCGAGCACCCGCTCGGCCGACCGGGCACCGACCTTGTTGGCGATGCCCGCTCGCGCGTTCGCCTCGTGGATGACCACAGGTATTCGGCCGCCACGGCCGAACAATCGACCACGGGCCGCGAGATAGGCCGGCAACGCGACATAGCCGCCGAATCCGACGAGCACGTCCGCCTCGACGGCCGCGAAGATCTCGCGGGTGCGTCGCACCGAGCGCACGACGCGAAGCGGCAACTTGAGCAGGTCGACGGTGGGTTTGCGGGGCAGCGGAACGGGCGGGATGAGTTCGAGTGCGTACCCGCGAGCCGGAACGAGAGTCGTCTCCAGACCACGGCTGCTACCGAGAGCGGTGACGGTGACGGTGGGGTCGAGGACGCGCAAGGCGTCGGCCACAGCGAGCGCGGGCTCGATGTGCCCGGCCGTTCCGCCCCCGGCGACCACGACGGAAATCGGTCGAGATGTCTGGTTCACCGTCGATATCCTCGCTCACCCGAGCGGACAGGCGGGCGGCCGGGTTGTGGTTCCGGCCGCGGACGGTATGCCGAACGCGATCCCGCGGCGGGTTCTCGCCGGACGGGCTCGCTCCGACGGGGGTTGCCGCGGGGTGACTCGCCCCGATGTGCGGTCGATCTGGGCGACATCGTGTCGGTCCGTGAACTGGAGACCCGCGTGCGAGCACGTCCGGGCTCGGCTGCTCTCGCTGCGCGCCCGTCCTTGCCCTGGCCCTTACGGGCCTCGATGCGTTTGCGATCCTGCGCCGCCAGCGTGGGGCGGGTGGACTTCGACCGCGCCATCGCGGCTCGCTTGGGCGAGAACACGGCGGGCAGCGGAAGCTTCAGAGCTCGCGCGATACGGCCCTCCTGCCCAGCGTGCAGGGCTGCGATCGCCTCCGGTTCGTGTCGGGCGGCGCTCGCGATGATGCCGAACATCAGCAGCGTGATCGCGGTCGAGGTACCACCGTAGGACACCAGCGGCAGCTGCAGGCCTGTCACAGGAAGCAGCCCGACGACGTAGCCGATGTTGATCATGGCCTGACCGAACACCCAGCACGTGGCACCTGCGGTCAGCAGACGCAGGAACGGATCCACCGAACGCATGGCGATGCGCAGGCCGGTGTAGACGAAGAGGCCGAACAAACCGATGACCGCCAGGCAGCCGATCATCCCGAGTTCCTCGCCGATGATGGCGAAGATGAAGTCGTTGTGCGCGTTGGGGAGGTAACTCCACTTCGCGCGGCTCTGTCCGAGCCCGCGACCGAACAGTCCGCCGTCGGCCAGCGAGTATTTCGCCTGGGTGGACTGATACGACAGGCCCTGGGTGTCCTCACCCGGATTCAGCCATGCCTTGACGCGATTGGAGCGGTAACCGGCGGTGAACGCGAGCACGGTTGCCAGCGCCAGACCGGTCGTCAGCACCGCACCGAACAGCCGAGCGTTGAGGCCTGCGAACCACAGCAGAGCCACCAGGATGATGCCGAGGGCGATGGCGGTACTGAGGTTCGGCTGCAGCACGACGAGCAGACACATCAGCAGTCCCGCGGGCAGCAACGGCACCAACAGTGACTTGATGTTGCCGTGTTCGCTGCGGCGCGAGGCCAACAGGTGGGCACCCCACAGAACAAGTGCCACCTTGGCGAGCTCGGACGGCTGGAAGGACACGACGCCGAAGTCGAACCAGCGGCGTGCACCCTGGCGTTCGGCACCGATACCGGGAATGAGCACCAGCATCAGCATGGTGATCGAGACCAGGAACAGTGGAAACGACAGCTTTCTGAGGTACCGAACCGGCAGCCGGAGAGCGACGTAGAACGCGACGACTCCCAGCGCGACACCGATCAGCTGCTGGGTGAAGAGGGCGTACCCGGACTCGTCTGCTGCGAAGGATTCGGCGGACGACGCCGACAGGACCATGACCAGGCCCAGCACCGTGAGCAGCACTGCGATCGTGACGATGAGGTGGAAGGACGCGAGCGGCCTGCCGAACCACAGGCCGATTCGGGTACGTGGAGCGGCGGCGCGTCGAGCCGGACGAGGCGGTTGGCCTGCGGCGGTCACGATCGCGGCGATCCGATGTCGGTGGCTTCGAGGAGCTGGACCGACTCGGCGAAGCTACGGCCGCGGTGGCCGTAGTCGGCGAACATGTCCAGTGACGCGGCAGCCGGGGCCAGCAGGACCGTGTCCCCCGGAGCAGCGAGTTCGGCCGCGTGGGCCACGACCGCCCGCATTACCGCATCAGCATCTTCAGCACCATGAGTCACACCAGCATCGTCTCCCGAAGGGAGCCTGACGACCGGAACATCGGGCGCGTGTCGCGCCAAAGCCTCTGCGATCTGCATCCCATCGCGTCCGAGAACGACCGCAGCCACGAGCCGATCGGCGATCTCGATCACCAGATCGTCGATCACCGCTCCCTTCAACAGCCCACCCGCGATCCACACGACGCGATCGTGCGCCGAGATGGAGGAGCGAGCGGCATGCGGGTTCGTCGCCTTCGAATCGTCGATGAACGTCACCCCACCCAGCTCGCGCACCACCGCTGCACGATGCGGTCCCACTCGATAGGTCTGCAGCCCCAGCCGAACAGCGCCTGCCTCAACCCCGATCGACCGTGCGAGCGCGCCTGCCGCGAGCGCATCGAGGACACCGGACGGACCGCTCGGCTCCACGTCGTCCGCCGCGAGAAGATCGACGTTCTCACCGAACGCGTTGTCGACGAGCACCCCGTCACGCACACCCAGCTCACCCGAGGCCGGCTCACCCAACCGGAAACCGACGACGGTCGACGCGGCAGACCCGGCCGACAGCCCCGCCGCCCGCGAGTCGTCCAGACCGACCACCGCGACGTCGCCGTTCAACGCACGAGCCTTGGCCTGAACATAACCGTCCATACCGCCGTGCCAATCCAGATGATCCTCGGCGATGTTGAGCACCACCCCCGCAGCCGGACGCACCGAGGGAGCCCAGAACAGCTGGAACGACGACAACTCCACCGCGAGCACACTCGGATGCGGGGAACCGCGCAACGCGTCGGCGATGGGGAGTCCGATGTTGCCGCAGGCAACCGACTCGATGCCTGCGGCGTCGAGTATCGAGGCCAGCATCGAGGTGGTGGTCGTCTTTCCGTTGGTGCCGGTCACCACCAGCCACCGAGTTCGGGGTCCGTACAGCTCGACCCGGTCCACGTGCCAGGACAACTCGACATCGCCCCATACCGGAATGCCCATCTTCGCGGCCGCTGCCAACACCGGAGAGTCGGGTCGAAACCCCGGGCTGGTGACGACGAGCGAGAACGCCGCGAGTGCCGCGGGATCGGCGAGCAGGTCGTCCTGCAGCACCACCGCAGCACCGGAGTTCGACGCCTCGTCCAGCGCGGCGCGATTCGAGTCGGTGACCGTGACGACGGCACCGAGATCGAGCAGTGGTCGCACGACGGCGAGTCCCGAGATGCGGGCTCCGGTCACCAGCACCGAACTGCCGCGCAACCAGGTCAGATCGGTCCGAGAGTCGGGCACAGATTCGTCCATGCCCTATCCGCCGACAGCAGCGAGATACTCGCTGTAGAACAGAGCGAGTCCGACGGCCGACGCGATGGCGGCCAACAACCAGAATCGGATGATCACCGTCGTCTCGGCCCATCCGGCCAACTCGAAGTGATGGTGGAACGGTGCCATGCGGAACACTCGTCGGCGACTGGATCGGAACACCGCGACCTGGATGACGACCGATGCGGCCTCGGCGACGAACAGTGCACCGATGACCACCATGATCAGCTCGGTCTTGGTCACCACCGACAGGCCCGCGATCAGACCGCCGAGGGCAAGGGATCCGGTGTCGCCCATGAAGATCTTGGCCGGCGCGGCGTTCCACCACAGGAAGCCGATGCAGGCACCGGCGGCCGAGGCGCAGACCAGGGCCAGGTCGAGGGGATCTCGAACGTCGTAACAGCCGGGGGCAGGCCCGGCGGGTCCTGCGCACGCCTGGCGGTACTGCCAGAACGTGATGACGGTGTAGGCGCCGAGTACCAACGTCATCGATCCGGCGGCGAGGCCGTCGAGTCCGTCGGTGAGGTTGACCGAGTTGGACCACGCGATCACGAGCAGGCAGACGAAGAACACGAAGACCACCGCGGACATCGACCAGGTGGCGATGTCGCGCACGTACGACAGTTGAGTGCTGCCGGGAGTGAGCCCGCTCTCGCTCCGGAACTGCAACACCAGAATCGCGAACAGCACGGCCGCCGTTATCTGACCGACGTACTTGCCGGTGGCGTTCAGGCCCAGGTTGCGCTGTTTGCGGATCTTGATGAAGTCGTCGAGAAAGCCGACCAGACCGAGCACTGTGGTCAGGCCGAGAACGAGCAGGGCCGACGCCGACGGACCGTCCGCGTCGTACCCGATGCCGATCAGGTGCGAGCCCCAGTAGCCGGCCCAGATGCCGACCAGAATTGCGACGCCGCCCATTGTCGGTGTGCCCCGCTTGGACTGGTGACTCGCCGGGCCCTCCACTCGAATCTCCTGGCCGAAGCCCTGTTTCGAGAAGGTCTTGATCAGCACCGGGGTCAGCAGGATCGCGACCGCGAGTGCGATACCTCCGGCGAACAGGATCTGCCTCACTGCTCACCCTCCGCAGTGGTGCTCGGCGCGTCGGCCAGCAGGGCGTCCGCGACTGTCCACATCGCCCCGGACTGCGAGGCCTTCACCAGCACGATGTCGCCGGGACGCACCTCCTCGTGCAGTACGTCGATCGCCGTTTCACGGTCGGGCACCAACATCGATTCCTCGCCCCACGAACCCTCCATGACCGCACCCTGGTGCAATGCGCGAGTAGGACGGCCGGAATCGACGATGATCAGGCGATCGACGTCGAGGCGGACGGCGAGGCGGCCGATCGCGTCGTGCTCGACCACCGAGTCCGAACCCAGCTCGCCCATCTCCCCCAGCACCGCCCAGCTGCGGCGTTTGGGTCCGTCGTCGCGACGCGACATCGACACCAGTGCTTTGAGTGCGGCGCGCATCGAATCGGGGTTGGCGTTGTACGAATCGTTGACGACGGTGACGCCGTCGGCGCGGGTGCGGACGTCCATTCGCCTGATCGACGTCGGTGCGGCAGCCCCGAGCGCCTCGGCGACCTGCGTCAGCGTCGCGCCGCACTCGAGTGCGACAGCGGCGGCTGCGAGAGCGTTGCCGACCTGATGCTCGCCGTGTACCGCCAGGGTGATCGGTACCGAACCCGCTGCGCAGTCGAGCGTGAACGACGCTCTGGCGTCGGTATCGACCTGCACGTCGAGTGCTCTGATGTCCGCCTCCACGTTGCGCCCCACTGTGACGACGGATGCCGTTGTGCGAGTTGCCATTTCGGCGACGAGCCGATCGTCGATGTTCAGGATCGCCACTCCCCCGTCGGCAGCACTCGGCAGAGCCTCGACCAGTTCGCCCTTCGCCAGTGCGATGGCCGCGCGCGACCCGAACTCGCCCAGGTGCGCGGTTCCGACGTTGAGGACCACCCCGATCCGGGGCGGTGCGAGCGTGGCCAGTTCGGCGATGTGGCCGATTCCTCGGGCGGACAACTCCAGACAGAGAAAGTCGGTCTCGGCATCGGCTCGCAGCGCCGTCCAGGGATGTCCCAGTTCGTTGTTGAACGATCCGGGCGGTGCCACCACCGAACCGAGGGGTTCGAGTACTGCAGAGATCAGATCCTTGGTCGAGGTCTTCCCCGAGGATCCCGTCACGCCGACGACGGTCAGACCGTGCTCGGCCGTCAACTCGCGCACCGATGCGCGGGCCAGAGCGCCGAGAGCGGTCAACACTGCCGCACCGGAGCCGTCCGGGTCGTTCTCGAGTGCCATCGCGCGACTGTCGTGCGGAACGGGACGCACGACCACGGCCGGTACGCCCACCGGACGCGCAGCCAGCACCAGTGCCGCACCCGCGGCAACCGCGTCGGCGGCATGGTCGTGGCCGTCCACCTTCGCTCCGGGAAGGGCGAGGAAGATACTGCCGGCAGTGACCTTGCGGGAGTCGAACTCCACCGGTCCCGACACCACGACCGTCGGATCCGGCACGTCGTGCACCGTGCCTCCGACGATCTCGGCGATTCGGTCGATCGAGAGCGGGATCACCGTACGCCCGCGCTCGTGCCGACCCGGCGCGCATCGATGGCCGAGGCGAGTATCACTCGGTCGTCGAACGGATACTTCACGCCCGCTACCTCTTGGCCGGTTTCGTGCCCTTTACCTGCGATCAACACAACATCCCCTTCGCGTGCCCACGCCACGGCCTGTTCGATCGCCGCTGCGCGGCCTGCCACGTTCCGTACTTCGCCGCGGGCCTCGTCCGGCACCGACAGCGCGCCGTCCTCGACGGCCGCCCTGATGGTGGCCGGATCCTCGCTGCGCGGGTTGTCGTCGGTCACCACCAACAGCTCGGCACCGCGCGCTCCGGCGGCACCCATCAGGGGACGCTTCGCGGTATCGCGGTCGCCGCCTGCTCCGAGAACAACCGCGATCCGTCCACGCGAGGATTCGCGCAACGTTGCCAGCACGGCCTCGACGGCCGCAGGTTTGTGTGCGTAGTCGACCACTGCCAGGAAGTTCTGCCCGCGATCGATCCGCTGCACGCGACCCGGCACGTCGACCGTCGCGACCCCGGTCACGGCGCTGCGTACATCGGCCCCGGCCACTGCGCAGGTCGCCAACGCCAGGACGGTGTTCGCGACGTTGTAGCGCCCCGGCAACCGGACCGAGACCGGCAGCGACGCACCCTGCGGATCGGCGACGGTGAACGACTGCGTTCCGTCGTCGTGCTTGGCCCAGTCCGAGACCGTCCACTGCGAATCGGCACCGGTCGACGCGGTCACCACGGTCGACCCGGCCGACCGAGCGATGTCTGCCATCCGCACGCCCCACGCGTCGTCGACACAGACGACGGCGGTCTCGGCACGAACCGCCGAGTCGGCCGCGAACAAGCGACTCTTGGCCGCGAAGTAGTCCTCGAGAGAATCGTGAAAATCGAGGTGATCCTGCGAAAGATTGGTGAACGCACCGATCGCGAAGCTAGTGCCGTCGACCCGGCCCAGGGACAACGCGTGCGAGGACACCTCCATCACCACCGTGTCGACGCCCTCCTCGACCATCACCGCGAACAGGGCATGCAGCTGCGGAGCCTCGGGCGTGGTGAGCGCGCTCGGCACGTGCCGGCCCAGCACACGTGTCTCGATGGTGCCGATCAGACCGCACCGACGACCGGCTGCGGTCAGGCCTGCTTCGAGCAGATAGGACGTCGTCGTCTTCCCCGACGTACCGGTGATACCGATGACGGTCATCTTCGACGACGGGTTGCCGTACACCAGAGCGGAGACCGTCCCCAACACCTGGCGCGGACGGTCGTGCACGAGCACCGGAACCTGTCGATCGGTACCTGCCAGAGCGCCCCGCACGATCTCGAGTCCGGCCGGGTCGGTGAACACCGCCACCGCACCACGCTCGACCGCGTCTGCGACGAACTCGGCACCGTGTCGCGACGATCCGGGCAGTGCCGCGAAGAGATCGCCGGGAACAACGGACTGTGCGCGCAGATCGATACCGGTCACGCTCACACCGGCGGGGTCGCCCTCGTCGATCGTTGCACCGACCGCAGACGCCACCTCCCGGACTTCGGTGTGCGGTGGATGCGCCGGACGTGAACCCGGAGCCGGTTGTGAATCCGATGACACAGTCACTCCTGCTCCCTTCCTCTCTACTGCCGGCCGCGCGCCTGCCACGGCTCGATCACGCCGCGGCGGCAGCCGAACGAACACGCCCGAGCCGATGTGTCAGATTACCGGCGTCCGGGATCATGATGTCGCCGCCCCGACTCGCGGACCGGCGGGTTGGGATCTCAGTCCGCCTGCAGAACCAGCTTGGGTCCGGGGTCGGCGGATATCGGCACGCTGTCCCGCTGCAGCATCCAGCTGGCGATGTTGTGGAACAGCGGTGCTGCCGACTGGCCACCGGAACCGTCGGCGCTGCGGGTCGGGGCGTCGAGCATGATTCCGATCACGTAGCGGGGATCGTCCGCGGGCGCGATGCCGGCGAATGTGATCCAGTAGTTCGAGTTCGAGTAGCACTTGCACTCGGGATCGACCTGCTGAGCCGTACCCGTCTTGCCACTGATCTGGTATCCCTCGACGCCCGCGGCAACTCCGGTACCGCGCTGGTTTCCGGTGTCGTCCTGGGTGACGGATCGGAACATGTTGCGGACGGTCTTCGCCGTATCGGGGCTGACCACGTACACACCGTCGGGCTGCTGGGTCTCTGTCCGCTGACCGTTCGCGTCCACCGTCGCCTCGACGATCCTCGGCGGGATGCGTACTCCGTCGTTGGCGATGGCCTGGTACATCCCCGTCATCTGCAGCAGCGTCATCGACAGTCCCTGGCCGATGGGGAGGTTGGCGAACGTGCCGCCCGACCACTGGTCACGGCTCGGAACGTTGCCCGCGCTCTCGCCCGGTAGCCCGACGTCGCTGCGCTGGCCCAGGCCGAACCTGGTCAACATGTCCGCGTAGCGGTCCTCGCCGACGCGTTGGGCAAGCATCAGCGTGCCGACGTTGGAGGACTTACCGAACACGCCGGTCGTCGTGTACGGCGCGACACCGTGGTCCCACGCATCCTTGACCGACACACCGGACATGAAAATGCTGCCCGGCACCTGCAGCACCTCGTCGGGCGTGGTGAGTCCGTACTCGATGGCCGCGGCCGCGGTGATGATCTTGTTCACCGAACCGGGCTCGAACGGCGTGGTGACGGGCAGGTTGCCCATTTCCTTGGTGCGCTCGTTGTTGCCGACTCCGATGCCGGGATTGAAGGTGTTGTCGTTGGACATGGCGAGCACCTCGCCGGTGTGCGAATCCTGCACGTACGCCGAGGCGTTCTTCGCTCCCGACAGGTCCTTGGCCAACTGCACCTGCTGCTGCACGTAGTACTGCAGATCTGCGTCGATGGTCAGTTCGACGGTCGAACCGTTGACGGCAGGCTGCTTGTCCCGCCAGCTTCCGGGGATGACGGCACCGTCGGATCCGCGGTCGTAGGTCTGCGAACCGTCGGTTCCGGCCAGGGTCGCGTCGAGCGCATCCTCTAGACCCAGCAGACCGTGTCCGTCCCAACCGGTGGCACCGACGATGTTCCCGGCCAGCGATCCGCCCGGGTACTCACGGATGTCCTGACGCTCTAGTCCGACCTGCTTGAAATCCTTGCTGATCTTCGACGCCACGGTGGCGTCCACTCCGCGTGCGAGGTAGGTGAATTCGTCGTTGCTCTTCAGCTTCGCGAGCAGATCCTTCTCGCTGATCACATCACCGAGGTCGCCATGGATACGGGCGGCTATGTCCTCGAGGTACTGCTCGGTCTCCGGCTCGGTCGGGTCCTTCGCCCGGGCCTCGTCGAGTTCCTTGCGAACCCGAACCGGTTGGAACGTCAACGCTTTGGCTTCCATCGTGAAGGCGATCGGATTGCCGTTGCGGTCCAGGATGGATCCCCGTAGCGCCGGATCGACGAGAGTGGTGGTGCGTTGCGACGCCGACTCGGCCGACAACCTCGGCGCATCGAATCCCTGAATCCACAGCAACTGTGCCGCCGCAACGGCCAGCGCCAGATACATCAGAACGCGGCCGGTGCCGTGACGAAACCGAAAGGTGGACGAGTCGAGACGCTTTCGGCTCGGTGGTCGACGGCGTGGAGCAGGCGAGGGCCTGGTCACTGCCCGTCACCCGATGCTTCGCCGGTGGGCTCGGGGGCTTCGACCGCAGGTGTTTCGAGCGAGGGGATGCTCATGGGAACCAATTGTTCAGCAAGCGCGGTGTTTCCAGCTCCATTGCTCGCATTCGGCGTGGCGGCGCGGGTGTCGATCGTGCCCGACGTTCGATTCGGCTGCGACGCGCTTCTCGGCGTCTGCAGCTGCGGCGACTGCGTGCTCGGATTCGCGACGGTGCCCTCGCCTGCGGCCGCCGGCGACACCGGATCCAGCGGTGCCACCGGTGCTCCGTCCGCCGGAGCCGGGGTACCGACGACCTGGACCCCGCCGTCCGGCGCGACGATCAGACGCGCGGAGTTCTTCGCCGGGACCATTCCGAGCTCGGCAGCCTTGCGCGCCAATTCCGGAGCCGACTCCGCCAACTCCACATCACGCTGCAGCGACGCCCGCTGCTGAGCCAGTTCGGCGTTGACGGCCTTGGCGGCGCTGAGATCGTAGGAGTCGCCGGCGGACCGAGTGGTCAGGAGCAACGTCAGACCGAGACCGATGGCGAGCAGGCCGATGATCAAGGCTACGAACGGAATTCGCGCGGCAATGGCGCTTCCGTTCAGCGAGGGCCGCGCACCGGCTCCGGAACCATGCGCAGAGTCCGAGGTGTGGATCGACGCGCGCTGCTGTCTGCGCTCGTATGCGCGCAGCGCAGCACCGGATCGTCCACCGCCCTTGCCCGTACGTTCAGGTCGCGAGAGTGGGGCCTGCGGAACGCCCCTGCGCCGCGGGGCCGGAACCCGATTGCGTTGTGTTCCAACGGTTGTGTCTGGAACCGTCATTCCGCTCTCCTTGCAATCCGTTCGGCGGCGCGCAATCTCACCGGAGCCGAACGTGGGTTGACGTCGATTTCTGCATCCGATGCACGCTCGGCACCTCTGGTCAGGAGCCGAAACTCCGGACCCATTCCGGGAAGCTCGACCGGCAGCCCTTCCGGACTGCGGGACTTGATCCGAGGTGCCAACTCCTGCTTGACAACTCGGTCTTCGAGCGACTGATACGACATGAAGACCACCCGGCCTCCGACAGCCAACGCGTCGAGCCCGGCAGGTACCGCCGCCTTCAACGACTCCAGTTCACCGTTGACCTCGATACGCAGGGCCTGGAAGGTGCGCTTGGCAGGGTGCCCTCCGGTGCGCCGCGTTGCGGCCGGAATTGCGGCATAGAGCAATTCGACCAACGGCCCGCTCGTGGTGAAGGGCGTGTGCTCTCGGTGACGCAGAACGGCGGAGGCGATCTTTCCGGCGAACCGCTCCTCGCCGTAGGTGCTCAGGACCCGTGCGATCTCGCCGTGCGAGTACGTGTTGAGGACGTCTGCGGCGGTGATACCCACGGTCGGATTCATTCGCATGTCCAATGGGGCGTCGACCGAGTAGGCGAATCCGCGATCGGATTCGTCCAACTGCATGGACGACACACCGAGATCGAACAGGATGGCGTGAACGGAGCCGACCGCAGGCAGGCCGGCCTCGTCGAGCGCTTCGGCGATGCCGTCGTAGGTCGTGTGCACCAACGTGATTCGATCGGCGAACGGAGCCAACCGGGCTCCGGCCAACTCGAGCGCATCGGGATCCCGGTCGAGCCCGATCAGGTGCAGGTGCGGATAGGTCCGCAAGAAGTGCTCGGAGTGACCGCCGAGTCCGAGAGTCGCGTCGATCATGACTCGGGTATCGCCGGTGGATTCGAGCGCGGGTCCGAGCAATTCGTCGGCTCGCTCGAGACGAACCGGAACGTGGACCGGGCCCGAGGATCGACGATGGGTTCGGTCGGCGGACGAGTCGCTCTCGTCCGGCCCGGTGCCCTCCGTCATGGTTCCTCCCGGTCGCGCGTACGTACTTCTCGCCCGGGTCCGGGCCGTGCAGGTCGCCCACCGAGGCCGATACGAATGCTTCGAGGTCCCTGTCCGATAGGGAACCTGGCGTTGGGGAAGAACGTCAGGGTCCTGATCTGCGAAACCTGGCGTTGGGGAAGAACGTCAGGGTTCTGATCGGGCAGAGGCCTCGCTGCACTCGCAGGCGACCTGGTCGGGCTACAAGATCCCTCCGAGGGACTCGTCGAAAGCGTCGGAGAAATCCTGCTCGTTCTCAGCGGAGTAGCGCGCCCACGCTTCGTCGTTCCAGATCTCGATGAAGTCCATCGAACCGATCACCACGCAGTTTCGTTCGAGCCCCGCATAGCGGCGATGCTCGGGACTGATGGTGATGCGTCCCTGTCCGTCCGGCCGCTGTTCGTCTGTTCCCGAGAAGAACTGGCGAACGTAGGCACGAGCTTTGGGGTTGGCACGAGAAGCCGCCGTCAACTTCCGAGAGCGCTCCGCGAAGTCGGCCGCGGTGTAGACAGCGAGGCTGAAATCCTGCCCCTTGCTCACCATGACCCCTCCTGCAAGCGCGTCCCGAAACTTGGCCGGCAACGTGAGTCGACCCTTGTCGTCGAGCTTCGGCGTGTAGGTACCGAGAAACACTCGCCACCTCCAGCCTCGACTCTCCGCTGCGGACCACTTTACCCCACTCTCCCCCACTTCGAACCATTCATGGCCGGAAAACTTTGGAGAAGTCACTGTCTGCGCTGGTCAAGACGTAGAAGATCGGCGCTGCCGTCAGCGATACCGCGGGCGATTCCGAGGGCTCGAACCGGACGCCATGGCGCACGAGTCCAGCATCGAAGCAGCCTGACCAGGCACGCAGCACCTACGGTGGTGGACGACGGTCGATCTCGGCCCCTCGGTGGGGCCTTGGTGGGGAAAAGTGGGGAGCGTGGGTGACAGTGGGGGACGTGTCCCACAACTTCCGCGCGCGAACACGCGAACCGGCCCTCGACGCGGAGCGGAGGGCTGCAGTCGATCGGGCGGCGTCCGTTCGAGGGCAGAAACGACAACAGCACCTCACCCGAGGGTGAGATGCTGTTCTACGTTGACGCGTGAAGTTGTGGAGACGAGCCGATAAGGGTCGGTTCGGCGAAACCCGGTCGACTCAGTCCTGCTCGAACCTCTTACGGAACCGATCTTCCATGCGAGAGGTGAAGCTGCCGCCCTTGCGACCACCCTTCGATTTCTGTCCGGTACCACGCCCGGACGTCTCGGCAGCATCGTTGGATGCGCTGCCCTCGTCCTGCGACGCTGCGGCTCCCTTGCTGGAACCGCCGAACAGGAACAGTGCCCCGGCACCGAACATGAACAAAAAGCCGATGAGACTGACGACGAGAAAAGCCAGGCTGTTCGTCGACAATGCAACACCGGCGACGAGCAACACGAGTCCCACTACGAACAGCGCGGCAGCCTGAAAGCGCCTCCTGCTCGACGCCGCACGTACGCGACCGCCCCTCACATGAGACGCGAATTTGGGATCCTCGGCGTAGAGAGCGCTCTCGATCTGGTCGAGCATGCGCTGCTCGTGCTCGGAGAGTGGCACGGTACCTCCCCCTGCACAGATATTGAAGGTCATTTCGGTTCCGAAACGACGGGAAGCTGACCTTGGCGGCTACCTGCTGTCGATGATACGAGCTGAATCGGCCGCTTACCACCTACTCGGTCGATGTGTTCCTGAGAAACACCGAAGTTTTCGAGACGCACGTCCCGAAAACCTTGGGCGAACACCCGATGACGTGGCGATTGTCACCTGACGTCCAGCTCGGTGCGCTACGCAGACAGGGGCGCCGTCATGGGGTCGACGGACTCGAATCGAGCCTGCCCGCCGAGTCGGTCCTCGATCGAGTTCAGAAAACGACCGACGTGTCGATGGAAATCGTCGGCATCGAGATCGGCGATCGTGCTCGACGCGCCGGCCTCGACCGCCGCCCTGGTGGCGGAGAAAGACGCGAAATAGTCGGCCCAGACGGCGAGATCCGGTGCCGCCTTTGCCATCAACACCCACGCACTGCGCGAACGAGGACGCGCGCCGATCGAATTCGGCAACGACGCCAGCACAGCTGCCGCGCCTTTCAGTGCAGCGGCGTAGCTACCGAGAAATCGATCTCCGGCATCGCTCTCCCCGATGGACTCGGACAGCAAAGCATCGGCCCGGCCCAGCAGAATCTGAGCCTGACGCGACACCGGCGACCGCACTCCGGCATCGAATGCCTTCGTGATCGTCATACTCGAACACCTCCAGTTCGAATCTCCGGCGCGCACCTGGCGCGGCCGGAACCGTGGCGAAGCCTTACAGTCGAACTCCGGAAGAATCCGACTCGACATACGAGCCGAAGCCACCGGCGCACTCGGCCCCGATTGTCGAACACCCGTTCGACACATTCAATATAGCCGTGCCCACCGACAAGTTGCCGAAGAAAGGTTGAGAACAGTCGTCACCGATGCGCGGACAACGCCGTACCTGGTCGATCTGACGCCCCCGGAATTCCGCCAGCGGCTGTTCGAGGCACTGTCCATCTACGTCGAGGCCATGGGCTATCCGCGTGGAACCGAACAGAGCCGAGCCCCGATGTGGAGTGAACACCTGCACCGCCCGGGCTGGCGAGCCGTCGGCGCACTGCTCCCGAACGCCGATCCGACACAGCTCGATTCGCTGGTGGCCGTCGCGTACGGCTACCACGGTGCCGCGCACCAGTGGTGGCATCAACAGGTTCGCGACGGATTACGGCGCACGGGGCATTCCCCGCAGACCGTCGAAGCCACGCTCGCGGACTACTTCGAGCTGACCGAGTTGCACGTTCTCCCGAGCGCCCAGGGGCACGGTCTCGGTGGACGACTGTGCAGCCGACTGCTGCGCGGCGTCTCGGCGGCCAACGTGATGTTGTCCACACCCGAAGTAGCCGAGGAGGACAACCGAGCCTGGCGGCTCTACCGCAGGCTCGGCTTCGCGGACGTACTGCGCGACTTCACCTTCAGCGGGGACCGACGACCCTTCGCGGTCCTGGGCCGCCGGTTGCCCCTCGACGGGCCAGTAGCCTGAGGGTGTGATCGATGCTGTGGTGGTGGGCTCCGGCCACAATGCCCTGACCTCCGCCTGTTACCTGACCGATGCCGGCATGTCGGTCGAGGTTCTCGAGCGCGACTCCGTCGCCGGCGGCGCGGTCTCGACGGTGGAACGCTTTCCCGGCCACCGAGTGGACCGTGGTTCGTCGGCACACATCATGATTCGGCACACAGGCATCATCGAGGAGCTCGGCCTCGCCGAGTTCGGACTGCGCTACATCGACTGCGACCCCTGGGCGTTCGCGCCGGGAGCCGTCGGCACCGACGAACGCGGAATCGTCTTCCACCGAAGCCTGGAACGAACCTGCGAGTCCATCGCCGCCGCCTGCGGCGCAGCCGACGCGCGCGCCTACCGAACGTTCGTCTCCGTCTGGGGTCCCCGCAGCGAACGCACCATGCGTGCGTTCGGTGGGCCGCCCACCGGTCCGAAACTGCTCCGATCCTTCTGGGGCCTCGGTGCCCCCGACGGCGGAAGCATGCTCTCGCGTGAGTTCCTCGCCACCGGCGATTCCCTGTTGGACGAGATGTTCTCGAGCGAACGACTCAAGGCTGCGCTCGCGTGGTTCGGCGCTCAGTCGGGTCCGCCGATGTCCGAGCCCGGTACCGCACCGATGGTCGGCTTCGCGGCCCTCATGCACACCCTTCCGCCGGGCCGCGCCGTCGGCGGCAGCGGAGCATTGACCGAGGCGATGATCGCTCGGCTGCAACGCGACGGTGCCGAACTGACACTCGGCGACGCGGTCACCTCGCTCGTACGCCGCCCGCACGGCTGGACCACCAGGACCGCGTCGGGACGGGAGATCGACAGCCGCATCGTCGTGGCCGGCTGCCACATCCTGACCACCCTCGACCTTCTCGAAGCCGGTGGACACGACTCGGCGCAGATCGCCCCGTGGCGCAGCACGATTCGGGTAGGACCGGGGATCGGTACTGCGGTCAGACTGGCCACCGACGCTCTTCCGACGTACCCGAGTGCCGACCGCATCGAGGACGGCACCCACGGTCTGGCGCTGCTGGTACGCGACCGCAGCCAGTTGCGGTTGGCACACGGGCACGCCCTGGCCGGCGACCTGCCGCCCACCCCGGCCGTGCTGGGAATGTCCTTCAGCGCACTCGATCCCACCATCGCACCGCCGGGACAGCACCAGATCTCACTGTGGTCGCAGTGGCATCCCCATACCCTCGCCGACGGCAGGCAGTGGCGATCGGACGTTCCGGGCGAGCGCTCGTTGGCCGAGTTCGAGGCAGATCGAATCGTGGCCGAACTGGACCGGTACGCACCCGGTTTCGCCGAGTCCGTGTTGGATCGGTTCGTTCAATCGCCGCCGGACATCGAGCGTGAGCTCGGTCTGATCGGAGGCAACATCATGCACCTGGACATGTCGTTGGACCAGATGATGATGTGGCGGCCGCATCCTCGACTGGCCGGGCATCGGGTCCCCGGTGCCGACGGGCTCTATCTCACCGGCGCATCGACCCACCCCGGCGGAGGGGTCACCGCGGCCAGTGGTCGGTCGGCGGCCCGAATCGCGATCGCCGACGCCCGCGCAGCCCGCCGTCGCACGTTCTTCGGAAGGAAACGGGAATGAAGGTCGTTCCGATCGTCGTGGCGGCCGCTGCCGTGGGCTGCCAGATCCTCTACCCACTGGTGTCGGGATCGACCAGGGACGCAGTGACGGTGGCGGTGGTGGCCCTGCTCGCGCTCGCGTCGATCCTGCACGCGGCGCTGAACCGCGGCGTCGTGTGGGCTACCGTTCTCGTCGTCGTGACCGCAGGAACCGGGTTCGCGTCCGAACTCGTCGGCACGGCCACCGGGATCCCGTTCGGCGAATACTTCTACGCGCAGAATCGCTTGGGCCCGAGCCTGTTCGAGGTACCCGTCGTGGTCCCTCTGGCGTGGACGGCCGGGTTTTACCCGATCTGGTGTGCAGTGACCTTCGTCGTCGGCCGTCTCGACACGACGCAGGCGCGCGCCACCGCACTGCGAATCGTGGCCGTGGCGGTGGGGATGGTCGGCTGGGACCTCTATCTGGATCCACAGATGGTCACCGACGGACAGTGGACCTGGACCGCCGGTTCGGTCGGGCTGCCGGGTGTGCCGTCGATTCCGCTGACCAACTACCTCGGCTGGCTGGTGGTGGCGACGCTGATGGCTGCGGTGATGGAATCGCTCGACCGCGCCGTCGGTCGCCCCCGGTCGTCCGACGACGCAGTGCCCATCGGATTGTTCCTGTGGACGTGGCTCGGGTCGGCGCTCGCGCACGCGGTGTTCCTCGACGGTCCGGAGCTTCGCTTCTCGGCGGTGTACGGATTCGTCGTCATGGGCGTCGTCGGCATACCACTGCTGTGGAATGCCCGTCTGTCCAGGAACACCCGACACGCCTCGCTGACAACCCCTGCCGACTGACATCACCTCGATGCCCTGGCACGATGTCGCTGTGCAGTCGACATCGCGAACACCTCATCGAACCCACCGCCGCCGCGTTCTCTCGGTGGTCGCACTGGCCCTGCTGGTCGCGCCGATGCTGGCCGGTTGCCTGCGCGTGCAGGTCACGATGGGCGTGTCGGCGAACGACCGTGTCGCAGGTCAGATCGTGGCGGCCAGCGTGCCGACATCGGACTCCGACACCGGCCCGGAACTGGTGGTTCCCTCCTCGATCGAGGACAAGGTTCGCGTCGAGCCGTACGACCAGGACGGATACGTCGGATCGCAGGCCATCTTCGACGATCTCTCGTTCGGCGACGTGCAGACCCTCGGCTCGATCTTCCAGAACGCGGCCGGATCGTTCCAGCTGACACTGCAGCGATCGGGTGACACCGTCACTCTTGCCGGCAACGCCGATCTGTCCTCCGTTCCGGTTCAGGGCACGGACGTACAGTTCACCATCGCGTTCCCGGCCCGCATCGGCACCACCAACGGCACCCGCGAGAGCGACAACTCGATCTCCTGGAAGTTGCCGGCAGGCGAGGTCACCTCGGTGCGCGCCGAGGTCAACTATCCCGATCCCAACACCAGAAGCTTCGCCGGCTGGGCCGGCATCGTGGGCGGGGTGACGGTCGGTGTCGCGGCCATCGTCGGAGCCATGGCCTGGGTGTCGCGCAATCCACCGCTGCGGGGCCGCGGCTCGCGCGGTACCGAGCCGGGAAGCTCGACCGAGAGAACATCTGTGTGAAAGACCGCGTGCTCGCGCGAACGACGGCGACCGCTGCCGTCCTCGCGGCTGCGTCGGCCGCGGTGTCGGAGTTCAACTCTCGGTTCATGCCGAGCCTGCACTCCCCGGAGCAGGACGTCACCGAAAGCGTCGTCGTCTGTGTACCCGCCCGCAACGAGGCCGCGACGCTTCCCGCGCTGATCGGCGATCTCGCGATGCAACGATCGTGCACGGATCTGCGAGTGATCGTCCTCGACGACGACTCGACCGACGGAACGGCCTCCGCTGCCCGCGCGGCTGCAGGCGGTGATCCGAGGATTCGCGTCGTGACCTCCGGTGTCGCTCCCCCGGCCGGCTGGACCGGTAAGGCCGCCGCGTGCGCCGAGCTCGCGAGACTGGCCGACGAGGACGACCCGACGACGTCGTTGATCGTGTTCGTCGATGCCGATGTGCGCCTGGAACCGGAGGCCGTGGCGGCAGCGGCCCGCATGCTGCGACGGAGCGGTGCCTCCCTGCTGTGCCCGTGGCCGGAGCAACTGGCCGAGAGCACCGTCGAGCGACTGGTCCAGCCCCTGCTCGCATGGTCGTGGATGTCCACGCTTCCCGTCCCTCTCGGCAACGCGACGCTCGCACCGTCGATGACGGTCGCCTGCGGGCAGTTCATGGCTTTCGACGCCGCCGCCTACCGGGCCGTGGGGGGCCACGGCTGCGTCGCCGCGAGCGCAACCGAGGACCTGGATCTGGCACGCGCTCTGCGTCGGCGGGGGTTCTCGACCGCGGTGGCGTCGGGTGCGGGGTTCGTTCGATGCCGGATGTACCGATCGGCAGCGGAGTTGCGGTCCGGCTACAGCAGGTGGTTGTGGAACGAGTTCGGTGGACCGGCCGGTTCGGTGGCGGCGGCCCTGGCACTGACCGTCGTGTACGTGCTGCCCCCGATCACTGCGCTCACCTCCTCGGGTGTCGCGCGTCGCCTCGGCTGCGCCGGCTATCTCGCAGGCACGGTGTCACGGATGTCCGTGCGGCGGCGCGAGACGGGATCGCGGTTCGGGGTGGGCGACGTAGTCGACGCCGCGCTGCACCCGGTCTCGATTCTCGCCTTCGTCGGACTCGTCGCAGAGTCCCACGTGCGCAGGCGTCGCGGCTCGCTGTCGTGGAAGTCGCGCCCGATGCCTGCGCCGCACACCTGACCGTCTCACACTCTCGCGGCTGCAAGCCCCAGGTTGCTGAGCACCTCACGCGTCGCGCGCGCGAAGTTGAGAGTGATGAAGTGCAGTCCGGGTGCGCCCTCGGAGATCAGGCGCTCACCGATGTTCGTCGCGAGTTCGATGCCCACTTCTCGCACCGCGGCGCGGTCCTCCTCGGGGCCGGATCCCGCTGCGCGCGTGAACTTCTCGTCCAGGTGCGACGGAAGCGTCGTGCCCGAGAGCTCGAGCATCCGGCGAACCGACCGAAGCGAGGTGATGGGCATGATCTCGGGAATGATCGGCTTGGCACCCTGCTCGGCGTCGAACGCCGACACACGATCACGTAGACGCAGGTAGTCGTCCACATCGAAGAACATCTGAGTGATCGAGTACTCCGCTCCCGCCCGCAACTTCCCGACCAGGCATCGGGTGTCCTGTTCGAGATCGCCTGCGCGGTGGTGCCCTTCGGGGAACGACGCCACGCCGACGTGGAAGTCGCCGAGATCGCGAACCAGCCGGACGAGCTCCTCGGCGTACTCGACACCGTCCGGATGCTTCTCCCAGTCGCCGAGCGGATCTCCGGGGGGATCTCCGCGAAGTACGAGGATGTTGGTGATACCGCGGTCCGCGTACGACCCCACCATGGATCGCAGCTCGTCCACACTGTGCGAGACGGCAGTGAGATGCGCCACAGGCAGAAGGGTGGTCTCCTCGGCGATCTGCCCGGTGACACGCACCGTCCGATCACGGGTGGAGCCCCCCGCGCCGTAGGTCATCGACACGAATGCGGGCTGAAGTTGTTCGAACTCACGGACCGCCCGCCACAGCCTGGCCTCGGCGGCCGCGTCTCGCGGAGGCGAGAACTCCACCGAGAACGGGATCCTGGCCTCGGGTTCTGTCCGTAGTCGGTCGACGATGGACGGTGTTCTCGTCACGAATCCTCGACTCGACCGCCCCCTGACGGAATCTTCGCTCACCCGAAGATCATAGGTTGCGGCCCACCGAAGCCCGTCGGGCATCCCTGACGACAGATGTTCGCGGCAGGTCGGTCCAGGGTTTCCACGGCCATTACTGTGGAAACGAGAATTCACGCAATCCACAGCAACCTTGGAGGATCGTCCTGTCCGGAGACTTTTCTTCACCCGTAGTCGACACTCCCGCCGCCGCGCACGACCCGAAGGCGATGCGCACGGCCGTCGACGCGACGCTCGCCGAGTTCTTCACCTCACGCCGAGATGTCGTCGACACCGTCGGTGGCGGCTATCCCGCTGCGGTGGCCGACCTCGAGGCCTTCGTACTTCGCGGTGGCAAGCGCATGCGCCCTGCATTCGCCTGGACCGCATGGCTCGGTGCAGGCGGTGAATCCACCGGTGCCCGAGCGGACGCAGTGCTGCGGGCGTGCTCGGCGCTCGAACTGATCCAGGCCTGCGCCCTCATCCACGACGACATCATCGATTCCTCCAGTACCCGACGCGGTTTCCCGACCGTGCACGTCGGGTTCGCCCAACGGCACCGAGACGCGGGGTGGTCCGGCGGCGCGGACCATTTCGGTGAATCGGCAGCGATCCTCGTCGGCGATCTCGCCCTGTGTTGGGCAGACGATCTCCTGCGCGAGTCCGGCATCGACGCCGATGCCGCACGACGGGTCCAACCGGTGTGGTCGGCGATGCGCACGGAGGTTCTCGGCGGCCAGTTGCTCGACATCGAAGCCGAGGCAGGCACCGACGAGAGTGTCGCGGCTGCCATGCGAGTCAACCGATACAAGACCGCTGCCTACACCGTCGAGCGGCCGCTGCATCTCGGCGCAGTCCTCGCCGATGCCGACGAGAACCTGATCTCGGCCTACCGCAACTTCGGTGCGGACATCGGAATCGCGTTCCAGCTGCGCGACGACCTCCTCGGGGTGTTCGGCGATCCCGAGGTCACCGGCAAACCGTCGGGCGACGACATCACCGAGGGCAAACGCACCGTGCTGATCGCGCTGGCGCTGGAGAAAGCCGACCGGACCCGGCCGGATCGTGCAGCCACGATCAGGGCCAGCCTCGGAACCGAACTCGACGCGAACGAAGTGGCCGACATCCGTTCCATCCTCGTCGAACTCGGCGCAGTGGACGCGGTCGAGAAACAGATCGACGAGCTCGGGACCCGGGCCGTTGCCGCCCTCGACAACAGTTCGATCGAACCGGTCGCTGCCGCGCACCTGCGCGCCATGGCAACCGCCGCCATCCAACGGCAGTACTGAAAGAGAGCGTCATGTCTTCGATCCGCACGGTCTCCGGCACCACCGACACCGTGGTCGTCGTGGGAGCCGGTTTGGCCGGCCTGGCCGCCGGTCTGCATCTGCTGGGAGCAGGCAGGAAAGTCACCATCGTCGAGCGCGAAGAGACCGTGGGCGGCCGCGTCGGGGTGTACCCGGTATCGGACGCCGACGGAACGCACCTGTACGACATCGACAACGGCGCGAGCGTGCTCACGATGCCGAACCTGGTGCTCGAGGCGCTCGCCGCCGTGGGTGCCGACTTCGAGTCGACCACGCCGCCGATTCGGCTGACCGCTCTGTCGCCGTCCTATCACACGCGTTATGCCGACGGCACGTCCATCGACGTCTACTCCGATCCCGAGGCCATGGCGGCCGAGGTCGAGCGAACCTGCGGCCCGGCCGAGGCGCAGGGATATCGAGAACTGCGACGCTGGCTCGCCGACATCTTCGACGCCGAGTTCGACCGCTTCATCGACTCGAACTTCGATTCACCGCTCGATCTCGTGGGATCGAAAGCTGCGATCTCCGACACCGCGACGCTGACCAGACTGGGCGGCTTCGGCCGGCTCGGGCCACGCGTCGACAAGTTCCTGAAGGACACTCGCCTGCGCCGCGTGTTCACGTTCCAGGCGCTCTACGCCGGCATGGCACCTCAGAAGGCGCTCGCGGTCTACGGAGCCATCGCACACATGGACACCTCGCTCGGGGTGTTCTTCCCCGAAGGCGGCATGGCGGCCATCGCACGGGCCATGGCCGACGCGTTCGTCACCGCGGGTGGCACGCTCGAACTCGGCACCGAGATCGTCGACATCACCGTCGACCGAGGTCGTGCCGACTCCGTGATCACTGCAGCCGGCGGTCGAATCGCGTGCGACGCACTCGTTCTCACCGCGGACCTGCCCGTCGTCGACCGACTGCTCGACCGGGCGTCGGTGTCGAAGAAGGGCCGCCGGAACGGATACGGCGTCGTCTCGCCGTCGGCGGTCGTCGCGCACGGAACCGTTCCCGTCGACGTGACGGCGACGTGGCCCGCCCGCGCACATCACACCATCGACTTCGGTGACGAATGGGCCGAGACCTTCCGCCGGATCACCGCAAAGGCGGGCAAGGGGTCCTTGATGGCCGATCCGTCGCTGCTGATCACCCGACCGTCGGTCAGCGATACCCAACTCGAGATGGTGCGTGACGGTGTTCGATGCGAGCCGGTGTCGATCCTCGCACCGTGCCCCAATCTCGACAGCGCGCCCCTTCCCTGGAACGAATTGGCGCAGCCGTACCTTCGCGAGATCCTGACGACCATGGAAGGTCGGGGGTACAAGGGCCTACTCGACGGATTCACACTCGACCACATCGACACTCCCGAGACCTGGGCGCAGAAAGGCATGATCTCCGGTTCGCCGTTCTCGTCGGCGCACGTGTTTCGGCAGACCGGGCCGTTCCGACGCAAGAACATGGTCGCCGGGCTCGACAACGTGGTTCTCGCCGGCTCGGGCACGACGCCCGGAGTGGGCGTTCCCACGGTTCTGGTGTCGGGAAAGCTCGCCGCAGAGCGGGTGACGGGGCGCACGGGACGGTAGGTTCGTTCGATTGACTGCGTCGACCAACTAAGCTGAGCGCGATCGTTTGCCGGTCGCGCTCATTGCTGCGACCATGATCGTTCGGTGGTCGGCGTGAACCATCGGCCGGCGTACGGATCTCGACCCACAACTCGTTGCAGAGGAGGAGCAGGCGGCAATGTCTTCGATCTCGTCGCACTCCACCTCCGAGGATCGATCGTCGGACGGCCCCCTGCCCTCGGATTCGCGACGACCGTCCAGACTGACCGCAACGGGCAACTTCCTTCGCAGTCCCGAGGGCAAGGCCGCGATACTCGGTGTGGTCGGCGCCGTGTGCATCGTGTTCGGCGGGTTCGGGGCCGGCAGTGTGCGCAGGCGCGATCCGTTGCTCGAGGAGATGCACCTGTCGTGGCTGCGATTCGGCCACGGATTCGTCCTGTCGACCATCATCGTCTGGGTCGGCGTACTGCTGATGATCACCGCCTGGGTTCGGCTCGGGCGCGCGACTCTGCACGGCCGCACCACGGTGGGTGAACTGCGCTGGATCGTCCCGGCATGGACCGCACCACTACTGCTGTCGGTGCCGATGTTCAGCCGCGACGCGTACTCGTACCTGGCGCAGGGCGCTCTGCTCCGCGACGGATTCGATCCGTATGCCGTTGGCCCCGTTGCCAATCCGGGAGTTCTGCTCGACAACGTCAGCAATGTCTGGACCACCACCACTGCGCCGTACGGCCCGTTGTTCCTGCTGCTCGGCCGCGGAATCACCAGCCTGACCGGCGACAACGTGATCGCTGGAACCATGTTGCTGCGCCTGACGATGTTGCCGGGTCTGGCATTGATGATGTGGGCGGTTCCGCGGCTGGCGAAGCACCTCGGTGGCCGAGCGACCACCGCGGTGTGGCTCGCCGTCCTCAACCCTCTGGTCCTGATCCACCTGATCGGCGGGGTGCACAACGAGTTGCTCATGGTGGGCCTGATGACCGCGGGAATCGTGCTGACGCTCGAGCATCGACACGTGGGCGGCATCGCGCTGGTCGCCATCGCGGTGGCGATCAAGGCCACAGCAGGCCTCGCGCTGCCTTTCCTGGTGTGGATCTGGATGCTCCATCTGCGGGAGAAGGCACAGGCGGAGGGACGAAAGCCGATGTCGCCCGCCCTGGCGTTCGTCAAGACCGCCGGCATCGGAGCCTCCGTCTTCGTTGCCGTGTTCGCCGTGGCGTCGGTGATCGCCGGAGTCGGAATCGGTTGGCTGACCGCTCTTTCCGGATCGGCCAAGATCATCAACTGGCTCTCGCTGCCCACGATCCTGGCGCACCTGGTGACCGTCGGCACGTCGTGGTTCCTCGATCTCCGCCTCGGACCCGTTCTCGATGTGACTCGTCTGCTGTGCGCGATAGCGCTGGTGGTCGTTCTGGCGGTGGCCTGGTGGTTGGGCCGCAGATCCGAACGCGATGCGGTCAAGGGCATCCTGATCGCCCTGGTCGCCACCGTCGTGCTCTCCCCCGCGGCCCTGCCCTGGTACTACTCGTGGCCACTGGCGATCGCCGCAGGCTTCGCCCTCTCGCGCACGACCCTGATGATCCTGACGGGTCTGTCGACGTGGCTCATGCTCGTCTTCCAACCCGACGGATCGATCGGCCTGTACACCTTCGGACACGTCGCACTGGCGATCTTCGCCGCGGTCGTCGCAGCTCTGGCGCTGACACGCGTCGATCCGCTGCGTTTACGATCGGACCGATCCAGGGAACACCGTGCCGTGCCGAACGCGCCCAAGACCCCAGCAACGGAACCGACCGGAGACGAATCCACGTCATGAGGGCCGCGTGATGAAAGAACTCGACGGTATCGATCCTGAACTGCACGCGGCGTACCGCATCTGCCGCGAACTCAACGCCCAACACGGCAAGACGTATTTCCTCGCCACTCGCCTGCTCCCCACCGACAAGCGCGCAGGCGTACACGCGCTGTACGGGTTCGCCCGGATGGTCGACGACATCGTCGACCTCGAAGGCACCGACATCGCCGTGGGATCGGACGAGCTCAACGCCCGTCGCATCGTCGAACTCGACGTGATCGAATCCAGGGTGCGCGACGCATTGGCGGGAAAACCCCTGTCCGACAGCGTGTCCGATCAGGTGTTGAGCGCGTTGTGCGACACCGTGGCGCGCTACGACATTCCGCACGACTACTTCTTCGCGTTCATGCACTCGATGCGTATGGACATTCCGGGGAGTCCGATGTTCGTCTCGCGCTACCGCACGATGGAGCAGTTGCGCGAGTACATGTACGGCTCCGCCGCCGTGATCGGACTGCAGATGTTGCCGATCCTGGGAACCGTCGTCGAGCGGTCCGTGGCCGAGCCCCCGGCCGCAGCCCTGGGCGAGGCGTTCCAGCTGACCAACTTCATCCGCGACATGGGTGAGGACCTCGATCGCGACCGCATCTACCTGCCCACCGACGAGCTCGCGGCGTTCGGCGTCGACGAAGAACTACTCCGGTGGTGCCGCACCACGGGCAGTGTCGACGCCAGGGTCACCCGCGCCCTCGCACACCTGATCGCCGTCACCCGCTCGATCTACCGCACGTCCGATGCAGGCATCGAGATGCTGGATCCGCGAGTGCGGCCGTCGATGCGCACGGCGTCGATTCTGTACGGCCGCATACTCGACGAGGTCGAGTCACAGGGCTACCGTGTGCTCTCCCAACGCGCGACGGTGCCGCAGTGGACCAGAGCGCGCATAGCGCTGCCGCAGTTCGCCGTCACCGGCTTCAAGCGCGCGACGGTTCGCTAGAAGGCCATGGCCTGTGCGCGCCTGATCACTTCGCGCATCAGGTCGCCGTGCAGAGCAGCGACGGGTGCACCCGGCAGGCTCTCGTCCTCGGTGAACAGCCACCGCAGGATTTCCTCGTCCTCGTAGCCGCCGTCGTGCAGCACGGCCAGGAGACCGGGCAGCCCCTTGACGATGGTGCCCTTGCTCGAATCGAGGAACTGTTCCGGCACGACGGGCACGCGTGAACGCTTCAGGGCGAGCAACTGGCGATCTCGGACGAGCTGTTCGACGCGGGTCTTGGGGACGTCGAGGATCTTCGCGACATCGGCGAACTGCAGCACGGACTCCGACGGATCGAGCACGTCGTCGGCATAGGGAATGGCACTCACGCAGGTAACGTTAACGGGTCCGGCATCGAGACTTCAAAAGCGTCACAGCCGGGTCGTTCCGCAGGCTCCACTCCTGTGCAGCCGACCCAGCCGGTCCGAGACACAAGCCACGATCGTCGGTCGGCATCCCCGGCACCGATACGATCGTCTTCAGTGTCCGGCGACCGAGCCGGAAGACGAGTGGACGACGAGGGGAGGTTCGGTGATACCGGGTTCGATGCTCGATCGTCGATACCGAATAGACGCACCGATCGCGCGCGGCGGTATGTCGACGGTCTACCGCGGACTCGACACCAGGCTCGACCGCCCAGTGGCGGTGAAGATCATGGACCCGAAGTTCGCCCAGGACCCCCAGTTCGTGCAGCGCTTCGAGTTCGAGGCACGGGCCGTGGCCAGGCTCAGCCACCCGGGCCTCGTTGCCGTCTACGACCATGGGCGCGACGGCGAACACGCCTTCCTCGTCATGGAACTCGTCGAGGGCGGAACTCTGCGTGAACTGCTGCGCGAGCGCGGTCCGATGCCCCCGCACGCTGCAGCGGCCGTCGTTCGCCCGGTCCTCGACGCACTCGCCGTCGCCCACCGAGCCGGCCTCGTGCACCGCGACATCAAACCCGAGAACATCCTGATCAGCGACGACGGCGACGTGAAGATCGCCGACTTCGGTCTCGTCCGGGCCATCGCTGCCTCCACCGTGACGTCGAGCAGTGTGATTCTGGGCACCGCCGCGTACCTGTCTCCCGAGCAGGTCACCACCGGCTCCGCGTCCGCGAGCAGCGACGTGTACGGCGTCGGTGTCGTGTTGTTCGAGCTTCTGACCGGACGCACACCGTTCACCGGCGACACCTCACTGTCCATCGCCTACCAGCGCATCGACAACGACGTACCGCGCCCCTCCACCCTCATCGCCGGCGTTCCCCCGCAGTTCGACGAGGTGGTCCAACGGGCCACCGTCCGCGACCCGGAGCACCGGTACCGCAATGCCGACGACATGGCCCGTGCCCTGCGCGCTGCCGCGTCGGCGCTCGCACTGCCCGAGTATCGCGTGCCCGCACCCAAACGCTCGGCCGAGCACCTGAGCTCGGCCGCGGCCGGAGCACCGACGACGGTGGCAGGCAACCGTCCGCCGTCCGCTCGCACCCAGGTCGTGGACAATTCTCCGCCCCCGCCCCAGCAACACGGGGTGCAGCACACCCGGGTGGTCACCTCGCCCACGTCCCGAGGCGTCGATGACAGCCAGGAACCGTTCGACGCGCCGTCGCCAGGGCCACTCCCGACCGGCCGACGGCACTACGAGTTCCCCGACTTCGACGCCGATCGCCAACGATCGCGCCGCGCGATCGTCATCTGGCTCCTCGTCGTCGCCCTGCTCGCCGTCTTGGTCGGCTTCGGCGGTTGGTGGATGGGCTCCGGGCGATACACAGCTGTCCCGATGGTGGACGGGCTCGACACCACCGGTGCGACCAGCGCCGTGGAGGCGGCCGGCCTCGAAACCGCGGTGCGCGGAACCTACTCCGACTCGGTGGACACCGATCTTCTCATCGGCACCGACCCCACCGGCGGATCGCGAATTGCCAAGGGCGACACAGTGTTTCTCCTGGTGTCCTTGGGTAGCCCCACGGTTCCGTCCATCGACGCGGACGCATCCGTCGAAGACATGGAACAGCAATTGCGAGACCGGACTTTCACACCCGTCGACGGCGGCGAGGCCTTCAGTACCTCCGCACCGATCGGCGGAGTCGCGGCACTGGACCCACCGCCGGGCACGGTCCTGACCACCGGCAGCTCGGTCACGGTCCTACGCAGCAAAGGCGCGCCGCCGGTCGAGGTACCCGACGTACGTGGGCAGAGCGTGGACCAGGCCCGAACGACGCTGGAATCGGTCGGCATCACCGTCGGCGAGGTTCGAGAGACCTTCGACGAGGACACCGACGGCGGAAAGGCGATCGGGACGACGCCGGAAGCCGGCGAGACGGTGAGATCCGGGTCGACCGCGGTACTCGAGGTGTCCAACGCGGTCACCGTGCCGTCGCTGCTCGGCCGGTCGGTGGGCTCGGCCCGGACCACCCTCGAAACGTTGGGCCTGCCCATCGACGTCCGTCAGGTGGTGGACACCGACGGATCTCTGGTCATCAGCCAGAGCCCCGGAGCCGGTTCTCGCGTGGAACCGGGCTCCGAGGTCAAGGTCGTCTCGCTGCCCTGATCAGTCGCGAAGCATCTCGGCGACGAGGAATGCCAGTTCGATGCTCTGCTGCGTGTTGAGCCGCGGGTCGCAGGCCGTCTCGTACCGACCGGCGAGGTCGAGATCCGAGATGTCCTGGGCACCGCCGAGGCACTCGGTGACGTTGTCGCCGGTCAGTTCGACGTGAATTCCGCCCGGATGCGTTCCGAGGCCGTTGTGGACCTCGAAGAACCCCTGCACCTCGTCGACGATGCGGTCGAAGTGCCGCGTCTTGTAGCCGGTCGACGCCTCGTGGGTGTTGCCGTGCATCGGGTCGCACTGCCAGATGACCTGGTGGCCGGTGGCCTGCACCTTCTCGATGATCGCGGGCAGGATGTCGCGCACCTTGCCGTTGCCCATGCGTGAGATCAGCGTCAGACGGCCCGGCTTGTTGGTGGGGTCGAGACGCTCGACGTACTCGACGGCCATCTCGGGCGTGGTCGTGGGCCCGATCTTGAGACCGATCGGGTTGGAGATCAGCTCGGCCAGCGCGATGTGCGCCCCGTCGAGCTGGCGGGTGCGGTCGCCGATCCACAGGAAGTGCGCGGACAGGTCGTACAGCTTGGGGTGATCGTCGGTGTTGTCCAGGCGCAGCATCGCACGCTCGTAATCGAGAACGAGCGCTTCGTGGCTGGCGAAGATCTGTGCGGTGTGCAGATTGGGGTCCGAGACGCCGCAGGCATCCATGAACCGCAGTCCGCGGTCGATCTCCCCCGCGAGCGCCTCGTAGCGCGCACCGGCGGGCGACTGCGCGACGAACTCGCGGTTCCAGTCGTGCACCTTGTGCAGGTCGGCCATGCCGGCACCGGTGAGCGCGCGGACCAGATTCATCGCCGCGCTCGCATTGGCGTACGCGCGCACCAGTCGCGACGGATCGTGGCCGCGGACGCTCTCGTCGGCGACGAGGGAGTTGATCATGTCGCCGCGGTAGGACTGCAGACCGAGAGCGTCGATGTTCGACGAACGCGGCTTGGCGTACTGCCCGGCGATACGGGCGACCTTGACCACCGGCATGCTCGCGCCGTAGGTGAGCACCACCGCCATCTGCAGCAGCGTGCGGATGTTGCCCTTGATGTGCGGCTCGGTGTTGTCGACGAACGTCTCGGCGCAGTCGCCTCCCTGGAGCAGGAACGCCTCACCGCGAGCGACGGCAGCGAGCTTGTCCGACAACGCCTCCACCTCACCGGCGACGGTGATCGGAGGAACGCTCTCGAGCACCTTGCGCATGTCGGCAGCATGCTCGGGATCCCACTGCGGCTGCTGCGCAGCCGGCTTGGCCAACGCATCGTCCAATCGAGAGCGCAGCGTCGGCGACAACGGCGGCAGGTCGGGCAAGCGATCGATGGGTACGTCGACAGTCCAGTTCACCGCTACAGGATATTCGCACCGCCGAAGCCGCAGGACAACGGGTGTTCACCCGCGGTAGGAGTGCTCCTCGATCGCCTGGAACTTCGCCAGATTGTGCCGCGCGTCGGCGAGGGCGTCATGAGCGTCGTCCGGCACCGACGGCAGCTCGGGACTGCCGCGATCCTCCCAGTGCTGGCGCAGCTCACGAGTGAACCGCGGCAGCGAACGCGGCAACTCGGTCATCGAGCCCCACAGCTGGCAGAGCGCCACATGGTCGTACGCCGCAACCCACGCCCACAGTTCGACCTCGGCACCGTAGTGCGGAACGAGAAATTCGAGCAGTTCGTCCCGGATTCGCGACCGGCTCATCCACAGCGGCGACGAGTACGGTGGCAACTTGGGAAGTACATTGCGTCGAACCCAGCGGCCGGCGCGCTCGGGGTCGAACTCGGAGGACACCGCATAGAACTCGCGACCGTCCTCCGACACCACACCGATCGAGACCAACTCGATTGTGCGACCATCCTCGATGAACTCTGTGTCGTAGAAGTAGCGCACGCGGCTCACCCTAGCGCGTCCTGGACACGCCCCCCACGTACCGGTAACCCCGATCCGAACAGCCCTGAAAGGGAACGTTGTGACCTCGCCCGACACCAACCGTCCGGTCGCCGAAGCACCGGAGCCTGCCGCGCCGACGCGACGCCGGTGGCCGAGTTGGGCGGTGGCGTCGAGCAGGGTCCTCGTGCTGATCGGTGCCGTCGTGGGCGTGCTGTTCCATCTCAACGGCTTCCCGGGTCTGCGTCCGATCGGTGAGCACTACCGACTGGATCTGGACGTGTATCGACTCGGCGGTCAGGTGTTCGCCGAGGGCGGGGATCTCTACGGTCAACTGCCTCCGATCGCGACCGGTACCACGCTGCCGTTCACCTATCCCCCGATCGCCGCGGCGATCTTCAGCCCACTGTCGTCGGTGTCGCTGTACGCCGCCTCGATCGCGGTCACCGTGCTGTCCATGCTCTTGCTACTGGTGACGATCGTGGTCACTCTCACCTCGCTCGGGGTACGCCCTCGCGCACTGATGTGGTGGTCTGCCGGTGCCGCGTTCGCGGTGGCCGTGCTCGTACTGGAGCCGGTCACCTCGACGCTGAACTACGGGCAGATCAACATCGTGCTGATGGCGTTCGTTGCACTGGACTGCCTACCGAAGAAGACGCCGTGGCCCCGAGGTGTGCTGATCGGTCTCGTGGCCGCCGTCAAACTCACGCCCGCGGTGTTCGTACTGTTCTTCCTGTTGCGCAAGGACTTTCGAGCAGCGGTGGTGTCGGTGCTGAGTTTTGCGGTCTTCACCGCGATCGGTTTCGCGCTCACGTGGTCCGACTCGGTGAGGTACTGGACCGAGACGATCGTCGATTCCGACCGAATCGGCGGCCCGGCCTACCCACCCAACCAGTCGATCACAGGAGTGCTCGCACGGCTCGGGTTGGACGAAGTGCCCCGATCGATCCTCTGGCTCGCGTTGTCGGTGGTGGTGCTCGCCATCGCGGCGGTGGCGATGCGGAAAGCTTTTGCCGCAGGCGAGACTGCGCTGGCGCTGACGATCAACGCCATGTTCGGTCTGCTGGTGTCGCCGGTCTCGTGGTCACACCACTGGGTGTGGGCCATCCCGTTCACCGTTGTGCTCGCCGTTCTCGGTTATCGCCGCCGCAGTGCGCTGCTGGCGACCCTGGTGGCCGTCGGGCTGGCGTTGATGCTCTACCCGCCGCACTGGAAGCTCGGCGAGGGCCGATGGAGCGGCCTCGGCTGGCCGCTCGTGGATCAGTTCGCGGCCTCGGGCTACGTGTGGTGGGCTCTCGCGTCGATCGTCGCGCTTGCTGCGATCGGAAGGACCGACCGAACCGATACGAAGGCCGACACCCGTCCCGCACCCTGATCGCGGAGCGAGCCGGCAGCTTCAGCTTGCCTTGGAATCCGGAATACGCTGCGCGGTCGGAGCCGACTCCGCCGCGGGTGCAGCCTTCTTCAGAGACGCGGCGTACACGTCCACGTACTCCTGACCGGAGAGCAACATCAGGTCGTACATCACCTCGTCGGTGACGGCACGCTCGACGAAACGGTTGCCGGCCATGCCTTCGAAGCGAGAGAAGTCGATGGGCTTTCCGATTCGGATGGTGACCTTCGCCGGACGCCACACTCGCGAACCGATCGGGTTCATCTTCTCGGTACCGATCATCGCAACCGGGATCACCTGGACCCCGGTCTGCAGTGCCAGACGCGCCATCCCGGTCTTGCCCTTGTACAGCCGCGCGTCGGGCGAACGCGTGCCCTCGGGGTAGATACCCAGAACCTTGCCTGCTTCGATCACGCGCACACCTGCGTTGAGAGCGTCCTGTGCCGCGTCGGCTCCGGTGCGATCGATCGGCACCTGACCGACCGCGGTGAAGAACCACTTCTGGAACGCACCCTTGAGACCCGGTCCGGTGAAGTACTCGCTCTTGGCGAGGAAGGTGATGCGCCTGGGCGTCTTGAGTGGGAGATAGAAGGAATCGAGAACGGCCTTGTGGTTGCTGGCCAGAATGACCGGACCCTCCGTCGGGATGTTCTCCGCACCCTCGATCGTGGGCCGACCCAGGGCGATGAGAAGGGGGCCGACGAAAATGTACTTAACCAGCCAGTACCACATTGACATGCTCCCTGAAGATGGTCGGGAAATCGTTTGGTGCCGCCTCGCCCTGGAGCGAATCGACTGCGGCCGTGCCTCCTCGAACCGTGCCGCGTAGTGAACTGTACCCACGGTTTATGACACCAGCCACATCATCTCCGAACCCGGGACAGAGGTCACAGGAAGCGGGCGAAGAACAGTCACCGAACCCCGGTGACGAACTGCGCACGGGCCAACTCCGCGGCCCCGATCATGCCCGCTGCCTCACCGAGTTGAGTACTGCGAATCCGCGCGAGAGGCCGATGCCCCGCACCGGTCACCAGCTCGGCGTACTTGTCGGTCGCGCGGGCCAGGAACTGACTCGACGACGTCGCCACTCCACCGGCCAACACGATCAGATCGGGGTCGTACACGTCGCTGACCATCGAGAGCCCGACGCCGAGCCATTGCGCGAAGTCTTCCATCGTGCGGCGGGCGATGGAGTCGCCCTCGTGCGCAGCGCCGGCGATGCGGCGGCCGGTCAGAGACCCCGGGTCGAGGAACACCTCGCGTGCCAGGGTTGTCGACGACGCCGGGTCCGCCGCCAGTAACTCGACTGCCGTGTCCACCAGAGCGGTGCCGCTGCAGTACCGCTCCCAGCAGCCGCGCTTGCCGCAGGGGCATGCCCGGCCGTCCGGCACGACCTGGATGTGACCGAGTTCCGGTGCCACCCCGTGGCTGCCCCGATAGATCCTGCCGTCGATCAGCAGCGCAGCACCGATGCCGGTACCGATGGCCACCATCACCACGTTGCGACCACCGGACGCGGCACCGAAGCGATACTCGGCCCAAGCCGCAGAATTGGCGTCGTGCTCGAGCAGGACCGGCAGACCGATGCGCATGCTCATCTCCGTCGCCACGGGGGTGTTCACCCACGGCAGATGCGGGGCGAAGAGAACCGTCGTGCGATCGGAGTCGACGAACCCGGCGACGGCGAGCCCTACGGCCGCGATGTCGTGTCGCCCGGCCAGTTCCTGCACGGCGCGGTCGAGACCGCGTTCGAGGGCGCGAGCAGTGTGCGGGGTAGGAGCGGCAGTCGAGTCGAGTACCTGACCGTCCTCGTCGACGACGGACGCGCGCAGGCTCGTCCCGCCCACGTCGATGCCGACCGTCAATCGCTGGTGGTGCCGCTTCATTCGTTCATGCCTTCCTCGGCCGTCCCCCACGCGGCCTGCACCCGAGTCGCTCCGCTCACGGACGCTCCCGCTCGTCCGACTGCGAATTCTTCACTCGAACGGTAATCGGAACGAACGACGCGGGGCGGGCATCCTGCAGTTTCGTGTCGATCGACACGTCCGCGACCTTTGCCGGGTCCGAGGGGATGCCGGCACTGCCGGGTCCGGATTCGGCCGCGGCCTCGGGTGACGGCGACTCGGTGGGTGCCTGCGTCGCAGAATGTGGAGCCCCGGAGGTCGTGTGATCTGCGAGCAACCGACGCAACAGCGCGATCACCACGGCGCTCTCGGAGGCCACGAGCTCGACCAGATCGTGGCGCTCACCGCGCACCAGGGCCGCGAGCGCGCAGACCGGGCACCAACTGCATCCCTGTTGGTCACGATCCTGCTGCGTCTCGGCGACCCGGCGCAGGATCGGCTCGAGTCGCGTCAGCACGGTGTCCGCCAGGGCCAGCAGGTCCGCCCCCAGCTCGGAATGGTCCGAGGTCATCGAATCACCCCGGCCGTCGGGGTCGTAGAGGTCGTCGAAGTCACAGTGGCCACACGTCGGGGTTCGGGCGAAAACGCACAACGAGGAACGGTCCTTCGAGTTCGGCGGAGTCGGCGATGCACCGACGCAGCACCGACGCCAATGTGATGCGCCGTCGCCTCCCGTCGGCACTGACTATCAAGTCGTCCTCCACTCGCCCCAAGCCCAAGGTCGTCGAATCCGCCACCGGCAGCAGCATTCTCATCGCGTACACGGATTCGAGTCCGGTACCCGACTCGAGCACCACCGAAGGCTGCTCACCCCAGCCCGGCGCGCGCCGTTCGAGGGAGTCCGGTTCGAGGCGATCGGCCACATCTTGCAAGGGCCCCAACCCTACCGGTTCACCGGGAGCGTGCTCCACCTCCACGATCGGTACCGTACCGACGCGTCGACGCAGCTCGGCGACCGCGTCGAGCTGCGTCGCCCGCCACCTCTCGAACCAGAACACCGCCGGGTGAGCGCCCACGAGACCGATCGACGACGCGGTGAGCTTCGGCAGGATCTTGTTGACCAGAACACGATCGATTCTGATGCCGAGCAGAGCAGCCGCCGACAGTGTTCTTTCCGCGTCGACGACCGACAGCTTTTCGGCGGTGACGACGACGGTCGCCCCGGTACGAGCGGAGTCGGTGATCAGGGACCGGACGGAGCCGACCTGAGCGAGGATTCGCTCGATCATCGCCACCACGAGGGTCAGACGTGCATCGGAGCCGGTGCCCGAGACCATCCGAGCATGCAGGGGCCAGATCCGCTCGACGTACGCGGCGACGGTATCGGGCAGCTGCAGCATCCGCAGGGCATCCGCGGATGCGGGAAGGTCGACTATCACTGTGTCCCAGTGATAGTCGTCGGCGAGACGGACGATCTCGTGCATGCCGAGCAGCTCTTCGACTCCGGGAAGACCGAGCAGCTCCTCCGGTTCGATCGCCCCGAAACTCACCCCGTGCTCGTGTCCCGCGGACGCCACGGCCATCAGCGAGCCCAGCCCCCGGTACCGCGCTTCGAGCAACGCCAACGTATCGATTTCGACGATGTCGAGACCAGGAGCGATCGAACGAACACCGGACGAATCCTCGGCCTCTGCGTCCCCCGCGAATGCGTCGGCGAGCGAGTGCGCCTGGTCGACGGAGGCGATCAGCACTCGTTCACCGGCCTGAGCCAGTCGCAGACCCGACGCAGCCGCCAACGTCGTCTTACCCGCGCCACCTTTGCCGAGGAACAGCAACACCGTGGTGCGGGCTTCGGTGCGAGCGTCGGTCAGCCTTCGACCCTCTTCTTCAATTCCTTGAGCGCGGTGTCGGTGATGACCTTTTCTGCTTTGCGCTTGAACAGACCGATCATCGGGATGTTCAGATCGACGGTGAGCTCGTACGTCACGTCGGTGCCGCCGCCGGTCTCCTTCAACGTGTACGAGCCGTTCTGAGACTTCTGCATCTCACCGGACACGAGATTCCACGAGACCGAACTGCCGTCCGCCGCCCAGTCGTACTCGAGTTCGTAGGTGTCCTTGACCATTCCCGCATCGAGCACGAACTTGACGCGCTTGCCACGGCCGTCCTCGTCGACCTCGAGGACCTCGACGGATTTCGCGGCCGACACCCACGTGGGGTACGCGTCGAAATCGGCGATGACGTCCATGACCCGACTCGGTGGGGCTTCGACGACGATCGACCTCTGGGTTTTCTCCGCCATGACTACTGGTCCGCTTCCTCTCGGGTACTTCGATCAGCTCGGGTACTTCGATCAGCTCGGTTCGCTTCGGTGCCGTCGAACTCGCGCAGGCCTATCTCACACGATCGATCCGCCGCCGCACAACGCGAACCGGCCGACCGTACCGCGCGGTTCATTCACGAGCCGAAGTCGACGCTACGTGGTGGGGTGCCTCACCTGCAGACCGACCGGCCTCGAGCTCTCGTTTGAGCTCGAACGTCATCGCGCGTCCGGCCACCCGACGGGCATGCTGGTGCGCCGCGACGTCGGTGCCTGCGGCAGGTTCGGCATGCAGGAAGTAATGCACGATCACACCGTCGAGCGCAGGCTCGAGCCACAGTTCCATCGTTCCGACCACACCACCACGCACCGCCCAGCGGATCCCCTTCTCGCCCCGGTCCTCGGTGATGGTCAGGTTCAGATCCGGCCACCATCGACGCCACCGAGCGGGCGATGCGAACGCATGCGCAACCCGCTCGCCCGAGGCGGCCACGAACGTCTGATCCGCAACTTGAATACTGCTCATCGACAGAGCTTCACACATCGGTTCCCCGGCCGTGCGCGTCCCCTCTTCCCTGGTCGTTCCTGCAGGCTCCACTCCCCTCTTTCCGGGTCGTTCCTGCGGGCTCCACTCCCCTGTTCTCGGGACGTTCCTGCGGGCTCCACTCGCCTCTTTCCGGGTCGTTCCTGCGGGCTCCACTCCGGGCGCATTTCGATGCCGCGAGCCCGGGTCTAGAGTATCTGTGAAGCCGAGCTATCGACTTTCGTTCTCCCCGTTCTATCCGGAGGTAATCCCGTGCGCGAGTTCACCGTCGCCGCAAAATACGACATCGCGGACACCGACTCGGCTGTCGACACCGTCTTCGTCCGCGCCCGTAACTCACCGGACGCGACAGTGTTCCGCCGCCAGGTCGATGGGCAGTGGCTCGACGTCACCGCCGCCGAGTTCGAACAACTGGTGGTCGGAGTGGCACAGGGCCTCATCGCCGCTGGCATCGAGCAGGGCGATCGCGTCGCCCTGATGTCGTCGACGCGATTCGAGTGGTCGGTTCTCGACTACGCGATCTGGGCCGCAGGCGGTGTCACGGTGCCGATCTACGAGACCTCCTCCGCCGGGCAGGTGGAATGGATCCTCGAAGACGCCGAGCCCGTCCTGCTGATACTCGAGAACGACGCACACGTGCGGGAAACGAAAACCGTTGTGGCAGCTGCGCCGTCGGTGCGGCAGACGTTCGTGATCGAGAACTCCGCCGGCTCCGACGCCGTGCAGGCCCTGACCGACGGCGGATCCGAGATCACCGAAGATCAGGTACATCAACGTGTTTCGACACTCGCCTCGTCCGACCCGGCCACATTGATCTACACCTCCGGAACCACCGGTCGTCCCAAGGGCGTCCAACTGACCCATGCCAATCTGCTCGCCGAATCACTCGGCATTCGCGAGACCTCGCTGAAATCACTGATGAGGCAGGGCCGCAGCACCCTGATGTTCCTGCCGCTCGCGCATGTCCTCGCCCGCGCAGTGAGCATCGCGTCGTTCGATGCCGGAGTCACGCTCGGCCACACCAACGACATCCCGAACCTCGTCGCGACGTTCGGCACGTTCCAACCGGACTTCATCCTCTCGGTGCCTCGAGTGTTCGAGAAGGTCTTCAACACCGCCAAACAGAAGGCGCACGCCGACGGCAAAGGCAAGATCTTCGACCTGGCCACCGAATGTGCAGTGGCGTGGAGTGAGGCGCAGGACACCGGTGGACCGGGAATCGTGTTGCGCGCCAAGCACACCGTGTTCGACAAGTTGGTCTACGGCAAACTGCGGGCAGCGCTCGGCGGTAAGTGCGAACTCGCGATCTCCGGCGGAGCGCCCCTCGGTTCCCGTCTCGGCCACTTCTACCGAGGCATCGGCGTGACGATCTACGAGGGCTACGGCCTGACCGAAACCACCGCGGCGTTCGCGGTCAACACCATCGGCTTCCAACGCGTCGGCAGCGTCGGGCGTCCACTGCCCGGCAACACCGTACGCATCGCCGAGGACGGCGAGATCCAACTCCGCGGACCGGTCGTGTTCGACGGCTACTGGCGCAACGAGGTCGCGACCGCCGAGTCGCTGGACGACGGCTGGTTCCGCACCGGAGACCTCGGTTCGGTCGACGAAGACGGGTACATCACGATCTCGGGTCGAAAGAAGGAACTGATCGTCACCGCCGGAGGCAAGAACGTCTCACCGGCCGGACTGGAAGACCAATTGCGGGCGGGTGCGCTGATCAGCCAGGCCGTCGTCGTCGGCGATCAGAAGCCCTTCATCGGTGCGCTCATCACCCTCGATCCGGATGCGTTCGATCGCTGGAAGTCCTCCCACGGCAAGGCCGCCGACGCCACCGCAGCCGATCTGCAGACCGACCCCGAACTCGTCGCGGAGATCGACGCCGCCGTTGCCGACGCGAACAAGTCCGTCTCACATGCGGAGTCGATCAAGAAGTATCGACTCCTCCCCCACGACTTCTCGGAGGAGAGCGGTGAGCTGACTCCCACCATGAAGCTCAAGCGCAACGTCATCACCGCCGCCTACGCCGACGAGATCGAATCGATCTACGCCCGGTAGGTGCACCGCATCGCGATGACGCGCGTCAGATCAGCGACCGCAGCTTCTCGGTCAGCACGTCCCAGCGCCATTCCGCGTCCACCCACGCGCGGCCGGCATTGCCCATCTGCGTGGCCAGCGTGCGATCGGACAGGATTCGCACGATCGCGTCCGTGATCTCCGAGATCGACGTCCCGTCGACGACGACACCGGTCTTGTTGTGCTGCACCGCTTCCGGCGCACCCCCGGACATGCCCGCGACGACCGGTACGCCGCAGGACGACGCTTCGAGGTAGACGATGCCGAGACCTTCGACATCGAGACCGGCACCTCGGGTGCGGCTCGGCATCGCGAACACGTCGGCGATGGTGTGGTGGGCGGCGAGCTCCGCCGACGGTACGGTGCCGGTGAACACCACGTGTTGCTCCATTCCGGTGGATCGAACGAGCTCGCGCAGGGTCTTCTCGTAGGGTCCGCCGCCGACGATGACCAGGACCGCTCCGTCGACGGCCCGGCGGATCCCCGGAAGCGCGCGGATCAGGAAATCCTGCCCTTTGCGCGGAACGAGCCGGGACAGGCACAGAATGGTGGGGCGATCACCGAGGCCGTAGCGCGCGCGAAGTTCCGCTCGCGCCGCGTCGTCGGGCACGAAGCGATCGGTGTCGACACCGGGCGGTAGGTGTTCGAGGGCGGCAGTCCGCCCGAACGCCGAGCTGAAGCGCCCCCGGGTGTACTTGCTGACGTAGGTCACCACGTCGGTGTTCTCGCCGATCGTGCGCAGCGTCGCACGCCCTCCCGGCACCATCGACCAACCGACCTCGTGACCGTGCGTACTGGCCACGATGCGATCGGCCCCGGCCTTGCGCAGGTACGACGACATCACCGCCAACGGAGCCGACGCACCGAACCACACGGAATCGCAGCCTCGGGACTTCAGGATTCGAGCTGCGCGACGCGCGACGAGCGGAGTCGGCAACATCAGGGTCGTCGGATGCCTGATCACCTCGAAAGGCTGCGCGGCATCGAACTTCTCGTGCGAGTCGCCCCGCCACCGCGGTGCGTACACCACCAGCTCGTCGGCCGGCAGTTGCGAGGCGAAGCTGTGGAGATAGGACTGAATACCACCCGGGCGAGGAGGAAAGTCGTTCGTCACGAGCAGAGTACGACGCATGGCGACAACCGTAGCGCCCCGTCTCAGCCGGCCTGGCGAGCCACCCAGTCGCCCCACGAGGCGACGAACTGTGCGCGGCTCGTTCCCAACACCGACGCGAAGACAGAATCGGTGGAGCTGTCGGAGGCGAGCGACTCGTACAGGGTGCGCAGCCTCGACTCCCCGAATCTGTCGGCCACGAATGCGAACACCGACCACGCCGATTCGTAGGCCACACTCGATCTGGCCCCGCCTGCACCGAAGTCCTCGTTCTTCGGCAGCACCGTCGGTGGCCCGCCCGCCGCCACGATCGCCGCGAGAGTGGGGGCGAGTTGCACGAACTCGGCACCGGAATTTCGATACCCGGAATAGTCGGCGAACCCTTCCGACACCCACAACTCGGTACCGTCGGACGTCTTCGCCCTCGCCGCCACGTGGGTCAACTCGTGGCGCAGAACCGAGCGCACGGTGAAGGGCGTCAACCGCGTCGCGGCGTCGGGACCGAACACCACACGCTGACCCGTCGGACGGGAGCCGTCGCCCACCACCGCGTCGGACACCGTCACTGCGGCCACCTCGGTGGACGGCGCGGACCCCGTCAGTTCGGCGAACTCCTCCGCGGAGGACGCGACGAACACCAGCCCGTCGCGCGCCCAATCGTCCCCCCAGAAGTCGGTGACGGCCGCGGTTGCCGACGGAAGTTCGGCGGCCAGGCTCTCGACGAACTGCTCGCGGTCCGGATGCCCCATGACCACCGATGTCCCGGCTGCGGTGGGCACCGAGCGCACCTTCAAGGGCCCGAAATCCCACGGCCCACGCCAGGTGTGGCGTCGGTATTCGGTCAGGTCCGCGTCGTCGACCAGCCGCCAGCGACCGTCCCGCTCGGCTACCACCAATGAGACCGGCCGACGCGTCGGCGACGCGTCCGGCCCGGCGACCGCGTACTTCAGATACACCGCCGGTGCCCAGACGTCGGTCGAATCCAGCGCCTCGGCGATCTGCGGCGGCACCGGAGTTTCGGGCTCGTCACCCAACTCGTAGTCGAACTCGGAGAAGGGCACGCCCGGCACCACTGCGGCCCGGCGCACCTGCGCCTCCACGAAGTCGGGGGCGGCCAGAGGATCCATCGACTCCCGCAGTGCATCGAGATCGCCGGAGCGAACCGCACGGGCCCACTGGTCCAGGAGAACGGTCACCTCGGCGCGACGCTGCTGATCGTAGGTCGGTGGGTTTCCCTCGACTGTCGAGTCGGCAGTACCTGCGCTGGACGTGCTGTCGAATCGGTGAACAAGACCGACCGAGACAGCCACCGCGGCCACGAGCACGACGGCGAGCAACCGCACTCGCAGCGATCGGGCGAGAACACGCAATCCGGAGCGCCGGTTCGAGCCACTCATGCAGGCGTTCGTCGATCGTCGAGGCGCACCTCAGTATCGACGCGCACCGTAGTACGGGAACGATGCCATCGACTGAACCTTCACAGGAACACCGAAGGTGGAGGCATGCAGCACGTTGCCGTTCCCGGCATAGATCCCGACGTGAGAGATGTCCGGGTAGAACAGGACGACGTCGCCCGGCTGCAGATCTTTCTGATCCACCGGCGTTCCGCCCGCTGCCTGCGCCTGACTCGACCGCGGCAATGTCTTGCCCACCTGCTTGTAGGCCCACACGACCAAACCGGAGCAGTCGAAGCCGTCCGGACCGGTGCCGCCCCAGACATACGGCTTGCCGATCTGCGTCAGGCCGGCCTGCAACGCACTGGCACCCGATCCCGGCGTCAGATTCTGCAGAATCGTGGTGGGATCGAATCCTTCGGGCAGGGCCGATCCGGCCAGAGCCAACTGCTCCGAGGACGAGAGCGCACTGTAGGCAGCCATGACCTCGGCTACCTGACCCTGCAGCTCACTCTGCCTGGCCTGAAGGTCGTCGCTGACGGCCTTGGCCTGTTCGGCCGCGACACGTGCCTGGTCGGCGGCCGTCGTTGCGGCCTGCTCGGCCGTCACGGCATCCGAGCTCGCCTGCTTGAATCGAGCGACCTGGTCGGCGGTATCGGCAGAGATCACGTCCAGTGCAGACATCTGGTCGAGCAACTGTTGCGGCGAATCGCTGACCATCACGGCGAACAGTCGATTGGTCCGCGCACCCTGGTAATTGACGTTGGCGACCTTGTCCATGGCCGGTTTGAGCTGCGCCAACTGCGCCTGCGCTGCCTCCAGTGCGGCACGACTCCGGTCGACGGCGACCTGTGCGTCGAGTTGCTGCTGGTTCTTGGCGTCGAGATCGATCTGCGCGTTGTGCAGAGCTTCGTTGGTTTGCTCGGACTGGCGAGAGAGCTCGGCGAGTTCGGTCTGCGCGTCGGACGCCGAGTCGAATCCCGGCTGCGCGGTCGCCGTCGTCATCGGGACCACGACCATGCACGCGGTCAGTGCGACAGCAACCACCGAGTTGCGGGCCAGCCGCAACGCTCGGGTAGATCTCGATAGGGCCACGGAAAGCGACTCTCCGTCCTCACACGTGTTGCCTCGAGCGAGGCAACGGTTGGAAAAGTGGACCGAAACCGAACCATACCCATGTTCTTGCGGGCGCGGACGTGAACACGGCCCGAAATCGATGGGGATTCGAGGTGACAGGTCACAAAGTAAACATCGACCAGGTCTCGATCAGATTACGAACTAGGGGCTTCCCTGTCCACCGGACCGGCGTGTCGCGCGGCCGGTGTCCGGATACGACGACAGGGCCGAGCCGATGGACGGCTCGACCCTGTCGGTCGATCACAGCGGACGTCGCTCGCTCGAATCAGTAACGGCGAGCACCGTCGAACGGCATCGAGGCAAGCGGAGCAACCTTGACCGGCACGCCGGAGGTGGATGCATGCACGACATTGCCGTTGCCGACGTAGATACCCGAGTGCGAGCCGCCGTAGAACGACACGACGTCGCCGGGAACCAGGCTGTCGCGCGAGACCGGAGTGCCCGCGGCCGCCTGGTCGTAGCTGGTACGGGGCAGGCTGATGCCGGCCTGCTTGTACGCCCACTGGACGAGGCCCGAGCAGTCGAACGAATCCGGACCCGAAGCGCCGTACACGTACGGTGCTCCGATCTTGGACTCAGCGGCCTGAACGGCCTTTGCTGCCGGGGTGACCTGGGGTGCCAACGGCGCACCCGGTGCAGGCACACCCGGGATGTTGAGGGGAGGGAGGCCCGGGATGTCAGGAATCTCGAAGGTTCCGACGCCGGGAATGGTGAGGGGGGCCGCCATTGCGGGTGCAGCGGGAAGGATGACCACGCCTGCAGTGAGCGCTCCGGCTACGAGGACTCGCCGCAATGATCGGTTGGAAAGTTGTGACGCCACGAAAGATGGTGCTCCGTTTCTTCCTATCGTCCGCCGACCGAGTTAGCTGACGGGTTCGGGCTGGGAAGAGCAGCCCTACCCACCGGCCACCGTGTGGTGGCTCAGCGGGATTCACCCCAGTAGATATCGGGTTCCCGGTACGAACACTCTCGCGAGTGAACGATTAGGCGGTGACTTGCGACGCCACTCCGGTTTGGACTGGCGAGACTCCGCAAGGTCTCAGGAAGGTTACGAAATGGCATACCCCCGTGTCGACCCCAACTCGCCGAGGCGAGCGGATTCGGCTCGATTCTCACTAGCCGGCGCGCTGATCCCCCGGTGTGTCACGAGTCGATAACAAAGGAACCTCGGCGGTGTCGTCATCGTTCACAACGAGCTTGAGTGCGGGCACGAGGCCGACATCGGCGAGCACACCCATGGCACCGAGTTCTTCCTGCTCGAGCGTGATACGAGACGGCGGCCCGACCCACCGGCCGTCCGATCTCGACGGCATCCCCGGAGCCCCCAGAAGCACCGTCACGACGCAGTCCGCGCAGGCGATGTCACGGACCAGGCAGTCACTGCAGTCGATGATCATTGTGATCCTTGTCTCTTTGCGGTTTCCGGCGGCCGAATCGGCCGACGAAGCGAAAGATAGCGACGGGCACCGACAGGTTTCGTGACACGGCGACGTTCGACGGCACCATGAACGTTCTTGTCGGGGGTCGGCCCTAACGTCGTCGCGGTGAGCCTGCCCATCCAGCTGACGTTCGACGAACTCGATACCCCGCTGCACGAGACCACGTTCGTCGTCGTCGACCTCGAGACCACCGGCGGGAGCGCGGATACCGAGGCCATCACCGAAATCGGGGCGGTCAAGGTACGAGGCGGCGAAATTCTCGGCGAATTCGCCACCCTGATCGACCCGGGCAGATCCATCCCGCCGTACATCGTGGAACTGACCGGCATCACATCGGCGATGCTCATCGGCGCGCCGCGCATCGAACGGGTTCTTCCCGGTTTCCTCGAGTTCGCACGCGGTTCGGTGCTGGTGGCGCACAACGCCGGCTTCGACACGGGATTCCTCAGAGCCGCCGCCAGTCGTCTCGACATCGCATGGCCGCGGTTCCAGGTGCTGTGCACGGTCAAGCTGGCTCGACGAGTTCTGACGCGCGACGAGGCACCTTCGGTGAAGCTGTCGGCGCTCTCCACACTGTTCCGATCCGGTACCAGGCCCACCCACCGCGCGCTCGACGACGCCCGAGCGACCGTCGACGTTCTGCACGGACTCATCGAACGGGTGGGCAATCAGGGGGTTCACAGCTACGCCGAGTTGGTCGACTACCTACCCGCAGTGTCGGCCGGCCAGCGCGCCAAACGCGGGCTGGCTGCTCACCTTCCCGGTACGCCCGGCGTCTATCTGTTCCGCGGCCCGTCCGACGAGGTGCTGTACGTCGGTACGTCCAACAACCTCAAGCGGCGTGTGCGCAACTACTTCACCGGTTCGGAGACGAGAGGCCGGATGAAGGAGATGGTCGCACTGGCGACTCGCGTCGACCACGTCGAGTGTGCGCACGCGCTCGAAGCCGGGGTCCGCGAGTTACGTCTGCTCTCGGCGCACGTCCCGCCGTACAACCGCCGCTCGAAGTTCCCCAGGAAGGGGTGGTGGATCACCCTGACCGACGAGGCGTTCCCCCGCCTGTCGATCGTCCGCACACCGACACCGAACAGTCTCGGACCGTTCTCGGTTCGCGGCGACGCCGCAGAGGCCGCTGCGCTCGTCGCCGAGTTCTGCCGCCTGCGAACCTGCACTCGCCGACTCGCGCGCTCGGTTCGACACGGCGACCAGTGCCCGGCAACAGACGTCGGAGGCTGCCCTGCGGCACTGTGCGGCCCGTTGACCGCCGACGAGTACTCGGATGCCCCGAGGCAGTTTCTCGCGCTCGTGTGCGGTCAGGACGATGCCGTGCTGTACTCCATGCGCCGCCGCGTCGCCGAGCTCGCGGACAAGGAGCTGTTCGAGACGGCCGCTCGTCTGCGTGATCGAATCGCGATCACCGTCGATGCACTACGCAGGATGCACCGATCGGCGGCGGTGGCCGCCATTGCCGAACTCGTTGCGGCGAAACGAACGGCCGACGGCGGGTGGGAGTTGATCGTGGTGCGCTTCGGCCGTCTGGCCGGCGCTGCCGTCGCACCGCGCGGAGTGCATCCGATGCCTGTGGTCGATGCCATCACCGCGTCGGCCGAAACGGTGCTGCCCGATACGACGCCGCTTCGCGGTGCGCCGCCGGAAGAAGTGGGACTGATCGCGGCGTGGTTGCGCACGGACGGAGTCCGGATCGTGCGCACGAGCAGCGGGTACTGCAGCCCGGCACGGTCGGCGGGTTCGTGGGAGTCGTGGTGTCGGACGGCGAGAGAAGCAGCGAGGGCAGGAGTGGAGCCTGCGGAACGACCGTTAGGGGCAGGAGTGGAGCCTGCGGAACGGCTCTCGGGATATGGCAGCCATTAGGGTTTGGGGGTAGCTCGCGTCGGACACCGAGCTCGAGATGCGGGAGGAGCACAGATGATCAATGCCATCGTCTTGATCGACGCCGAGGCCGATCTGATTCCGGAGGCGGCGCAGGCCGTGGCCGATGTCGACGGGGTGTCGGAGGTCTATTCGTGTGCTGGGGATGTCGATTTGATCGCCATCGTCAAGGTTCGCGATCATGCTTCGATCGCAGAGGTCATCACCAAGCACATCAATCGAGTGCGGGGCGTGCGCAGCACCACCACTCACATTGCGTTCCAGTCCTATTCGAGTGCCGATGTCGATGCGGGGTTCTCGATAGGCGAATAGGCGCGTTCGGTGTCAGTCGGCGAGTTCGGTGGTGCATCGACCCCAGTCGGCGAGTAGCTGTGCTGCCGCGCCTGAATCGACTGTCTTTGCGGCAGTGACCAATCCGGCTTCGATCCGGGCGTGGAGGTCGTCGGACACGCCGTGGTGCGCTGCCATTGCTGCGGCAGCGTTGAGCAGTACCGCGTCGCGGACGGGGCCGTGTTCACCGGCGAACACTCGGTGCGCCACGGCCGCGTTGAATTCTGCGTCTCCGCCTCTGAGTGCGTCGATGGGCGCTCGGGCGATTCCGTAGTCGACCGGGTCGATCGTCTCGACCGTGACGGCCCCGTCGGACACCACGTGCACGGTGGTCGTGGTGGACAGGGTGATCTCGTCGAGGCCGTCGTCACCGCGCACGACGAGCACCGAACTGCCGCGTTGGGCGAATACGCCCGCGACGACGGGGACAAGATTCTCGAAGGCGCAGCCGATCAGTCCGGCGCGGGGGCGGCCGGGGTTGGTCAGCGGGCCCAGCACATTGAACGCCGTCGGGATCCCGATCTCCTTGCGAGCGGGACCGGAGAAACGCAGCGCGGGGTGATGGATCGGGGCGAAGCAGAACCCGATACCGACCTGCTCGACGCTCGACGCGACTCCGGCAGCGCCCAGGTTCACGTGCACTCCCAGCGCTTCGAGCACATCGGTCGTTCCGCTCTTGGACGACGCTGCGCGGTTGCCGTGTTTGACCACTCGTACACCACTGGCGGCGACGACGATCGCGGCCATCGTGGAGATGTTCACGGTGTCGGCTCCGTCACCGCCGGTTCCGACGACGTCGACGGCGTCACGGTCGGTCTCGACGAGAAGGGCGTGCGAGAGCATCGACTCGGCGAGACCTTCCAGTTCCGCAGGCGTCGGGCCCTTCATCTTCAGCGCCACCCCGAAGGCGGCGATCTGCGCGGCTGTGGCGTTGTCGGACATGATCTCGTCCATCACCCAACCGGTGTCGGCGCTCGACAGGTCGGAGTACGTGGTCAACGCTCCGAGAATTCGACGCCACGTTCGCGGCTGCTCGTCACTGGTCGGTGCGGTCATGGTGGTTGTGCCGTGCCCTTCTGCCGTCGATGCCCGTACGGTGCGGTGGAAGCTTAGCCAGAGGCTGCCCCGGGCTGCGCAGGCTGCAGTGCGTCCCACCCGAGTACCGCTCCCCCTCGTCGCTGGGCGAGCCCGGCCATGCGAGAACGCTCCTGTGAGCAGTGCAAGGCATCGAGCACCTGAACACGTTGCAGTACCAGAGGCACGCCGTCGTCGACCCGAGGGCGGTAACCGGAGCTCTCCGGTAGATCGACGACCGGTCCCACCTCGTAGCCGTCCTGAGCCGCGACCGCCGCAGCGTCCTCGACTTGGTGCGAGGGCAACACCAGATGATGCCGGAGCACCACGTCCGCCGATTCCGTCCACACCGGCTGGGTCCTCGCTGCTTCGTCGAGCACGGCCGAACACGCCTGTGCATCGTCGAAGCAACTCGCCACTGTCACGAGGTCGTCACGGGTGGGGTCCAGAGGTTCTGCCGTCGATCGCGAGAACAGTCTCCGAAACCATCCACCCTCGGTGCGCTTTGCCATGAGGCCAGCCTTGCACGACTGGACCCTACCGGCCCGTACAGGGGCTCTCACCAGCACGGGAACAAGGACGGACCCGGATTCGTTCCGACACGACGCGCCAAGAGCGGACCCGGATATGCCTTCCGTACTACGACGGGTCATACTTCTCTTTGTGACGAGCGCTGTAGGGACTCAAGGATCGGCAATCACCCAACGCGTGCACTCGCTGAACCGTCCCAATATGGTCAGCGTCGGCACGATCGTGTGGCTGTCGAGTGAACTCATGTTCTTCGCCGGACTGTTTGCGATGTACTTCGTCGCACGCGCCCAGGCGAATGGAATTTGGCCGCCCGAGCCGACGGAGCTGAACCTCGCTCTCGCTGTGCCGGTGACCGCGGTGCTGATCGCATCGTCGTTCACCTGCCAGCTGGGTGTGTTCGCCGCCGAGCGAGGTGACGTCTTCGGACTCCGCCGCTGGTACATCATCACTCTGATGATGGGCACGTTCTTCGTGGCCGGCCAGGCGTACGAGTACTACCACCTGGTGCACGAGGGCACGACGATCTCGAGCAGCGTGTACGGCTCGGTCTTCTACATCACGACCGGCTTCCACGGACTGCACGTGATCGGCGGACTCATCGCCTTCGTCTTCCTGATCACCAGGACGTTGGTCAGCAAGTTCACGCCAGCACAGGCCACCGCCGCCATCGTCGTTTCGTACTACTGGCACTTCGTCGACATCGTCTGGATTGCCCTCTTCGCAACGATCTACTTCATCCGCTAGTGACAGTCAGCACGCCAAAGATAACGAGCGAACGGATTCAGCCCCCGACGTTCGGTCCGTCCCGACACGACAAGGGATAGAAGATGAGTTCATCTCCCCCAGCAGCATCCGACGACAACGCCGCCTCCAAGACGAGACGGCAGCGTAAGACGCGCCGACGCATCACCGGTGCGCTCGTTCTGATGATGGGCCTTCTGAGCGCAGGATTCCTCGCCTCGGCTCTGACGCCGGCTCCGCAGGTCGCAACCGCCGATACCGATTCGGCAGCGCTGATCCGCGAGGGCAAGCAGCTCTACGACACGTCCTGCGTCACGTGCCACGGAGCCAACCTGCAGGGTGTTCAGGATCGCGGACCGAGCCTCATCGGCGTCGGCGAAGCGGCTGTCTACTTCCAGGTGTCGAGCGGCCGCATGCCTGCCGTCCGCAACGAGGCGCAGGCGCTGCGCAAGCCGCCGAAGTTCAACGACAAGCAGATCGATGCGCTGGGTGCCTACATCCAGGCCAACGGTGGCGGACCGACGGTCATCCTCGACGAGAACGGCGAGATCGCTCAGGAGTCACTGCGCGGCGACGACATCGGACGCGGAAGCGAGTTGTTCCGACTCAACTGCGCCTCCTGCCACAACTTCACGGGCCTCGGCGGAGCTCTCTCCTCGGGTAAGTTCGCACCCCCGCTCGGACCCGCGAACGAGCAGGAGATCTACACCGCGATGGTCACGGGTCCTCAGAACATGCCGAAGTTCTCCGATCGCCAGCTGACGCTGGAAGAGAAGTCCGACATCATCGCCTACATCAAGTCGTCCACCGAGACGCTGCCCGCAGGCGGATGGAGCATCGGCGGCTTCGGTCCCGGTACCGAGATGATCGCTATCTGGACGGTCGGCATCATCGCCGTCGTCGGAGCAACTTTGTGGATCGGAGCTAGATCATGACCGACGGCGATTCCGGCCGTAAGGACGCGAACAACGACGAATCCGGACGCAAGGATGCGCCCGGTGCCGAAGGCGTGAACGCGGACAAGAAGTACACCGACGAGGAACTCGCCGCGCTCAGCCGCGACGACCTGGTCAAACTGGGCACCAACCTCGACGGTGTCGACGTCGCTTTCCGCCGCAACCGTTGGGCAGTGGAAGGTACCCGCGCCGAGAAGCGCGCCGAGCGCAGCGTCGCCATCTGGTTCTCGATCGCCGGTCTCGCTGCGGTCGCGTTCATCGGTATCTACCTGTTCTGGCCGTGGCAGTACGCCGGTATCGGCGAAGAGAACTACATTGCCTACTCGCTCTACACCCCGCTCATCGGCGCAACGATGGGTCTGGCGATCCTCGCGGTCGGTGTCGGCGCGGTGCAGTTCACCAAGAAGTTCATCCCCGAAGAGGTCTCCATCCAGGACCGTCACGACGGCGGTTCGTCGGAGACGGACCGCAAGACGCTCGTGGCGGAGCTGGGTGACTCCCTCGACACGTCGACCATCGGTCGTCGCAAGGTGATCAAGCGGTCGCTGGTCTTCGGTGGTGGCGCACTCGGTGTGATGGCGCTTCTCCCCCTGGGCGGCCTGATCAAGAACCCGTGGGCGAAGGGCGAAGATTCGCCGTTGTGGGTATCCGGCTGGACTCCTCGCTACGATGGAGAGACCATCTACCTCCGACGAGACACCGGGCGACCGGAAGATGTCGTTCTCGTTCGGCCCGAGGACTTGGACGCTGGTGCCATGGAGACCGTCTTCCCGTTCCGCGAAGCGGATCGCGAGAGCGAGCACGACCTGCTCGTATCCCTGCGTGGTGTTCGCAACTCGGTCATGCTCATCCGCCTTCGCCCGGACGCCGCCAGCAACGTCGTCAAGCGCAAGGGTCAAGAAAGCTTCAACTACGGCGATTACTTCGCCTACTCCAAGATCTGCACGCACCTGGGTTGCCCGACATCGTTGTACGAGCAGCAGACCAACCGAATTCTCTGCCCTTGCCACCAGTCGCAGTTCAACGCGCTCGAGTACGGCAAGCCGATCTTCGGACCGGCTGCGCGTGCGCTGCCCCAACTTCCCATCACTGTCAACGAAGAGGGATTCCTCGTCGCTTCGGGAGACTTCACCGAAGCACTGGGACCCGCCTTCTGGGAACGTCGTCCGGAGCGTGACTCATGAGTACATTGCAAAACCTCGCCGCCAAGCAGGCCGACGGCGTAGACAGTCGCTATCACCTGGCACCTGGGCTACGGCGCCAGATCAACAAGGTGTTCCCCACCCACTGGTCCTTCCTGCTCGGTGAGATCGCGCTGTACAGCTTCGTGATCTTGCTGATCTCGGGCGTGTTCCTCACCCTGTTCTTCGACCCCTCGCTCAGCGAGGTCGTGTACGACGGTGCGTACACCCCGCTCAACGGTGTGACGATGTCCAGGGCGTACGCAACGGCTCTCGACATCACGTTCGAGGTTCGCGGCGGTCTGTTCATGCGACAGATTCACCACTGGGCGGCTCTGATGTTCGCCGCCTCGATCATCGTGCACATGATGCGCATCTTCTTCACCGGCGCGTTCCGTCGCCCGCGTGAGGCCAACTGGGTCATCGGCTGCCTGTTGCTCATCCTCGCGATGTTCGAGGGCTTCTTCGGCTACTCGCTGCCCGACGATCTGCTCTCCGGCACCGGCCTCCGCGCCGCACTGGGTGGCATCACGATGAGCATCCCGATCATCGGTACGTGGATGCACTGGCTCATCTTCGACGGCGACTTCCCCGGCACGATCATCATCCCGCGCCTGTACGTCGCTCACGTTCTTCTGCTGCCGGCAATCATCCTGGCCCTGATCGCGGCCCACTTGGCTCTGGTCTGGTACCAGAAGCACACCCAGTTCCCCGGACCGGGCCGCACGGAACAGAACGTCGTCGGCGTTCGTATTCTCCCGGTCTTCGCAGTCAAGTCCGGTGCCTTCTTCGCCGTCACCTTCGGCATCCTGGCAGCAATGGGCGGACTGCTCCAGATCAACCCGATCTGGAATCTCGGACCGTACAACCCGTCGCAAGTGTCGGCCGGTGTGCAGCCCGACTTCTACCTGATGTGGACCGACGGCATGGCCCGTCTGTGGCCTGCCTGGGAGATATACATCGCTGGGCGCTACACCATCCCGGCAGTGTTCTGGGTGGCAGTGATCATGGGTCTCGTCTTCTCCGTGATGATCGCCTACCCCTGGATCGAGAAGCGTCTCACCGGAGACACTGCGCATCACAACCTGTTGCAGCGTCCCCGCGACGTTCCGGTGCGTACCGCGATCGGCGCGATGGCTCTCACCTTCTACGTGATCCTCACGCTCTCGTGCATCAACGACCTCATCGCGTACAAGTTCGACATCTCGCTCAACGCGATGACGTGGATCGGTCGTATCGGAATTCTCACCATGCCTCCGCTCGCCTACTTCATCGCGTACCGATTCTGCATCGGATTGCAGCGCAGTGACCGGGCAGTTCTCGAGCACGGCATCGAAACCGGAATCATCAAGCGCCTCCCGCACGGCCAGTACGTGGAAATCCACCAGCCGCTCGGACCGGTCGACGATCACGGACACCCGATCCCCCTCGACTACCAGGGCGCACCCGTACCGAAGAAGATGAACAAGCTCGGCTCGGCCGGAAAGCCTGGCTCGGGATCGCTGTTCAGTCCGGATCCGGTGGCACAGAGCAAGGCTCTCGAAGATGCCCTGCACAAGGGTGAACACGAGCAGCTCACGATGCTCCGCAACTACCAGGCGGGCATTCACGGCAACGGCCACTCGAACGGGAACGGTCACTCGAACGGCAACGGCCACTCGAACGGCCATGCCAATGGCAATGGCCACGCGAACGGCAACGGCAATGGACTCCATGCGGACGAGGACGCTGCTATTGCTTCGGGTCGAAGTGACAACGACAGAGAACACTGACATCTGACAGAGTCCGAAAGAGGGCGACACCGGCAACGGTGTCGCCCTTTTTTCTTGTCTGCCGACACCATCCGGACCCACAGCCGGGGCTCGCTGTCCTGAGCACGACGGCTGAGGATCCGCGAGAGTCCCGGGCGGCCCTCCCCTCCCCCACCGGCGGACGACCCACTCGCTGTATCGGCCGATCTCGGCGCGCGGGTTCTCGACGAACCGGTATTACTATCGGTCTCATGGTCCGCATTCCCCTCACCCCCGGCGAACTCGCCCGAGGTGCCAGGCTAGGCTCTGCGCTCCGTCTTGCCCGTGGTGGCCGAACCATGACCGAGGTTGCCGACAAGGCCGGCATCTCGGTCGAAACTCTGAGGAAGATCGAGACCGGCCGGATTCCGACGCCGGCGTTCTTCACCGTCGCCGCATTGTGCGGTGCGCTGGACATCTCCCTCGACTCGCTTGCCGATTCGACGTCCTGTTCCGGTCGGACCCACTCGGAGGCCGACGTCTCCTGACTGTCCCCTGTGGTGCACCTCCCGCTTACACCTCCCGAGTTCATAGCTCCGTCGACGTCACAGCCGCCGTGAGCCGAGCATCCGGACCGGCCTGTGCGTGTACAACAGACAAGGGCCCTGATCGTTCGTGAGAACGACCAGGGCCCTTGTCGGGTGGAGCTGGTGGAGTCAGTGGCGCTCGGCACCTACGTGGTACTCGAAGACCAAACCTGCGGCCGCGGCGATGACACAGAAGACGCCCAGAGCGATGAGCCACGGCTGGAAGAAGGCAAAGCCGATGGCAGTGACGGCTGCAAAGGCTGCCAGCACGATCGGCCAGAAGCTGCCGGGGCTGAAGAAGCCCAGGTCGCCTGCACCGTCGCTCACCTCGGCGTCGTCGAAGTCTTCCGGGCGCGTATCGAGGCGTCGGGCGACGAACCTGAAGTAGGTGCCGATGATCAGCGTCAGACCCACCGACAGGAAGATCGCGGTGACTCCGGCCCACTCCACTCCTGTGCGGCTCAGGCCCGTGAACAACGTGTACACGATGCCGACCAGGAGGAAGAAGACAGTGAGGATTTCGAAGATCTTGGCTTCGATTTTCATATCAGCATGCTTCCTTGGTCAGTTGCCTTCAGCGACAGCGGCTGTTCGGAGGGTGCGGTCGGTAGAGAACGGCGAGGTGCTCGTTGCGAGGGGGCTTTCGCCGATGGCTTCGAGTGCCTGCGCATTGGTCAGTGCATCTCCGCCCTCGGACAGGGGCTTGCGCAGCTCGATGTACTGCTCGAACCGCTCCGGAGACACTGCACGAACCTCGAAGTTCATCATCGAGTGGAAAGTGCCGCACATCTCGGTGCACCGTCCGACGAAGGAGCCTTCGCGTTCGATCTCGCTGATCTGGAAGACGTTGTCGGAGTGGTTCTCCTCGGGGTTCGGGAGGACGTCGCGCTTGAACAGGAATTCCGGAACCCAGAATCCGTGGATGACGTCCGAGGACGCGAGCACGAACTCGATGCGCTTGCCGGTCGGCAGAACCAGAACCGGGATCTCGTCGCTGGATCCGACCGTTTCGATCTTGTTGTAGTGCAGGTACGACAGATCCTGCGTGGAAGCACCGTTGATCGGTCCCGGAACGAATTCGCCGTCCTCGCTGCCCTCGGCACCTTCGCCCGGGGTTGCCGCGGCCTCGGCTGCAGCCTGCTCTTCCTCGTCGGTGCCCTCGTACTTGGCGGCACCGTCCTTGAGGTCGATGGTCCGGTATCCGAACTTCCAGTTCCACTGGTAAGCGGTGACATCCACCTGGACATCGGGATCTGCCTGCTTCTCGTCGACGTAGTTCTGCACCACGACCGTGAAGTAGAACAGCACCGCGATGATCACGAACGGAACCGCCGTGTAGAACAGCTCGAGCGGAACGTTGTACGCCGTCTGGCGAGGGAACTCCGGTGAGCTCTTCTTCTTACGATGGAACAGCACCACCCAGAAGATGAGAACCCACACGATGATGCCCATGACCAGGGCTGCAATGACCGACCACGTCCACAGGTCGCCGATGCGTCGCCCCTGAGGGGTGACGCCCGAGGCGAAACCGAAATTGAGTACGTTGTCGCTGCTGATGGAACAGCCCGACAGCATCAACGCGGCTACACCGAGAAATGCTGTCAGCCCCGCTCGCCGAAGGATCCGACTCTGCGCCACGTTCACGCCTTCCTGATTGCCCACCACTGAAGAATAAGGGCTTCCACATGGAGATGCCCGAGTACTACGCAGCGTAGACCAAAGCCGGAGGAGAACCACCCTTGGGTCGTTACCTACGTCCGAGCGTGTCTGCGGCATACTCGGATCCTGATCTACAGTCCCGCTGACGACGCTCGCGGAGACCAGGACCCCTGCACTGTCCCCAACTGCGAGAAGAGGTAGCAGACGCCGTGTGTGGACTGCTCGGAGTACTCACGTCTCACGGAACGACCGCCGCCGGAGTCGAACTCGTCGCTTCGGCGACCCATTGCATGCGACACCGCGGCCCGGACGAGCCCGGTGGCACCTGGCACGACGACGACGTCGTCTTTGGCTTCAATCGGTTGTCCTTCATCGATATCGAACACTCGCATCAGCCGATGCGTTGGGGTCCGCCGGAGTCGCCGAACCGGTATGCGCTCGTCTTCAACGGCGAGATCTACAACTATCTGGAACTGCGCGCAGAACTGGCACGCGACCACGGTGCCGAGTTCAGCACCGAGGGCGACAGCGAGTCCATCGTCGCAGCGTTTCACTACTGGGGTGCTGCCGCTGTGGAGCGGCTTCGGGGCATGTTCGCATTCGCCGTCTGGGACACCGAGACCCGTGAGATGTTCGTCGCTCGCGATCCGTTCGGCATCAAGCCGCTGTTCCTGGCCACCGGTCCGGGTGGCACCGCGTTCGGTAGTGAGAAGAAGAGCGTGCTCGAGCTGATGGAGTTGCTCGGTGTCGACACCGATCTCGACCCGCGCGCCATCGAGCACTACACCGTTCTGCAGTACGTCCCCGAGCCCGAGACCCTGCACGCAGGCGTTCGGCGGCTCGAGTCCGGTTGCTACGCCACCCTGTCCCCCGGTACGACGCCGAAGATCACCCGCTACTTCACACCGAAGTTCCCGGTGCAGCCGTTCACGCCGGGCACCGAGAAGGCGCGGTACCAGGAAATCGCCGAGGCACTCGAAGATTCGGTGGCCAAACACATGCGCGCCGACGTCACCGTCGGCTCGTTCCTGTCCGGCGGCATCGATTCGACGGCCATCGCAGCTCTGGCGATTCGCCACAATCCCGACCTGATCACGTTCACCACCGGATTCGAGCGCGAGGGCTACTCCGAGGTCGACGTGGCGGCGGAGTCCGCGGCCGCCATCGGAGCGAAGCACATCGTGAAGGTCGTGGGGCCCGAAGAATTTGCGGCATCCATTCCCGAGATCGTCTGGTATCTGGACGATCCTGTGGCCGACCCCGCCTTGGTGCCGCTGTACTTCGTCGCCAAGGAAGCACGCAAGCACGTGAAGGTCGTGCTGTCCGGTGAAGGTGCGGACGAATTGTTCGGCGGATACACCATCTACCGCGAACCGCTGTCGTTGAAGCCGTTCGAGTCGCTGCCCGCCTTCCTTCGACGAGCGGCCGGCTCGTTGTCCGAGCGAATCCCGGAGGGCACGCGCGGCAAGAGCCTGCTCAACCGCGGATCGATGACCCTCGAAGAGCGGTACTACGGCAACGCTCGCAGTTTCAACGACGCGCAGTTGCGCTCGGTGTTGCGCGAGTTCCGGTCCGAATGGACCCATCAGGACGTCACCGCCCCGATCTACGCACAGTCGCAGGGATGGGATCCGGTGGCTCGTATGCAGCATCTGGATCTGTTCACCTGGTTGCGTGGCGACATTCTGGTCAAGGCCGACAAGATCACCATGGCGAACTCACTCGAGCTGCGAGTCCCGTTCCTGGACTCCGAGGTCTACAAGGTTGCCGAAAAGCTCCCACTCGAGCAGAAGATCACCAAGAGCACCACCAAGTACGCTCTGCGTCAGGCGCTCGAGGGAATCGTTCCCGGTCATGTCCTGCACCGTGCCAAGCTGGGATTCCCGGTGCCACTGCGCCATTGGCTCCGCGGCACGGAACTCTTCGACTGGGCGCACCAGCAGATCGCCGATTCGCAGACCGATCACCTGCTGAACAAGGCAGCCGTCGTTGCAATGCTCGACGACCACCGCGCCGGCCGGTCCGATCACAGCCGTCGACTGTGGACCCTGCTGATCTTCATGGTGTGGCACGGGATCTTCGTGGAAAAACGCATCGTGCCGCAGATCGCCGAACCGGAGTACCCGGTCAACGTCTGATCGAGGTCACCTCGCCGCCCCGATGGCTCGGGGCGGCGAGATCGGCATCAGACGGGGAGCAATGCCCCGATCTCCTCGCCCGCGTCGGCACCGTACGCCGCGGTCAGACGTTTGATCGCGTCGTCGCGATTGAGCTCCCACTCCTGAGTGCCGGTGGTCTCCAGCACCAGCACGGCAACGAGCGAACCGAGTTGCGCTGCGCGTTCGATACTGGCTCCGGCCATGTGTGCCGTGAGAAAACCTGCCCGGAAGCCATCGCCGACGCCGGTCGGGTCGACCTTGCTCGTCTCGGGCACGACGCCGATGTGGGTGTGTTCGCCGCCCTTGGCCACGATGTCGACGCCGCGCTTACCCAGGGTGGTGACACGCAGCTCCACCTTCGCAGCGATGTCCGCGTCGGACATGCCGGTCTTCTGCTTCAGCAGTGCCCATTCGTACTCGTTGGTGAACAGGTACGCGGCACCGTCGATCAAGTCGGTCGCCTGCGCTGCGTCGAGCCGGGCGAGCTGCTGCGACGGGTCGGCCGCGAACGGGATACCCGCAGCGCGGCACTGGGACGTGTGCGCTGTCATGGTGTCGGGGTCGTTCGCGCCGATCAGAACCAGGTCCATCTCGTGCTGCGCCGCGAGCGTCTCGATGGAAATATCACGGGCCTCGCTCATCGCTCCGGGGTAGAAGGACGCGATCTGCGCCATGTCCTCGTCCGTGGTGCAGACGAAGCGGGCGGTGTGCGCGGTAGCGGACACGCTCACACCACTGCAGTCGACGCCGTGCTCCTCGAGCCAGGTCCGGTATTCGGCGAAGTCCGGTCCCACGGCCCCGACGAGAAGAGGCGCACCGCCGAGAACTCCGAGTGCGTACGCGATGTTTCCGCCGACGCCTCCCTTGCGAATCACCAGATCGTCGACCAGGAAGCTGAGCGAGATGTTCGAGAGCTGGTCGGCGACTATCTGCTCGGCGAACCGTCCGGAGAATCGCATCAGATGGTCGGTCGCTATCGAGCCGGATACCGCGAGAGTCACGAAGGAGGGCCTTTCGGTTCTTGAGTGCTGGAGAGCTGCTGGGCAGACACGGCTGTGACCGATACACGCACGCGTGTACCGGTCACAGTCGAGTACGAGTCAGCTCAGTTGAACGAGTCGCCGCACGCGCACGATCCCGTGGCGTTCGGGTTGTCGATCGTGAAGCCCTGCTTCTCGATCGTGTCCACGAAGTCGATGGATGCACCCTCCACGTACGGGGCGCTCATCCGGTCCACTGCGAGCGTGACGCCGTTGAAGTCGACCGCGAGGTCGCCGTCGAGGCTTCGGTCGTCGAAGAAGAGCTGGTAGCGCAGTCCTGCGCAACCACCTGGCTGCACCGCGATGCGCAGCGCGAGGTCGTCGCGGCCTTCTTGGTCCAGCAACGCCTTGGCCTTGGTCGACGCGGTCTCCGTCATGGTGACCTTGTGCGCTGTGGTTTCGGTCGTTGTGGCCTCGTTCGAGACGGTCATGGGCTCTCCCTATCAGTCGTACAAACCCGTGAACTACTCAACCGTACTCCCGGTGGCTCTATTCCTCACGCTCGCCGCCTCGGTTGTACGGCAGTGTCGTCCACGTCGGCCGCTACGCGCGCGGCCAGCTGTTCGAGCTGGTTCGCCGCGTCGGACATCGCCAGCTCCACCGATCCTGCGAACTCACTGATCGAGTGCGCAGCGGAGATACCCGCCGATTCCAGTTCGTCCTCGGACAATGTGACCTGTCCCGCGAGCACGATCGTGTCGATACCGGTCGCGCCGCCCGCGGCAGCGATTCTCGTCACCAGCTTGCCCCGCAGCGATTGCGAGTCGAATTTGCCCTCACCGGTGAGCACCAGGTCGACGGAGTCCAACAGTTCTTGCTGGCCGGTCCGCTCGGCCACGACAGCCGCCCCGGGCTGCTGCCTGCCGCCCAGTGCGAACAACGCCGCCCCGAGACCACCGGCGGCCCCGGCACCCGGCCGGTCCGCCACGTCGTGACCCGCGGCGGACAGGACCGCCGCCCAGTCGGCGTTCAGCTCCTCGAGCCGAGCAACGGTCTCTGCGTCGGCGCCCTTCTGTGGACCGAAGACTCGGGCTGCACCGGCGTCGCCCAGCAGCGGATTCTCCACGTCCGACGCGGCGACGAGGTCGATGTCGGACAACCGGGCGACTGCCGATCCGAGTCCGCCCAGCGCACGAATCATCGCGCGGCCACCGTCGCTGCAGCTACTTCCGCCGAGTCCGACGAATATCGTTTCGGCTCCGCTGTCCAGTGCCGCGCCGAGCAACTGACCGACGCCGTAGCTGCTCGCCTTCGATGCGGACAGTGGGGTGGGCGGTCCGTCGAGCAGATGCAGTCCGCAGGCCTGAGCCGATTCGATGTATGCCGCCGTGCCGTCGAGCAGCCATTCGGCTCGGACCGGGTTACCGAGCGGCCCGTCCACATCCGCGAACTGCGCGGTGCCGATGCGGGAAGCCAGTACTTCGACGAAGCCGGGGCCACCGTCGGATTGAGGGGCGAGTTCGAGCTCGTCGGTCTCCCGAACCGACGCCCATCCCCTGGCGATGGCGTCGGCCGCGGCCGCGGCAGTCAGGGTGTCTCCGAACGAATCCGGCGCAATCATCACTCGCATCGTCGGAAGTCTAGGGCTGCAGCGACGGAACGGCATCCGCTGTTTCGTCGCTGACCTGGCCGGTGTTCGAATCCGACGAGCCATCCCATACTCTGAGTGCGTGAAGCTGCTACGCCGTGGAAACTCTGACAATTCGGACGGAAACGACTCGAACGAATCCGAGTCGACGACGGCCGGGAGCGACGCGACCTCTTCGGTGTCTCTCGGTAAGGGCCGACCGACCCCCAAGCGTCGTGACGCCGAGGCGCGGCGTCGTGGACCGGTTGCTCCTGCTCCGCTGACGAGCAAAGAGGCACGCGAGCGCCGCAAGGCGAACAAGGGCAGCAAGGAAGACCGCAAGGCCGCCTCCAACGAGCGACGCGCCGCCGCAGCCGAGCGTCGCGCACGCATGCTCGCGGGCGACGACAAGTACCTGCTCCCCCGCGACAAGGGTCCGGTCCGCGCATACGTGCGCGACATCGTCGACGCGCGGCGCAACCTCGTCGGACTGTTCATGCCGCTCGCGTTGATCTTGATCTTCGCGTTGTTCCTGCAGCCTCAGGTGCAGCAGTACGTCACCCTCGGCATGTTCGTGATGATGCTCTTCATGGTCGGTGAGGGCATCTACCTCGGCAAGATGATCAACAACAAGATCCGGGTGCGGTTCCCCGAGACCACCGACGGTGGTTTCAAGATCGGGTGGTACGCATTCGTCCGCGCGTCCCAGATCCGCAAGATGCGCGCCCCCAAGCCGCGAGTCAGCGCCGGCGAGGCCGTCTGACGTCGGTGGGCGTACCGACTCGAACTCTCGTGCTCGGTGGGGCCAGATCCGGCAAGTCCGGGCACGCCGAATCGCTTGCCGTTCTCGAGCCGGTTCGCTACCTCGCCACCGGTAGGCGGGACGCCACCGACGAGGACTGGCAACGCCGTATCGACCTTCATCGCGCGTCGAGACCCAATCACTGGTCCACCGTCGAAACCGTCACGTCACTGGCCGGTGTCATCGCGCAGCCGTGGGACGGCACCACCGTCGTCGACGACCTCGGAACGTGGCTGACGGGAATGCTCGACGACGCGCAGGCCTGGGAGCTCCCCCGCGGCACCGTCGCACCGGCAGTCGACGACCTGGTCGGGGCGATCGCGCGATGCGCGTCGCCTCTCGTACTCGTCAGCCCCGAGGTCGGCCTGTCCGTGGTGCCCGAATCCCGTTCCGGTCGCCTCTTCCGAGACGAGCTGGGCTTGCTCAATTCTCGGCTCGCGACAGTGTGTGACAGGGTTCTGCTGGTCGTTGCGGGACTCGCGCTGACCCTCAAGGAACCTCCGGCGGACTTCACAACCGCGAAAGGCACAGTGTGACAATTCTTTCGGAAGAGGATTCGGCGACGCCGTTTCGTCCGGTGACGGCTCCGTCGGACTCGGCTCGATCGGCTGCGGCGGACCGGCAACGGGAATTGACCAAGCCCGCCGGCAGCCTCGGTCGCCTCGAGACGCTCGGTGAGTGGATCGCGGCCTGCCAGGACGCCTGCCCGCCGCGGTCTCTCGAACGAGTGCGTGTCGTCGTCTTCGCCGGCGATCACGGCGTCGCTGCGCACGGGGTCTCCGCCTACCCTCCCGAGGTCACGGCCCAGATGGTCGAGAACATCCGCGCCGGCGGTGCCGCGGTGACTGTGCTCGCCGATATCGCCGGTGCGGCGGTTCGGGTCGTCGACATCGCAGTCGACGCCGATACCGATTCTTCCGTGTCCGCGTTCAAGATTCGACGGTCCAGCGGATCCATCGACCGCGAGGACGCGCTGACCGAGGACGAGGTTCGGGCCGCCGTCGCTGCCGGAGCCGCCATCGCCGACGAGGAAGTCGACGCCGGCGCGGATCTTCTCATCGCAGGCGACATGGGCATCGGAAACACCACTCCTGCAACGGTTTTGATCGCCACCCTGACCGACACCGAACCGGTTGCCGCTGTCGGCCGCGGCACCGGAATCGACGATGCGGGGTGGATCAGGAAGACCGCGGCGATCCGGGATGCGATGCGTAGGGCTCGTCCGGTCGCGAAGAACCCCACCGACCTGCTCCGGGTCGCGGGCGGTGCCGACATCGCGGCTCTCGCCGGCTTTCTCGCCCAGGCTGCGCATCGGCGAACCCCGGTGATTCTGGACGGCCTCGTGGTGACCGCGGCCGCTCTGGTGGCCGAGGATGCAGCGGCCGGAGCGCGCAACTGGTGGGTGGCCGGACATCGTTCGGCCGAGCCTGCCCATTCACTTGCGTTGCGGCACTTGCGTCTCGAACCGCTCGTGGAGCTCGAGATGCGTCTCGGCGAGGGCTCGGGTGCGCTGGCGGCGTTGCCTCTGGTTCGTGCGGGTGTCGGCACCCTGAATTCGATGGCGACCTTCGCCGACGCCGGGGTCAGCACCGGCGACAGCGAAGGCCACAGCAGTACCGAAAATCCCTGACCGTGAGCAGGCGCGCCGATGGAGTATTGCTCGCGTTCTCCTGGCTGACGGTACTGCCCGTGCGCGGCCCGGAGAACGTCGACAGACACTCCGCGGGCCGCGCGATCGCGTTCGCGCCGCTCGTCGGCCTCGCCCTCGGTGGCATCTCCGCCGCGCTGCTGTGGGTGTCGATCGCGGCCGGACTGTCGCCGCTGCTCGGCGGACTGATCGCCGTCGGCGCCTCGGCATTGCTCACCCGGGGTATGCATCTCGACGGCTTGGCCGACACCGCAGACGGACTTGGCTGCTACGGGCCTCCCGAGCGCGCGCGAGAAGTCATGAAATCCGGCAGTGCAGGCCCGTTCGGTGTGGCAGCACTCGTTCTGGTGTTGGGGATACAGGCCGCAAGCCTGGGCCAGCTCGCGCAGTTGCACATGTGGTGGGCCATCGTGTGCGTCTCGGTGATCGCACGGGTGTCGGCAGTGGTCGCGTGCCGCCGAGGGATCGACGCGGCGACACCGAGCGGCTTCGGCGCGCTGGTGGCAGGCACTCAGTCGACCGCGGTGGTGGCGTTGTGGACAGGCGTGGCAACGGCCATGTTCACGTACATTTTGCCCGACCGACCGTGGCAGGGAGCGCTGGTGGTGATCGCCGCACTCGCCGTCGCGGTGATTCTCACTCGTCACTGCGTCCGACGCTTCGGCGGGCTCTCCGGCGACGTGCTCGGAGCCGGAATCGAGACCACCACCGCACTGGCCGCGGTCGGCCTGCTCCTGGGGAGCTAGCGGAGCGTGGTCATCCAGCCGTGAGTATCGGCGAACGTTCCGCGCTGAATGCCGGTGAGCGTGTCACGTAGTGCGAGAGTGATCTCGCCGGGCTCACCGCCTGCGATCTCGAACGTGCCCTCGGTGGACTTGACGCTGCCCACCGGTGTGATGACGGCTGCTGTGCCGCAGGCGAACACCTCGGTGATCTCGCCGGAGTCGGCACCCTTGCGCCACTCCTCGGTGGAGATCCGCCGCTCTTCGACGGGGATGCCTGCGTCGGTCGCCAGGGCCAGCAGCGAGTCGCGGGTGATGCCGGGCAGAAGCGATCCGGACAGCGACGGGGTCACCAGGCGTGCATCGGAGCCCGAGCCGAAGACGAAGAACAGGTTCATACCGCCCATTTCCTCGACGTAGCGGCGCTCGGTGGCGTCGAGCCAGACCACCTGATCGCATCCCTCGTCGCTGGCCTGTGCTTGCGCCAGAAGCGATGCGGCGTAGTTGCCGGCGAATTTCGCCGCACCGGTCCCGCCCGGCGCCGCCCGGACGTATTCGGTGGACAGCCAGACGCTCACCGGCTTGACGCCTCGAGGGAAGTACGCGCCGGCGGGCGAGGCGATCAACATGTAGCGGTACGAGTCGGCGGGGCGCACGCCCAGCCCGGCCTCGGTGGAGAACATGTACGGCCGGACGTACAGCGCGTCTTCGCCGCCTGCTGCGGGGACCCACTCGTGGTCGAATTCGAGAAGCTTCTCGATCGATCCGATGAACAGCTCGTCCGGCAACTCCGGCATCGCCAGGCGGCGGGCGGACGAGCGGAAGCGCTCGGCGTTGGAGTGCACCCGGAAGGTCGAGAGGTCGCCGTTCGGCTGACGGTAGATCTTGAGTCCCTCGAAGATGGCCTGGCCGTAGTGCAGCACCATCGCGGCCGGGTCGAGCTCGATCGGTCCGTAGGGCGCGATCGTCGCATCGTGCCATCCGCCGTCACGGGTGTAGTCGATGTACACCATGTGGTCGGTGAAGTGCTTTCCGAAACCGGGTGCAGCGAGCACCGCGTCGCGCTCCACCGGAGTGGCGGGAGAAGGATGCTGCACGTACGCGAACTCGGAAACACCTGTCATGCCGGAGATACTATCGTCAAGGTCGCTGCGCTCTCGCGCGGTCACCTGGTCTTCGCTGCGACGAACGGCAGCGCGACCACTTCGCAGCGCAACGCTCGCCCACGAACGTCGACCTCGACCTCCGTGCCCACCTCCGGAGCGGCTTGCGCGTCGAGCAGGGCGAGGGCGATTCCGATCTTCAGCGACGGCGAGAACGTTCCGGAGGTCGTCGTCCCGATGTCCTGCCCCGACACACGCACGGTGAGACCGGGGCGCAGAACACCGCGGTCGAGGGCCTTCAGTCCGCGCAGTACGCGCGCCGGCCCGCTCGCCTTCTCGGCGGACAGTGCTTCCTTGCCCCAGAACGCATCCTTCTTCCACCCGATCGCCCAGCCGCAGCGCGCCTCGAGCGGCGAGATGTCCAGTGCCAGTTCGTGTCCGTGCAGCGGGTACCCCATCTCGGTGCGCAACGTATCGCGTGCGCCGAGCCCGCACACCTGCCCTCCGCGCGATCGCACTGCAGCAACGAGTGCCCGAAAGAGAGGTTCCACATCTCCGGCGGGGGGAACGAGCTCGTAGCCGTGTTCGCCGGTGTATCCGGTCCGGCAGACCCGCACCGCCACCGAATTCCAGGTGGCGTCCTCGAACGCCATGTAGTCCATGTCGGTCGGCAGGCCCAGCTCCTGCAGGACCTCGCTCGATTTCGGTCCCTGCACGGCCAGCACTCCGAAGTCTCGGTGCTGGTTCACCACCGACACGCCTTCGGGTGCCTGCTCGGCCATCGCCGCGACGACGGCCGCAGTGTTGGCTGCGTTCGGCACCAGAAAGACGTTCTCGTCCGAGACGTAGTACGCGATCAGGTCGTCGACGACACCGCCGGATTCGGTGCAGCACAACGTGTACTGCGCCTTGCCCGGTTCGATTCGGTCCAGATCGTTGGTGAGCACGGAGTTCACGAACGCGGCGGCTCCGGGCCCGGTCACCGACGCCTTGCCGAGATGCCCCACATCGAACAGGCCGACGGCTTCTCGCACCGCCGTGTGCTCGACGACGACTCCGGCGTACGACACCGGCATCGTCCAGCCGCCGAAAGGTGCGAACGTCGCGCCCAATTCGGTGTGCACGGCGTGAAGTGGTCCCTCGATCAGCTCGGTGTCGGTCATGGCGGTCACGCTAGCTCACATCGCGGCCGTAGCGGGCCCGGCAGACCGACTGCGTCCCTCGACGCGTCGTCACTAGGATCGAGGTACGTACACGTCAACCCCTACAGGAGCAGCCACGTGCCTTCACCCTCGACGCCTTCCCGCACTCTCGGACCCGACCTGGTCCTCGCGGGCAAGCTCGGCAAGAAAGTCGACGTTCTCGTAGTCGCGCTGAGCACCAGTGACGACGGCCTCGAACTCGCCATCACCGACGACATTTCCGACGACGCCGTCGCCGCTGCGCTACTCGACGCCTTCGAATCCGTCGGTGCCACCGGAAAGGCCGACGAGCTGGTGCGCATTCCGGCGCCGTCCGGCCTGTCGGTGGACAGCGTGCTGGCGGTCGGCCTCGGCAGCGCCGCCGACATCGACAGCGAGCGGATCCGGCAGTCGGCCGGTACCGCGGCACGCTCGCTCAAGGGGGTCGACACTGCAGCGACCACGTTGTCGGCGCTCGATCTCGGTGCCGCCGCAGAAGGGTTCTTTCTCGGCGCGTATCAGTTCACCGAGTTCAAATCGGCACTCTCGGCACCGAAGTCCGACGCGCTCCCACTCGCGCGCGTCGAGTTGCTCGTTCCCGACACCCGCTCCAAGGACGCCAAGAACGAGCTGGCACGATCGCTCGCCATCGCCGAATCCGTCGCCGTAGCACGCGATTTCGTCAACACCCCGCCGAGCCACCTCTACCCCGAGGAGTTCGCCGCGCAGGCCAAGGCCCTCGGCACGGCAGCGGGCCTGAAGGTCGAGATCATGGACGACAAGGCACTGGAGAAGGACGGCTACGGCGGCATTCACGGCGTCGGCAAGGGTTCTTCGCGCCTGCCGCGGCTTGTTCGCCTGACGCACTCGGGTGGGAAGCGGGGCGCGAAGAAGGTCGCCCTGGTGGGCAAGGGAATCACGTTCGACACCGGCGGCATCTCCATCAAACCCGCTGCGGGCATGGAGAACATGACCTCCGACATGGGCGGTGCCGCTGCGGTCATCGCGACGGTGATCCTGGCCGCGAAGGTCGATCTGCCACTGGACGTCATCGCGACGGTGCCGATGGCCGAGAACATGCCGTCGGGCACTGCGCAGCGTCCGGGCGATGTACTGACCCAGTACGGCGGCATCACCGTCGAGGTCATCAACACCGACGCCGAAGGCCGCCTGGTACTCGCCGACGCGATCGTGCGGGCCTGCGAGGACGATCCGGATTACCTCATCGACACCGCGACTCTGACCGGAGCTCAGGTGGTCGCGCTCGGCAATCGAACGCCGGGAGTCATGGGCACCGAGGACTTCCGCGACCGCGTCGCGGAGATCTCCCAAGCCATCGGCGAAAACGCGTGGGCGATGCCGTTGCCGAAGGAGATTCGACGCGAACTCGATTCCAAGGTGGCCGATCTGGCGAACGTCACCAACGGCCGGGCCGGTGGAATGCTCGCTGCCGCTTTGTTCTTGAAAGAATTCGTCGCCGACGGCGTCGAATGGGCTCACATCGACGTCGCGGGCCCGGCGTACAACACCGGTGGCCCCTTCGGGTACACCGGCAAGGGCGGCACCGGCGTTCCCGTACGGACGATGTTCGCGGTCCTGGAGGACATCGTCGAGAACGGCTGATCACGAGAGTCCGTGCGTGCGGATTCGGCGTCCGCACGCACGGGCCAGGTCAGAGATCGCGTTGCTGCTGTTCGCGCTTCCTGATGACCTTCTGGCGGGCGTCGTGATCGCGCATGCGCTGGGGGTAGCCGGTCTTGCGCACGTCGTACACCGGGATCTTCAGGTCGGATCCGATCTTTCGTACATATTTTTCATCGAGCGGCCGACGGGTCCATTCGCCGTCGTTCGCGACCAGTACGACGGTCAGCGGGGTCACGGTCGTCTTCGGCTCGACGTAGGCCTCGACACCGATTCGCGCGTCGGTCCAATCGGCCAGGTACTGGGCAACCGACCCTTCCGGAGCCCGTTTCGCGCCCCCACCGCTTCGCTTGAGTCGATCGAACAATCCCACGAGAACATCCTTTTCGTACGGCCGATGGGTCACCGGTTCTGGTACCGGAATTTTGTTACCCGCCAGTTTGCCAGGCGTGTTGCACGCCCTAGGGGAACGGCGAGGCGATAACAATGGAAGGATGACATTAGAGGGTTCAGCTCTCTTGATAGTGAACCAAGGCTCGTGAAGTGAGTAAGTGAATTGCCGAGAGGGAGTGTCTACGTGGGCGCTGTGTCGAGCCGAGCACGCTCGATCGGTGCCGTGTGCACCGGCGCCCCCGTCGAACCGAATCACGCAACTCTCGTCCATGAACCCTGTTCCGCCAGCACAATGGTCTGCGACCACGAGTCGTCGAACTACATCACCCGCACACAACTGTCGAGGAGTCAACAGACATGGCCTTCTCCGTCCAGATGCCAGCTCTTGGTGAGAGCGTCACCGAGGGAACTGTCACGAGGTGGCTCAAACAAGAAGGCGACACCGTCGAAGTCGACGAGCCATTGCTCGAAGTCTCCACGGACAAGGTCGATACCGAGATCCCGTCGCCTGCAGCCGGTGTTCTGACCAAGATCGTCGCTCAGGAAGACGACACCGTCGAGATCGGTGGCGAGCTCGCCCAGATCGGTGACGCAGGCGAGGCCCCCTCGTCCGACGCACCGGCCGAGGACTCCGCGCCCGCCGAGGAAGCTGCGCCCGAGGAAGCTGCCGAGGAGCCCACTCCCGCTGCCGAACCAGAGCCGCAGGCCGAGGAGGAGGCACCCGCAGCGAGTGCATCGTCCGACTCGTCCGGATCCGGCACGCCGGTCACGATGCCCGAGCTGGGCGAGTCCGTCACCGAAGGCACCGTGACTCGATGGCTCAAGGCCGTCGGTGACGAGGTTGCTGTCGACGAGCCGCTGCTCGAGGTCTCCACCGACAAGGTCGACACCGAGATCCCGTCTCCGGTCGCCGGAACTCTGCTCGAGATCTCCGCAGAGGAAGACGACACGGTCGCCGTCGGTGGCCAGCTCGCCGTCATCGGTTCGGGATCGCCCGCCGAGAAGGCCCCCGAGCCCGAGGCCACCCCGGAGCCCGAGGCCCCGAAGGCCGAAGAGCCGAAGAAGGAAGAGCCGAAGAAGGAGGCTCCCAAGCAGGAAGCCCCGAAGGCCGAGCCGAAGCCGGAGCCCAAGCAGGAGGCACCCAAGGCTGCTCCCGCCAAGGAGTCGGCACCGTCGGGTGATTCCAGCCCGTACGTCACTCCCCTGGTGCGCAAGCTGGCGTCGGACAACGACGTCGATCTGTCGACCGTGAAGGGCACCGGTGTCGGTGGCCGCATCCGCAAGCAGGACGTGCTCGCCGCAGCCGAGGCCAAGAAGGCTCCGGCAGCACCGGCCGCCGCTGCTGCACCCGCCGCCGAATCCAAGCCCGCTGCCCCGGCGACCGCTGGTGTTCGCCCCGAGCTCGCGCATCTTCGCGGAACCACGCAGAAGATCAACCGGATTCGTCAGATCACCGCGAAGAAGACGCGTGAGTCCCTGCAGACTTCCGCACAGCTGACGCAGACCTTCGAGGTCGACGTGACGAAGATCGCCGGTCTGCGTACCAAGGCGAAGGCGAAGTTCGCCGAGAACGAGGGCGTCAACCTGACGTACCTGCCGTTCTTCGCCAAGGCCGTCGTCGAGGCTCTCAAGGCGCACCCCAACGTCAACGCGAGCATCAACGAGGACGCCAAGGAGATCACCTACCACGCCGACGTCCACCTCGGTATCGCCGTGGACACCGAGCAGGGTCTGCTCTCCCCCGTCATCCACAATGCGGGCGACCTGTCGCTCGCCGGACTGGCTCGGGCGATCAACGACATCGCCACTCGTGCACGCTCGGGTGGACTCAAGCCCGACGAGCTGTCCGGTGGAACGTTCACCATCACCAACATCGGCAGCCAGGGCGCGTTGTTCGACACCCCGATCCTGGTTCCGCCACAGGCGGCCATGCTGGGCACCGGAGCGATCGTCAAGCGTCCGGTCGTCGTCAAGGACGACTCGGGCAACGAGTCGATCGGTGTTCGCTCGATGTGCTACCTGCCGCTGACGTACGACCACCGTCTGGTGGACGGGGCCGACGCGGGTCGCTTCCTCACGACGATCAAGCAGCGTCTCGAAGTTGCGTCGTTCGAGGCCGATCTCGGCCTGTAGGCAACCGGCGAATCGCGCCGCTCACGTATTCTGGTGAGAGCGCGAAACATTCGCATCGGAGTCTCGAAAAGAGGGGCACGAACCGTGCATCCGGGGCATCATTCGTTCGCGAATGATGCCCCGTTTGCGTCAAGGAGGCTTTCGTTCACATGCGCGTAGTCATTGCAGGTTCATCAGGATTGATCGGCACCGCTCTCGTCGCAGCACTGCGGGGTCGTAGCCACGACGTCACCCGGCTCGTTCGACGCACGCCTGCCGGACCGGACGAGTCCCAGTGGGATCCGTCGCGCGGCAGCATCGACGCGGCCACGCTCGACGGTGCCGACGCCATCGTCAACCTCTGCGGCGTCGGTATCGGCGACAAGAGATGGTCCGGTGCATACAAGCAGTTGGTACGAGACAGTCGCATCGCCCCGACCGAGGTACTCGCTGCGGCTGCGGCCGACGCCGGGGTCCCCACCTTGATCAATGCCAGCGGCGTCAATTTCTACGGCGACACCGGCGACCGGGTGGTCGACGAGAGCGCACCGGTCGGTGAGGGATTTCTGGCCGAGGTCTGTCGCGACTGGGAGAACGCAACGTCGAAGGCGTCGGAGGCCGGTGTCCGAACCATCCTTCTGCGCAGCGGTGTGGTGCTGTCGCAGCGCGGCGGCATGCTGGGCAAGCTTCGACCGCTGTACCTGTTCGCCCTCGGCGGGCGGTTGGGCAGCGGCCGTCAGTATTTCCCGTGGATTTCGTTGGAGGACGAGATCGGGGCCATCGTGCACGGCATCGAAAACGACGCACTCCGGGGACCGGTCAACATGGTCGGCCCCACTCCGGTGACCAACGCCCAGTTCAACAGTGCGATGTCGCGAGCGGTACATCGACCGGCCCCATGGGTTGTGCCCGGCTTCGCGTTGAAGGCCGTGATCGGAGAGTTCGCCGAGGAGGCGATCCTGACCGGGCCGAGGGCGATCCCGAAGGCATTGGAGGACGCCGGGTACGCCTTCGAGCACAACACGATCGGGGAGGCACTGCGGGTAGCTGTCGGTAAGTGACTCGGCGTACCGTTTCGATTCATGAGTGACGCGAACTCTCCCACGGTCCAGGTTCCGGTATCGGCGCGCGCGAGCACCGAGCCGGTCGTGGTGCGCGAGTTGGGCACCGTCGAGTACACCGAGGCCTGGGCGCTGCAGCGCGAACTGGCCGGTGCCCGAGCGGACGACATCGGGTCCGACACCCTGTTGTTGCTCGAACATCCGTCGGTCTACACCGCGGGTCGACGCACGTCCGAGGAGGACATGCCGCGAGACGGTACGCCCGTCGTCGAGGTGGACCGTGGCGGCAAGATCACCTGGCACGGCCCCGGTCAATTGGTGGGCTATCCCATCGTCAAGCTGGCGCAGCCCATCGACGTCGTCAGATACGTACGTCGCATCGAAGAGGCGCTGATCTCCGTGGTGTCTGCCTACGGTATTTCCTGCGGCCGCGTGGACGGTAGATCCGGGGTATGGCTCGCCGCCGAGACCCGCGACGGAACGTGGCTGCCCGAACGCAAGATCGCTGCAATCGGGGTCCGCGTGCAACGCGGGGTCACCCTGCACGGCTTCTCACTGAACTGCAACGCGGCCATGACCGGTTTCGACGCGATCGTGCCGTGTGGCATCGCCGATGCCGGTGTGACGTCGCTGTCGCTGGAGCTCGGCCGAGAGGTCGGCACAGGTGAGGTCATCGCTGCGGTCACCGAGGCCGTTCTTGCCGCGCTGGACGGATCGTTGTCCGTACAGGATCACGAGATCGAGCATCCGTCGCCGAACGGCGCGTCTGTCAACCCGCAGTTCACCACGGTTCGCTTCGGCGCGTAGCATCGTTTCTGTGACTGTGGCCCCAGAAGGACGCAAGCTGCTCCGCCTCGAGATCCGAAACGCGGAGACCCCCATCGAACGCAAACCCAATTGGATCAAGACCAAAGCCAAGATGGGCCCGGAGTACACCGAGCTCAAAGGTCTTGTGAAGCGTGAAGGTCTGCACACGGTGTGCGAGGAAGCCGGCTGCCCCAATATCTACGAGTGCTGGGAGGATCGCGAAGCGACCTTCCTCATCGGCGGTGAGCAATGCACCCGCCGGTGCGATTTCTGTCAGATCGACACCGGCAAGCCGGAGGATCTCGATCGTGACGAGCCCCGCCGGGTCGCCGAGAGCGTGCAGGCCATGGGTCTGCGTTACTCCACGATCACCGGCGTGGCTCGGGACGATCTCGAGGACGGCGGCGCGTGGCTGTACGCCGAAACGGTTCGATACATCAAGAAGCTCAATCCGAACACCGGCGTCGAACTTCTGATCCCGGATTTCAACGCCAAGCCCGATCAGTTGGCCGAGGTGTTCTCGTCGCGTCCCGAGGTGCTGGCCCACAACGTCGAGACGGTGCCGCGCATCTTCAAGCGCATCCGTCCCGCGTTCCGATACCAGCGGTCGATGGACGTCATCACCGCGGCCCGCGACGACGGTCTTGTCACCAAGTCCAACCTGATCCTCGGCATGGGTGAGACGCCCGAAGAGGTGCAGGAAGCCATTCGCGACCTGCACGAGGCCGGTTGCGACATCCTGACCATCACCCAGTACCTGCGCCCGTCGCCGCGCCACCATCCGGTCGAGCGTTGGGTCAAGCCGGAGGAGTTCGTCGAGCACTCCGATTACGCAACCGAAATCGGTTTCGCGGGTGTGCTGGCCGGGCCGTTGGTCCGCTCCTCCTACCGCGCCGGACGCCTCTACGCGCAGGCCATGGCTCATCACGGCCGTGAACTTCCCGAGAGCATGAGTCACCTGACCGACGGTGGCGAAGCCTCTCAGGAGGCCAGTTCGCTGATGGCGCGTCTGGCGGCTCGCTGATCCTTTCTGCCAACCCGGCGCGGTGCACGTGAGCGTCGGCACAGCACGTATCCTGTGAGGTATGGCGAACGGCAGTAAGGCTGGCAAAGCAGCAAAGCCCAGCAAGGAAGCAAAGGCGGCTGCGAAAGCGGCGCGCAAGCAGGCATCGAGGGAACGGCGCAAGCAGCTCTGGCAGGCGTTTCAGATGCAGCGCAAGGACGACAAGGCACTCCTTCCGCTGATGATCGGGTCGGTGGTCGGGCTCGGACTCCTCGGGTTCCTCATCGGCCTGGCCTTCGGTTTCCAGTGGTTCCTGCTCCCCATCGGACTGCTCCTGGGCGTCCTGGTTGCGTTCATCATCTTCGGTCGCCGTGTGCAGAAGTCGGTGTACAAGAAGGCAGACGGGCAGGCAGGCGCGGCTGCATGGGCGCTGGACAACCTGCAGGGGTCGTGGCGGGTGACCAATGCGATCGCCGGAACCACCCACCTCGACGCCGTGCATCGTGTTATCGGCAAGCCCGGTGTCATTCTCGTTGCCGAGGGTGCACCGCATCGCGTGAAGTCACTGTTGGCTCAGGAGAAGAAGAAGACCGCCCGCCTGGTGGGCGACACTCCGATCTACGACATCATCGTCGGAAACGAAGAGAACCAGATTCCGCTCTCGGGTCTGCAGAAGTACCTGTCGAAGTTGCCGAAGAACATCGACGGCAAGCGCATGGACACCATCGAGTCGCGACTCTCGGCTCTGGGCACCAAGGGTGGACCTGCCATGCCGAAGGGACCCATTCCCGGCGGAGCCAAGATGAAGGGCGTTCAGCGGACCATGAAGCGCCGCTGACAACTCACGACCGCTCGAACAGCCCTGGTGCGCAGACCCTCAGCGGGTTCGCAGCAGGGCTGTTCCCGTTGCACGATCATGCATTCCCCGGCCGTCCATGTCGGTGACGACGGCCGGCACCACGAACAGCAGGATGAGCTGCCGAACGAGCGCGCGCACGAAGCCGACCCGCGCGGGTGCGTCGATGCGTGCCACCTGGATACCGGCGATGAATTGCCCCGGGGTGAACGAGAACAGCGAGACGCTCACCAGTCCGACGCCGAACCACACGGCCAGCACGATCGTCGAGATCAGTCCGCTCGTGGTGTATCCACCGAGAACGAGCGATGCCACGCCGGTGGCCATCGTCCAATCGAGCACCAACGCGAGAACCCGGCGTCCGGTACCTGCCAACGCGCCGACACCCTGCTGCGGTAGGCCCAACTCCTCCCCGCGGAAGTTCTGGGGTTCACGTGGGTTCGCGGAGGCCGGTCCGGACAACCAGGACCCTGTCATTCGTGCCATGATTTCCAGGATAGGCGCGGTCGGGCACACGGGAAAACACCTGGACGTACTGTTGTCCGTGCCAGTCGTGAGCCAGGACGCGTAACACGGGCGAAACACGAGCTTGACGGGCGGGCAACACCAAGTCCATACCGTCAGGTTGACGGACTCAACAAAGGAGCAAAAGCGTGGCGTTTTCCACGGCCCAAGAGGTCATCAAGTTCATCGCAGATGAAGGAATCGAATACGTCGACATCCGGTTCACGGATTTGCCGGGTGCACAGCAGCACTTCTCGATCGCCGCCAAGGCGTTCACGGCAGACACGCTCGAGGACGGCCTCGCGTTCGACGGTTCGTCGGTCCGCGGCTTCCAGTCGATCCACGAGTCCGACATGATTCTGCTTCCGGACTACGCCACCGCTCAGGTCGATCCCTTCCGCAATGCCAAGACGCTGAACATCGACTTCTTCGTTCACGATCCGTTCACGCGTGAGGCCTACAGCCGCGACCCGCGCAACGTTGCCCGTAAGGCCGAGGAGTACCTGGCCAGCACCGGCATCGCAGACACCGCGTACTTCGGTGCCGAGGCAGAGTTCTACATCTTCGATTCCGTGCGCTTCGATTCGCAGGCGAACGGTGCGTTCTACGAGGTCGATTCGTCCTCGGGTTGGTGGAACACCGGAGCCGAGACCGAGGCCGACGGCAGCCCGAACCTCGGGTACAAGGTGCGTTTCAAGGGTGGCTACTTCCCCGTCGCTCCGTACGACCACTACGTCGACCTGCGCGACCAGATCTCCACCAACCTGCAGAACGCCGGCTTCGAGCTCGAGCGTGCGCACCACGAGGTGGGCACCGGCGGCCAGCAGGAGATCAACTACAAGTTCAACACGCTGCTTCGTGCGGCAGACGACCTGCAGCTGTTCAAGTACATCGTCAAGAACACCGCATGGCAGAACGGCAAGTCGGCAACGTTCATGCCGAAGCCGCTCTTCGGCGACAACGGCTCGGGTATGCACGTGCACCAGTCGCTGTGGAAGGACGGCAAGCCTCTCTTCCACGACGAGGCCGGATACGCCGGACTGTCGGATCTCGCGCGCCACTACATCGGCGGCATCCTGCACCACGCACCGTCGCTGTTGGCGTTCACCAACCCGACGATCAACTCGTACCACCGTCTGGTGCCGGGCTACGAAGCCCCCATCAACTTGGTCTACAGCCAGCGCAACCGCTCCGCCGCGGTTCGTATCCCGATCACCGGCAACAACCCGAAGGCCAAGCGCCTCGAGTTCCGTGCGCCGGACTCCTCGGGCAACCCGTACCTGAACTTCGCCGCTCAGATGATGGCCGGTCTGGACGGAATCAAGAACAAGATCGAGCCGATGGCACCGGTCGACAAGGATCTCTACGAGTTGCCGCCCGAGGAAGCCAAGAACATTCCTCAGGCACCGACCTCGCTGAACGCGGTCATCGACCGTCTCGAGGCCGATCACGACTACCTCACCGAGGGTGGCGTGTTCACGACCGACCTGATCGAGACCTGGATCTCGCTCAAGCGTGAGCAGGAAATCGCTCCGGTGAACCTGCGTCCGCACCCGTACGAGTTCTCGCTGTACTACGACGTGTGATCGTCTGATTTCTCATCGACAACGCCCGGCCGAATCTTTTCGGCCGGGCGTTTCGCGTTCTTCGCCGCCGAATTCTCGTGCAGATCGGCAAAAAATCCGGACCGGTCGGCGTTTGATAGTTGGCACGGAGGGTAAAGGTATTTATCCGCTCACGGCGAACAGAGGACGACAACTGCATGGATGCACTGTGGGAATTCATCGTCGGACGGCGAAGACAGTTGGCGATCGACTCCTATCTGCATGTCTCGGCCGTCGTGCAGTGCGTCGTCATAGCGACGGTCATCGGCGTCGCGATAGGAGTTCTCGTCTACCGCAGCCCCGCTGGATCGGCGATCGCGACGGCTCTCGCGAGCACGATCCTGACCATCCCCTCGTTCGCGCTGCTGGGTGTCCTCATCCCCATCATGGGATTGGGCGTTCGACCCACGGTGACCGCGTTGGTCCTCTATTCCCTGCTGCCGATCATCCGCAACACCGTGGTTGGCCTGGCGGCCGTCGATCCCGCCGTCTCCGACGCCGCCCACGGAATCGGAATGAGCCGCACCCTGGTGCTTCGGCGCATCGAGATCCCACTCGCCTGGCCGTCCATTCTCACCGGAATGCGCATCAGCACTCAGATGGCCATGGGCATTCTCGCCATCGCCGCGTACGCCAAAGGACCGGGTCTGGGCAATCTGCTCTTCTCCGGTCTCGCTCGAGTCGGTAGCCCCACTGCGCTACCGCAGGCCCTCACCGGCACTGTCCTGATCGTCCTGCTGGCGTTGATCCTGGACGGGATCTACGTGTTGATCGGCAAACTGACCACCTCGAGGGGTATTCGTGAGTGACTCGACCCGTACATCGAACGTCTCCGGCGCGGAAATCGTGCTCGAGAACGTCACCAAGAGCTACCCGGGGCAAAAGCTCGCGGCCGTGGACAACGTGTCCATGACGATTCCGGCCGGCGAGGTCGTCGTATTGGTCGGGCCCTCGGGCTGCGGCAAGACGACGACGATGCGCATGATCAACCGGCTCATCGAGCCGACATCGGGCCGCATCACCATCGGTGGCAAGGACGCGCTCTCGATCGACCCCAACGAGCTGCGCCGCACCATCGGCTACTCCATCCAGCAGGCGGGCCTGTTTCCCCACATGACGATCGCGCAGAACGTCGGAATGGTGCCCGGGCTGATCGGGTGGGACAAGAAACGCATCAACTATCGCACCGACGAGATGCTCGATCTCGTCGGGCTCGATCCGGCGGTCTACCGCGAGCGCTATCCGCGTCAGCTCTCGGGTGGCCAGCAGCAGCGTGTCGGCGTCGCCCGCGCACTTGCCGCCGATCCCCCGGTGCTGTTGATGGACGAGCCCTTCGGCGCGGTCGATCCGATCACCCGAGGACTGCTGCAGGACGAATTGATGCGCCTGCAAGCCGAGCTGGGTAAGACCATCGTCTTCGTGACCCACGACTTCGACGAGGCCGTCAAGCTCGGTGACCGAATCGCAGTACTCGGGAACCAGTCCACGATCCTCCAGTACGACACTCCCGAGGCCGTCCTCGCCAACCCCGCGGACGACACCGTGGCGGGATTCGTCGGGGCCGGAGCCGCGTTGAAGCAGCTGACGCTGATGCGAGTTCGCGACATCGAGTTGTCCGATGTGCCGGTGTTCGGCGAGGACGACTCGGTGGAGTCGATGAACTCGGCACTCGGCTCCGATCCCGAGGCGTGGGGAATCATCCTCGACTCGCGCAAGCGCCCGCTTCGGTGGACCGATCGACGCCACCTCGTCGGAGTCGGGAGCCTGCGCGACGTCGGTGTGCCGATGGGCGAGATGGTCTCGACGCAATCGACCCTCCAGGACGCACTCGAAGCTCTGCTCTCCGAGGGCAACGCGACGGCCACCGTCACCGGTAATCGCGGCGAATACGTCGGCACCGTGACGATCGACGTACTGATCGACACCATCAAATCTCTGCGATCGCAGCACGCCAACGATCACGACGAGGCGCGCACAGACGTCGGGACTCCGTCGTGACGACCCTCGCCGATACCGGCGACGAGACCAAGGACGTTGCGCGCGCAGCCAAACGCGCAGAGCGAATTCGTCTGCTCATCCAACCGGCCGTCGTGCTGCTCATCGTGGCAATTCTGTTGGTCTATGCGTTGACCCGAGATCTCACCGCGACACAGGCCGAGACGATCAACATCAACACGATCTCCACCCGGGTTCTCGAGCACGTACTGATCACCTTCGTGGTTACGACGCTGGTACTCGTCATCGCCGTACCGCTGGGAATTCTGTTGACTCGCAACGGGTATCGCAAGGCCGCGCCGCTGTTCATCGGTATCGCGAACATCGGGCAGGCCGCGCCCGCCGTCGGACTTCTAGTGTTGTTGTTCCTCTGGACGGGCGCAACGGGCTTCTGGACCGGCGTGCTCCCTATCGCGTTCTATTCGCTGCTCCCGGTTCTGCGCAATACGATGTTGGGCTTCCAGACCGTCGAACCGACCTACATCGATGCAGCTCGTGGTCAGGGCATGTCGAACATGGGCATTCTGCGCCGCATCGAGTTTCCGCTTGCGGTGCCGTTCATACTGGCAGGCCTGCGTACCTCTCTGGTTCTCGCCGTCGGCACGGCGACGCTGAGCTTCCTTGTCGGTGCGGGTGGCCTCGGCGTCCTGATCGACACCGGCTACAAGCTCAACCAGCCACTCATTCTCGTGGTGGGTGCCGTTCTCGCGGTCGCACTCGCGCTGCTGGTGGATTGGCTGGGCGCACTCGCCGAGGCTTACCTCGGACCGAAAGGACTCCGCTGATGCGACGCACCACTCGACGACTCGCTGCGCTGTGCGCCACCACTGCTCTCGCGCTGACGGGGTGCGGGTTGCAGTCCGGCGGCGCTATGCCGTTGTCGGTCGAGGCCGGCAGCATCACACCGCTCCCCGGGCTGGAGGGTGCCGAGTTCACCGTCGGATCGAAGGACTTCACCGAGCAAATCATCCTCGGCTACATCCTCGAATTCGCTCTCAGTGCAGCCGGTGCCGACGTTCGGGACCTCACCAATATCGTCGGCTCGCAGAGCGTCCGGCTGGCCATGCAAAGCGGCCAGGTCGACCTTGCCTACGAGTACACCGGAACCGGGTGGATCAACTACCTGGGCAACGAGACACCCATTCCCGATGCCACCGAACAGTTCGAAGCAGTGCGTGACGCCGACAAGGCCAACGGTATCGACTGGGTCAATCCGGCGCCGATGGACAACACGTACGCCCTGGCCATGAATCAGCAGGTAGCACAGGAGACCGGCGTACGCACGCTCTCGGATTACGCCGCTCTGGTGAACCGCGATCCAGCCGCTGCCGCTCTGTGCGTCGAAACCGAGTTCAACAGTCGCCAGGACGGGCTCCCCGGCCTCGCCGCCACCTACGGTTTCGACGCCAACGCCATCCCGGTGCAGATCCTGCAGACCGGCGTCATCTATCAGGCGACCGCGGACGGTTCGCAGTGCCGGTTCGGCGAGGTGTTCACCACCGACGGCCGTATCAAGGGGCTGAATCTGACCGTGCTCGAAGACGACAAGTCGTTCTTCCCGCGCTACAACGCGACGGTCATCATCCGTCAGGAGGTCGCCGATCAGTACCCCGAGATCGCCGAGGTGACCGCCCCGATCTCGGCGGCACTGACCAACGAGGCCATTTCCGAGTTGAACAAGCAGGTGGACATCGACGGCCGCGAGCCCGCGGACGTCGCACGGGACTGGATGGTTCAGCAGGGGTTCGTCACCGTCGGAAGTGACTAGAGACGGGGACTAGCTTCCGCCGAAGGTCCGCTCCACCACTGCCTTCGCTCGACGTGTCACGCGCAGGTAGTTGTCGAGGAACGCTCCGGCGTCGCCGTTCTCCCAGCCCGCCACCTGCGCTACTGCGGAGAGCACAGCTCCCGGTCGCGGCAGCTGATCGGTGGGCTTGCCGCGGACCAGCACCAGCGCGTTGCGTGCCTTCGTCGCCAGGATCCAGGCTTCCCTGAGCAGTTCGACGTCGGTTTCGCTCATGAGCTCGGCCGCACCGATGGCGTCGAGTGACTGCAGGGTCGAGGTGTTGTGCAGCGCGAGGACCTTGTGCGCGTACCTGAGCTGGATCAGCTGAACGGTCCACTCGATGTCTGCCAGTCCCCCACGTCCGAGCTTGGTGTGGGTGGAGGGGTCGGCTCCCTTGGGCAGACGCTCGGAATCGATGCGCGCCTTGATGCGTCGAATCTCGCGGACCGCATCGGCGGACACACCGCCCTCGGGGTAGCGCACCTTGTCGGCCATCAGTAGGAATCGGATGCCGAGATCCTGGTCGCCGGCCACCTGGTGTGCGCGCAGGAGAGCCTGCACTTCCCAGGCCTGAGCCCACTGCGAGTAGTACGCGGCATAGGACGCCAGGGTGCGCACCACCGGGCCGTTGCGGCCTTCCGGCCGCAGACCGGTGTCGACCTCGAGCGGCGGATCGGTGCTGGGCGCGCCGAGCAGTTTGCGGATGCGATCGGCAATGGTGTTGGCCCACTTGACCGCAACGGTCTCGTCGACGCCGTCCACCGGTTCGCAGACGAACAGCACGTCTGCGTCGCTGCCGTAGCCGAGCTCACCGCCGCCCAGGCGTCCCATACCGATGACGGCGAGAGTTGCCGGTGCAGGTTCTCCGCGTTCCTTCTCGCTGGCTCGCACTGCAGCGGCGAGCGCTGCGTTGATCACTGCGGCCCAGACCGAGGACAGCGCGCGGCACACCTGAGGTACGTCGAGCATGCCGAGAATGTCTGCCGAGGCCACCCGGGCCAGTTCGTGGCGTCGTAAAGCCCTGGCGGCGTTGATCGCTCGTACCGGGTCCTCGTACCTGGCCGAGGACGACAGGATCGCGCGGTACGTCTCCTCCGGCTCGACGTCGAGCAGCCGAGGGCCGGTGGGTCCGTCCGCGAACAACCGAATGACCTCGGGGGCCTTGATCAGCAGGTCCGGCACGTACGCCGAGGAGCCGAGCACGATCATGAGCCGCTGAGCAACTGCGCCTTCGTCGCGCAGCACGCGCAGGAACCACGTCTGCTCCCCCGCCGATTCCGACAGCCTGCGGTAGTTGAGCAGTCCGGCGTCGGGATCGGGTGTGTCGGCAAGCCACTCCAGCAGCGTCGGCAGCAACACGGCCTGGATCTGACCACGACGGGTACCCGAGCCGACGAGCGCACGAAGGTGGCCCAATGCGTTCTGGGGAGTCGCGTAGCCGAGCGCTGCGAGCTGACGCGTCGCGGCGTCCGGCGTCAACCGCACTGTCTCCGAGTCGAACTTGACCACCGAGTCCAACAGCGGCCGGTAGAAGAGCTTGGCGTGCAACCGTCTGATGCGTTGTGCGTTGCGCTTGATCTCGGCGTTCAGCACCCCGAGGGAGTCGCGGTTGCCGTCCGGTCGCATGTGCGCCGACCGAGCCAGCCACCGCAGGGCTTCCTCGTCGTCCTGCGGAGGCAGGGTGTGCGTGCGCCGCATTCGCTGCAGCTGCAGGCGGTGCTCGATCAGCCGAAGAAACTCGTAGGAGGCCGTCAGATTCGCGGCGTCGTCACGTCCGACGTAGCCGCCCTCGGTGAGTGCGGTCAGTGCGTCGGTCGTGCCGAGTACGCGCAGCGACTCGTCGGTTCGACCGTGCACCAATTGCAGGAGCTGGACCGCGAATTCGACATCCCGCAGGCTTCCGCGGCCGAGTTTGATCTCGCGCTCGCGGAGCTCCGGCGGCACCATCTCCTCGACTCGACGCCGCATCGCGCGCACCTCGGGCACGAAGTCCTCGCGCTGGCTGGCCAACCACACCATCGGGTTGACCGCGTCGACGTAATCGTTGCCGAGCGCGATGTCGCCGGTCATCGGGCGTGCTTTGAGCAACGCCTGGAACTCCCAGGTCTTGGCCCAGCGCTTGTAGTAGGCCACGTGCGAGTCGAGGGTGCGGACCAACTCGCCGCGCTTGCCCTCGGGACGCAGCGCCGCGTCGACCTCGAAGAAGGCCGAGGATCCGATGCGCATCATCTCGCCGGCGATGCGACTCGCCTGCGAGTCGGCAGGCTCGGCGACGAACACGACATCGACGTCGGAGACGTAATTGAGTTCGCGCGCACCGCATTTGCCCATCGCAACGACGGCCAAGCGCGTGGGGCACGGGGCGTCGGGGCACACGGTCGCGACGGCGACGGCGAGTGCCGCAGTGAGCGCTGCATCGGCCATGTCGGACAGTTGCGATCCGACCACCGTGTACGGCAGGACGGGTTCGTTCTCGACGGTTGCGGCGAGGTCGTACGCCGCCAGGACCATGATCTGGTCGCGGTACTTCTTGCGCAGGGCGATCACGGCTGGCGGTCCGGTGGTCGACGCCCGGTACAGGTCGGGCGCGGCATTGGGTCCGGTCTCCGGCTCGGCCCCGACCACCTCGAGGAGTTCCGCGACCAATGTCGCCTTGCTGGGGAGTTCGATCTTCGCCGAGACCCCGGTGCCCTGACCTTCCTTGGTCAGCAGCAGACGCCACGTGCTGTCGTCGGCCACGAGGTGATCGGCGAGCGCACTCGAGGCACCGACGAGCCCGAGGATGCGCCCGCGGAATCCCTTGTCCGTGCGCAGCGCCGTGTCGAACTCCGACCAACCGGAACCGAGCAACTCGTACAACCGCACGAGGGTGCGGAGCGCGAGATCGGCATTGGGCGCACGCGAGAGCGACCAGAGCAGCTCGAGGCTGTCCTCGTCCGTCCAACCGAGAGTGCGCAGATCGGACGGCGCAGTTTCTTCGACCAGTCCGAGTCGGCCCGGTCCGGGAACGACGGATCTGGAAGTAGGAGGACGCACCATCTAGAATCCACCTCGCCGTGCCACAGTTTTACCCCGTCGTCAGAAATGCGACGCGAGGGTGCCCGCGCCGGCATCGGAACTACCATTCACGATCGACTAGAACGTAGCCCATGACGACGCCGTGCTGTTAAAGACCCAGGTAGGCCTTCAACTCGTACGGCGTGACGTGGCTGCGGTATTCCTCCCACTCGCGACGCTTGTTGCGGAGGAAGAAGTCGAAGACGTGCTCGCCCAGTGCCTCGGCGACCAGTTCGGAGCCTTCCATCGCGTTCAGTGCCTGATCGAGATTGCCCGGCAATTCCTTGTATCCCATGGCGCGACGTTCCGCGGAGGTCAGTGCCCACACGTCTTCCTCGGCCTCGGGCGGCAGGGTGTAGCCCTTCTCGATTCCACGCAGACCTGCGGCCAGCAGAACCGCGAAGGCGAGGTACGGGTTGCAGGCCGAATCAGGGCTGCGGATCTCGACTCGGCGTGAGGATGCCTTGTTCGGGGTGTACATCGGCACGCGGATCAGTGCCGAGCGGTTCGCCGGTCCCCACGACGCCGCCGTCGGTGCCTCGCCGCCGCGCACGAGCCGCTTGTAGGAGTTGACCCACTGGTTGGTCACGGCGCTGATCTCGTTGGCGTGTTCGAGGATGCCTGCGATGAAGGACTTGCCGGTCTCCGAGAGCTGCATCGGGTCGTCCGGGTTGTGGAAGGCGTTGGCGTCGCCCTCGAACAGGCTCATGTGCGTGTGCATCGCCGAGCCGGCCTGATCGCTGAACGGCTTGGGCATGAACGTCGCGCGCACGCCTTCTTCGATCGCGACTTCCTTGACCACGTAGCGGAAGGTCATGATGTTGTCGGCCATCGACAGTGCGTCGGCGTAGCGGAGGTCGATCTCCTGCTGGCCCGGTGCGGCCTCGTGGTGGCTGAACTCGACCGAGATTCCCATCGACTCGAGCGCGTCGATGGCGTGCCTGCGGAAGTTCGGGGCCGAGTCGTGTACGGCCTGATCGAAGTAGCCGCCGTTGTCGGCCGGGGTCGGCGGTGAGCCGTCCTGCGGAGCGTCCTTGAGCAGGAAGAATTCGATCTCGGGGTGCACGTAGCAGCTGAATCCCAGGTCCGCGGCCTTGCTGAGCTGGCGACGCAGCACGTGGCGTGAGTCGGCCCAGGACGGCGAGCCGTCGGGCATGGCGATGTCGCAGAACATCCGCGCCGAGTGCTGGTGCCCCTTGCTGGTGGACCACGGCAGAATCTGGAACGTCGACGGATCGGGCTTGGCCACGGTGTCGGCCTCGGACACGCGGGCGAATCCTTCGATGGCGCTACCGTCGAAACCGATCCCCTCGTCGAAAGCCCCTTCGAGCTCGGCGGGGGCGATGGCCACCGACTTGAGGTACCCGAGAACGTCGGTGAACCAGAGGCGGACGAAACGAATGTCGCGCTCTTCGAGGGTCCGGAGCACGAATTCCTTTTGACGATCCATGAACGCGAGAGTAAGCAAACGGAGTTAAATCTGTGTTACATCGTGAATTCGGTCTCACTTCGTGAAACTCTCTGCGCACTTCGCGGGACGTGAGCTAGCACGTCAACACCGCAGTCCGTCCTCCGGCGGCACCAGCTCGACGAGGTAGTTCACCAAAGGCTCGTCGATGCAGTCGACGCCGGAGAAGGCGACCGTGTGCTGCGTACCGTCGTACGTCACCAGATCCGCGCGCAGCTGCGCCGCCAGCTCGACACCTGCCTGGTAGGGCGTGGCCGGATCGTTGGTCGTCGAGACGACCACCAGCGTCGGCAGTCCCTCGACGTCGACGATGTGCGGATCACTCGTGTTCGGCACCGGCCAGAAGGCGCACAGGTCCAATGGCGCGCTGCCCGTCGCCCGACCGTCGTCCAGGTACGGCGCGGCGGCACGGAACCGGGCGTCCGCCTCGTCGGCCGCTGCGCGATCGGTGGTCGGTGGGCCGTCGACGCAACGCACCGCATTGAATGCGTCGTCGATGTTGGTGTAGCTACCGTCCTCGAGCCTGCCGGAGTAGGTGTCGGCGAGCCGGAGCAGCGTGTCGCCCCGACCATCGCGCAATTCGTTCAACCCGGCCCGGAGCAGACGCCACAGCTGCTGTGAATACAGCGCTTGCTGGGCTCCGGTGATCGCGTCGTCGTAGCTGAGGCCACGGGGATCGGTCGTGTCGGCGGGTCGGTCGATCAGTGGGTCCACCAGGGACCGGAACTGCGCGACGGCCTGCGCCGGGTCGGTTCCGAGCGGGCAGGTCTCGGTCTGTGCGCAGTCCGCGGCGAATGCGTCGAACGCGGTCTGGAATGCCGCCCCTTGGGCAACGGCCTCGTCGACGGGTGACTGGTCGGGATCGAGCGCACCGTCGAGCACCATCGCGCGCACGTTCGACGGGAACTCCTCGGCGTACGCGGTCCCGATTCGCGTGCCGTAGGAGTACCCGATGTAGGTCAGCTTCTCGTCGCCCAGAACTGCGCGGATGACGTCCATGTCCCGCACCACCTCGCGGGTGCCGACGTGCTCGAGCACGTCCGCCCCGGTCCGCTCCACACACTGCGCGGCGTAGTCCCGATGTTCGGCCTCGGTCGCTGCGATGCCTTCGGGGCTGACGTCCACATCGGGTTCGCGACGCTCCTGGTCGACCTCATCGGACGTCAGACAACGGACCTCCGGCTCGGATGCTCCGATCCCGCGTGGGTCGAAGCCGATGCGGTCGAAGCGTTCGGCGACGGCGGTGCCTTCGGCCTGCCCGGCGAGGTAGAGGCCCGACGATCCGGGCCCGCCCGGGTTCATCAGTACCGATCCGATCTTCTCGCCCGTCGCCTTCGTCCGTGAGATGGCGACCTCGATCGTCCTGCCCTCGGGGTCGGCGTAGTCCAACGGCACGGTCACCATCGCGCATTCGACGGCACTTCCCAGTTCGCCGCCGTCGGTGTTGTACCGGTCGCAGCTTTCCCACTCCAGCGTTTGGGTGTAGAACGTTTCGAGCCCCGAGGGGATCGGGCCGACGGCGGATGCCGATGAGGAGCTGTCCGACGCACCGGAGTTCTCGGGAGTGGCTGTCGGCTCGGACGTGGAGCAGCCGACGGCCAACACGGCGACCGCGGACAGTGCCACGGCCGTGCTCCTGGTGCGCGTTCTCATGGCACGATCGTGCCAGGTCTTTCGGGCCCTCCGCTCCCGCTGCCCGGCGGGGACGTCGTGCGAGCACTAGCGTGGATGCCGTGCAGGCACTTCGACTCGCCCTCGCCCAGATCAACTCCGTGGTCGGCGATCTTGCAGCGAATTCCGCAGCGATCGTCGAGTGGACGGTCCGCGCAGCTCACGACGGTGCCAACGTGGTGGTGTTTCCCGAGATGGCGCTGACGGGATACCCCGTCGAGGATCTGGCTCTGCGACCGTCGTTCGCCGCCGCGTCGGCGCACTGCCTCACCGAGTTGGCGACAGCCCTCGACGCTGCCGGGTGTGGCGATCGCATCGTCGTGGTCGGCTACCTCGATCGCGACGCCGAGGGCTCGCGGAACAGCGCGGCAGTGATCACCGACGGACGGGTGACGACTCGGTACGACAAGCACTCGCTCCCCACCTACCGAGTGTTCGACGAGGCACGCTACTTCGCTCCGGGATCCGGCCTGAGCATCACGACGGTGAACGGCCTGCGGCTCGGCGTCGTTGTCTGCGAGGACATCTGGCAACCGGGCGGGTCCGTGCCCGCCTATGCCACGGCCGGGGTGGACATGCTGCTCTGCCTCAACGCCAGCCCCTTCGAGCAGGGAAAGGACGAGGTGCGTCGCTCCATCGCCCTGCGACGGGCCACCGAGATCGGCGCTCCGATCGCCTACGTCAACGTCGTCGGCGGCCAGGACGAGTTGGTGTTCGACGGGGCGAGTTTCGTCGTCGGTCCGGACGGCTCCACCTGGGGCCGCTCCCCGCAATTCGTCGAGCATCTGCTGATCGTCGACGTCGATGCTCCGACGGCACCACATCCGGATGCCGCCGAGGTACCCGGCTGGACCATCGATCGGGTCACGCTCCCCGACGTGGCGGTCACCGGCTGGCAGCGAGCCGAGCCGTTCCTCGCAGAGATCGTGAGCACCGAGGAACAGGTGTGGGGCGCACTGGTGACGGGTCTACGAGACTACGTGCACAAGAACGGTTTTCGTTCGGTGGCTCTCGGATTGTCCGGCGGTATCGATTCGGCGGTGGTCGCCGCGATCGCCGTCGACGCCCTGGGCCACGATGCGGTACACGCAGTGTCGATGCCCTCGACGTACTCGTCGACTCACTCTCGCACCGACGCAGAGGATTTCGCGTCGCGCACGGGTGTTCATTTCCGCGTCGAGCCGATTGCCGACATGGTCGCCCGCTACGTCGACCAGCTGCATCTGACCGGGCTCGCCGAGGAGAACATCCAGGCGCGGTGCCGGGGCATGGTGCTGATGGCACTGTCGAACAGCTTCGGCCATCTGGTGTTGGCCACCGGCAACAAATCCGAACTGGCCGTTGGCTATTCGACGATCTACGGGGATGCCGTCGGCGGCTTCGCGCCGATCAAGGACGTGCCGAAGTCGCTCGTGTGGGATCTGGCGCGGTGGCGAAACAAGTCCGCGGCCGACCGTGGGGACATTCCTCCGATCCCCGAGTCGAGCATCGACAAGCCGCCGTCCGCAGAGCTCAGGCCGGGGCAACTCGACACCGACTCGTTGCCCGATTACGACGAGCTCGACGCCATCCTGTTCAGGTACGTCGACCACGACCAGGGCTTCGAGGACATCGTGGCGGCCGGATTCGAGGCCGCGGTGGTCGCGGACATCCTGCGCAAGGTCGACGCGTCGGAGTACAAGCGGCGTCAGTATCCGATCGGCACCAAGGTCACCTCTCGTGCGTTCGGACGTGACCGCCGCATGCCGATCACCAACGGCTGGCGGAACTACGCGGCGCGCGGCGGGGTGTGACGAATTGCACTGCCGGTAGCGGTCCGGCAGGTCGTGAGCAGTGGCAGACTTGCCCACGTCATCACACCCCATCCCGGGGACCCGCCGAGCGGGCCTCGAGGACCAGAAAGGGACAAAGATGTCCGAAACTGCTGTGTACGGCGGATCCGCTCAGGAAGCACCCTCCACCGCGCTGACCCGCAAGACCCGCACCCACCACCTTCTGCAGATGAAGGCCGACGGTGAGCGCTGGGGAATGCTCACCGCCTACGACTACTCCAGTGCCCGCATCTTCGAGGAAGCCGGAGTTCCGGTTCTCCTCGTCGGCGACTCGGCGGCAAACGTTGTCTACGGCTACGACACCACCGTGCCGATCACCGTCGACGAGCTCCTTCCGCTGGTCCGCGGGGTGGTCCGCGGCGCACCGCACGCCCTCGTCGTCGCAGATCTGCCCTTCGGCACCTACGAGGCCTCGCCGCAGCAGGCACTGGAAACCGCTGTCCGGTTCATGAAGGAAGGTCTCGCGGGCGCAGTCAAGCTCGAAGGCGGCGAGCGCGTGGCCGCTCAGATCGCCGCGATCACTGCCGCGGGCATCCCGGTGATGGCCCACGTCGGCTTCACCCCGCAGAGTGTCAACACCCTCGGTGGCTTCCGCGTTCAGGGTCGCGGAGACGCGTCCGAGCAGCTGGTGGCCGACGCCATCGCAGTCCAGGAAGCGGGAGCATTCGCCGTCGTCATGGAGATGGTTCCCGCCGACATTGCCGGCCAGGTCACCCGCAAGCTGACCATTCCCACGGTCGGCATCGGTGCGGGCAACGAATGCGACGCGCAGGTTCTGGTGTGGCAGGACATGGCCGGATACACCAACGGTAAGACCGCGAAGTTCGTGAAGAAGTTCGCCGACGTCGGCGATTCCTTGCGGACCGCGGCAACGACGTACCTGTCCGAGGTGCGGTCGGGTGTCTTCCCCGGGCCCGAACACAGCTACTGATCGTTACCGTCTCCGTCGGGTGCGGATGGCACACTCGGACCATGAAACTCAGACGAGGTTCGACCTTCGAGGCACGGAGAAGCGCAGTCGCAGTAGTCGGCGCGGCTGCGCTCCTCACGCTGATCGGTGCGTGCAGCACGGATACGACCAACACCGGTTCGTCGTCGTCGACGACGACTGTCGTGCCGACCACCACGGTCACCGCACCGCCGGCGGAAGCAGTGATCACCGATGCCCAGAAGCAACAGCTGTGCACCGATCTCGAGGCGCAGCTGTCCAATTGGCGCGTCCAGGGGCCGACGCTCGGCCGGGGCGGGCTCAACATACTGGTGCAGACCTGGGCGGCGCAGAGCGGCGTCATCAACCTGCAGGTGGTGCAGAACCGAGCGATCGTCGACGACATCACGACGGAGACGTGCTCGGACGTGCGGGACGAGGCCATCCGCTCGCTGGACATTCCGGACCTCGCATCCGGTCTGGTGGGCTTCTAGGATGCGTTCTCTATACCCCGAGATCGATCCTGTCGACACCGGACACCTCGATGTCGGCGACGGACAGCAGATCTACTGGGAAGTCTCCGGTAATCCCGACGGCGCTCCGGTGGTGTTCGTACACGGCGGTCCGGGCGGGGCCACCAATCCGTTGCAACGGCGGTATTTCGACCCGCAGGCCTATCGAATCGTGTTGTTCGATCAGCGGGGCTGCGGGCAGTCGACCCCGCACATCGCCGACGGCGCCGATCTGTCGGTCAACAGCACCGACCGGCTGATCTCGGACATGGAGAAGCTGCGGGAACATCTGAGCATCGACGCGTGGTTGGTGTTCGGCGGTTCCTGGGGCTCGACGCTGTCGCTGGCGTACGCACAGTCGCACCGGGATCGCGTGCGAGGACTGATTCTGCGGGGGATTTTCCTGGTGCGGCCGTCGGAGATCGACTGGTACTACGGCGGCGGGGCAGGCCACATCTTCCCCGATCTGTGGGAGAAGTTTCTCGAACCTGTTCCGGAGGACGAGCGCGGCGGCAATCTCGTCGAGGCATACCACCGGCAGTTGACGTCCGACGACCGCGAAGCCGCGACGAAAGCCGCGGTTGCGTGGTCCACCTGGGAGGCGGCGACGAGTTACCTGTTGCCCAAATCGGATGCAGTGCAAGACAACTCGGACCCGCGGTTCGCCCTGGCATTTGCCGGTATCGAGAACCACTACTTCCGTAACAACTGCTTTCTCGAAGAGAATCAACTGCTACGTGATGCCCACTTGCTCGACGGCATTCCGGGTGTCATCGTGCAGGGCCGCTACGACGTCGTGTGCCCGGCGACGAGCGCGTGGGCGCTGCACAAGGCCTGGCCCTCGGCAGATCTGGTGATCGTCGACGACGCCGGGCACTCTGCAGCCGAACCCGGCATCGTGCATCACCTCGTCGAGGCGACGGATCGTTTCAGGCAGTGACGGCCGGGTAGTCGAACCGGACTGTGCGCGAGTCGGTGTCGGCCCGGGTCAACCGGACCTTCACCGACTCCCCTGCGGGCGGTTCTCCGTCGCACTTGCCGAGAACTATCGGCTGCGACACCAACACCTCGGCGTCCCGCTTCCCCTCGGCACCGCGCAGCACGACGGCCGAGAAATGCTCGCCCACTCTGTTTTTCAGTACGTGCGCCTCGGTGAGGTCGATGCAAGCGCGGTCCACCTTCGACGCCGCGGAATCCGATCCGCGCATGATGGCGGGCAACTCCGGCAGCGCCTGCGCCACCCAGTCCGGTACCGGCACTTCGGCCACGACGGCCAGGCACACCTCGGTGGCGAAGCGATCGGACAGCCGCCGCAGTGGTGCCGTCACGTGCGCGTACGGCGCGCCGATTCCCGAATGCTCGACCGATGTATCACTGTCCACAGGGTTCGTCGTGCGGTCGAACGCGAGGTAGTCCGCACCGCGCAGCAAACCGGTCGCCTGTGTCATCATCGCCAGTGTCGACGGCTCGTCGGTGGGCAGACCCGCCAGCACAGACCCGGAGGATGCGCCTGCGGGCCAGTCGATCCCGAGGGCTGCTGCCGTCTTCTTCAGTGTGTCCACGGATTCGGACGAGGCAGGCGGGAGGGTGCGCACGATACCGATTCCGGCGTCGAGCATGATTCTGGCGGCGCACATTCCCGTCAGCAGCGATATTTCGGCGTTCCACCCGTCCACTGCGGTGCGTGGTTGCAGGACGATGCGCCAGCCTCGCCCGTCCGGCACCACTTCCTGCTCGGGCAGGGTGATGTCGACGGCTCCGCGCCGTCTCGCTGCAGCTGCGCGCTGTCTCCCGAATTCGGCCAACGCTGCGATGGACGGATGCGGTGTCCCCGCGTCCACATCGGCCTGCACTGCGGCGTAATCGAGCCGGGCGGTCGATCGAACGAGCGCGCGGGTGACGGTCCACGCGGCCGCCTCGCCGACGTCGTCGAGTTCGATGGTCCACAGCGCGGCGCAACGCGTCTGTCCCTCGAGCAGGCTGCCCGAGCCCTCCGACAGCTCTCGTGGATGCAACGGTACGGATCCGTCGGGAAGGTAGAACGTCTGACCGCGTCGACGGGTTTCGGTGTCGAGCGCTCCCCCTGGCGTCACCAGTGCGCCCACGTCGGCGATCGCGTAGTGCACCACCAATCCGTTGGACGTCTTCTCGATGTGTACGGCTTGGTCGAGGTCCTTCGAGCCGGGCGGGTCGATGGTGACGAACGGGATGTCGGTGCGGTCGATTCTGCTGTCGGCGTGCAGGTCTCGGGCTTCGACCGCCTCGCGCATCACGTCTGCGTCGAACGCTTCGTTCAGTGCGAACTCGGATCTGATGGCCTCGAAGTCGAAGCCCGGGGCCCTCAGCCGGGTGAGCAGCACCGTCAGTTGTTCCAGTCGTCGTCGGAATCGGCGGCCTTGTTGCGCGCCGCGGCGATCTTCAGCGCCTGCTCCGCGGTGGCCTTGTCCGGATACGGGCCCATGCGGTCGAGGGCATTGGTCTGCTTGCCCTGTACGACCTGCTTGGTGCTGATGTCGTAGTACCAGGAGGTGTCGTCGTCGGTCATGACTTCCAGTGTGCCCCATGGAGCGACACCGCAGGAGAACTGCGGAAGAAATAGTGAGTGCGAACGAGTCGGCCTGTAAGCCGGATCCTGTCTGCCGTTCCTGCTTTCGCGGGTTCGACGTCGACGACCATCCATCTGGGCACACCGTTGCCGGGTACCTCGAGCAGTCCACCCGCAGGCTCGGGCGAGCAGCCCTCGAGCACCTGCGCAGCTGCACCACTTTCGGGGTGCAGCCTTCGACCTTGCTCCGGGCGGGGTTTACCTAGCCATCCCAGTCACCTGGGATGCTGGTGCGCTCTTACCGCACCGTTTCACCCTGACCTGCCGTTCGATTCCGAAGAACCGATCCGCAGGCGGTCTGTTTTCTGTGGCACTGTCCCGCGAGTCACCTCGGGTTGCCGTTAACAACCGCCCTGCTCTGTGGAGTCCGGACTTTCCTCGGCTCGAAGCGCGACGACACTCGTCCGCCCGTCCTTCGAGCCGCAGCCGTCCGGCCAACTCGTTCGCGGTTGCGTACTCTACTCGGCGCTCCGTGGTCGCCGGAAACCGAACTACAGTTCCCTTCATGAGTGAGTGGGTCGTGTTGCTGCGTGGCATCAATGTCGGTGGCATCAACATCAAGATGGCCGATCTTCGTGCGGCCCTGACGTCGGCCGGCTTCACCGATGTCCGCACTGTTCTCGCGACCGGCAATGTCCTGCTGAACTCCCCGCTGACTTCCGTCGTCGTGAAGGAACAGGTGGAGAACACGCTTGCCCAGGCGTTCGGCTATCAGGCCTGGGTTGTCGTTCTGGACGTGCCGACACTTCGGGCGATCGTGGAGTGCTACCCGTTCGACGCCGAACGGCAAGGGTGGCATCCTTACGTGGTGTTCGGAACCGACCCCACCCATCTGACCGAATTGTCCGCTCTCGCAGACGAACTCGATGTCGAGCTCGAACGTGTCGCTGCCGGACGTGATGTCGTGTACTGGGAGGTCCGCGCGGGGAGCACGACGACGAGTCGCTTCGGGAAAGCGACGGCCAAGGCGAAATTCAAGCCGACGACCACCACTCGAAATCTGCGCACTCTCGTGAAGATTCTCGCGTGACCGTTCTCGCCGCGGCACTGGTCGCAGCTGTGCTCGTTTTCGCGATCGTCCGACCCCGGGGTCTGCCCGAGATCGTCGCCGCGCTGCCGGCTGCCGCGATCGTCCTGGTCGTCGGCCTCGTCAGCCTCGACGCCGCACGCGAGCAGGTACTCGAACTCGCTCCGACCGTCGTGTTTCTGGCGTTCATCCTGATCCTGGCGCATCTGTCGGACGCGCTCGGAGTGTTCACCTGGATCGCGGCGAAGCTGCGACGAGGTGCGAAGGGCAGCCCCCGCAGACTGTTGACACTCGTGTTCGCAGCAGCCGCATCGACCACGGCAGTACTGAGCCTCGACGCCACCGTGGTGCTGTTGACGCCGGCCATCATCGGTGCTGCTCGCGTTCTGAGAATGTCGCCGCGTCCACACAGTTACGCCACGGCGCACCTGTCCAATTCGGCGTCGACGCTGCTGCCGGTATCGAACCTGACCAACCTGCTCGCCTTCGCCGCGACCGGACTCACCTTCCTGCACTTCACCGCTCTGATGGCATTGCCCTGGATATTCGCGGTGGCCATCGAGTTGGCGGTGTTCCTGATCTTCTTCCGCAAGGATCTGACTCGCACCGCCACACCGCCGAAGAGCTCGACCCTGCAGAGCGCCGAGAACGTCCCTGCACCCCGGACCACGCTGGTCATCCTCGCCGCGACACTCGTCGGTTTCGCCGTGGCAGGGCTGTTCGACGTCGAACCGTTCTGGGTGGCCGCGGTGGGATCGGTGGCACTGGCCATCCCCGCACTTCGAGGACGCCACACCAGTGCTCGCGCCATTCTGCGCGGTGCCGATCTACCGTTCTGTGGCTTCGTCTTCTTGCTCGGCATCGTCGTTCTCGGTGTCACCACAGGCCCGATCGGCGACTGGCTGACCCGAATTCTGCCGTCCGACACCAGCTTCGCCTCGCTGCTGGCCGCGGCCGCCATCGCGGCGGTGGCGTCGAACATCGTCAACAACCTGCCCGCGACGCTGCTGCTGCTGGCCGCATTCGGGGCCGACGCTCCCCCGGCACTGTTGTTGGCCATGGTGATCGGGGTGAACCTCGGCCCCAACCTCACCTACGTCGGGTCGCTTGCGATCATGCTGTGGCGACGCGTCGCATCGGCCAACGACGAGCCGGCAGATCTGCGAACCTTCACCGTGTTGGGCGTCATCACGACGCCGCTGACGATCGTCGGTGCGGTGGCGGGCCTGTGGCTTGCACTGCAGGTTTGAGCCTCGGTCAGATCGAGCGCCGTACGCGGAGTGTCGTGACCGCCAGGCCCACAGCGAAGACCACGGTACCGACCACCGCCCCCACCACCGGCAACAGCAGCCCGGCATGCACGGTGTCGAACAGCGGCGGTCCACCGTAGATCTCCTGGCGTGCAGCGCCGGTCGGCCCGAGGTCATCGAAGTATGGATCCGCGACCATCCTGATGCGGATCTCGGGAGGTCGACGTCGTGCCCACCATGCTGCCCCCGCGCCTACGAGGCCACCCGCCACGAGTGGGGCTGCCATATGCAGTGCCCGGCCGTGAGATCGGCCGCGCAGAATCCATCCGACCGTGATCGAGACGACGGTCCCGACCAGAAGTGCCGCGACTGGAGCGACCAACGTGATCGGCCACCACGGCGGTCCCGACACGTATTGCACGTAGTCGTACACGCGAAAGTACCCGGATGTCCCGGCAGCCATCGGTGGTGGGACATCGGCATCGATCCACATCCGGGGCGCGCAGTATCGCCAGGTGAAGGCAACTGCCAGCCCGGCGGCGGCCGATGCCGGCAATGCGATTGCCATCCAGCGCGCCGCCGTGGGCTCGCGCTCGGCGTCAGTGAACACGCAACGCATCATCCCCCACTCGACCCGAGCGACACGCCGGTCCGACGCCTCGCCTGCCGGAAGGCGCACAGTGTCTTCTCGGTCGATGACTCACCAGCGAAGCAGACCCTGACTGTTTCCTACGGTGCCGGTCGGTCCGTCCTCGGCATTCGAAGCGAGTCGAACGATCTCGTCGGTGCCCTGCGTGACGTCGTGTGCACCCTTGCCGCCGTTCAGATCGGTACGGGTGTAGCCGGGGTCGGCAGCATTCACTCGCATCGTGGGGAGTGCGTGCGCGTACTTCACCGTGAGCATGTTGAGTGCCGTCTTGGACGACGCGTAGATCGGCGGCACCACCTGCCAGTCGAACCAGCCCTGCTCGATGGTGTCGTGGATGGATCCGACACCCGAGGAGACGTTGACGATTCGTGCGTTCTTCGAGATCTGCAGCAGTGGCACGAATGCGTTGGTCACTCGAATGACGCCGAAGACGTTGGTGTCGAAAACATCTCGGGCGTCGTCCGCCGATCCTTCCTCGAGCGGCACGAAGGCCCCGGTGATGCCGGCGTTGTTGATCAGGACGTCGAGCCGTCCGTGGTCCAGACGCACCTGGTGTGCGGCAGCGTCGACGCTGCCCTGATCGGTGACGTCGAGTTGGACGAAGGTGACGCCGAGGTCGGCGGCAGCGGCACGACCGAGCTCACGGTTGCGGGCACCGATGATCACGGTGTGGCCGGCACGCTGCAGGCGCCGTGCTGTCTCGTGGCCGATTCCCTTGTTGCCGCCGGTGATCATCGTGATTGTGCTCATGACGTCGACGCTAGGGCTCGGCGATCCGATCGAGAAGATGCCGATTGTCGGTAGGTCTGCCGGTACCACCCACGTCGTCGTCGAGGAGACGAAGTGGCCGAGTGGCACAGTGGGGAGATGACCGTAGAGCAGCAGGGACGCCGACCGGCGGGTTTCTCGTCGGTGCTCCGTGGCTGGCGTGACCGCAGCGCACCCGTTCCGTCCGACTCGACCGTCAGACCTCGGCGTTCGTCGGGTCTGCGCCGCGAAGAACTCGCCACCCTCGCCGGAATCTCCGTGGACTATCTGGTTCAACTCGAGCAGGGCCGTGCGTCGAATCCGTCGGCGGCGGTGGTCGCTGCTCTGGCTCGGGCCTTGGGTCTCGACCTCGCCGATGCCGGGGTGTTGTATCGAGCTGCCGGACTCGCGGCACCGTCGTCCGCTGTCGATCGATCGGTACCGGACAGTGTCGATCGACTGCTGGCCCGAGCCGACCACTGGCCTTCGGCGGTGTACGCGGCGGATTGGTGGCTGCTGAGATGGAACGCGGCGTGGTCCGCGCTGATGGGCGATCCGATGGACCTGTCCGGACATTCACGCAACCAGGTCTGGTTCGAGATGACCGAGGACACGTCGTCGATGTGGGTCGATCCCGCACAACGAGAGCAGTATCGGGACGCGCTGGTCGGGGACCTCCGTGTGGCACAGATATCGCATCCCGACGACGCCGAGCTCGACAGTCTGGTCCGTGACCTTCGGGCCCGCAGCAACGAATTCTCCGATCGTTGGCGCTCTGCACGTCCGACCGTCTACCGGGGAGCACGCAAGAGCATCGACCATCCCCTGGTTGGGTCGATGGTCCTCGATGGGGACGTGTTTGAGCCTGCCGGCTCCGACGTGCGAGTGATCGTCTACACCGCAGCACCCGGCTCGCGAGACGAGTCGAGACTGTTGTCGCTGTTGTCGCCCGGATCCCGTTAACGGAACCTAGCCGCGCTTCAGGCCGACGAGGCCAGGTGCGAGGTGTCGTTCACCAAGCGCACCGAAGCCCCGCCGTCGGGGTAGAACTCGGCGATGCTCAGCGACGCGAGATCCAAGTGCAGTCGGTACAGCAGCGACGGGCCGACGTCGAGTGCGAGTTGCAACAGCATCTTGATCGGTGTCACGTGGGTGACCACCAGAACGGTCTTCCCGGCGTACTCGGCGAGCAATCGATCGCGGGTCGCTTCGATGCGCGTGCGTACTGCGTCGAAGCTCTCACCGTTCGGCGGTGCAACGGAGGTGTCGCCTCGCCACGCCTTGTGGACCTCGGGGTGACGTTCCATGGCCTCGGTGAAGGTGAGCCCTTCCCAGTCGCCGAAGTCGGTTTCGATGAGACCGTCGACCGTGGTGACAGGCAAACCGAGACGGTCGGCTGTCGCCGCAGCAGTCTGTTGGGCGCGCGCGAGCGGCGAGGCAACGATGGCGTCGATATCCGTCCGTGCACCGAGAACCGTTGCGGCAGAATCTGCTTGGCGTCGACCCAGTTCGGTCAGGTCGGGATTGCCCCGGCCGGAGTATCGACGGTCGACCGACATGGGGGTCTGGCCGTGTCGCAACAGCAGCAGGCGGGTCGGCTCCCCCATCGCACCGGTCCATCCAGGCGACGCGGGCTTCGCTGCTACCGACTCGGCGTCGGGCCGATCCGACAGGTCCACGCCCTTGGCCGCCGCGTCCATCGCCTCGTTGGCCAGCGCATCCGCGTGCGAGTTCTGTGCACGCGGAATCCACTCGTAGGTGACGGAATCGAAGCCGCGGGCGAGTTCGGCCGCTTGTCGCTGAAGCGGAATCATGTCCGGGTGCTTCACTTTCCAGCGTCCGGACATCTGTTCGACGACGAGTTTGGAGTCCATCCGGACGGCAACCTCACGGGCACCGACATCGCGGGCCGCGGTCAGTGCGGCGATCAGTCCGTTGTACTCGGCCACGTTGTTGGTCGCCACGCCCAGCGACGCCCGACGCTCGGCGAGCACCTGCGAGCGATCTGCACTGAGCACCACCGCGCCGTAGCCGGCGGGCCCAGGATTTCCACGCGATCCACCGTCGGCCTCGGCAATGACCCTCGACACCTGACTCAAATTCCGGATTCCTTGGTGCGCACCAGGATTGCGTTGCACTCGGAGCAACGAATCAGAGCATCCGCGGGCTTGTTGGCGATGCTCGCGATCTCGTTGCGATCGAGTTCGATCCGGCACGCTCCACATCGACGAGCCTGCAGCAGTGCCGCACCGCGGCCGGTGAGCGCTCGCTGCTTCTCGTAGAGCGCAAGCAGATCCGCGGGCAATCCCGAGGCCAATGATTCGCGGCGCTCGGCGCTGCGCTTCTCGGCGACATCGAGGTCTGCGACGGCGTCGTCACGGCGGCGGCCGGCGTCGACCAACTCGTCCTCGATCTGCGTCAGTTGCGCACCGGCGTGCTGGTAGTCACGTTCGCTGGCCTCACGCTGCTCCATGACCTCGAGCAGTTCCTCTTCGAGGATGCCCTGACGACGTTCGAGGCTGCCGAGCTCGTGCTGCAATTCGGTCATCTGCTTCGGTGCGATGGTGCCGCTCTCGAGCATCTTCTTGTCGCGGGCTTCGCGTTGCCGAACCGCGTCGACCTCGCCTTCGAGTTTGCGAATGTCCCGGTCGAGGTCGTCCATCGAGATCTGCACCGTCACCGCGGCATCCTTGCGCGTGGTGCGCTCGGTCTCGAGCTTGTCCACCTCCTGCTGTTCGGGGAGGCTCTTGCGGCGGTGGGCGATCTGCGAGAGTTCGGTATCCACACCGGCCAATTCGAGCAGCGAGGCCTGGACTTTGGGATCGACGTTCACGCTTGATGACTCCTGCGACTATGGAAGTTGATTCGGATTACCCTACCGGCTGCAGGAAAATGAGTGAGCCGGATCCACTCGATGGCAGGTCGTGGGTTCGATGATCACAGTGTCCACGGGTCGGTACGCACCTCGGTGACCCAGCTGTTCCATCCCTCGGTGTCACCGAACGCGGCGTCGACGATGCCTCGCGCCTGTGCGCACCACGGGAACTCAGAGGCCCAGTGTGCGGTGTCGATCACCGCGGGGCCGCCGGCGCGCAGGTGCTCGTCGACCGGGTGGTGCCGCAGATCGGAGGTGACGTACACATCGGCGTCGGTGCGCGCCACCGCGGAGAGGAACGAGTCACCCGCTCCCCCGCACATCGCAACCACCGAAACCATGGCGGCGGGGTTTCCCGCTGCGCGTACTCCCCACGTCGTGGCGGGCAACGCCTCGCGGACGACCTCGGTGAACTCGGCCACTGTCATCGGATTCGGTAGTTTTCCGATGCGGCCCAGGCCGGTGCACGACGGTAGAGCCGCGGATTCGAATACGTCGAACGCGGGCTCCTCGTACGGGTGTGCCCGACGCATCGCCGAAAGTACCTGAGCACGTAGCCCTTTGGGGGCCACGACCTCGATGCGATCCTCCGCCTCGGTGTGCACCTCGCCGAGAACGCCGAGCGTCGGGTGTGCGTTCGGGCCCGGACGGAATCGGCCGAGACCCGCACTCTGCCAGCTCGCTTCGCTGTACTCGCCGATCTGCCCGGCTCCGGCGTCGAACAGGGCCTGTCGCACCGCCGCCGAGTCGGCGGTGGGCACGAAGACCACCCACTTGTCGTGTGCGGGAGACGGAATGGGATCGAGTGGCCGGGTGTCGATCACCCCGAGCGCGAATGCGAGTGCGTCGGAGACTCCGGGATCTGCGGAGTCGGCGTTGGTGTGGGCGGTGAACAGCGCGCAGTCGGCCTTGATCAGACGGTGGATCACCGATCCTTTCGCGGTGTCGGCCGCGACGGTGTCGACGCCTTTGAGCAGCAACGGATGGTGGGCGACGATGAGATCGGCACCGCGGGCGATGGCGTCGTCGACCACGGCGTCGGTGACGTCGACCGTGTACACGACCTGCTGCACAACAGCTTTCGGATCTCCGCACACCAGGCCCACCGAGTCCCAGCTCTCCGCAAGACGGGGTGGGTACGCGTCGTCGAGCACCTCGATGACGTCGGCCAGTGTCACTGCCATGTTCGCTGCTCTCCTCACAGAACGGTCTTCAACGCGTCCACCAGTATGTCGACCCGCTGCGAGTCCCGTACCGCGACGCGCAGGTGGTGCCGGTCGAGCCCCGGGAACGTGTCCGCGCGCCGCACCGCGATACCCATCGTGCGCAGACGTTCTCGAACAACATCGGCTCCGTCGACGCGCAGCAGCAGAAACGGCGCACGGGCCGGGCCGGTGATGTCCAGGCCCAAGGCCTTGAGGCGCTGGGTCATCGCGGTGCGTTCGCGGTGGATGCGCTCCGATTCGACGCGTGCCCGATCGACGGCGAACGGTTCGGTGCAGGCGCGTATCGCTTCGATCTGCAGACTCCCCAGGGGCCAGTGCGCACGGCCGTACTGCAGTCGCGCGAGGACGTCGGGGTGCCCCAGTGCGTATCCACACCGCAATCCCGCCAACGCCCACGTCTTGGTCAGACTGCGCAGAACCAGCACATCGTCCAGGCTCTGTGACGCCACCGATTCCCCCTCCCCGAGCACTGCGTCGGCGAAGGCCTCGTCGATCACCAGCATGCGTCCGGATCCACGCAGACTCAGGACCGCCTCACGGGGGTGCAGAACCGATGTGGGGTTGGTCGGGTTGCCGAGGATCACCATGTCGGCGGTGTCGGGTACGAGCGTCGGGTCGAGCTCGAAGGGTGGCGGCAGGATCACTCGGTGCACCGCAATGCCTGCCTGCTCCAGCACCCAGTCGGGCTCGGTGAACGACGGGTGGATCGTCGCCACGAGCTGGGGCCGAAGCCGCGGCAGCATCGAGAAACCCTCGGCCCCGCCGCTGAGCAGCAGTACCTCGTCCGGTGAGCGGCCGTGGTGTTCGGCCACCTGTTCTCGCGCGGCCGTCTCGGCGGCCGCGCTCGGGTACGAACCCAACGAACTCAGTGCCGCGCCGAGCCGATCGCGAAGCCATGCCGGCGGTCCGTCGCCGCGTACGTTGACGGCGAAGTCGACGAATCCGGAATCGACCTCGACGTCTCCGTGGTGACGGAGGAGCGCATCGGGATCGGCAGCTGTGTCGGACATCGCGACGAGCGTAGCCGCGCCGTCACCGAACAGCCCGCACCGATAGGCTCCGACCATGTCTGTCGATGCTCCCGCGTCCGTTGTCCTGTTCGATCTCGATGGGACGTTGACCGATTCCGCACCGGGAATTCACGCCGGTTTTCGCCACGCACTGGCGTCGGTGGATGCCCCCGAACCGACCGAGGAACAGCTGTCGATGGTCGTCGGACCACCGCTGATCGACACGTTGCGCGGCCTCGGCCTGAACGAGGATGCGGCGCAGCGTGCCCTGGCGGCGTACTTCCAACGTTACGACGAGCGGGGCTGGGCCGAGAACACCGCGTTCGACGGCATCGAGTCGGTGTTGACGCGATTGCAGGATCGCGGCGTCCGGCTCGGTGTGGCGACGTCGAAGTCGGAGCGATTCGCGGTCCGGATTCTGGACCACTTCGGTCTGTCGCGGTACTTCGAGTTCATCGGCGGTGCCAGCAACGACGGCACCCGACGGGCGAAGTCCGACGTGATCGCGCATTCGCTGACCAACCTCGGCATCGACCCGGTGGAGTCCGCCGACGGCGGCACCGCCGGGGTGATCATGATCGGTGATCGTGATCACGATGTGCACGGTGCCGCTCGATTCGGCATTCCCACGGTGTACGTCGAGTGGGGCTACGGCGTCGACGGCGAGAGCGACGACGCCGCGTTCACCGCGTCGAGCATGGACGAGCTGGCCACCGTGCTCGAGCAGAACACGGCGGCCGTGCGATGACCGAGCCACTGCACGTGACGTTCGTGTGCACCGGCAACATCTGCCGATCGCCGATGGCCGAGAAGGTCTTCGCCGGTCATCTACGCGACGCCGGTCTGAGCGAGGCGGTGCGCGTCTCGAGCGCCGGGACCGGCGGTTGGCATGTGGGCGACGGCGCGGATCCTCGAACCGTCGCCGAGCTCGATGCCCACGGATACGACAGCGAGCATGTGGCGGCGCAGGTCGGGCCGGATCATCTGGCAGCGGATCTGATCGTCGCACTCGATACCGGCCATGCTCGCGCCCTGTTGCAGCTCGGTGCTCCGGCCGATCGTGTCGCCTTGCTGCGGTCGTTCGACCCCGATGCCGAGGACTCGTCGGTGGCCGATCCGTACTACGCATCCGATTCGGCATTCACCGAGGTGCGCGAGCAGATCGAAGGTGCCGTGCCCGGCTTGCTGGACTGGGCACGGTCTCGGCTCCCTCGCTGACCCGGCTACCGTGGTGGCGTGGACAAGTTAGCGTTCTTGCTGCGACCCAAGTGGTTGGTGCTGGCTGCGGTGGTGCTGGCCTTCGCGTTCCTGTGCTTCAGCGTGCTCGCTCCGTGGCAGTTGGGAAAGAACACCTCGACGTCCGAGCGCAACGATCTGATCACCCGATCCGTCGACGCGGATCCGGTACCGATCTCGGACGTTCTCACCGCCGACGGGTTTCCGGCCGAGGACGAGTGGCGTCGGGTCATCGCCCCCGGGTCCTACGTCGCAGATTCCGACGTGCTGGTGCGGCTGCGCAGCATCCGTGATCAGCCCGCATACGAGGTCATCACCCCGTTCGTGATCGACGGCGGGCCCACCGTGCTCGTCAACCGCGGATACGTACTGCCGGTGGAAGGAACCAGAGCGCCCGAGTTCGAGGCGGCCCCCACCGGTGACGTGACACTGAACGCACGGGTACGACAAGCAGAGGGCACCTCGCGCGAGCCCGTCGAGGACGACGGTCGACTGCAGGTCTACAACATCAACCCGGAACAGATCGGCGCGGCGGTAGGAGTCGACGCCATCGACGGATACCTCCAGCTCGACGACGGTCAGCCGGGCGGTCTCGGCTTGATCGAACTGCCGCAGACCGACGCAGGCCCCTATCTGTCCTACGGTCTGCAGTGGCTGGCGTTCGGCATCATGGCACCGTTGGGTCTGGCGTATTTCGCTCGCGCGGAGATACGGGAACGCCGCAATGCGCGTGCACAACTCGCGGACGCGATCCCCGGCGAGCCGGATACCGAGCCCGAGGGCGAGAACGAGGCCGGTCCGGATCAGGCCGGTCCGGACGAGGAAGAAGAGTTCACCTTGCCCACGCGTCGCGAGAAGCGAGCCAGGGCGCGAGCGGCGTCACGCCAGACGACGCCGTCGGATCCTCGCCTGGCCGATCGCTACGGCAAGAATCGCTGACACGAAACCCGACAGTTCTTGTACTCGGCTCGACAGTGCGACCGATCGGCGAAGATCACGTGCGGTCGGCGCGTGTCCGTCACCGAGTGTCGGCCTGATCTCGACGCCGTGTCGGTACTGCGTTCTGCCACCCAGTTGCAGCCCCAGTGCCCCGGCAGCCGACGCCTCCGCGACACCTGCGTTGGGGCTGGGGTGCTGCGCGGCGTCGCGTCGCCACATCTTCAGGGCTCGGGCGGGCGAACCCTGCACCGACGGAGCTGCGACGACTGTCGCCAAGCCGGTGACGCGGGCCGGCAGCAGGTTCAGAGCGTCGTCGATTCGTGCTGCGGCCCAACCGAAGCGCAGATACTTCGGCGAGCGGTAGCCGACCATCGCGTCGAGCGTGTTGCTCGCTCGGTAGGCCAGAATTCCCGGCACCCCGGCCAGCGCTCCCCACACCAACACGCCGACCGTCGCATCGGAGGTGTTCTCCGCGATGGACTCGAGTGCGGCGCGTGCGAGACCGTCGGAGTCGAGTGGTTCCGGATCTCGACCGCACAGTGACGGCAGCAGTGCGCGTGCGCTCTCGAGGTCGTCGTTGTCGAGATGGTCGGCCATCTGCCGGCCCACCTTCGACAGTGACGTGCCTCCGAGCGCGGCCCAGGTAGCCGCCGCGACCAGAGCGACTTCAGCAGGTGCACCCACACGGGCGGCCACGCGACTCGACGCGACGCCGAGTGCGGTCATCGAGCCGATCAGCGCGGCCGCATGGACGACGCCCGAGGCTCGACTGTCGCGGTAGAGGGCGTGTTCGACGCGCAGTGCCGTGGTCCCGAATCCTGCGACCGGGTGCCAGCGTCTCGGGTCTGCGAACACTCGATCGAGGCCGTAGCCGACCAGTAAGCCGATCGCTCGGGGGTGTGTCCACATCTCACGAATCTTGCCAACTGCACACCGGGCTCAGGACACCGGACTGTCAGGCCCAGCGGTGACGGTACGCACCTGCCAGTTGACGGTTGCGGAAGTCGATGTCGCTTCCGTCGTTGAGCAAGGCGATTGCCATACCTACGAAGCCGACTGCTGCCATTACGAACATCGTCATGATTCCCCCAGAATCTCGTGTGGATCCGCCGAGCGGATGTGGGCGTAACAGATTGTTACCCGTGAGTAAGGCGATTCCCACGCCTTTGAGGTCGGCGTCACGTGTGTCCGTGGTCACGAGACGTCGGTCTCATCGGATCGTCCAAATATCAACGGCCACCGACACTCTCGGGATGTGCGTTTGTCCCGTCGTTACTGCGGCACAGGAAACAGATGCTGTTCGTCGGTCACGACCGACCGGAGAAATTCGTCGACGGCCTTCACCCGCGCGAGTCCGGTCAGCTCTCTCGGTACCACCGTCCAATACGTCCGCTCGACCGAGACGACACCGGGCAGGACCGACACGAGGGCCCCGTCCGGCTCACCGATATAGCTGGGCAGGGGCGCAATCCCCACACCGGATCTCGCCGCGATCCACTGCCCGGTGATGTTGTTGGTCTGAATCTGCGCGCGGCCCTCCGGCAGGATTGCATCCAGGATGCGCAGCGGTGCCACATCGAGTAGCGCGTCCACGTACGAGATCAGTGTGTGTTCACGCAGATCGTCGACGGTCCTGATCGGTGCCATCGCGGCAAGGTACTCGGCGGACGCATAGAGCTCGAGGGAGTACGTCGCCAACCTGCGGGTAGTGACGAACCTCGGTGACGGCCGCTCCAACGTGATTGCGATGTCGAACTCCCTGGTGGCCAGCGAGTTGTGCTCGGTGGCGGTGACCAGTTCGATGTCGAGATCGGGGTGCTTGTCTCGGAGTACTCCCAGTTTCGGTGTCAGCACGAACGCTCCGAAACCGTCCGGGGCCGCGATCCGCACGGTTCCTCGCAGGGAGCCGGTGTCCGAGGTCTGATCCTCGAACGCCGCGATGAGTGTCGACTCGACGGTCTCGGCGTATGCGACGAGGCGTCGACCCGCCTCGGTCAGTCGCCAACCCGACGGCGTTCTGTCGAACAGGCGCTGCCCGGCCGACTTCTCGAGAGCCGTGATGCGCCGACCGACGGTGGTGTGGTCGACACCGAGAGTGTGCGAGGCGTCGGTCAAACGCCCGGTCCTCGACACTTCGAGGAAGTAGCGGAGATGGTCTGCGTTGAACACCTACCGAGACTATCCCCGGTGTGCATTTCTGCACAGCGATCTGCGGTTTTGGCCTTTGACATGTGCATCCGTACAAGTGAGACTCGAGACACACCGATGGAAGGATCGAACGTGACCGACGTCATCACGCACTGGCTCGATGGAAAGACCTATTCCGGCGTCTCCGACCGGACCGCCCCCGTCACCAACCCCGCCACCGGCGAGGTCACCGGAACGCTCACCCTGGCCGACACAGACGATGCCCGTGCGGTCATCGACGCCGCCGCAGCCGCATTCCCGGCGTGGCGCGACACCTCACTCGCCAAGCGCACCTCCATCCTGTTCTCCTTCCGAGAGCTGTTGAACGCCAAGAAGAACGAGCTCGCCGCGATCATCACCGCCGAACACGGCAAGGTTCTCTCCGACGCCCTGGGTGAGATCGGCCGCGGCCAGGAGGTCGTCGAATTCGCCTGCGGCATGGCACATCTGCTCAAGGGCGGATACACCGAGAATGCGTCGACCGGCGTCGACGTCTATTCCATCCGTCAACCGCTCGGACCGGTCGGCATCATCTCGCCCTTCAACTTCCCCGCCATGGTCCCGATGTGGTTCTTCCCCATCGCCATCGCGGCAGGCAACACCGTCGTCCTCAAACCGTCCGAAAAAGACCCGAGCGCCAGTATCTGGCTCGCCGAGCTCTGGGCCGAGGCGGGCCTACCCGATGGCGTCTTCAACGTCCTGCAGGGCGACAAGGTTGCCGTCGACGAGCTCCTCGAGAACAAGAAGATCAAGTCGATCTCCTTCGTCGGCTCCACCCCCATCGCCCAGTACGTCTACGCCACCGGCACCGCCCACGGAAAACGCGTCCAGGCCCTGGGCGGTGCCAAGAATCACGCCGTCGTCCTCCCCGATGCAGATCTCGACCTCGCCGCCGACGCCATGGTCAACGCGGGCTTCGGTTCCGCAGGCGAACGCTGCATGGCCATCTCCGCCCTCGTCGCCGTCGGCAGCATCGCCGACGAACTCGTCGCCAAGATCGCCGAGCGGACAACACCGTTGGTCACCGGCGACGGCACCCGAGGGGCGGACATGGGTCCGCTCGTCACCAAGGCACACCGTGACAAGGTCGCCTCGTACGTCGATGCAGGCGAGGCGGCAGGCGCCACCCTCGTCGTCGACGGCCGCACCGTCCAGCCCGACGGTGGCACCGACGGATTCTGGCTCGGCCCCACCCTGATCGACCACGTGACTCCCGACATGAGCACCTACACCGACGAGATCTTCGGACCCGTCCTGTCGGTCGTTCGCGTCGACACCTACGACGACGCGCTGCAGCTGATCAACGACAATCCCTACGGCAACGGCACCGCCATCTTCACCAACGACGGCGGCGCGGCTCGACGCTTCCAGAACGAGGTCGAGGTCGGCATGATCGGCATCAACGTCCCCATCCCGGTTCCGATGTCCTACTACAGCTTCGGCGGTTGGAAGAACTCGCTCTTCGGCGATAGCCACGCCCACGGGACCGAGGGAGTGCACTTCTTCACCCGAGGAAAGGCCGTCACCAGCCGCTGGCTCGACCCGAGCCACGGCGGCATCAACCTCGGCTTCCCTGAGAACAGCTGAGCCCTGAGAACAGCTGAGCCCCGAAAACAGCCAGCCCATGTGCGCGGAACTTCGTAGCAGGTTACGAAGTTCCGCGCACATGGTCACCTCGCGAAGGAGCACACCATGGTTTCCAACATCTCGTTTCCTCGGTTCCTCAAGCTGGGCGGCGGTGCCGTCGAAGAGCTGGGCACGGTGCTGACAGATCTCGACGTGTCACGGCCGTTGCTCGTCACCGATGCGTTCATGGCCGGTAACGGCTCGGCGGATCGTTTGATGAAGATCGTGACCGAGGCCGGGAAGACCCCGGCTCTGTTCTCGGGCACCGTTCCGGATCCGACGACCGATTCGTTGGTCGCGGGCCTCGACGCGGTGCAGCAGCATTCGGCCGATTCGATCATCGGGTTCGGCGGCGGCAGTCCGATGGACACGGCCAAGGCGCTGGCCATTCTCGCGGTGCAGGGCGGCACGATGCGGGACTTCAAGGCTCCGGTGCTGTCGACCGGCCCCGCGCTTCCGATCATCGCTATCCCTACCACTGCCGGAAGTGGTTCGGAGGCAACTCAGTTCACCATCATCACCGACGTGGCCTCGGACGAGAAGATGCTGTGCCCGGGGCTGTCGTTTCTGCCGATCGCCTCGATCATCGACTTCGAGTTGACGATGTCGATGCCGGCGCGCTTGACGGCCGATACCGGCGTCGATGCGCTCACTCATGCCATCGAGGCGTACGTGAGCAAGAAGGCCAACCCCATTTCCGACGGTTTGGCGCTCAGTGCGATTCGTACGATCGGGACGTCGTTGCTGCGGGCCTATCGGGACGGCGACGACCGGCAGGCGCGCGAGGCGATGATGCATGCCTCGACGCAGGCGGGAATGGCGTTCTCCAATGCGAGCGTCTGTTTGGTGCACGGTATGAGTCGACCGATCGGCGCGCATTTCCATGTGGCACACGGGCTTTCCAACGCGATGCTGTTGCCTGCCGTCACGGCATTCTCGATCGACGGGGCCCAGGCGCGTTACGCCGATTGCGCCCGCGCACTGGGCGCGGCGTCGGAAAGTGACTCGGATCGGCTTGCCGGTGGCAAATTGCAGGACGCAATCGTCACACTGTGCCGTGAGGTGGAGGTTCCGACGCCGGAGACCTTCGGGATCGAGAAGGCGAAGTGGGACCAGCTGTTGCCGCTGATGGCCGAGCAGGCGCTCGCCTCGGGTAGCCCCGGCAACAATCCGGTGGTGCCTACAGCCGAGCAGATCGTCGACCTGTACCGGCAGGTGTACGCGGGAATCTAGTCGGGAGAACCGGATGCGCGGGCGGCCACGGTGTCGCGCCGCGCATTTCGGCGTTGCACCGCAATTCCACCGATCACGGTCACGGCCGCCAGCACTGCCGACAGCAGAATGGACGACCGCTGCTCCGGCCGCACCACCATCATCACCAGCACGAAGACGATGAACCCGATGGCAAGGTACGTCAGCCACGGGTAGAGCCACATCCGAACGGCGGGGCGTTCGCCGTCGCGGTCGAGGTGACGCCGCAGCACCAGCTGGCTACTGGCGATGGCCAGGTAGACGAACAGCGCGACGGCACCGGTGGTCGCCAGCAGGTAGGTGAAGAGCTTCTCGGGCAGGATGTAGTTTCCGACCACCGCGAGGAACCCGAGCACCATCGAGGCGATCACCGCAACCCACGGCACCCCGTTCGTCGTGATCTTCTTGACCGCCCTCGGTGCGTCACCTCGATCGCCGAGCGAATACAGCATGCGCGACGCGGTGTAGAGCGCCGAATTCAGGCACGACGCGACCGCGGTCAGAATGACGATGTCCATGATGGTCTCGGCGTGCGGGATCCCCATCTTGGACAGGACGAATTGGTACGAGCCCGTGTTGGGATCCAGTTCGTTCCAGGGCACCAATGCGACGATGACGAAGATGGAACCGAAGTAGAAGATCGAGATTCGCCAGATCACCGAGTTGGTGGCGCGGGTGATTCCCTTGGCCGGATCCTTGGATTCGGCAGCGGCGATGGTGACGATCTCCGAGCCCATGAACGAGAACATCGTCGTCAGCATGGCCGCGATCACCGCGCCGAAGCCCAGCGGCATGAAACCACCCGAGGCCCAGAGTTGGTCGACACCACTGACTTCCGAGTCGGGTAGCAACCCGAAGATCGCCGCGATCCCGAGGCCGATGAACGCGATGATGGCCACGACCTTCACCAGGGCGAACCAGAACTCGAACTCGCCGTAGTTGCCGACGCTGATCAGGTTGGTCGCGGTGAGGGCAACGACGATGAGCAGTGCCCACATCCATTGCGCGCCGCCGAGCCAGTTCGTGAGAATGGATGCAGCCGCGGTGGCTTCGACCGGGATCACCAACACCCAGAACCACCAGTACAGCCATCCGACCGAGAATCCGGCCCAATGCCCCAGGGCGCGAGTGGCATAGGTGGAGAACGAGCCGGTGTCGGGATTGGCCGTCGCCATCTCCCCCAGCATGCGCATCACCAGGATCACGAGTGTTCCCGCGAACAGGTACGCCAGCAGCACCGCTGGGCCTGCCGTCGCGATGGCGTTGGCCGAACCCACGAACAGACCTGCGCCGATGACTCCGGCTATCGAGATCATCGTCACGTGCCGTGGCTTGAGGCTGGTGCCGAGTCCGTTCTCGCCGGTATCCGGCTTCTCCGTAATGGCCATCCCTGTAGTCGAACACAAAGTGAACGCAGACGCAGCGGGTGACCGATATGTCCAGACAGCCGGTGGTACAGAGATATTCGGACGAATCCCGGCATACTGGACGGATGAACTCCGAAGCGGGCATCATCTCCGATCCGGTCACCATCATCGGTGCCGGCATAGCAGGCGCGGCCTGCGCGCGGGTTCTCCGCGACGCGGACGTACCGTTTCGCATCGTCGACCGAGGCCGCGCTCCGGGTGGGCGGATGTCCTCGCCCGAGTTGCACGGCCGTCGCGTCGATCTGGGAGCGGGCTACTTCACCGTCCGAGATCAAGAATTTGCGACGGTCGTGGCCGACTGGGAGTCGGGTGGATTGGCGCGTCAGTGGGCCAACACGTTCGGCATTCTCAAACCCGAAACGGTTCCGTGCACGACGACCGGCCCGGTTCGCTGGGCGACCCCGAACGGGCTTCGATCGTTGGTGCGAAACATGCTCGACGGCTTCGACATCGAACATTCCACGGAGCTGACCGACCTTCCCGACGGCCATGTCGTGGTGGCGATGCCGGATCCGCAGGCGACGCGACTGACCGCCGTTCCCGATGCCGTCGACTACGACCCGGTCATCGCGGTGGCGTGTGGATTCGACGGACTCGACATTCCCTTTCGAGACGCGGCGTTCGTCAACGATCATCCCGATATCGACTTCGTCGTCGACGACGGTGCCCGGCGCGGCGACGGCGCTCCGGTTCTCGTGGTGCACACGACGTCGGGGCGCGCGCAGCAGCATCTGGACAACCCCGACGGGGCGATCGCCCCGGTTCTCGACGCGCTACGCGAATTGTCCGTCGTCTCGGCGGACCCCGCGTGGACCCACGCCCACAGGTGGACATTCGCCAAGCCTGCGGCGCAACACGATTCCAACTTCGAGCTTCAGCACCGGGACGGACGCTTCGTCGGACTGGCCGGCGATCAGTGGTGCGAGTCCGGAGTGCCCCGGGTCGAGAGCGCCTGGCGTTCGGGGACGGACGTGGGCAGAGAACTCGTGCGCCGCCTTTCGCACTGACGTTTGCCCGGCGTCGGACCACGAGCCGGATTAGGATCGCCCGCGTGCTGTCCGTGAAGTCGTACTCCCGCGAATACATCGACGCCTGCCGTGCGCGCCTCGATTCTCAGCTCGCCGCATACCGTGCGGTCGCGTCGAATCGAACGACGACGACTGCCGTGGACGAGGCATTCGACGTCGCTTTCTTCAACAATCTCGTCCTGACGCTCGAGGTCTATTTTTTTGCACCGCATGCGCGGCCAGGAGAAGAAGAACGGCAATCCACTCAACGAGGTCCGAGTCCTGGCGGCGTCGATGACGACTGCCGACGACATCATGACCAGCGATCCGACCATAAATCTCGATCCTGCGAAAAGCATTCTCGGATACGCCGTCGGCGATCGAATCGCGCTCGACGAGAAGCAGTTCGTCGCATTGGCCGATGCGTTCTTCGCCGAGATCGAGACGAAGTTCGGCCCGCAGCTCGCTCCCTAGCTGCTGACGAATGTCACCGTCTCGTCCAGAGGCGCTCGGCTGGTACGGAATCCGTTGATCGGATGTGTGTCGTCGGGGTAACCGAAGGAGATGCCGGCCACCACTTTTCGGGTGTCCGGGATGTCGAACCATTCGTGCAGAAACGGTGAGTACGCCGCCAATGCTGCCTGCGCGATGGCCCCGAGACCGAGACTCTGCGCAGCAAGCAGGAAGGTTTGGAGGTACAACCCGCAGTCGACGGCCCCGTACACGCCCAGATCGGCGTCGGTGGTGATGATGGCCGCGTGCGGTGCGTCGAACAGCTCGTAGTTGCGGATGAACTGACGCGTCGTTGCCTCGGTGTCGGATTTGACCACCCCGATGCTCTCGTAGAGTGCGCCACCGCATTCGCGTCGTCTGGCTCGGTGCAGAGCGTTGTAGTTCGCCGGGAACGAGAAGTCCGGTTGCGGTGCCCCGGACGCCACGTGCTCGACCAAGGCCTCGGAGAACTTTCGGGTGGCATCGCCCTCGGTGACGATGATCTGCCACGACTGGGTGTTGGACCAGGAGGGAGTTCGCTGGGCGGCCGTGAGTAGCTGCTCGAGGACCTCGTGAGGGACCGGCTTCGGCAGGAACTGCCGGCACGAGTACCGCTCGTCGAGTAGTTCTGTCAGCGCGTCGTACCGGGTCACGTCGTCCGCCTCGTGTCAGTGCTGTCGGGTGCGGGTCGAAGGTAACACCACGGCTGCGCCCGACGGTCATGTGCTGGACCGTCGGGCGCAGCCCGGTCTACTGGAGAGGAAGCAGGATGTCCTTCACACGCGGGTCGGTCGCCAGGAATTCCTGCACCGCCGGGTCCTTGAATGCGGCGACGAGATTCTTGATGTTGTCCGTATCTGCCCACCGGCTACCGATGGTCAGCTGGCCTGCGAACTCGTCCGGTGCCGGCGGGGCGAAGATCTGCTTTTCGACGGGAATGCCTGCGGCGAGGTAGTACTCGGTGTAGCCCACCGCCGCATCGAGATCCGGCAGTGCCCTCGATTGCGCAGCGAAGTCCAGCAGCGTGAACTTCAGATTCTTCGGGTTTCCGACGATGTCCTTCTGCGTGGCCGTCGACTTGTCGACAGCGGGATCGAGCGTGATCAGGCCGGCTCGCTCGAGTACCCACAGGCCTTGGGCCTCGTTGGCCGGGTCGGAGTACAGCGAAACCGTTGCGCCGTCCGGCAATTGAGCTGGGTCCGAGTACTTGTCGGACCACAGGCCGAATCCCCACCGGAACACCGGCGTTGCGGCCTCCTCCTGGAAGTCGGGGTTCGCTTCGAGGACCTGACCGAGCCACAGCTTGTGTTGGTAGACGGTTGCGGCCACCTCACCTTCGCTGACGGCGCGGTTGATGGTGTTGCTGTCTGCGAGTCCGCGGAATGCGACCGTGATGCCGTATTTGGGGGCAACCTGGTCTGCGACGAATTCGACGAGCGCCTGTTCGGACGCATTGCCCTCTGCTGTGGCGACGACGAGTGTTGCTCCCTCGGTGTCGTTGGCCGATGCGGTGTCGCCGAAGAACGCGATGCGGACGATCACGGCGAGGGCGATCAGAACTACGACGGCAGCGATGATCCAGGGCGCTTTCCGGCGGTTCTTCAGCTCGAAGCCGTGCGCTTCGGTGGACGTTGTCATGGTGGATGGAACCTTTCGGGTGTGGTTCAGGCAGTGCGCACAGCGCGCTGATGAGGTGTGGTGAAGCGAACGAGTGCATCGCCGACGAGCTGTACGACGGCGACGGTGAGAATCAGGATGACGATCGTGGCGATCATGACGGTGTGATCGAATCGCTGGTATCCGTATGTAACTGCGACATAACCGATTCCGCCTGCGCCGATGGTGCCGGCGATGGCCGAGTATTCGATCATGGCAATGACGTTGATGGTCAGCCCGCCGATGATCGACGGAACCGCCTCGGACAGCTGCGTGGTGGTGACCTGCAGTGTGGAACCACCGGATGCCCGAGCGACGTCGACCACCGACGTCGGAACCGAGCGCAGAGAGTTCTCCACGATGCGGGTGAAGAAGGCGATGCCTGCCAACGACATCGGTACCACTGCCGCTGCGATGCCGATGTTGGTTCCGGTGATCCATCGGGTCACCGGAACCAGCGCGGCCATCAGGATCAGGAACGGCAACGATCGTCCGATGCTGACGATCCAGCTGACCGGCGTGTGCAGCACCGGGTTCTCGAACAGTCCGCCGGGACCGAGGTTGAACAGCACCGCTCCGAGTGGAACACCGACGATCACCACGATGGACATCACGATCCCGACCATCGTGAGGGTGTCGCCCAACGCGGGCGACAGTAGAGCCGGCAGTTCGTCGACCGGAACCTTGTTTCCTGCCGCGAGTACCGCGATCACGACGCGACTTCCAATACCGGATGATTCCCGTCGACGGAGCCGGACAACCCCAGCGCCGTGAGTGCATCAGGGACGCGTGCACTCAGGTGGCCACCGACGCCGATCGACGCGCTGCCGACCGTCACTCCGGCCACAACCTGCACGGACGCGCCCAACAACGCGACCTGCACGCCCAGATCCTGACCCAGCCTCCCGATCCAGTCCTGCGGAACATCGGGCGAATCGTAGGTGACCTTCCAGTGCACGTCGCCGGCTGCAGCCTGTGCGTCGTCACGCCGAGGGCGCAGCTCGTTGCCGAGCCGCGAGCGGTGGTCGGTCAACAGATCGACCAGCTTCCCCGATTCGACGATACGACCGTGATCGAGCCTGGCCACCGAATCCGCAGCTCGCAGAACGGTATCCATTTCGTGGGTGATGAACACGATGGCGAGGTCGAGATCACGACGCAGTTCACGCAGCAACTCGACCACCGATTCGGTGGTCTGCGGATCCAAGCCGGATGTCGCCTCGTCGGACAGCAACACCGACGGCCTGAGCGCCAGTGCGCGCGCGATTCCCACTCTTTGGCGTTGCCCGCCCGAGAGTTGAAACGGATAGCGAGCGGCTTTGTCGGACAGCCCTACTCGGTCGAGAAGCTCACCCACCCTTCGGGCCGTCTCGGCTTTAGTCGCCCCCAGGAAGTCGAGGGGCAATGCGACGTTCTCGGCCACGGTTCGGCGCGAGAGCAGACTCGACGACTGAAACACGGTGCCGATGCGCCGGCGCGCAACCCGAAGCTGCTTGGCGTTCAACTGCGCGAGATCGTCCCCGTTGACGATCACCGAGCCCGAGGTGGGCCGCGTCAAGAGGTTGATACATTGGGCCAGCGTGCTTTTGCCGGCACCACTGGGGCCGACGACGGCCAGGATCTCGCCGGACTGCACCGTGAAATCCAGCCGGTCGAGGACGACGGTCGTGTTCTCCCCCGTCCCGTACGTCTTGGTCAATTGCGCTATTTCGATCATGCTCCGACGCTCTTTTCGCTGATGTGACGGCGCAACGATGAGCTACCGGCGACTCGATGACCAGCTATCGACTCATCACGATCCGAACTGTTCCCACCGGCCTAGGTCGTCGGTAGCGTCGCACCGCTGTCGATATCGAAGACAGATCGTCCCGCCGAAGGAGTTCCCCCGTGTCACGCGAGATCCGTTTCAATGCCTTCGACATGAACTGCGTCGCGCATCAGTCCCCCGGTCTCTGGCGTCATCCGCTGGATCAATCGTGGCGATACAAGGAACTCGGCTACTGGACCGATCTGGCGAAGCTGTTGGAGCGCGGCCTGTTCGACGGTCTGTTCGTCGCCGACGTCCTCGGCACGTACGACGTGTACGGCGGTAATCACGACGCCGCCATTCGGCACGGCGCGCAGATTCCGGTGTCGGACCCACTATTGCTCGTCAGTGCGCAGGCCGCGGTCACCGAGCATCTGGGCTTCGGGATCACTGCGGGTACCGGATTCGAGCATCCGTATCCGTTCGCGCGACGGCTCTCCACGCTCGATCACCTCACCAACGGCCGGATCGGATGGAACGTGGTGACCGGCTATCTACCGTCGGCGGCGCAGAACATGGGACACGACGATCAGCTGAAGCACGACGATCGGTACGACCACGCCGACGAATATCTCGAGGTGCTCTACAAGCTGTGGGAGGCGTCGTGGGACGACGACGCGGTGGTCCGCGATCGTGAGACCGGTGTATTCACCGATCCCACCAAGGTGCATCGAATCAAACACCGCGGCAAGCACTTCACGGTGCCGGGCATTCATCTGGCCGAGCCGTCGCCGCAGCGGACGCCGGTGATCTTCCAGGCCGGCGCGTCGCCGCGTGGCGTACGGTTCGCGGCGCAGAACGCCGAAGCGATCTTCGTCGGTGCACCCACCAAGGAGATTCTGGCGCAGACGGTTTCGAATGTTCGTCGAGCATTGCGAGATGCCGGCCGCGATCCGTACTCGGCGCGCATCTATCAGCTACTCACCATCGTCACCGATGAGACATCCGAACTCGCCCATGCCAAGCACGACGAGTATCGGTCGTATGCCAGTGCCGAGGGTGCGTTGGTGTTCATGTCGGGCTGGATGGGCGTCGACCTGTCGCGGTACGCGCTCGACGAGCCGCTCGGCAATGTCGAGAGCAATGCGATTCAGTCGTTCGTCGCGTCGTTCCAGTCCATCGGTGCCGATGGCAAGGAGTGGACGGTGCGCGATATCGCCGAGTGGGGCGGCATCGGTGGTGCCGGTCCGCGCATCGTCGGCTCCCCCGGCGAAGTCGCGGATCAACTGCAGGAGTGGGTGGACGAGACCGACGTCGACGGCTTCAATCTCGCGTACGCCATCACCCCGGGAACGTTCGAGGACGTCGTTCGATTCGTCGTCCCCGAATTGCAGCGGCGGGGTGTCTATCGCACCGAATACACGCCGGGCACGTTGCGTCACAAGCTCTTCGGTAACGGTAATCGACTGCCCGAGGAGCATCGGGCGCAGCAGATCGTACGGGGAGTCAGGAGTCGTCGCGCGCAGGCGTGACCCACGACCGGACTCGTCGGGATGTGTGCGCATCCGTACCAGAACATCTGCACGCTCGTTCGATGCTGTTCGCCGATCTCGCGCTTGGATGAATTCTGTCGCCCCACTCGGACGAGAACGACTCTCGCTCGTGGGGGTACCTCGCGAGGTCACTGTCGCCCTCCGAGTCTCAGTGCCGCCGCGCATCGGCGGCTCAGCCATTTCGACAGGAGCGCCATGACCGTTTCATCGGTAGAAGACGTGCACGCCATCCAAGAACTGAACGCTCGGTACAACTTTGCGGTGGACGAAACCGACGGTCCTGCCTGGGCAGACTGTTTCACCGCCACGGGCGTGTTCAACGCCCTCCTTCCGGGCCAGACCCCCACTGGCACGGAGGAATTGCTCGGTTTCATGCCGATCGTCACCGAGGCATTCGGACGAATGCACCACCTCACGACCAACGAGATCATCACGGTGAACGGCAACGAAGCCACTCAGAAGTGCTATCTCCTCTTCTTCTCGGCGAAAGACGGACGCACCGAAGGGACGATCTGCGAGTACAACGACGCACTGGAAAAGACGGACAGCGGGTGGAAGTACTCGCGCAGAGACGTCACCGCGCACACCAAGATCGCTGACTTCACCGCCGTCACAGAAAACGTCTGACCACTCGCGAAACGAAGAAGGACAATCATGGATTTCGAAGACAAGGTCGTTCTGATCACCGGTGCAGCCGGCGGCATCGGCCATGCTGCGACAAAGGCGTTCGCCGAACAGGGCGCGACGCTGGTGTTGGTGGATCTGTCACTGTCGGCGCTGGAGCAGATCGCCGCCGATCTGGGCCTCCCCGAGAACCGATTGCTACTCGTGGCAGCCGATGTCAGGAGCGAAAAAGAGGTCGAAGGTTACGTCGCCAGTGCCATGACGCGGTTCGGCAGGATCGACGTCTTCTTCAACAATGCGGGCGTGGAAGGCAAGACCGGAGCCTTGGTCGATACCGACGCCGAGACCGTGGACACGATCCTCGACGTGAACGTGAAGGGATCTTTCTTCGGCATCAAACACGTCCTGTCGACGATGATCACACAGAAGTCGGGTGCCATCGTCAATACGTCCTCGATGGCAGGGTTGATCGGCTTTCCCGCCCTCGGCGTCTACACCGCCTCGAAGCACGCTGTCATCGGCCTGACGCGAGTGGCCGCGTTGGAAGCGGCAGACAGCGGTGTCCGAGTGAACGCAGTGTGTCCCGGTCCGGTTAACACTCGGATGATGCGAGGAATCGAAAACGGCATGTCGGCCGGCAACCCCGAGGCAGCGAAGTCTCAGTTCGCCGACAGCACCGCGATCAAGCGGTACGCCGAGCCCGAGGAGATCGCACATGTCGTGCTCTTCCTGGCCTCGAACAAGGCGTCGTATGTCACCGGCAGCATCTTCACTGCGGATGGCGGCATGACCGGGATGTAGCCGACGGACGCTCACCGCCCTGCAGGGCATGCTGTACCGGGCGGTGAGCACGTCCGCCGACGTCAGGACGACGCAGACGTGATCCTTCGACCGAGGTATTCCGAAGGCAGGCAACCTTTCTGCGTTCTGAAGACGCGATTGAGATGCGACAGGTCTGCGAAACCCCACCGAGCTGCAAGGGTGGACATCGACGTCGGCCGGGTCGCCGAGTCGAGATCTGCTGCGCACGCCTCGACTCGCGACTTCATGACGGTTCGGGCGTACGAGAGTTCGGTCTCCTCGTACAGCTGGTGGAGTTTGCGTACGGAGATGGAAAAACGCCGCGCAGTTTGCTCGGCAGGCACCGAACCACATCGAATCTGTTCTGCCACATAGGCGTTGATCGCGGCTCTCATCTCGGCCCGGAGGCTTCGGCTGTCGCAGCTCCGTTCGTTCTCGCTCGATCCGGCCGCTGATGCGATCAGTGTGAGCAAGGCCGAATTGGTGGCCAGGACATCCGCGCGCTCCATTCGATCGGCCCGTTGCCACACTGCACTCATCGCGGCACTGGCAACATGCGCGGACGCATTGGTCGGCGAGAACGATACTGCGGTTCTCCCGTCCGAATCCGTGATCAGTGGCGTCAACATGCCGTTGGGGACCTTCATCGACAGCACTCGCCACGTGCTCCGGTAATCGAGTCCGAACGGTCGAGTCGCATCGAACAACGCGAAGTCGCCCGCGTTCACGACACACGTCCGGCCTGCCTGCCGCCCGACGCAGGTGCCTTCGAGGACCAAGTTCACGAACGTCACGTCCTCCGTGGTTCTTGCTACCTCCGATCGGCCGTGAAGATGGAGCTGGGGCTCCGACGCGATTTCCGCGAGCCGGATGGAACCCACCGGTGCAGCGCGAACCCATCCGGTCATCCCGCCCGGTGACGACGACGCCGTGGCGTGTGCGGCGGGGCGGCGGGGAAACAACGGTGTGAACGCGTCGCAGATCGCGTCGCGCCAGTAGCCGAATTGATCCGGCACCGGCAGATCTTCGGTCGTCCAATGCTCCATGGTCAAGCCCCGCCGGTATCGAAGTTCGTGCTGGTCCCACCGATGATGCTGCGCAGTCGTTTCCGGACCGTTGCACGTGAGGCGTCGACGCGTAACCGTCACCTCACGGCGATGACGAACGGGCTGTGAACCATCGCGAGAGTGGACGGGCAACGCAGAAGAGCGCATGCCGAACACGGACGAAATTCACCGTTACCGATGATGACCGGCCGGCCGAATCAGGGCACCAAGACACCTGTGGCAGTCGAATCGAGGGTGGGCGCAGAGGGGTTCGAACTCTCTGCACCCACTTTCACCACCAGCACGGACTAGTCCGACTGCACCGCTGACCTGGTCGATTATCGGTTTCAGTGGGTGCTAGTCCGTGCTATTCCGTGGGTATATGTGGGCAGATTGTGGGCACCATACCCACTTCGACGTCGCTGGCCGACGTCCGGTTCCGGGAGAACCCATGTCCATATCGACAGCTCTGACGACGGCACGCCGAGGCACCGTCTTCCTGTCCCTCGTCTGCTTCGCGATCTCCTACATCGCCCTCGCAGACCTTGCTCGAATCGCCGGGCTCGGCCCAGAGGCGTACCTGTGGCCGATCATGGTCGACGGCACCATAGTCATCGGGACGGTCTCAGTCGTCGCGCTCAGTCAGAGCCGCGGCGCGTGGTCGCTGCTCATCGCCGGCGCGATCGTCTCCATCGCCGGGAATGCTGTCCACGCCTGGATCACCCACCACTCCTGGATCTCCGTCGGGGTCGCGCTGACTCCCCCGATCTTCCTGCTGTGGACCACCTCTGTGACCGTGGAGCTCGGGCGACGAGCGGAAGATACCGACCAAAAAGCCGACCAGGACGAACACCCTGAAATCCCGGATCCGCCGGATACATCCCAAATGGAGATCGACCCCCGTTCCCGGGCGCTCGAGCTCATCGCAGCAGGTGGCGTCCCGTTCCGTGAGATCGCCCGCCGCGTCGGCGTCGACGACCGCACTGTCCGACGGTGGCGAGACGACGCCAAACAGGAGACCGAACCTGAAAGTCTGGTAGGAGTAGCCACATGAAACGGACACTGATCGCTGCCACTGCACTCGTAGCCCTGACTGCGTGCACCACCGACAGCGCCGAACCGGAAGACTTGACGGCGGCAACCATCACCACCACATCCGCGGAGTCCACCACGACTACCGCGGCGACCGAGCCCGCGCCCGCCGGCGATCTGTACGAGGTCACCCCCGACGGCCTCACGACAGCAGTGAACGTGCCGACCACCCTGACCGACGACGAGTTTGCGGCCGGATGCGCGGAGGCGAAGGCAGCGCTCGAGACGTTCGGTAACAATGACCCTCAGGTTCTGCTGGCACTGATGCAGGCCGGGCCTGAGGATGCGTCGGGAAACGTGTCGGTCGACGACAGCGGGAGCTGGGCCAGTGAGACGCCAGAGGATCAGGCGAATCTGATTGCAACGGTCAAGGCCGCGGCCGCTGGTGAGTGCTGAATCAGGACATCAGATAGTTAGTTAGCGCAGCGATCTTGCCGAGCAGGGCGACGGACCAGTCCCCACTAGTGCGCTAGTATCGCCGCATGGACGAGACCGATATTCGTAGCACCCTCCGCCGCCTTCGTGACAAGCGCGAGCAGCTGACGGCCCGGATCGCCGAGCTGGACGTCGAGCGCGCCGAGGCAGTTGCTGCCGGATTCGACGCGGGCCTGTCCGCCTCAGCGATGATCGAGGATTCGGGACTCTCACAGCAGCGTCTGTCGCAGCTCAAGCGCGGCGGCGCTAAGGGTCGACGGTAGGAATCGTTAGTTCGCACAACGACTGAATTGTGCGAGACGGACTCAATCGCTGAATTCTCCTCTCCCCCAGGGGTTGTGCGCAGATTACTAGCGTGCTAGTATTAGGTACACCACAACGGAGGAGAAGAAAATGAACACCACCCACCAGATCATCACCAACCACCTCGAGGCCGCCATCGAGATGCACCAGAACCACACCGGAGACGCATGGGCCCAGGCAATCACCGCCCTCGCCCTCGCCTCCGCCGCCGAACTCCCCCTCCTCATCGAAGAAGCCGAAGGCATCATGGGCCGGATTGAGCACGACTCCAACTGCAAGTGGTGCGGCGGCGACCTGGACGCCGGCACCCCGCCCGAGAGCTGGTACTGCACCAACTGAGCCCGAAGGGGCCGGGGAAACCCGGCCCCTCGGCTGGCCGTGGCTCAAACGTCTAGTTCGCACGCGCAACGAACTATCTGCCCACCGACCCCAGAGCGGTCTATCCACCGAGTTGTGTTGACTCAGTTCGATGCTTCGCCTAACGAAAAATTTACCCTTTCGGCCCGACGAGCGAAGGTTTCGAAACGCGAAATGCTCCCCACCACCCGAGGGTGATGGGGAGCATTCCCGTGCGGTTGAGCTACGCGCCAGACAGGTCAGGCGGTGGGCTCTTCCGTGGTGACAGTCCCGTCGACGACCGGCCCTGTTGTGCGAGCTCGGCGACTCCGGGTGGTGTGCCGAGTTGCCGCCATATCCATTCGCGGATCATGGCGTGCCCCCTTTCGGTTGGGGATCTGTGAGCCCATTCGGGCATAGAAAAACACCCGCACTGTTCGCACGGGTGTTCGAGTTCTGTTAGCGTGATGGCAGCGGGACGCGGCCAGGAAGGGAAGCCTGGATCGCGTCCCGCACTCACGTTCGGGAGGCATGGTGGAGCTGTACCGGATCGGTGACAGATGGGCCGAGCCCGCACCTACACGCTGCCCGCGAGGGCATCGGCTGACCGGCGGCCGGGTGCTCGTCGGGTCGCAGGTCTGCTCCTGCGAGATCCACCACCACAGGACGCACGCATGCCGTGAGTGTGGCGCTGTCGTCTACACACCGCCGATAACGGAAGAGTGCACAGACAGCAGCTTCGACGGCCGTGGCCGCTAGGTCAGCGCGTTACCGCGAACCCCGCTGCAGTCAGGCACCGACCTATGAATCGAGCCATCTCTTTCGAGTCGTTGCCACCGGCTCCAAGGTATGTATTGCCGTCCAAGTGGAAGAGGCAGGCTTGCATGTAATGCTCGATTGCATCCTGAATAAGCCCGCGCGAGTCAGGACCTGTCGCGTAACGCGCGCCCAGCTCACGCTCCGACACCGCCAAGGCCTCATGCCAATCGCCCATTAGCTACTACTCCCCCGCGGATTCCTTGTGGATGATCACGTCGTCCGACCCCTCGTAGCGGTAAGCGCGGCGTCCGTCCGGGAGCAGTACCCACCCGGCCTGCCCCTCGTCGGCGGCCGGGGTGAACGTCGTGTCGTCGGCCACAGCTACTCGCCCTCGTCGAATGTCAGGTCAGCCAGGGAGATAGGTGCCCAGTCGTCGCGGCAAAACTCGACCCCTGGTTTGCCGCCGAACACGCGATGCGCCTCGGCGACATGCACGGCGATCTCAGGCAACTCGAAGTGATCCCCCGGCTGCGCGCCGGTCATGTCCTTCACGACAGTGAAGTCGCATCCCGTGTGACCACAGGACCACGTCACGCTGCGGCGGCCGGCGCGCGATTGCTGTACGAGCATGCCGGTCATGCTACCGACCCGAGGTACGCGGCCAGGCCGTGCGAAGCGTGGGTATCAAGATTGAGTCGGCCGCGGTCGTAGATCCGGATGGTCGTCGAGATGTCGCGATGCCGGGCCGCGAGCTGCACTTCCCGCAATGGGATACCCGCGTCGATGGCGTTGGCGATCGCACCGTGCCGCAGCGTGTGCGGCGAGACCACCATGTCGTTGATCGCTGCCTTGTTGGCGATCCGTTTCACAACCCTGTCTGCGGAACGGCGAGTCATCCTCGTGCCGTCGCGGCGGATGAACAGCGGCCCTTGCTTGTCCTCAAGGGACTCGATCACCGTGTCGAGTGCTCGCATGATGACCGGTGCCTGCGGAAGCGTGGCAGGGTCGCCGTTCTTGCCAACGAACGTCACCACACGGTGCCCTTTCGAGTATTGCAGGACATCTGGGACGTTCAGCTCGCACACTTCGCTCACTCGCATTCCGAGGTATGCCATCAGGGTGCACATCGCGTAGTCGGATGGCGAGCTGTCGTAGGCGGCCCGGAGGAACCTCTGCGTCTCCTCGCGATTGAGATGGACCTTCTTCGACAGATCGAGTTTCGGTCGAGCCATTCGCACATTGCGGCACGGGTTCTTCATCACGTAGTCGTCGTCGAGTGCGTACTCGAAAAACTGACGCAGTGAGATAAGCCGGCGGTTGACGCTGCGGGCAGCATTGCCCCGTTCGTCGGACAGGTAGCGGACGTACGCCTCGATCGTCATGCGGCGAGCATGGAACGGGTGGACGCCGTCGGCGTGCGTCTCGCACCACTGTCGAAACATGGCGATGTCGCGGCCGTACTCGTTGCGGGTCGATGTCCCATAACGGGAGAGGAAGGCGTCGATCAGCATCTCGAACTCGGTGTCATCCGGGATGGTGACGTTCGCGGGTAGACGGGTACCGTAATCGGCAGTCATGATCCAGGTCCATTCTGGTTGTGGCGAGGCCCCGGCTTACGGTGTTCCAGCACCTAGTCGGGGTCGACTTATCTCCAAGTCGCACACCAGCATACCTCTGAACTCGACCATTCGGTCCGAGAAATTGTGACCTGACGATTGGTGTTATGGGCGGGTACCGGGAGCGAGCAATCCGGTCTGGGAGGACCGATAGTCGTACGCCTTGCGTAGCGCCACACCCATCGCCAACCACAACGGAATCGTTCCGTTCAGCGCGCCGGCCGATTCGGAGAACAGGGCGGCGACGATCATCCCGATTCCGACCGCGGCCTCCCAGTTGCCACCCTGGCTGATCGTCAGGAACAGCTTCGCCAACAGCGCCGCGACGATCAGAACGGCCACGATGCCACCTGCCGCGAACGCGATACCGAGCAAACTCTCACTGGACCACGTCCGCCGCAGCGCCTTCAGGGCGTTGCCGGTGACCCCGAATCCCATACCGAACCCGTAGCTCTCGACGCTGAACCGCAGGCCGTCGATCAGGCCCTTCGCGTGGATCGAACTGTTACCGTCGTCGGCGAGCTGCGTGCCGATGAGATACGCGACAGGGCTCGCGATGACGATCGTCCAGAACTTCCCGAGCCCTCGGATCATTGCAGGCAGTGCGATAGCGCAGGCGGCGACGAGGATGCCGCCGCGGCCGAATGTGAAGGCCGTACTCACGGCCAGCAGGAGCATGAACAGTTTCCGGTTCCGGAAGTCCTTGGTCCACCACAGCAGCGCGAGCGCGCCACCAGTCACGAGGCCTGCGATGGGAGGGTTGAGCACCATCCCGCCCGCACGGAAGAACGGCTCGCTGCCGGTGAACTCGGAGTAGTAGAAGTAGTACGTCGGGACGCCGTCACGGATCGGCAGGTGGCTGCGGTCGTACGTCGCCAGAGTCACCGGGTCCAGGATGCGCACGCCGAGCAGCTCAACAATCATGTAGACCGCGTTCACGATGCCAATCCATATCGCGATGCGCACTATCCTGCGCCACTCGTACTGCGTGAGCGTGAGACCCACCAGCACGAGCAGCGCAGGGATGGTGACCTGCCGAAACAAGATGAACGTGATACCTGGTTCGACGAGGGACCGCACCGCGCCGAACACCATGAACATCATCCAGACGGCCACTACATAGGCCGTCCAGCCGGGAGCATGGGCCAACCGGAAGAAGATGCTAACTACCAGGACGACGACCACCGCATCATCCATCAGGGTCAGCCCAGGCACGCCCGGTTGTAGCGCGATCGCGATCGTTTGGAGCACAGCCGCGAACATCGCAGCCACCGCGAGGAGCCCTGTCAAACCCAGCTTTTCGCTGGTTTCCCGGCTGTCCGCTGAGATGATCATCCGTGGAGTGTAGGACGTAACGGCTGGTCTCTCAGATGGATGCATTCGTTTGAATGAACGCGCCGGTTATGCGGGAGTGAGCTGCACCCACGGATAGGTCGTCACTGCGAACGAGGCGACGCCTCCCAGGGTGGTCGGCAGCGGGCTCGCGGTCGTGACGTAGCCCGCCAACAGAAGATCGTCTGTCGTACCGGGAAGACTCGCGGCTGACGCCAATGCGAAGCTGCCTGCGTGCACCGAGAGCGTTCCCGCCGTCACGAACTGCACGGCCAACAGGTACCGCTTGCGCAGCAACGGTGTGAGCGTGAGTGTGGGCAGTGTCTTCACCCCGACGACGTCGAGTCCGACCTGAGGCCCGGTCGTGGCCAGTCGGTTTCGAGCAAGGTCGTAGACGGCGACTTCGACCGAGTCCGCCGCACCTCCTGCGATACCGACGAGGATCTTCGGCACGAACGACGTCCACGGCTGATCGTCCCGAATCTCCAACGGCGCGAGGTACACGCGCGTGGTTGTCGGCACCAGCGCAGACCGAACCGTGCTGGCTGCTGGTGTTTCGATGCGACGCGGCGAGAGGGCGTCGCTGAGTAGGTGCACATCGCCCACCACGCGAGATGTCGCATCGTTGCGGAGTGGTGACACCCGAACATCGGTGACGGTGGCTGCGGCCTTGATCCCGACCGCCGCCGACTCGATGGAAACACCGCGGTCGATCCGGTGGTTCGTCGACGTCCCCTGGTAGTCGATCGCGACGTTGGTGTCCGCGTTCGCGCGCTTGCCTGCGGTGAACGACCCCGACTTGATGCGCGAGCGGTTCGCAGCCGTCGCCACCAGAACGGCCTGGTCATCGCAGTCGATCCGTGGATCTCCGCTGATCACCACGTCATCGGCCTCGATCGAGACGCCGACCCCGGGGGAACCCTCGGACAGGTATCGGATGTCGCGGAGTTCACCGCCATGAAGAGAGCCGCCGAATGCAGTGGGTGCGAACCGGACACCGAGGCCGAGGCAGTTTCGGACCACGGGCTCGATCACCGACGAGTTCGGGGCGCGGTGCTTGATCGAACCGTTGCGGCAACCGAACGCCGTGACACCGCGGAAGTTGATGTACTCACCCTCCTCGTGGGTGTCCCATGCAGTGTTCGTGGTTCCCTCCGCGATGCCGTACACATCGATGTGTCGAGGGACTCCCGCGGTTGTCGCGCCCGATGTGGTGGTGAACGCGTGACGGCCACCGACCATGTCGACGTGTGCGCGGCCGTGGCAGGAAACGCCGAATGCTTCGACGCCGTAACCGAAGTTCCCGTTCGCCTCGTCGTTCAGAGATCCCCGGATTCGGGCGCGCACATCGAACAGGGTGTCCGCAGACAAGGTGATGCCTGGACCGCCTGCGTCCCTGATGGAGACGTCGACAGCGAGGTCGGCACATGCCGTGAACCGGAGCATCGGGAGCTTCATCGTTGCGCCGATGGTGTTGATGAACTCGCCGGAGCCGAGAAGCCGAACACCTTCGAGCATTCCGAACTTCACGACGCTCGAGGTAGTGATGGCGTAGGAGTGGTCGAGGTTGCTGATCGTCCGGAACTGAGTGGTGCCGTCGACCTGACGGACGCGGTGGAGTTCACCGATCTTGCTGCCCGCGGTCGAACCGGGGAACACCGCAGCGGATCGGATCAGCACCCAATCGCCAGCTACGAGGCCCACCGCGTTGCAGTTGATGATGTTCTGCCCTGCCGCTGCCGCCGACTGCAGGCCACGCGAGGTCTCCGAGCCTGTACCTGTCAGCTCGATCGCAGGCAGGTTCACGGTCTGCAAGATGCGGGCACCGGGCGCGAAGGTCAGGTTCACCTTGCCGGTGAGAGAACCGTCGAACAGGTAGTCACCTGGCGGGACGAACAGGGGCTTTCCGTTTGCGGCCGTGACCGCAGCCTGGAATGCCGAGAGAGCTGGGGTGACACCGTTGGTCGGCGCTTTCACAACCCCGGCGAATTGAGCCGTAACCACGGACGGAAGGTTGTTGCTGTCATCGAGGGTGACGAATCCTACTGCCATGTCAGGCCCCCATCAGGTAGATACCGGGACGGGTGGAGTCCTCGGTGAAAGTCGCGCCACCGCCGCCTGAGACCACGACGTTTCCGGCCCCGTCTGGAGCTGATCCGTTGACGGTTTTGACCACCTCGCCATCGAGACCAATGGGGGCATAACGAGTGTCGAGACCCTCCTCGAGCTTCGACCGCACCGCCTCCGGCAGCGTCGACGACTCGTCGACCGTGACAATCGCGTCAGCCATGTCAGGCACCTACTTTCATGTAGTCGAGTAGCAGATCAGCCATGGCGTCTTCGCCGGCTTCGTTGAAGTGGACGCCGTCCGCGACGTACAGCGACGAACTCGACAGTTGGCCCCGCAGATCGAGCGAGCGGACACCCAGAGTGGCCGCGGTCGAGATGATGTTGTTGCCGTACGCGGTCCACGCGGTATCGGGGTCCGGGCGGACGATGAAGACGATCTCCATCTGCGCGGACGCCGAGCGGAGTCGCTCGACGATCGTGGTCATCGCGGACGACATCTGCGCCTGTGTCCGACCGGTCGACTTGTCGTTCGAGCCGAGAGTGATCAGAGCAACGTGCGGGTCGTACGCATCGATGAGAGGCAACGTCGACTTGTCCGACTCCGACAGCCATCCCGCCACCTCGAACGCGCGGATCGAGGCCTGCGACAGATTGACCTGCGTGACCCCCGCGCCGTCGTCGCCGACATGCTCGATGATGCCGAGGATCGCAAGACCGACCCCGACATCACCGCGAATCGACACCGTCGCACCAGGATCGGTGATCCTGGTGACGATCCGGTCACCGACCGAGGACTTCGTGATCGACGACCCGGCATTGGCCGCGGTGATGATCATGTTGCCGCTGTAGCCGGTGGTGAGAACGTCGACCGCCGTCACACCCGGCGAGAGGGTGTAGAGCACCTCGTCGGCGTTGCTCGCATGTCCACGCTGCAGCCACAGCGAGCCCGGAATGCCCGTTTGAAAAGTCGGCACATTCAGCGTGTCGAGCGTGCGGCCGGCGGGCAACTGCTGCGCGGTGTTGAACGAATAGCTCCCCGGCCCGACCGGCGGCGACGGCGGAATCCAGCCCCGCCCACCGGCAGGACGACCGAGCTGAGACCGCAGGAGTTCGGCGAGTCGCTGCGGCCACACCTTCGCCCACGAACTCGGTCCACCCGGCGAGCCGAACCCGTCGTTCGTCGAGTCCCCCAACGTGAGCAGCTTGAGCCGAGTGGAACCCGACGCGAGCGCTGCGGACTTGTAGTAGCTGCTCGCGGCCGCCAACGCACCATCCGTCGCGACCGCACCGCTAAAAAAATAGAGACCGGGCCGAGACGAATCCGCAGTCAGCACCGGGGTGTAGCTATTTGCAAGTACCTGTCCGAGGGCTGTCTCGGCGTCCCCTGCTGCAGCTGCAATCTGCTCGACCGTCAGCCCTCCGCCAGCAGGAAGCAGAGCGCGTCCCGCTTCGAGCCACGCATCTGGGTCGTCCTGCGGTCCGGCGAAGAACACCAACTCGTCGGCCTCGGTCTGAACGTCGACGACACCGAAACCCCTCGGGCCCCGGGTGATCTGCACCGCCGTCGACGACGGTGCCGTGTTCACCTGATCGGCGAGATCGATGTCGACCCCGGCAACAGCCCAGAAAAAAATGTCGTTGATCTGGACGATCTTGTTGCCGTACTTCGGGTTCACGAAAATCGCCTGCCACTGCAGGGCTGCGATGTTCGTGTTCGACGCGTCCGGTGCCGGCACGGTGACGAAGTCGACTGCCCCGTTGACGATGTCACCGAAGGGCCCGATCTCGATGTTCTCGAGAGCCGTCAGCACCTTGAGCTTCTTCCGCCCGCCGTCGTCGTACTGCAGCGGTGTGCCGGGCTTGACCATCGGCACCAGCTTCAACTGCCCGGACAGTGCCTGCTCGTCGGGGGCGATATCGGAATCGTTCCCGTCCTTGACCAACGCGGTGATGTTCACCCGCACCTTGCAATATCCCAGCGGCATAGCTCAGACCTCACTTTCGATGTGCTCGGGTTCTTCACCGGCGTCGGCCTCGGGTTCGGGTTCGGGAATCGGCTCGGTCTGCAGCAGATCGAGTACCTCGGGTTCGAGCGGCTCGACGAACGCCGAGCTGATGGCACCGGTTGCCGTGCCGATGCTGAGCGTCCCCTCGTGGTAGGTGACGTACAGCTCCTCGGGAAAATCGTCGAACTGGATTGTCTTAACCTGCATGTCGGTCGCTCCCCTCTACTCCGGGTCGGGAATGTCCTGTGCGCGGAAGTACGTCCAGCCGCCCGAATTGACGCCAGGGAAGGCCCGGCTCGCAGACAACTGGACGAGTCTGTTGCTCGAGCCCTTCGGTATCGCGTTCGCGGTATCGACGTACTGGCAGAGCGTCGCGACCACGGTCTCACCGTTCATCTTGTTGACGGTGAAGACGTTTCCGTTCGCGATCAGACGCAGTACGTCACCGACTGCAGGGACAACGGCCGCAGTCGCGAGTACGGTCCCCGAGCTGCCACGTTGAATCGAGACGCCCGTGTTGTTCACCTTCAACGCCACACCGCTACGGACGTAGAGCCGCTGCGGCTGGGCAGTGACCGGGATCGCGATACCCGCCTCGACGAAGTGGTTGTCGCGATTCATCGTCGTGGTCGCTGTGTAGAGCGCTTCGCCGTCCGTGGTCCCGGAGAACACGAAGTTGCCGTCGACGATCCGTGCCGGCTGCCCGAAGAAGCTCTTCTGCAGAGTGGGCGGAATGACGTTGTCGTCGAACGGCTCGAAGATCACGACCAATCCCGGCAGCGGGATGTTGAGCGAAGGTCCGATACCGAGCCACGGCTTAAACGTGGTGTCGAACAACAGCGCGCCCGCCTCGAACGTGTTGCCTTCGACGAGCTTGCTCGAGTATCCGAATCGCCCCATCGACTTCGCCGGATACAGCAGACCCTGGCGGTCCGGGCCGCCGATGTTAATCCCCCACACCTGCCGGGCATTGCCCGTGCCGTACTGGTGAATCGCGAGAAACAGGTCGGTACGATCGGGCAGGATGAGCCCCTCGGGGATGTCCGGAGTGAACTCCCCCGGAGTGTTTCCGATGATGGGCGTCTGATCAGGTGAGGCCCACAGACAGGTGATCTGGCCCGCGGTCCCTTCCTCCCTGCTCATCTGGAAAACGACAACCTCAAGCGAGCAGGGGCTGCTGCCAGCACCGACCGCGTAGGTGAACGATTCCCTCAGCCCACCCCACGACGTACGGATGAACCCGCCGTACACGGTGTCCTTCGGTACCGTCTGCAGTTGCCCGATGGAAAAGGTGTGCGCGTGTATTCGCGAACCGATCGTGTGCGTGTGATTTTCGACTGCGCTCGTATTCGGTTGACCCGTGGTAGACGAGACGGTTCCGTTTGCGGTAGCCGTAGTCTCGACGATGAACATGTCCCGGTCGAACGTCATCTCCGAGTTCGTCATCGAGTGCGAGAACTTCTGCAGCGGCAGTCCATCCTGGATGCTGATCATCGACGCCTTCACGGCCTCGACCTTGACGCCCTGCGCACCGACAGCCGCGAGAGCGAGAGCCTGTGACGCTGCGATCTTCTCGTTGACGACACCGATGCTCGTCAGCTGTCCAGTCGGATTGAGTATGTTCTGGATGAAATCCGTTGCCGCACCGACGAGATCAAGTCCAGGCGTGGCGGCCTGAGATTTCGACAGACCGAGCAAGCTCAGGATGTTGTTGACCCACGAACCGATATCGTTGAGGTCACTGTCGGGGTTGCCGGTGAAGATCTCGGCGAGGTCGCCGAGAATCGGCACGTCTTCGATGAAGCTCTGCAAAGAATCGAGGCTGCCGCCGAACATGTCCAGCATCGTCGCGGGCAGCGAGGTCTTCCCCGCGGTTCCCTCGAAGATCGCACCGAAGACCAGATCAGCGGCCTCCTGCGTCGACTTGAGGTCGCCGCGGTTGCCGTAGGCGTCGAGTGCTTCACCTGAGGAGTAGAACGTGGGTAGGTTCTGTTCGTACCGATCCGAGGGATACTGCTCGTAGCTTTCGTTCCCGCCCCACGGATCGACCTCGAGCGACACCTACACCACCCGGGTCAGACGGATCCGCAGCTGCGCGAGGTCCGGGCGCACACCCCAGCCGAGCAGGTTGCCGACCTTCTTGACAGCGGTGACGTACAGCGTCGTCGCAGTGTTCACGGGAACCACTCCTTCCGTCGAGCCGGGCTGGATCGCAACGTCGGAGTGCGCGCGCAACGCGACCTCTCGCCAGCCCTCGCCGTCCTGTCCCTTGCCGTAGCCGACGATCTCGCCGGATGTCGCGTTGTCTCTGCGGATCTCGATGTCGATTTGGTGACCGGTCTTCGCCTGGACGTCGACGCCGCCGGCGAAGTCGAACCGGTATGCGTACGTCTTCGCCGGGATGGTGATCGCGACGAGCTGCGCACGCGTGTCCGTCGAGGCCTTGGTGAACGCGGCCGGGAAACCGTTCGGCGGCACCACATATTCTTCGATCGCCGTCGGAGGGTTGTACCAATGGAGCTTGTTGTCGGAAGTCTGGTGCCGCAGCGACTGGCCCTCCGTCGGCGTGCCCACCACATCGACGGAGGTGTAGATCGGACCCGACGGACCGGGATCGCCCTGCTCACCCTGCGGCGGCTCAGGCAGATCGAGGTGGATCGCATACGGGCCACCGTCCGGTCCGGTGACCTCCATGACCGCATCGCCCTCGACGACGCCGTCGTACTTCACCGTGCCAGGCTGGAGCACAGGCGCAGGTCCGACAAGACCTCGAGCTCCGTACGCGTTCTGGTACACGACGAACGTGGAGCCGTCCCATACGTACTGAGAGTTGTTGTCCACGTTGCGGTAAGACCAGTTCAGCTGATCCACACCGAGCGTCGACTGCAGCGCCACAAGCTGCGAGGTGGACCTGTCACCCTTGTGTATGGCACCCGGAATCCCCGCTGGACCGGGCCCACCCTGGTACGCAGGCAGGCCGAGTTTCGCCTGCTGCGCCGAACCGTCCTGACGACGCCGAACATGCAGATACGTGTCCGTCATCGGCGGCATGCCTGCTGCCTGCGGAATCCCGATGATCTCGAGATCGACGTTGATCGTCTCGATCGGGTCAGTCGCCATCGGAATCCCCCTTCACACGCGCATGAGCGCGAACCTTTTCCTTCAATGACCGCCACGCCATGTCGCGGGTTTCCTCGAGCGCGACGATTCCGGTGGCACGGTGCATCAGGCGATACGCCTCGTCCTGCCCGATCGTGCGGACCTCGACCTCACCGAAGTCGGGTGTGTTCTCGACGTCTTGACGTGAGACCCACTCCCCCTGGTCATAGACCACATTGGCCTGCCAATTCAGGATGGCCTGCGCCAGAACGTTCGTGACGCCGTTCTGTCCGCCGGGCAGGTTCGCAACGGTCCCGTTCGACAGAGGGGCCGCCTCAAGGAACTTTCCGAGATCGATTACTGCTGGATCAGTCGCCTTGAACTTCGGTTCCGGCATGCCACTTCCTATCGTGAATCGAAGAGATCAGAACCGCGGTCGGGTCGGAGGTGGCGGAAGTATCGGTCCGCCGGCGTCGCGACACGTCTGCACGACGAGAAGTTCCCAATCGACCTGCAAGTCGATGAACTCTTCCATCCGCTTGACCGTCGCCACGAGGTCGTTCACTTGATCCTTGTATGGAGAAATTAGGGTCAGCGCAGCAGCGGAAAGTGTTGCTGCACCTGATGCCTCACTGTTGCCTGCGTCAGCATTGACCTTCCGTTTCTGCGACGAAATCATCCACAGCTGCGCAGCTAACACTGCGACCGCAAGTGGAGTGATCACCGAGAAGACTTTCAGGACAGTGTCGAGCCATGTCATCGATCACCCTCACCCTCTGCCAACGCCGGCGGATCTGCGGGTCGGGGAATCATCAAGGCGCGGTTCATTCTGCGACGGTCTCGGACGATGTTCCAGATCCGTAGCCCCGCAGCGACGGTGATCGTCGCGCCCATGCTCCCGGCGGTCATCGCGCGGGTCCCCAACGCGAACGCGGCGATCCCGTACCCGAACCACAGGACTCCGATGATCGCCAGCGATGTGATCTCCGCTGACGTCTCCTGGCGGATCTGATGGGGTGTACGTGACCGGCTCGAGTTCCACGTCGCGATCAACCCGCCGAGACCACCTAACCCCATAATGGCGAAGTAGAAGTTCGATCCCGTCGGCCATGCTCGGTCGAGTGCCGACGAAATCTCGAATGGTGTTGCGACAGCGAGTATGCCGATCCACATCGAGAGCCCGAAAGTGGCCTTCTCGAAGGAGCCCGCTCTACGTACGACGAGCGGCTGCATCTGAGTCCCTTCGATCGGGAAAGTGGAGTAGAGCCGCCACCCGGTTGTGAAGGGCGAGGAGTGCGAATGCGAGGCGGCCGCGACTGTTCGCGGCGGCAGCGAGGATGTGAATCCATGCAACCCAGGTGTAGACGACGATGCCGGTCAGTCCACCCGTTTCGAGTTGCCGCGCAGCATCCAGCACTGCGAGTGCGAAGAGTGCATACCCTGTTGCCGCGGCCATGTACGCGTGAAACAGGACCCGAGCCGAGAACCTGGACGCCGCGAGGAGGATGACCGCGACCATGAGGAAGCCGATGCCCCAGATGATCTCGCCACCAAATTGGCGAAGTGTTGCGTAGGAAGGACCTGAAATTCGGTCGGGTCCACCGACGATGAAGGCGGTACCGAGGAAGAACGCGAGTACGGCGGCGCGGAACGGTGGCAGATATACGTCCGCTTCGCCCTGCCCCGGCACTATTGCACCTTCGGCGGTTTGATCGCCAACTTGTTCTGCAGATACGAACTCGCCGCGGTGCCTACCGCGCCGAGACCGAGGCCGATCGCGATTTTCCAGTCACTGAACTCGGTGAAGTCGAAGTTCGGGTCGGCGACCTGCTGGACTACCGCGGTCACGAATGCGATGACGACCGCTGCGAGACCACCCTGAACGAGAGTCCGGAGTGCCCTCGACTTCGCCTGCGACTTGATCCACCCGACTGGGTCGAAGTCACCGTCTTCGGTTATGACGGCGGCGGTAGGGATTTTCGAGAAGAGCTCGTCCATTCGGCGCTGCCCTTCGACCTCGAGGCGTGCAAACAGGGCGTCAGCTCTGGCCTGAGCCGCGACCACTTCTGCATCGAACTGGGCCACCGCGCCCTCGAACCGTGCGGTGATCTCGGCCGTGACGTTCCGGGTGATGATGTCGATCGCGTTATCGGCCATCACTTCCCCACCTTCGTAAGTGCGGCCTTCGCCCCGGCATCGCCCTTGTCCGCCTCGCGGCGAACCAGGTCGATCGCCCACTGCTGGCCCTTGGCCGCCTCGCGCTCGACGAACTCCTCGTGTATCCGGGCGTCGGTGTTGAGCACGAAGCCCGCGAGGGTATCGATGGGATCTTCGGTGGTGCGGTACTTGGAGCGGCTCGCGAACTTCTTGGTCAGTTCGTCGTCGGCGTACGACATGGTGGTGATCCTCTCGGGTAGGAGTGCGTCTCCCATGGAGTCGCAGAGGGCGTAGCGGCGCTGACGGTCGTCGAGTCCGTTGGTGCCGCCGTTGATGGCCCGAGTCGCGCCGATCAGGTCGCGGCGGTCGGACAGGCCGTTGAGTTCTCGTTGGGTCGTCCAGTACCAGACGGCCGGGAGGAAGACGTACTCGTCACGCTCGGCGGCCGCGGGGTCGTCGAGGAAGTACGTCGGCGTCGGGACAGCACCGCGGGCGTGCGCCCACTTCGAGCACTCGCGGTAGTTGTTCTTGCCGGTCATCTGGATGGCACCGCGGCCGCGATAGCGGAATCCGTCCCCCGGCTGGTCGTTGCCCATGCGGCCGTCGTACGTGCGCTGATCGGGGGTCGGGTCCCACAGCTCACGGAACGCCGACAGCCCGATCGACTCGTGGCCGAGTTGGGCAAACCACATCACCGCGCGGTTGCGGGTGGTGATCTCGGCCAGCAGCATTGCTTCGTTGAACGACGGAGCGAGGGCTGCGTACCGGCCTACCGAATTCGCCCCGTCGAACGCGCGATGCATCGCTGCTGCGGTGACCACTACTGCTCTCCGCGCTGACGCTCGACGGATCGCTCGTGGATTCGGCCGTCGGTGTTGAGGATGAACCCTGCGAGGGTGTCGATCGCGTCGTCGTTCGTGCGGTACTTCGACCGTGACTGGAATCGCTTCGAGAGTTCGATGTCAGCTGGCGAGCGCGTATCCACCGGCGGTGCCGGCTGCACGGGCTTCTCGTTCGGTGTTGCCGTGTAGCCCTTGCCCGCGATGCACGATGCGAGCTGGTCGACGGACATCCAGTACTCGAACGGGCGGAACCCGGAGTCGGCGACCAGGACCTCACGGGTGTCGGGATTGCACCCGACCACGGTGAAGTAGTGGTACACCGTCCCACCTGCGTAGGCCGGTTTCTCACCGCGGGTACCGCGCGGGTAGTTCGACGGCGGCACGACGACGTTGCAGACGACGCCGTACCCGCCGAGGATCGAGGCCTGCACGTCCTTCCACAGCAGATCCTTCTGCGCCTGCGTAGCGTCGTTTCCGGGGATCTGACGGGTGATGTAGTCCGCGGGAACGTTTCGGTTCAGCAGGTCGGTGATCAGACCGATGTGGCTGGTGCCGTTGCGCGTGGTGCCGAGCTGGCGTGCGAGGTCGGCTTCGGTGGAGTTGATACCGCGGATGTCGAATGCGACCTGGCACGATGCAGGCCCACACCAGTAGCTCGTCTCCTGCGGGATGATCGAAACATTGTGAGGCAGAATGATGTCGGCCATATCTTCTCCTTCGTTCGATTGGTTCTATGCGCCGAGCGCGACGCGTGTGAGCCAGCTACCGATCTTGCGGATTTTTCCGAGGGCCAACTGGCCCGGTTCGCGTTCTGCCTCACCGGATCCGATCTGCAACGTGAAGCGGCCACGGACAGTTCGGGAGTACTCGTAACTGATCTCGGTGAGCTTCTCGACGCGGATCTTCCCTGACGGGGTCTCGTACCCGCAGGGCTTGCCCTTCTTCAGGTCGCGGCCGACGTAATACGGTGCGCCGTTTGACACTTCGACCGACTGCGACACGTACCCGCGGTGATCGAACAGAGTGGTCTTCATTGACGCGTACGCGTTCAGTGACAGCCCGGTGACCGAAGATTCTCCGAACGCCTCCCGGAATCGCCACGGCCCAGCCTCTTTCGCGAGCCGCAGGTCTTCCTGGGAGTGGAACGCCATGACGACGTCCTTGACTTGATCCTCGAAGATGCCGAGCTGGAGCACCGGGAACCCGGGGATGATCGACGATGCGGCAGAGGAGATTACGCCCAACAAAAGGTTAGCGCCGGTAACAATCGCTTGATTTAGCCAGTCGGGAGATTTTCCACCTACGGTCGCCCTCGTGGCGAGGGGAATGTGGGTGACCTCTTCGCCGTGATCGATCGTCGAATGTTGACCGTTCCGATAGACCGGGATCCCCTCGAGCTCCGGGTCGGGATCGTTCGGATTCAGGATCGGGTACGTGATCCACTCGATCGCGTCCTTCGCCATCGCAATGCCGGTGCGGATGAGACCGCCGACAGCGTTGCCCTCGAACGCAAGCGGATCACCCATCGGCACGAAGTCGACGACCATCGTCGGACGAGTCAGAGTGACGAACTCGGGGAACGGTTGCGGATGCTCGCCCGGGTTGAACCATGTCATCGTCATCTCGAGGTTCTCGGTCTTACACACGTCCTGTGCAAAGTCCATGAACTTGTCCATCCGCGCGACACCCGCGGTCCACGGTGTGCCGTCGAACAGCCCCTTCTTGCGAGGGTTGACCATCAGAGGCCACATCGCATTGCGGAACAGGTTGTACGTCTGCGGGTCGAGAAGATCCCCCGAAGGGATCGACCAGAGGGGGGCCTGTAGCCGAATCAGGTTCGGCGTCAGGGCCATCGACAGCAAAGTTGCCGCCGGTGCGAAACCGCTCCATTCCTTCGGCCACTGGAACTCCGGGGGGAACCAAGCGTTGGGGAAAATCCGTACCCAATTCAAGAACTCAAGCGGTGAAACCGCGACGATCTGGATGAACTTCTTACGGGTACGCCGGTCCTGGACCCGCGCGAACGTCGTTGTGAACCAGACTGTCTGATACCCGGGAAGGTCGACGACGATCGGGCGGACCGCATACTGCGACTGCCCGTAGAAGTACTCCTCCCAGACTTCGTTGTCCGGCACCGTCATGGTCAGCGATCCCGGCACGTTCGACTTGTCGTTGAACTTGATCTCGCGGAAGTCACCGCAGCGCGCGAACAGCTCCATGTACTTGGACATGAACCGGATTCCCGGCTTCGGGTTTCCGTATAGCTCTTTGTCCTCGTCTGCCTCGGATTGGAACTGTGCGTAAGCCTCGCGGCTCACAGCAATCCCTCATGACGCTGAGGGACCGTCGCCCACAGTTTCGTCTGAGTCGATGCCCCCGCGACCTGGAATCGGATACGTGAGACCACCCCTCTCGGAATGGGATTCGGGAAGTGTTGCGCCTTCATCAACCCCCACAGATTCCGCCCACGATCAGCTGAGGTCGATGCGCGTTCACGGATCGTCTGAACGCGCTCGTCGGTGTCGATGAAGATTTCCCGGCCGGCAGCCAAGGTCACGGGGATGGTGACGTCCATGCCCTCGTACATCAGTCGGAGACGACCTGGTCCGGTGAACACGAACTTCGGCCACCCCGGCGCTTCAGGACCTGGATAGAGGTAGAGCACCCCCGACCCGGCACCGGTCTTGTTCTGCCACGAGTCCTCGTCGTCTTTGGTTCGCGAGTGCGGCTTGTCGGCGATGAACACCGTGTCGTACGTCGCGCCCCGTGCGATTGCCGGGTCGGATCCGAACGCGGGCTTGAAAGAACCGCGCCGGGTAGCGAGCATTCGCCACCCGGTCGACTCCGTGAACGCACAGAGCCAGCCCTGCCGGTCGCGAGGAATCAGCGCCTTGAAGAACTCCTTGCGCCGCTGAAAGTCCGCGTTCGACTCCCCGAGGATGTGGATCGGGATATCGAGTTCGGCGTGGTCGACGACTCCGCCGACGTAGTCCTCACCCTCATCGAGCGCACCTGAATCGAACAATGAGTCGACATCGATATGGCCGAGACCGTCCGGGCCGTTGCCGATCCAGAATCCCGGCTCGCCGATGACACCGTGTCCCGAGAGCGGGATGACGATGCCACCGGGCGAGACGTAATGGATGATCGACTTGCTCGGGCCGATCATCCGCCCCACCCGGAGGTCGAGACAGCGTCGGAACGAACCAGCCGATTCGCTTCCTGCCGCAACATCGCGAGGAACTCCTCGAGGTTGAAGGTGGTGACATCGCCGAACTGCATCAACGGACCCCCTCCTCCACCTGCTGGGAGCGACTCGCTGCCATCACTGCCGCCTACCGCGGTCGGTTGCGCAGCCAGATCCGGAGAGGGCTGTGCGACCGGGATGATGGGGAGGTCGGCGAGCTTGCCGAACCCGAAGAAATCGAGCGTGTCCTTGACCGTGCCGCTGGCGAAGTCCGACGCCGTCTGACCGGCGTAGTCCGACAACGACATCGACGACGCACCCGAACCCGAGGACGCCGACGATGACGGAACAGATGCTGCAGCCGACGCTGCTCCGGACGACGCCGACCCCGCTGCTTCAAGTCCGGCATCGGCCGTGCCCGAGGCGCTGGCCGGGAGTTCCTCCGGTGCCGGATTGCCGCCCGTGAAAGCGGACGCCGGCAGGTGCCAGAAATCGGTGAACTGCGAATCGTTGCCACCCACGGTGCCGCCGAACTTGCCCTGGCCGTATGCGCCGCCCATCTCGAAGTTCTCACCCGTCGGCAGAGTGGCCGCGGTGTGGCCGCCACCTGGTCCGCCGTTCTTGAATCCGACGAGCAGATCCCCAGCGCTGCCCTTGCCCTGGACGAATCCGCGAGCCGCAAGTTCCTCGGCTTCGTTGCCTGTGGCGAACCGAGATCCGAACGGATCGCGGCCGGTCGCGAAGTTCGCGATCGCCGAGACAGCGCCGGAGCAGTCACCCCAGTTGACGCCGCCCCACTCGTAGGGCTTGCCATCGACACCACGGGCAAAGTCCCGCAGCGCCTCGGTGGAGATCAGGCCGCCCTCGGCGAACCCGAGAAGTTCACGGCCACGCAGGATCGCGTCGACGAGAGCCGAGTCTTCCTCCTGGCCGAGGACGTTTCCGGTGTAATCGCCGGATCCGATCAGTGAACCGAATCCGCCGACCATCGAATGCAGGAAGTCAGCCGAAGGAACCCATCCGTCGTTGATTGCCTCGAGGATCGGCAAGGTCTCCGGGGTCACCGAGCTGGCGCGGGTCATGAACTCGCCGTTCGACGCGCGGATGAGCATCGAATCGGATGTTCCAGTTCCCGCACCGCGAAGCTTGCCGCCGTCCCGGAACATCGGAATGTTCGGTGTGCCGAGGGTGATCTGGGGGATGTCGACACCGAGCACAGTTCCGCCGCCGATCACCAGCTGGAAGTCGTTCCACTTGCGGATGATCCAGTTGATGGCGGCTTTGAAACTCTCTGTGATGCCGTCCCACATTCCCGACACCGCTGAGGTGATGCGTCCGGGAAGTTCGGTCACGAATCCGACGAGCTCTCCGAACTTGCCGACAACCCAGTCCTTGGCCTGGCCGGCCTTCTCGCCGATCCACCCGAGGGCAGTTCCGAACGCGGTGATGCCGGTCGAGACGAGATTCCACATGTAGTCCCAGCCGGCGCGGATTGCATCCCACGCGGCGGAGACGATCTTCTGCCCGATCTCCGTTTGGGTGAAGAACCAGATCAAGCCGGCGACGAGTGCTGTGACACCGGCGATGATCAGCCCGATCGGGTTCGCGGAGAGCGCGACGTTCAGCAGCCACTGTGCGGCGGTAGCCGCCGCGGTCGCGACCGTACTCGCTACGAGAGCAACCTTCTGTGCGACATACGAGATACCGGCGCGCGCCGCAGCTGCACCGTTCGCCGCCCACGCAGCGGTGTTCGAGGCGAGGGCTGCAGTACCGGACGCCACCGCGGTTGCCGCAGACTTCGCCGACGTAGCGGCAGTGGAGACAGCGGTTTTCGCCGCGCCGAATCCATCCTTGATGGCAGATGCGCCGGACTTCACGGAATCGATCGCGCCGGTGACGGTTTCCTTCGCCGACAGGAATCCGTCCTTGACGGAGGTGACCCCTTCGCCGACGGAATCAAACACGCCCTTGGCGGTCTCGAATCCAGCGACCGCGCCTCCGAGCCCGGTCATACCTGCGACTGCCCCGATCAGGGAGCCCTCGTTCTCGTCGAGCGCGCCGGTGAAGTCGCCGACCAGCGGCAGGACGTTGTCGCCGAGCAGGTTGACGAACGTCGATTCCATTCCGCGCTTGAAGGTTTCGAGCTTCGACGAAGCGTTGTCATTCAGTGTCGCGCCCATGGCGTCGGCCGAGCCCTCGAACCCGGCCATGGCGTTCTCGGCACCGGTGAGTCCGGACAGGAACGCAGGGATCTGGTCGATCGACAGATCCTCGAGCGGTGTGCCGAACAGGGCAATGGCGGCGTTCGCGCGCGCCGACGGGTCTTCGATGGCCAGAAGGCCGTTGGCAGTCTGCGTGAGGGCGTCCTTGGCGACGGCACCGCCGGTGGCGATAGCATTCGACATCGTTTGTGCATCGAGACCGATCGAGGCGTAGGCGTCGGCAGAGGCCTTGGACATGTCCGATCCGCGGATGGTGAATTCTTTGAGTGCGTCACCGGTCTTGTCGAGAGCGAACTTGCCGTTGCCCGCGGCGGCAACGAGCATGTTGAAGGCGTCCGGGCCCTCGATACCGAGTGCCCGGAAGTTGGTGCCGTACTCCTGCAGGATCTCCGGCAGTTCCTCACGCATCGCCTTCGGAACGCGCTGGAAGCTGGTCGTCATCAGATCGAACGCCTGCGTCGAGTCGACGGCGAGTCCGTTCTGCACGAGCTGGGCTGCGGTCTGAATCGCCGAGTCGACATCGGTGTCGAAGGTCTTCCCGAAATTGACGGCCCGGGTTGTGACCTGCTCGAGGCTGGCTTCGCCCTCGTATCCGAGTGTGGCGAACGAGGACTGCGCGGCGTCGATCGCGGAGGTGACGTCGGCCATCGAGTCGCCGAGTCCGGAGGCGTACAGCTTGCCCGCACGGACGCCGTACTCCTTGGCCAGCTCTGGTGATGCGCCCTGCGCGGCTGCGAGTTTGGAGTAGTCGGCCTGGTTGGCCATCGCCTTGCCGACACCGGCCATCGCCCCGGAGACGCCCGCTGCGCCAGCTGCGAGACCCGCCAGTTGCTTGATGCCGCCACCGAGTCCGCCGAACATGTTCTTGAGACCGCCGCCGGTCCGCTCGACGCTGACACCGAGATCATCGGTCGCCGACTCCGCTGCGGTCTCCGCAGCGGTGAGCTGGTCAGTAGCGGTCTGTGCGGCGCGGGTCGCGGCCGACACACCACGGTTCGCGCGTGAGACAGCTTCGAGAGCCGCCGCGTACCGGCCACCGCGGGTTATGCCGCGTTCCTGCATTTCGATCAGCTTCGCCTGCGCGACAGTCTGTTTGCCCGTTGCGTCGGCGACGCGGTCCTGTGCCTTCGCGACCAGAGCCGAGGCCTTCTCCACCGCAGCACGCGAAGAGGCGATCCCGCCTGCGATGCCCTCGCCGACGGCACGGCCGGCGCGCTCCCCCGCGCCGGCCGTGCCCCGGGTCAATGCTCCCGCGAAATCACGAAAGCTCGGGAGGATGGGAAGCCAGACCGTATCGCCGTCGTCAGCCATGCGGGCCACCACCCTTCGATTTCTTCGGGGGAGCAATCGATTCGAGATATCGGATCGCTGCTTCGTTCGATGCGCTGCCGCGGTCGCCGATCACAGCGCCGGACTTGGCCCACGGGAACGCCTTGAATTTCGGCCATTTCGGCTTCATACGTTTGGTCCACACGAGCCGCTGATCGAGCCAGTCGAGCTTGTGCCACAACCCCCAGAGCAACGCCTCGTTGTTGGTCCAGTACTGGCCGTCGAGCCCTGCCCGGTGCACGGCACTGCCATCGGGCAGATGCTCTTTCAGGACGCGTACCTGTCGGATCGAGATCTCGCCCTGCCAGAACGCGGCGATGACGTCGAAGTGGTACTCGGCGATCAGCGCCGCTTCGAGCGCCTCTGCATGCGGTTGGAGGACGGTGTACGTCGTGTAGGCCCCGACTCGTCGGTGTTGTGCTCGACCCACAAACGCTGCGCGTTCGCGACCTGAGCCGAACCGCCGCCCATCTCCCAGAACTTCTGGGCCTGGTCCTCACCGAGGAAGAACAGGACGTATCCCTCGAGGTCGTCGTTGTCGAGTTCCTGCAGCTCTGCCTTCAGATCGTCTGTCAGGATCAGCGGGTCGAGGCACTGCCAGGTTTCACCTTTGAAGACGAACGGGAATCGGTCCGTGGATCCGATCTCCTCTTCACGCTTGGCGGCGATTGCATCGAGGTCGATTTCGAAAGCCATGGTGGGCCTTTCTTTTTCAGCGAAGTGGTGGGTCTAGGGATGATGAAAGACAGCGGCGCGGGTGAAGACCCACCACGGACAACCCGCGCCGCCGTCGACTACGCGGGAAGTTCCCAGTTCTCCTTGAACAGGCGCTTGACCGACCAGCCCTCGGCACCGGGGTACGCGGTGATGGTGACCGGGTAGCCGATCAGCTCGCCCTTGGTGTACGTCTGCGAACCACGCTCGGTGACCTCACCGAGAGGCACGAGGAATCGGCGGGCGTAAACGCCGTCGATGATGTCGATGCCGAAGGCCCGCAGGTCCTGGTCCTTGATGTCGCCGTCGACGAACGAGACGACACCGTCGGTCTCGACCATGTCTTCGGCCTTGACCTTGTAGAACAGGCTGATCGTGTCGAAACTCGTTGTCCAGATGACGGTTTCCCACGAGATGGTCTCGGAGGTCGTCGCCACTCGGATCGGCGAGTTGGACTGCCATGGCACGAACGGTGTGGTGTCGGCGTCACGGTTCTCGGTGATGCCTTCGTCGGAGATCCAGCCTGCGTCGGCGAACGTGCTCGTCCACGCAGACATGAGGGTCGGGAAGACGGCACCCTTCGCGCCGAAACGCAGTGCACCGGTAACACCGATACGGGCAACGTCGCTGCCGTACGGAGAGGGAGATGTCATTACAAGCCCCTTTCATGGGCATGACGAAGTTGCCCTGAACCTGTTGGTGCAGAGCTGTTTACGTGGTGGATGTCAGATCGGCTTGCAGACGAAGTCGACGACCCCGCCGTACCTCAGGAACTTCGGGTTGTAGTCCGGACGACGGACCGGACGCGTTCTCTCGTCGACGGTGATCCCGTTGGGCTGCCAAGCATTGAGCCAACCGCTGCCTCGCTCGGCAAGCGCCCTGAGATGGGCCAACGGATCCGGACCGGACTTCGATCCGAAGTACAGGACGTCGACCGAGACGGTGGTGCGCAAATGCCTACCGTTGAACGGCTTGTCCCGCGGAATGTCGTCGATGGTGACGACCTGGATGATCGGCGGCGTGAAATCGGGGGGCAGGTCGGTGACTGTGCGTACCCCGAGTTCCGCAGACATGCTCTCGCAGAGCAATGCCAGTACGTCGGGGAACGCCATCTAGCTGCCCGACAGTTTCGGCTTCGCCCCTGCTGCTGGCTTCGCGTCTGCTCCCTGGCCGGGCTTGGACAGTGAGTTCGGGCCGTCCAGTACAGGCGCACCGGCGTCAGTGTCCGGGGCCCTGACGTCGGCCTTCGCGTCTGGAAGATCAACATCGGTGGAGTCAGCCGAGGGGGCGTCCGGTTCCACCCCTGGCTTCGGGTCGTCGACGTAGGTCGCCATGCCGGTGTCGACGTAACGCGCCGCAGCATGCTCGTCCTCGAAGTCCTCGGTCTTGTTGATCTTCGAGTCATCGCGGTGGAGCGACCATCGGATTGTCTTCATGCTGTGTGCCTTCCTATTTCGTCGCCCGCGCGGCGCGGCCGATCGCCCTGATTCGGGGAGTGGTTTCGGTTCCGTACTCTTCGTCTCTGCTGGACGAGACGACCTGCGCGAACGCGCGGCCGCCGGGCCTGATACCGGAGACGACGGTGATGCGGGCCGACCCGCCCTCGGAGTTGGTGATCGCCTGAGCCGTCGCCGCGATACGGCGGGCTTTCGCGATACCACGCTGCTGCAGGGCAGGCATACGGTTGATCTGCTTGTACATTTTCGGGGTCATGCGCACCATCAGCCGGTCACCTTCTCCAGTTGAATCTCGATGTGGTGCACTCCATTCAGAATCATGGGATGCGGCCACCGTGCGATCTGTGTGACGTCGTACGACTGCCCAGCCCACCGGATTCGGTCGGTGTCGAGCACATCAATATCGACACCCGCCTGCGAGATCACCCGAAACCCGGTGGTGACCGTCTGCCGGAATTCGTTGTCACCGGACTCCGTCTGGGACAGAGGCTGCATGGACACCGGCAATGGCACGGGTATGAGTTCGGCGTTGTCCCAGTCGAACGTGTCGTTGCCGTACGAATCCCTCGTGATCACAGGCCGTTCGATCTCGATCATGCTGGTATATCCGGCGACCATCAGCAATCACCGAAGTACCAGGCGGGGGCCGTCGCCGGCCCGATCCCGAACAGTGCCTTGTGGGCATCCGTGAAGAACAGGGTCGCCGACGGATTCAGCAACGTAGCGGAATCGGCGATACTCCCCACTGTCGTGGCGTACGACGACTTGCCGAACTGGTCATCGGTGACCGACAGCGCCGACTTCACCATGTCGATCGACACAGCACGGGCGATGAGCTCGCGGTCGTCGTTCATGTCGAGATCGGACATGTCGACGTTCCGACGAATCAGGATCGCAGCGAGCTCGAGTGCGGATATTGCCCGCACTCTCTGCTGATCGGTGAGGGGACGCCACTGCTCAATTAGTTGATCTACGGTCGCGTATACGACTGCCATGAACGTCCCCTCCCCCGCATCAGCTCAGTGCCGCGATGAGGTCGCTTTTCGACATCTTCTCGGCTTCCTTGCGGTCGAAGCCCTTCTCGACGGCGTAGTCCTTCCACACCTTCACCAGGTCGGTCGGCTTCGGCTTGGCCGGATCCGACTTCGGGGCAGGTGCAGGCTCGACCTCGGTGGCGACCGGTTGAGTCTCCGAGACAGGCTCCGGAACAACCGGTTCCGCAGCCGGTGTGACGGCGAGGGCACTGTCGAGTGCAGCCAGGATCGAATCCTGGTCGGCGTCTGAACCGAGGCCGAGGCGTTCGGCCAGCGCACCAGACAGCATGACGTCCTCGGGCTCGACGCCCTCCTCGACGTCGGGCGCGAACGCACCGTGGCGCTCGAACTTCTCGACCACAGCATCCGGAAAGTCGACCACGTCGCCGAGCAGGGATTCGCGGCGCACGCCGTTGATGTCAGTCCACCGGATGACGCTGTGCGCAACGGTTCGGATCGGCATGGTCAGCCCGCCAATCCGGTGACCTTGCGGATGGCGTAGGGGTTGGTGACGCCCATGACCGGCTGCACGTACGACTGGACCCAGTTCTTGCGGGTCTTCTGTTCGCGCCACGTTTCCGTGGTGAGACCGACCTCGTAGTCGAGGAAGCCGACCTGTCCGGTAGCTACCGCGTAAGCGGTTCCGGCGGGGATCTCGTTGGATGCGAACAGCGTGATGCCGTTCGTTGCGAGAATCTGTGCCAGCGCTGCACCGTAGGCGATCTCGATGTTCGTCTTCTCGATCGGGTTCAGCAGCCACAGGTCGTACTTGACGCCGAGCTCCTCCTGCGTTGCGAAGCGCTGCGCGAACGCAAGGTCCGCGTGCGGCAGGTCTTGGTTCGGAGTCGGGTTCGTGCCGCCGAGCTGAGCCGTGGCCCAGTTGTTTCCGACGAACGTCGTCGCGCCACCGAGTGCAGCGATCGCGGAGTCGAGAGTTGCGACGGCGCGGGTGTTCACCTTCTTGACGATGGTGTTCGACAGCTGAGTCGTCTGGATGTCGAAGTACGCAGCATCGTTGCGCTTGACCGCGTTGTCCGAGACCCAGAACTTGCCGCCCCAGTCCTCGACCAGCGCGACCTTCTCGTCCAGTCGTTCGGACCCGACGATCGGGTACTCGTCGGAGTCTCCGCGCTGTTCCACGTCATTGGCGAGGTACAGCTCGTTCTTGATGGCCTGCTGGTAGCGCATCGCGCCGCCGACCACCGGGACACCCGACGTCGCGAAGATTTTGTCGACGATGAACGAATGCAGGGTGATGTCCGCGATGCGGCGGCTGATGCGGTTGGGCTGCTTCAGTGCGGTATCGACGGTCAGCTGGTTGTTGACGATGGCGGGCGCGCCGAGCGGAAACGCCACCGGTGCCTGAGTCGGCATGGGTACCCCTTTCAGAGGTGGTTATGAGCGAGGTTCGCTCGACACGCGCCCGGGTGCGGGCATGAAAAAACCACCGGACCAAGGGGTCTCGGTGGTTGCGCGTTCGGAGTGGAGGTGGGTCAGTACAGGCTGATCTGGGCGTCGCTACCGGAGGTAGCTGCGGTGACGGCGTAGCCGACTGCAACTCCGGACGTCTTGGTCACTGCCTGACCGGCAGCACCGACCTCGACCTCCGCGAACGCAGCGATCGCGCCGGCCGCAGTCACGTACGTGACCCGGTCCTTTCCGCGGGCGATGCCGACGACGGCCCCGGAGGCCGCGTCGTACTTGGAGACTCCGCAGACGCGTCCGGCCGCGGTGGCATGCGCGACGGCGATGTTGCCGTTGCTGCGGTTGCCCGAGATCGCGAGGAACCGCTTGCCGGTGACCGCAGCGGTCGCCCGTCCGGTCAGATCCGTACCCGGGTAGTAGACGTCGATGTTTTCGTTCGCCATGATCAAACCTCCTTCGAGCGAGTGTTGAACCAGCCGAGGTCTTCCTCAGCGGAGTTCTCGATCGACTGACCGTGGCCAACCGCTTCGAGTGGAACGAGACCCTTCGGGAGCTGGTTGATCAGCGTCCGTGTGCCCTCGGGGTTGTCGGTGAGCAGATTCAGGAAGTGCTCGCGGTTCGCGGGTGCGATGCGTCCGTCCTTGATCGCGTCATCGAGGAACGAATCGTTCGAGTCGCTGATCTGCTTCTCGTACGCCTTGCGGCCCAGGCTTGCTTCCTGGACTGCGTTCTCGTACTGAACCTTGTCGACGATGAGCAGGCCGGCCTTGTTCGCGTAGGCGGCGATCTGCTCGGGTGTCGGCTCGGCAGGTTCGACCGTGGGTGCGACCGCAGGCACGACGGGCTCCACGGCCTGCTCGGCCAATGCTTCGTCGAGTGCGGCCAGGGCGGTGTCCTCGTCGGCGTCGGCGGGAATGCCGAGGCGCTCAGCGAGGGCTTCTTGCAAGGTAGCCATGTGGCTCTCCTTCTTGTCGGCCTCCGCCTCGGCGGCAGAGGGAGTAACACCCGAATCGAAGATCGGGGGCGTGGGGGCGGCCTGACGGCCGGCGTAATTGAAGATCGACAGATCGAACTTGTTCTTCGGGTCAGCAGCTTTCGACCCGGCATCGATCCGGTCGACGAGGCCAGCGTCGAGCGCTTCCTTGTCCGAGTACCAGGTCTCCGCGGTCATCGCGGTCCGCCACTTTGCGACGCCACCACCTGCACGATCGTTGTAGATCGATGCGATGTTGTCGCTGACCTGGTCGAGACGGTCAGCGAGTTCGCGCATGTCGGATGCGTTGCCGATGGCCACGGTCGACGCGTCGTGAATCATCAACTCCGCGTTGCGCTTCATCACGATCTCGTCGCCGCCCATCGCGATGAAACTCGCGGCGGATGCTGCGATGCCTTCGATGACGGTGGTGATCTTCGCCTTGTGTCCGCGGAGGGCATTGAGGATTGCGAGCCCGTCGAAGTAATCGCCGCCAGGACTGTTGATCCTCACGGTGATTGCGTCGGCGGTGATGTCATTGAGCTCGTTCACCAGGTTCTGGGCGGTGACACTGTCATCCCAGAAGCTGAATCCGATCTCGCCGTAGATCATCAACTCGGCGGTGGTTCCATCGGCTGCATTGCGGATCGTGTACCAATCGCGCGGCGCGGTCTTCAGCGCTGCACGGACCCGCTGACGGGGATCGCTCACGGTTCTCCTTCGGTCAGAACAGCGTCAGTGCGCCGTCGGGTTCGATGCGTGCCCTCGGTGGAGGCTTGTTCGATTGGTTCTCGGTCGCCGGTGGTGGCGGGAAGTCCTTCGCGGGGAGCCCGCTGGATTCACGGACGTACTCCTCGAGGCCACGATCCGGGAACAAGATCTTCGCGTCGACGAGGGTCTTCAACGCTGCCGCGGTCGCGTCCTGCCGAGATCCGATCTCGTCGAACACAATCCGAGGCGCAGGTGCATCCTCGCCGAAATTGATGTCGACGAGGTCCTCGACAATGTGAGCATTCGCCGTGTCCGCGATCTGCTCCGCAAGGGACTGAACCGACTGGGCGAACGTGTCGTTCAGAACCGAAGCGAGGGAGTAACTTCCACCGCGGTCCAAGTTCAAGAAATGCGCGAGGCCGGCGAGGGCGATCTGCTTGTCGTGGTACTCGATCGCCAACTGCATGTCCGGCAAGTTGCCCTGCACACCGAGCAGTTTCAGATCAGCACCGAATGGCAGACCGACACCGGAATTCGCGCCGCCTTTGTACGCCGACGCCATCTTCTGCAGCTTGACGATGTCTTCTTCGCTGGCACCCTCGGCACCAGTCGCGACGGGAACACCCATACCGTTACGGCGTGCCGTCCCGGCTTGGATCTTCATAAGCTCGTCTTTCAACAGCCAATGCTTGTACGCCGGGCGGAGAAGAGAATTGCCCGACCACTGACCAGGTTCCGGATCGCGAACGTACGCCACCAGACGAGATACCCCGATCTCGATGCCACCCGCCAGCATTCGCTCCAGGGTCAGTGCACCTTGGGGGGCGCGCTGCACGATCGAGTCCAGGCCGCCATCGAGCGCCACGTTGATCTTGCTGATCGTCTTTTGAGGGCGTGGTGCCAACTTGCGGAGGTGCGCACGAATGTTCGTGCCCTCACCCTCGATGCGATAGACCTGCTCGAAAAACGAGTGACCGTACGTCAACATCAGCAGAGCAGTCTGCAGATGCTGGTTCCACGAGAACCGACCTTTCGTCCGCGGCAAGGACAGCGCCGTCTCCGCGCCCTTGATCTTCAAACCCAAGTTGCGGGCAACGAACTCGGCCACCTCATCCGAGGCACCGTTCTGGTCGATCCGCCACGCCGTCTGCCGGATTGGGAGACCGATAGCCGAAATGACAGAGGACACGCGGCCGTCCTCACGCAACATCCGCGAGTACACGTCGATGCACTGGGGCCATTGCAGTTCCGGCAGCCGCTCGCTCTCATCCCATTGCTGGTAGTTCAACCCATCAGGGTTGACGTAGCCGGACTCCTCGAACGCGGGAGGAGGCGGCGGTTTCGTATCGACCATCAGCTACTCCTCCTCTCTCTCAAAATGCGCCCATGATGTCGAGCTCGTCGACGTCCATGAGGTCGGTGTCCATCGCCGGTGATGCAGGCGGCACCACGACTCGGCTACCGAAAGTCAGCAACCCGTAATGCGCCAGAGACGCAGCGACAAGCGGTGAAATCTGCGCCTGCCCTTTGCGGTTCCACGCCCGACCGCCCGCAAGATCGCGCCAGTGTGCGGCCTCGATCGCGCCGTACAGCAACGGGTCGCCGGTGTGCGACAGCTTCGCGTTGACGGCATCGTCGTAGAAGTTTCCGCAGGCCTGCACGAACTCGGTGGTGGTCGTGGTCTCAGCCTCGATACCGGCCTGCAACAGTGGATTCACCAACGTCATTGCGGGCGACTGCTTGTCGATCACCAGCGCGCACGGTTCCCACCGTTCGATCAGCCGGATGATGAACGGCACCACCTCGTCGGACGGTGCCTGATGGAACCCGACCTCGACATGCACAGCACCATCGGCCACGCGTTGCGCCGCGGCGATCGAACACCACTTGCGGTCCGGGGTCATGTCCACGGCAAGAGCAATCGAACCCGTCAACGCAGGTGCCGCTTTCCCCATGTCCGACCACTGCTCCAAGTCGATGACATGCTCGGTGTCGTCCGCATCTGTATCCGGCGGCCAGATCCCCATCGCCTCACGACGCCACGAATCCTCGTCCGGTATGTTCTCCCGCATTCGCAGCATCGCGTCGAGCGGAGTGCGGTGCGGATACGACGGATTGAACGTGTGGAACTTGGACTGATCGTCAGGCTCAGTATCGGGATCAGCCGAGATCTCGCAATACACCTGATGCAAGGTGAGACCGGCCAGCGCCTTCTTACGCTTCGACGTGAACGCATCACCGTCATCGGTTGGCCGCGGCGGCGTGCCGATGAAAAACACCAGACCGCCGTGCTCATGCCGAGCAGCGTTCGTCGCCGGCACCATATCCTCAAGCGCCTTCACACCAAGGATCTGTGCCTCGTCAAACACCTCGACGTCGATCGCATCCATACCGCGACCGAACCCCTGCTCACGCGCACCGAACATGATGATCGACCCATTGGCGAATCGAATCTCCTGCTCGCCGTTCGCAGTACGAATACCGTTCGGAGCGATGTGCGGCCACAGCTTCTCTCGTCGCACCATCGACTGCATCGAACGAAACGTGTTCGTCGTCGTGCGGTTATGGTGCGAAGTCCAGATCGCTCGCAGGTTCGGGAACTCCAAGCACAACCCGATGATGAGGTTGCCTACCGTGTAGGTCTTGCCGACCTGCCGGGGAATCGATGCAACAACACCACCGATGGACGCCGCATACTTCCCCGACTCACGGCACCCCAACGCGACAGTTCCAAACCCCTGCTGCCACTGGTCGAATGACACTCCGACGTCGAGCAGCCTGCGGTAGACCCGCGGAAACTGGGAGGTGACAATCCCCTCGGGAATGACAAGGTGGCGCGCGACATCAGATAGCCGACGCGTCGAACCGGTCATTGATCATTCCCATCAGCAGCTCATGCTCCGGGGCCACCTCACGAAGGGCGGACTCCAAAGCACGCACTCGACCGGGCACATCATCATCACGCGCGTCGATCGCCTCGATCTCGTTCGCGATGTCCTGCAACCGCTTCGTCAACGACGCCAGATCACGCGGCGGACAATTGGGATTCGACACCGCCCCAGCAATCCGATCCCGCATCGCCACCAGCAAAGCGCGATGAGAGCCGCTCATAGCCGCCACATCCACCGACTGTCCCTCAGTGAGGGCCGGAGCCGTCTCGTCAACGGACACAGCACGTAGAGGCTTCGCAGCGGTCATCAGGGACACCTCCTAGAGAGAAGCCGTGTGGAAAAGCAGTAGAGAGAGATGGTGACTAGCCGAAGCGTTGGGAGTCATACCCCCACCCCCCTCAGCAATCCTGGGGCTCTGACCTGCGGTTATACCCCCATAGCCGGTTAGGGCTCTGACCAGGCGTTATGCGGTCAGTGGTTGGTGGATCGGAAGTCGACTACGCCGGTGTCGTCGCCCCTCAGCGCTTCGACCAGTTCGGTGTTGGTGAATGGCATCAGTTCGAGTTGCACTGTGTGGCCGAGTACCGCGAGGTTGGCTTGAGGTGACGTCAGTTGGTCCATGACCCATCGGACGTCGTTGAGGTCGTCTGGGGTGCACATGAGGTTGAGGTCGGTGAGCCCGTCGAACGGGATTGCCTCGATGGTGATGCTGTGTCCGGCCTGCATCAGGGGTGTGGCTGCTGCGACGAGTTTCATCATCACGTCGTTGCGGTGATTGTCGTCGACTTGGAGTGCTGAGAGGGATACCGCGATCTGCTCAGTCATTGGTGTCCTATCGGTCGACGATGTCACCAGGCCATGGCGCACCATTGGCTGCGGTCGTCGACCTCGGTGTCGAGTGGTGCATCAGGTGGGTTGCCTGTGACCGCTGGACGTAGGTGGTCTTTGAGTCCAGCGCCGCGGCGTTTGTTGCAGATGCCGTGCAAGAGGCGGTCGGCCTTCGTGCCGGTATGCAGTGCGCGGGAACGGGAATGGTCACCGGCGAGTGTCTGCCCATCCCAGTTGCGTGCGTCGTCGAGCCACATCGGGAGTCCGCACCACCAGCACGGTGAACCGTCAATGTGCCGGGCCTTGAGGGACTTGACCTGTTGGCGGTGCGCGTGGCCAAGTCCGCGTTGGGTGGTGGTCTTCTTGGCGGCCATCAGAACTGGGTGGGTCTGGGTACGCGTTCGAGGAGTGCATCGACTCGGTCTCGGTGGATCTGGGCGGTGACCTCGTCGCCTCGTTCTTCAGCGCCGCGGGCGAGGAGGCGAGCGTCGGTGATCTGCTCGTGCAGGGTGGGGAGCATGCCTGCACCTCGCTTACCCGCCGGTGGCGGTAGTTGCCTTTGCACTGGTCAGCGAGTTGGCCTACTCATCACCCAACGGACGATGGAGGCGATGATCTCGGCCCACAGTTCGCCGATCATGGGCAGTGCCGAGTCAGTACGACGCAGCCACTCTTGCCATGGACCCGGCAGTCCGGCACACCCAGGAGCCGTACCAACCCCGTGCGCCAGTGCATCAGAACAGGGACAGCAGCGGGATGATCAGGCCAGCGATGCCGATGATCGCCTTGCCGACAGCGAGGTACGTCGAGAACGGGTATCCGAACAGCATGACAAGTGCCCTTCTGTCAGTGGGAAGTTGAGCCCTCGATGTGGGGCTGCAGCGTTGACCTAGCGCGGGAACGCATCACAGGGCGCTTTACCGGTGAGAAGTCGCGAAGAGCCGGCGTTCACAGCGGCATCGAGGGAGTTTGGTTGGCCGCGCTCCGTGTTGACACGGACACCGCCCGGATTCCGGGTGATGCTGGGGAAGTCGCGGCCAAGAATGTGGGCGTTATTCGACGGATGTTTCCGGAAACGCGTACACGTCTGTTACCTGCGGATCAGTGTGACATAGCGTTGTTAGCTATGCAAACCTTTGCGGTGGCGTGTCGCCTGAGCGATTCGTTCGACGTCGTAGAGGTTGACGAGATGACCCCAAGGCTGGCGGGTTACAACCGGTTTGAGCAGTCCCCTGCTGATCCACTTCCGCAGCACTACCTCTGTGCGTCCCACGTGCGAGGCAGCCAGTTTCAGCGTGAGCAGTTCCGGTTCCTCGAAGTCGATCGACGGCGGATTGAGTACATATCCGGATGATTGCCTGATTGGTGCCTCTACGTCCACGGAACCCTCTTCCACCACCGCAAGGAATGAGACCCGATTATCTTAGCAACGCTAATCGTCCGTTGCTGGTCGCTATGGACGAGGACCACTCGGAAAGCGGGCTGCCAGCTCATCCCGGAACTTGTCGCTGCTGTCCTTGATCCAATCCATCAGTTGCCTCATCCGCTGCTGTTGCCCGACTGCCACCGGACGTCGTTCATGTGGCTTGAACTGAAATTGCGGCACCTTCTGCTCGCCGTCCCAATTGTCGAACTTAGTTGCGAGGCGGTCGAGGAAAGTTGCAGCTCGCGCGGTATTCGAGTTGACGACGAAGCTTCGGTGTCGGCGGACAGTCCCAGGCGTAGAGCGCACATCTGAGAGGTCCTCCTTGAAACGGTCTAGCACTCGCACTCTGTTACGAATGACGGCTATCGCGTCACGGGTCTCAATGGACCAAACCCCTCGTCCCACTTGGGCTGCCAACGTATCTACAGCGCGTCGAGCATCGTTGAGCAGTTCGCGTGATCGTGCGATGTACAGGCCAACGTCGTCGACGCTTCGCCCACCATTGAATTCGTGGTCGAGGTCGCGCAGGTTGTAGGCGATCCGGCGCGCCTCCAGTGCGAATGCTGATGCGAACCCGATCTTGCGTTCGCGGGCGCGCTCTTTCCGGTCACGATCGGCCTGCTGTTTGTCGAGTTCGCGATCATGGGCCAGCTGATCAGTGAAGAACTTGTAGGCGATAGCGAGGCCCACGATGGTTATTGCTGTCGGCACTCCCGTGTCCGCCGCCCACTCTGCGCTCCACAGTTCCGACCAGAATCTCTGCCACCCATTCATGCGGGATAGTGGACCACATCGCAATCAGTGGGTGCCCGGACTTGCGACTTCTCCTCCGTCATTCGAGTGCTGCCACAGGTATTCGGCATCGGGGTAAGGGGTCTCCTGATAGTCGGGATGATTCGAGTACACCGATGCCAGGTGCCGCAATGCTTCCTCGGCGATGCCGTCCCATCCTGGCTCAGTGCAACCGTCGGCGATCTGCTGTAGACACTCGACGGCTTTCCGTTTGGCTGCGATATCCCGCAGTATCCGAGACGGATCATGTCGGGCGATGTGCTGCACGTCCGGTTCGTCGCTCATCCACTCCGCCGATGCCGGGAACTGGCCCTGATCGAAGACACACACAGCGATCTCCTCGTGCGGCCCGCCCCGGATTGTCAGGGAGTGGCCCCGGTCTACCAGTGCCCATGGTCCCGGTGTGGCCTTCCGTGCCTCAGCTTCGTCCTCGTCGAGTCGGCGGATGATGAACTCGAATCCCGTACTTCTTCTCTGCTCGTTCACTACTCGTCCTTGATGTCGTCGAGGCTGAACACGGTGGTGTTGGCCTTCGGCGGGTCCACGACGTAGATGGCGTCGGCGGGCACCAGGGTCGAGACGGTGACGGTCACATCGGCGACCATGTCGATGGACTCGAGCATGCTCCGCACCTTCGGTTCCATGCTCCGTGAGCAGATGATCGTTTTCGGTGTGGTGGTGAGTGCTCGCCGCCACCGTTCTGTGGAGCAGTTCAGGATGAACGCCGACATCGCGGCGGCACCGTCGTTGAGCATGTCTACGGTTTCCTGCGACACCTGACCGTGTGTGTTTCCTGTCATTGCGCTGCCCGCCGTGTCTTCGCCGGCCAACGCCAGGTGCCGTGCTCGTCGCGGCGGAGACCGACTCGCCGCAGCATCGCCGCCGTGTTCTCTTCTACGACCACCCGGGCGAATTCGTATACGGCTGGTAGCTGCTCGTCAGTGATCCCCACAGCCCGGAGCTTCCTATATTCGTTCTCGGCGTGGGCTTCCCGTTCCGCCGCACGGAACCGTTGCAGCTTCATCTGTTCGTCGAACATGGCTTGCAGTTCGTCTGGCGGGCTTGAGGGCTCAGTCATGCTGTTGCCCCTTCCGTGTTGGCGGCAATGATGTCGGCGATCTCGTCGAGATGCACAAGGCGGTTCCATGCATCCCATCCGACGTGGACATGTCTGCACCGAGGAGAGCTGGAGACGAGTTCCGCTCCCCGCCATGTTTCGACCGGAGCGGCCGAGGGCGCGAACGCTTCAGGACTGTGAGTGTGCCCGTGCAGGAGCCACTCCCCCTGATCCCGCAGGCGGTACTGGACACCACGGTCGTTCTCGCTGTGGTCGCCCTCGTAGGGGAAGTGGGACAGCAGGACTGGTTGTCCTGCGATCTTCCGGCGGGCGAACAGCTGCACCGACGCGATGTAGTCCAGGAACACGCGTTGCCGAGTGTGGCTGTTCCTGTTGGCCATCGGGTGGCATGAATCGTGGTTGCCTGCGATGAGATGTATCTCGAAGCCGCCCTGTTCACCGAGTGACGCCAGGCGGGTCAGCGCGACGCCTTCAGCTGCCGTACCCCCGGCCGTCAGATCACCCAGGATCCACAATTGGTCACCAGGCTTCACGGTCTCCTCGATCGACTCGAAGATCACCGCATCGTGCTCTGCCGTCCTGTCGAACCCACGAGACTCGGCGACCTTAAGATGCCCGAAATGGGTATCAGCCGTAAACCAGACGCTCATGCGATTCCCTGCCTGTTCGGTTGGTTGCGGTTCTTTCGGGGACGGCGTGATCGATTGACGTCGTTAGCCCACATCGGTGGAGTGGTGGACGGTTTCGGAATCCGCGGTTGCGATGTGCAGTCAGGCTCGCAATTGATCCACCCGCGGCCTGGAAATGGGTCGTCCGGGATGGGCCACACCGGCGCTGCGGGAGTGAACTCACGAATGAAATCGCATTCGTCCATCAGGGCGGCACGTGTAACGGGATCGAGTCCAAGGGCGTCGAGGCTGCCCTGTTCATCGAAATCAAATGCAGGGTATGCCACCTTCTGCCACACGAAGAATCGATGCTGCCTGATCGGATCCCGCACGGGGATCGGGTCGCGAGGGAACTCGTAAGGACCGACCGGTGCACCCGGGAGATAAGTAGTTGGGGCGGTCAGGCGCTGGATTAACATGAATATCGCTTGCCGTTCGCGGGCCCACTGTCGGCTGCCCATGCCCTCGCGTATGCGATGTCCAGAGCGTGATCGGCCTCGAGGAACGCAACATAGCGCCTGTTGCATTCGGCGACACCGTTCGCGATCCGGTTTGCGCACTCCCGGATCGCCTGCTCCACAGTCACAGGATTGAAGACGTCAGGCATCGGGTCCCCAATCCCCAACGTTGCGGCGGCGGACAGGATCGGTCGAAGGTGAGGGAAGGTGATACCCGACTGCGGGGGTGTAGTCGGCGATGCGTTCCGCCTCCAACTTGTCCGCCAACTCCTTCGCCTCCGCCGCCAGCTTCGCCAAGTGTTGCCGTTCCATACGCGACAACCCTCGCCCCTCCCGGACAGCACGCTGCCGGATACGTAACTCCTCGATATGGATGTCGTACGCCCGATCGGTCACAATACCTCCAACATTCGACGTTCAGGACTACCTGGTGCGTAACCTTGCGCACGGTCTGCATCCGACTCCTGCAACGCGTGGCGCAGGAGGTAGCAGGCAGCTGCGATGACTGTGGCACCGACTGCGGCGATAGTGATGAGGTGAAGGGTCACGGTATTGCCTCGCCGACTGCTGTTCGGTGCCAGCGCTCGTGGTGGTCTAGGTGCTCTCCCATGACCATTGCAACGCATCGGGGGCACATCCACAGCACGAGCGGAGGCATTGCCACGCCGTGATCGTCGACACCGCCGGCGATCGTCAGGCGGCGGGCCCACGGCAGGTCGAGTTCACTCATGGGCTCTCCCCTCCCCCTGGTCGAGGGCACTGCGGAGCTTCTGCGCGTAGAACCACCCGTTGGAGCCAATCGGCGCACATGCGGCCATCTCCGTAAGCACTGCCCGAACTGTCGCGATAGTTCCTTTCGCTTCTTCTAGTTCGCGGTACACCGGGAAGTCAGTGCGGGTGATGATGTCGATACGGCCAGGAATCGTGACGGTGGTGAATCCTGTTGCGGCCCCGGCTGTTCCTTCTGGGTGGATGGTCATGTCGGTGACGTGTTTGGCGGCGTCCTGGAGCCGGGTGATGGTCGTGTCCCGATCCCGCAACGCAAAGATGAGGCCGTCAACAACATCAGGCGACACAGCGCCCACGAAATCCCCGACAGGTCCGCCGAGCAACCCCACGAGATTCTCTGTCCACTCACCTGTGCCACCGAATGGCCAGCCTGGACGGAACGTGTCTTCCCTCGCCAATGCTGCTAGTGCTGCGATGCGGTCGTACTCGTCGGGGGTCATGATTCGACTACCGATAGACCCGGAGTGTGCCCTGCGCAGAAAACCGAGCAGGGCTGACCGTGTGGCTCAGCGTTGTACCCGTACGGCTCGATCTCGCACGTGTTTTTCCCGCGGAAGTTGCCGGGGTGGAACCATGCTTGCCCGTTCGCGTGCGGTGCGATCTCGATACCACAGTGCTTGCATTTCAACCCGCGCTCGGTGGGGCTCATCGCATGTTCTTTCCGTCGCAGAGTCCGGTGACGTGTCGGTGGAACAGATGAATAGGGGAGAACCGGAAACGAATGCAGGCGGGGCAGACCATCCAGTCCTGCAGTAACCGCGGCTTCAGCACCCCGACATTCCTCGTGCTGTGCTCGTAATCCCACTCGGCCGCGGTCTTGGCTTTCGGGTCGAACTCACCGCAGCGGAAAAACGCAATCAGGATGAAGATTGCGAGATTGCCTGCGCTCATTTGACGGACCGCCCTTTGCACCCGCATCGGATCGGTTCAAGCGGTGGATCGTTGATGACGGCATGTAGATATCTCATGGCTTCTCCCCCTCAGCGGCAGCAGGATTGGGTCGGTGTTCTCGACCGAGCCGGTTGGCGGTGGCCAGCAGTAGCGAGTTCTCGACGATGCTGTAGCCGGCGTCCGTCAGCACCTCGGCCAGTGCGTCGAATGCGAGTGAAACGCCTTCCCGGAAGTCCTCAGAGTGGTAAATCCCTCTACCTGCAACTGCCTCGAATGCCGCGCGTTTGGCCAGTACCAACACGTTGTCGGGGATGATGTGTGTGGGGTTCACTGCGCTCACAACACCACCCCCGAAACGAGTAGCGGGCAGTTGCGGTGCGGCGAAGCGTGATAGTCCGCTGTGCAGTAATCCGGCTCGACATCCTCGTGACGGACCTTCGCCCAAGTGCCCTGGCCCTTTTCGTTCGTGCGGCGCACTTCGAGCCAGCCGTTCTTGAACACGCGCGATAACCGCATCGGGAACATGCCACCCCACATCACGCCCTCTTTCAGGCGCACATCGTGACCTTGCTCAGGGGTGTAGCTCATAGTGTCTCCTGTGGGTCGAGGGCAGCGCGGAGGCCGCGTAGGCAGAGTTGGAACGCCGAGCGCATGTCGTCGCCCAACGGTTCTCGCGAGAGACCGTCGATGGCGTCGACTTCGGCTCGTACTCGTGCGATGGTGTTGTCCCGTTCCCGCAACACAGCCAACAACGCCGGAATGTCTACGCGGGCATGAGCAATGAACTCGCCGTCAGCGTGATCCTCTTCGATACGTGCGAGGCCTGTTGCCGTGATGTCGAAGCGGTCCAGGTCGAACTCAGGCCTCCCGCAGCGCGAGCAGCGGCGAGGAAAATGGCACCCTGGCGAGCGACATCAGCGACGGAAACCGAATGCTCGAAGTCGTCACGCAGGATGATTTCGTTCGCCTCGGGCCACGTCTGTACCGTTTGAAGCGGCCCGTCCCATACCTGCGTCTGAGTGCCGTCTGCCCACTCGAAGAACTCGCCCGTCTCCAAAGGCACGATGGCGATGTCGGGGAGGGCAGCAACCACAGACGCCACATGCGCCGGGTACGGCGAACCGTTCGCCCAAGGTCGCCGCGATTTCCACCCACAGCCGCAGTCGAACTCCAAGACCTCCGTATCGGGGCCAGTGCTCACGATGCGCGCGCCACCTTCGCAATGCTCTGCGAGTGCGGCCGCGATACGGGACTCCACCGCGCTCACGATTCACCCCGAGCTGCACGCCCCAGGGCAGCGAATGCGGCAATCATCTTTCGGCCCGCGATGACCGCACGCATACCCACAACCGCTATCCGCACATCGGGCAGACCCAACAGCTTCCGCTGCTCGTCGTACGTCATCGCCGCGTAGGTCTTCACTTGACATCCACATCAGGGATGAGCGTCGACGGGTTCACAACGACCCGGTACTGATCGACACTCACCGTCGCGGGGTCGAGCTGATCAACCTTGTACGTGGTGACCGCGTTCAACCCAACGAAGTTCTTGACGATGCCCATCGGGCTCTGGCAGGTGACCTCGAGCTGTGCGGGTTCGGCTTCGATGTTGCATCGGCCGGTGATGACTTGGAGGAAGTCGCCGGTGACGTTGTTGATTGTGGTTATCTCCCGGGCAATCTCGAAGTTGGCGGCGGCGGTCGAGATGTTCTCCGACGCGACGTCGGCGGTGTTCTGACTGCCGCAACCGGCGAGCACGATGGCTGCGGCGACGGTGGCGATAGCAATTCTCTTGGCGGTCATGATTCTCCTGATGTCCGGGTGGTGGTGCCGGTGGTCTTGTCCGTGTAGCTGTCGGTGATGGTGTACACGGCGGTGGTGCCGTCCAAGTCCTGAAATCCGACCTTGTCGCCCTTGTTCAGGTCGAGAAGGTCGCCGTATGGCCTACCGGAAACAGTTGCGTAACTGCCTGTTTCCTTCATGCGCGTCTCTTCATCTTATCGTTAGATTGTCTCACGAGTCGACCCCATTCCGCATCGGAAACCGTTGCGCGGCAGGAAGAATCACGACATTGCACCAACAACGGTGGCGCATAGTTCAACCGTTGGACGGTCGCCAACACCGGAGACCCATCCGCGTACCGTTTCGTCCGCTCCACCAGCTTCGACGAACGCGACACCGACCCATCCGAATTGATCACCCGCTCGTAGACATTCACTGTCTCCGTGACCTCGACAGGCTTGCCGTTCTTCAGCAACGGTTCCGTCGAGTACTTCGGGGCGAACGCCGGCGTGAACACCACAAGTGTGGTGTGACCACATTCGGGGCATTCGATGCCCTTCGCTGGTTTCGGGCGTTCCTCGTACGGCCACCGCGCCAGATTCGTTGCCCTTTGATCGCACAGTTCCGACGTGAAATCCTCGACCCAGTCGTGGGTGGCGATGACATCGATGCGCTCAAGCATCCACCGGGAGACCGAATCGACGGTGGCGATACCGTCCGATCGCATCCCCTGTACTCGCATCTCACCATCCGTCGAGTCGGCTGACGCCAACACCTTCCACGTGTTCGACATATCCGGTGCCGGCTGACCAATGGACTCCGCTGTGTACTCGGCCCACGAACACAGAAGACCGAGGGTTTCGTCGGCGGCGTCGACGGCGGCCGCGGAGATCGGCAACTTCGATGCGGCCTTCATCGGCGCGGTCTTCTCGAAATCACCCTTCACGGGTTCGAGTTGCTCCCGCATCCATGCGACAGCTTTCGGTGTTGTCGCGACGATCTCCCGCAACCTGGCGAGGTGGCCGTGGCACAGGTAGCTGGTGCCATCGTTCGCGCCCCTGCGTGGCTCCGTGTAATCCCACACCACATTGCCGTTGTCCAGAGTGTGGCGGTGCGGCAGCAAGCAATTTCGGTCAGCCATTCGTGTCCCCCTCCACAACAGGCGCGGCGGTGAACCATGGCGGTATGTCGCCGGTCCGATGCATGTACTGCCCGGCCGTTTCGTTCACATCCACCGGCTCCTCATGGGTAGCCGAAACAGCACCAGCGACTGGCGGGTTGGGCCACGGCATCAGTTCGAGATCGAGATTGCAGGTCTCGCAGTACGCCCGCCACGAATACCGGCGGTCGTCGTTGTCACGCATGTCGTAATCGTTCCGCTCCCATGCGACCGTCTCCTTGCACTGAGGGCAATCGTCGACTTCCCGGCTCGGGCCGATCATCTCGCGGATCTCGGCGTTCGAGACGATGCTGTGTCCGTGGGCAGCCAATGCTTCAACGACATGCGCAGCGTGGAGTTCGATGGACTGCTTGTGTGTCCCAACGAGGTGCTCGGACCAACCGCAGTAGCAGTACGCCCGATCCCAAACAGTGCTGTGATCCTGGCCCCGATACCGATGCTCCGCAATGATGGTTTCGGGCTTCGCAATATCAGACATCACTTACCCCACCCTCTATTCAGTTCCGCTGCGGCCCAATCGGTCCAGGTGACGTTGGTGCCGGGCACATGCTCGACGGCGTAGGCGGTGTGCTGTGTGCGGGGCGGGTTGCCGTAGGGCACGAGATACCCGAGCAATCCGGCGGCGGCCGCGGTGTAAGAACCGCCGCGGAGGCGTGCGAGCCAGTCCGTCGACCGCAACCCGTCGAGCCTCTTGAACGGATCAGATTCGTTGAGCTCGAGCGCTGCGTACGGCGACACTCCCGCTGCAATGCGGCGGGCCGGGCTGAACCGGTCAGCGCAGCAGATGATGTCCCGCGGATTCGCGAGCTCGTACACGACTGTGTTCGCCGGCCACTTCCCATGCGACGAATGCAGCCCGAAGCCCGGGGCGGGCACGATCGAATCTCCCGCAGCACGAGCCGGATTGGCGATGTTCACCACGAACGCGATGTCGAGCTTCGACCCGTTCCTGTTCAGCCACTCTCCCCGCTCGACCCGCTCGAGGAAACGGGACGCGACGATGCCACCGAGACTGTACGAGATGATGCCGGCGCGGTTCGGTGAGTTCAGGACCTGCCTCGCGAGGTCCTGGACGCCGATCTCGACGCACTGGTCCATCGGCACCCCGCGACCGTCCGATGCACCGATACGACCAATGGTGGCCGGGTAGTTCACATCGAACAGTCGAAACTTCTCAGGGTTCAGCTTGCGGGTGACAAGCCCGCACATGTCGTTCCGAGGGCCGGGCGCATTTCCGGTGCCGCGGGCGACGTACGTGTCGATGACGACGCTCATAATGCCTCTTCCATTGCCGCGTAGATGTCGTCGATCAGGACCGTTCTGGGGCTGTGCACCGTTCCGTCGATCACCTCGGCGTTGTCGCACAATGCCCGCACCCGAGCGAGCGCCAACCGCGTCAACGCCAACTCGTGTTTCAGACCGTCGATCTCATGCACCGTCGTGACAATGGTGCGTTCGCATCGCTGTTCGTGTTCGATGCTCATGCTGGTCGCACCGCAATCGACGCTAGGGCTTTGATCTTGTTTTCGCGGTGGTCACTCCACCGGTCCACACCGTCGGGCAGTTCGACTTCCACGACGGGTGTCGACTTGAAGCCGAGGGTCTTGAGGTGTTCCGCGGCCGTCGCGTCTTCTGAGACGTCGATGTCGGTGAACGGGACGTTCGCTTTCGTCAGTGCACGTTTCGTGGCTCGGCACGGCATGCAGTGCGGTGACGAGTAGACGGTGACCTTCATTCGGGTAGCTCCCTCGGGGAATCGAGAACAGTGATTTCGAGCCACATTCCGGGATTCCCGGACTTGTGGAGCACTACTTCGGGTTTCGACATCAGCTCGGGGATGTCGTCGGCGACTAGGCCGTGGTCCTGAGCCAATGAGTCGTAAATCGGCTTTGCGGTTGCTGCAACGTTGTCCGAGTCGCGGCGGCCCCTGTCTGCGGGCCGGTAGTGGACTTCGACGACTGCGTGCGGGACACCCGTCGGTAGCTTCGCGGCTTTCGCGAGCCACGCCACCGTCTGCCGGATCTCCCTGATGGTTCGGGCCTTTGCATACATCGCTCCCGCACTGGCACCGGAGTCGTTCAGGGACAGTGGAGGTCTCGCCCACGGCAGCTTCATGACGATCGAACTCATGGCTGAGCTACCGCAGTGGGTGTGCCGCCCCGCCACCCGCATTCAGTGAGAGCACCGATAATGTCCGGGCCCTGCCAGCCCTGCTCGATGGGCTTCATGATCTTCGACGCGAACGGACGCCCCGACCACAAGATGGGTCCATGCTTGCCGTTGACCTTGTCCAGGTTCGAGCGGGTCACCTCAGCAGCAGTGGTCTTCGAGCCGTCACTGCCCGCGGTCTCCAACGCCCCACCGTGCGCGACGACCGTGATGTCATGGAACGCGTCGATAGCTTCCGGAAGGTCGAAGGTACCGGCATCGATTGCGTCCTGAATGACGATGTCGGCTTCGTCGCCGTGTGCGCATTCCATGTAGTCGTACAGGTCCTTGAATCCGGCGGCCTGCACGAGCTCGGTCACTTCCTCGACCAGCAGCTTCAGGCGTTGAGTGACGACGGCAGCCGGCGGGATTGTCGGGACCACGGGAATGGGATGTCTCGCGGCCCGCAGGAACTGCTCGGTGCCGTCCAGCAGGTTGGTCATCGCTTCACCACCGCGGTGACGAACGCGACGACGGCAACGAACATGATCACGATGAGGAACAGCGCGAACGCGCCCCACAGTGGTGCAGTGACGGCCCACCATGACCACGTGATGACCCCCGTCAGCTTCAAGACGAGGAACACCAGGAACAGTGCCCCGGTGAAGCCGATACCTGTTGAGCGTGAACTGGACTGAGATGTAGTGCTCATGAAATCTCCTTTGAGTTAGTGGGATTTAAATGTGGGGCGAGCGGACGCGGGTACGGACTGAGCCGAGGAGGTCATCGCTCTCCTGCGATGGATGCGAGGCGCGCTCGCGCCTTCTCGAGTTCCCATTCGGCGTTCCGGATGGATGCCTCCGCTTTGCGGGCCTCAGCGATTGCCGCACCCTCATCAGTCCCCCGAACAGGCACGACGCCGTTCAGTGCGTTGACGCATCGAGCCACGAACTCGGCATCGTCCCGGGACCGTAGGTTCGATGCGAATGGATGACCGTGGTCGTCGACCACGCACCAGCCGTTGCCGCACGGCGACGAAACCCGGACCTCGTCTGGTCCCGTGAAGATCCGCTCGCCGCCCGATGTGAATCGCGGCTGATCATCGGAGACGAATGCGGTCAGGTCGACGGTCAGAGTTTTCTTCTCGGTCATTTCCCCTCCTCGGGGTGTAGCAGTTGAGGCTGAATTCGATTGGTGGCGTTCGGGCCCGGCTCGCAATGGCGGGGCCGTGGGACGCAGCAGCCGGAGCAGATCGACCACAGCCGATGCCGTGCGGTTGGTCCCGGGCAATCACCCTCGCGACTGCACTCGTACGTCCCGTCGCCGTGATTGACGAGATCACCGCCGCAGTGAAAGCGAAGTGGCCGGTCCGGATACTCGCGTGACCACTTCTGCTCGTACTCGTACGCGCCCCAGAAGCATTTGCTACGGAGGTGGAACGTGACGGGTGGCCCGAGGATCGCGACGACGTTCTCCTGCCACGTCACTGACTGCTGACGATGAGTGACGACTTCTTCGCAGGCCGGGCACACGCCGACCGTCTCGAAACGAGTCGCATTCTCGGCCGACTTCGCTGCCGTCTCCGTCGCGACGATCTCCCGGCACGGCGTGAGATCACCGCACTTCACGCAGATCGGGTAATGCTCACCAAGGATCGGCCACCGCATACCGACGACCCGGCCGTGGATGTCTTCGTCCATCGCGGTCCGCCACGTATCGAGATGGGCGGGGCGAAGGTGGAGCATGTAGGGCTTGTGCCAGGTCGATTCACCTTCTCGGAGTGGTGAGTCTCGGATTTCCATGACGCGCCACGGCTTGAAGTCGTGGCCGATGATGTCGCCGACATCCGGCCGGGCCTTCGCAGCACCGTGCTTGGCTCCGTCCGGCCACCATGTTCTGCTCATTGGTCCTCCATCGGATGAAGTGGTTCGGTGATGTCGCGCTCGGATACGTCGGAATCGAGCTGTGTGAGGCCGTCGCTGACGAACGACCCCATCCCGGTATCCGAGTGACAATCGGCTGCGTCGTAACGTTCAGCGGCCTTCATGCGAGCAAGGCACGGGAGCCGCCTCCGCTCCCCCGTAGACCACACACACGGCGTACGGGCCGCGGCATGGCATGTCGGGCAGGGAACGATCTCGGCGTCACGCCGAGCCGCCGTCACGGCTTTGCCTCGAACAGCGAGCACGCTGGCCACCACGAACGCATATCCGGTCCTGTCGACTGCACGTCGATCCGGATCGCCGCCTTCTTGCACTTGAGGAACGAGCCCTGAAAGTCCCCGGTCTTCGAGTACAGGTGAGCGCAGTCCCTGCAACGCAGGCCCTCACCGTCACGGTTCTCCGCAGCATCCCTGTGCAGTCGCATCCGAGTCCCCGGATTCATCCCAGCAGCGATGAGTTCGAGATTCTTCGCCGTCCGTTTCGCATCGTGACCCATGCCCGCATACCGATCTTCGACAGGAACGACTGCAGCAGGATCGACATCGAACAGACCTGGTTCGCTCATCGCTCCCACCCCGGCAGAGAAATTCTTGCTACGCGGGTGCGCACGTTGCTGAAGTGAGACGAAGAGATTTTCGGTGAGTGGCTCTTACGTAAAGTCCCGTTCCGTCCCGTGCACACCACGACAGCACCGCCCAAGCACCTGCTTGTAAGCACTGCCAGGTAAGCACTGCTCAAGCACTCACTCGTCTTTCCAACAGCCACAGTTGATTCCATGATTTTTGATGCACCCGCCCTTCCTCGCTCGTTGCCTTCGCTTCTGCCGTTCCTCGTCGTCGAGCTGGTATTCCTCCCAGCCGTGAATTCGCCAACCCGCTGCATCGATGTGCCACAGTTCGGCCTTGACGAGATCGGTCACGTCCATCGCGCGACCAGGAAGGACACGTAAAGCGACCTTCGGAATGTGCCCACCGGTGCCGTGTTTCCCCGCGTAACACATCGCCGCAAGGTGCAGAACGACCGCCTGATGCTTCTTCTCCGACAACATTTCGAGGATCTTCGGGTGCGAAAACGTGTCGGTATCGAGTCGAATCCATGGAAGTCCGGCCATCAGTCGGCCTCCTTCGGTGGCGACTCGATGCCACCGTGCTTCGTGAAAAACATGAACCGGCCCCCGACCCACACCGCCACGTCTTCCGGATTGTGCTGCTGCCGAACCAGATAGCCGAGGCGATACGACTCGTCGCGGTTGCTCTCGACGGTCGCGTGACACGGCGAGCACAGGGCCAGTCCGTTCGACGGGTACGCGGTCTCAGGGCGGCGAGTACCTCCACTGCCCCGCGGCCGCCGGTGGTGGAACTGCTGGATCGGTGCGTTTCCGCAGATCTCGCAGACCCCCATTGCTCGGGCTTCGATGATGAGACGGGTGTCGTTGGTGAACGCGCCGGGCCTCATGACACGAACCTGTTGGCGTAGTCGAGCAGCACGTCTGCATGGCAGGACTGGTTGGCGCTGCACCAGCAGGCGAGATTTCGACCCCGCAGCGGTTCCAACCATGCTGTGAGCCGGTCGCCTTCATCGCGTGCCCTGACCTGCATCAGTGTCTCGAAACGACGCACCACCTCTGACTGTTCGATCGGATGACTCGACGAGACGTACAGCGCGATCGGTACATCGGACCCGATGTGGCCCCACGTACCGCGGGCTACCGACCACGGCGGACCGACGAGGCTCCTTCCATCCATCACCCGAAATGGGTTGCCCCACCGGCTCGGACGACCGACATAGAATGTGTTTTCGGGCATCGTCCAGCCCTTCGTACGCTTACGTTGGATCCGCTGCGGGCTCACTGGATACCTCCGAAGTCGAACCCGACCTCGATCGGCTTGGACAAGCGAGCAACAATCAGCGGCAGATAGTCCGCCTCCCGCTCGATCGCGATACAGCGCATGTGCTCGTGCACGCACGCCTCAGCCGTCGTCCCCGAACCTGCGAACGGCTCCAGCACAACACCATTCGGAGGTGTTACGAGTCGGACCAGCCAACGCATCAGGTCGAGCGGCTTCACTGTCGGATGCTGAACGTCGTCGACAGACGGACGCTCACTGGCGGGTGCTTTCGCCTCGTAGCGGAAGGTGGGGAAGAACCTTGATGCGCCGCCGGTGTCGCCGTAGCCGGACCAGGCGGCCCGGTCGTAGTGCCCATAGATGCCGTTGTCACCAGTAGCTGATTGCTCGTCACCACTAACGTTCCCGCCGGCCGCGCGAGTGCCACTCTGCCGATCAAGCTCGTCTACTTGCGATTCATCGAGAGTGACATTCATAGGCCAGCGACCGGACACCTCCGATTCGACACCCACTGACGACGTGAGCGTTTCGCGATAGCCCTGTTCGACACGTGATACCCGGTGCAGAGAGCTTGCGGACCCGGCCGGATTCGTGCGCTGTTCGGTACCCACCCGACACGCATCAATGTTGAGAGCACCAGTGCCGTGTGCCAACACGTTCATCGCTACGGTTCCCGCAAGCTTTTTGCGGCCAACAACGATCGGCTCGAAGGCAGGCTTGAGTGCGGTCCCCAAACCTCCTGGCAGGTTCAATGACTTTGGGAACCCGGAGCCGTAGAGCCACGCGATCGAGTCCCGAATCTCGAAACCTGAGTCCTCGACGGCGGCGGCGAGGCGATGCCAGGTTCGCGAGCCACCGAAGGACACGAGATGTCCGCCGGGCTTGAGAACGCGTAGGCATTCGGTCGCCCACCCCTCGCACCACTCTTGAAACTCTCGCCCACCGCGAACCGGACCCGCGATGATGGCTTCATTTCCGTAAGCGGACGACGAGCGGGCTTTGGTTCGCCCAGGTCGAGATGCACTTTCTGGGCCCAGTGATCGACGTGTTTCACGATCACGCAACGCCGCCTCCCGAATGGCTGCACCGTCCCACTCCTTGCCCATGAACGAGATCCCGTATGGCGGATCCGTCACAACGGAGTCGACCGAGCAATCTTCGAGCGTGCGCAGAACATCAAGACAGTCGCCGTGATGCAGAGTGACTACGTCGTCGACATAGTGGATCGTCATGGGCGGACCTTCCGGAACAGTTCCCGGAAGCGTGGGAACGGCTTACCGCAGTCCGCACACACGGCACGGCCACTGACCGACTGTGCGACCATCGCCGTCCACGCCTTGTGGCCGGCGACGACGTGATCGACGCACACACGCACCCGGATCCACTCGCGTTCCGACTGATCGAGCAGGCAGCCGTGGATGTCGGCGACGTGCTCGGCTGGTTTCGTGCAGCGCGGGGTGCCGACCATGCCCTGAGGGAGCTCGCACGTTGGAGGAACGGACTTAGTCATGCCGCCACCGCCTGAGCGAGGAGTGATAAATACGCGGCGACGGCTTGCGGTGGGCAGACACCGTTACCGATCGCCTTGAGCTGATGCGCTCGCGAAATCGGCACGCTGGTGACATGGCCGGCCGGGACGCCCATCATCCATTCAGCGAACGCAGCATTCAGTCGCGCTCGTCCGTTCGAGTTCAGCTCGGTCGGGCTCGGCGCGGGTCGAGTTAGCCGTTCCCAACGCCGAACAGCGGGGGCATAGTTTCCCCACTCAACTCCGACACTGCATCGAGCAGCGTCGTCCCCGAGTGATGCTTCGAGTTCGGATTGCTCCGGTTCGCTGTCCGGTTCCTTGTGTCCTTCGAGTCCGTCGAAACCGGGGTTGGGAAGTGAACGGATACAGCTGAAATCGGAGGACTCTTCCTGCGCGCTTGAGCAGGGTTGTCCCGTTCCTTGTCTGCGTCGCTCGCCGTGGGCGTCGGTAGTGCCTTCAGTTCCTTCGTCAGGTTCCGGGCGTGTCCATTCCCGGTATCCGGCTGCGTCACCGGGGTTGGTAACAAGGATGAAGACACGCTCTCGGTGATGAGGGGCACCGATGTCGGAAGCTCGAATGCTTGTCCATCGGACATGCATCCCGTCCTCGGCCAAGTCTCCGAGTACTCGATCGAACCCCAAAGTCCGATGCCCGGCCACATTTTCCAGGAGTGTGAACCGTGGTCGTAGGTGGCGAATTGCCTCCCGGACATACGGCCAGAGGTGTCGTTCATCGTCGGCCCCTTTGCGTTGTCCCGCTGTAGAGAATGGCTGGCACGGGTAGCCACCGGTGAGGATGTCGACGGGTGGCATTGCGGCCCAGTCGACTTCGGTGACATCCCGCAAATTTGGGACTGTCGGCCAGTGATGGCTCAGGATCTTCGACGGGGCATCGTCCCACTCGCAGAACCATTCCCGCGTATTGCCGGGGAACAATTCGTCGACGGCGAGACCGAGACCGTCGTAGCCGCTGAACAGTGAGCCGGTCTTCATGGTCGCTCCCTGTTCGCGGCCAGCTCTGCAGCCCGCTCCCGCAACCGATCCGAACGCTCCTGCTCCCGATCCCACTCCGACAAATTCGCCGGCACACGATCCTTCCACCGGGCCGCGTAATGCCCGCCATCCATCGGCTGCTCGAACTCATCAATCCGTCTCGTCATGCCGCCACACCCTTCTCAAGATTCGAATAACGTTCTGCCGTACGGGGACTGATATGTGCCATATCCGCGGCCGCATTCACCGACATGCCGGACTCGCGGAGCATGAAGAACGCGGCCTTCCGCTCCTCGCGGGTCGCATTCGTCGGCTGGCCAGCCATCAGCCGCTCCACCACCACCGGATCCGGAAGCCCCGATTCCTCCGGTGCCGAGGGCACCTCGAACGGGTCGTCGATATCTGTCCACTCAAACGGGTGCACCCACCCCTTGCGGATGGCCCGCTGCCGAGCAATCTCCGAACCGCCATCGATGCCTAGGCGGTTGAACACATCACGAACCGCGACATGGGTCTCCCACAACACAGCCCCCGTCGAGCACCTCACCCTCGACAGAGACGACCAAGACATCCCCACCTCGGTGGCGATCTGCTCCAACGTGTAACCGATACGCGCCAGACCCTGCAGACGGCGCACCGAACCCACGGCCAGCACATACGCTTGATGCTTCGACGGACGCCCATCAACCGCCAACACTGCAGCGGCATAGCCCCTTCGGGTCGACGGCTGTCCTGACTTGTACAGGCTGATCTGGGTATCGGTGATCCCAGCAGCCCGGGCGATCATCGCGATCGACATCCCGACCGATTCCAACCGCGCAATGTGTTCACGGACCGCAGTGGTATCGACTAGGTCGGCTCGGGAGCTGCGACGGATTCGAGAAACAGGGAATCCCAGCCCTTCTCCGCGCATCACTTCACCCCCCGGTAATGCTGAGTGAGCGCCTTGATCGCGACGTGGTCTTCGGTGGTCTCCAGATCGGTGCCGGTGTCAGCCAAGAACTTGTTGACGGCATCGCCCCATGCGATTCCCTTGAACTGCAACGACGCAGCGAGTGCGGCTCGTGCCTCACCGGCCGGCGTCGCAGGTTCCTGCACGGGATTCGAGGGAGCCTTCTTCGCGGCCTCCCTCAGCGCCAGACCGCGGGCCTTCACGAGCTCACCGAGAACAGTCGGGGTGTCATGCTCGTCGACCGTCGGTGCCGACAACAGCTGCAGCCCCTCGAGATCCCGGTACAGCTGCAGCAACCGGTCCGGATCGTTCTCTGCCAACGCAGCTTCGCGATACTCGCCAACAGTGAGACCGGACAGCCCGTCCTCGAGCCATGCACGGATCTCGGCGGCCAACTCCAGACCGGGCTCCTGAATGGAGCGCTTCGCCAAAGATGACAGGCGAGTCTTCGAGATCGTCAGCGTGTTGTTGAGATCCAGGTCACCAACCACGTCGAATTCGTATTCAACTCCGTCACGCTGGATCGGCTTCAAACCGACCTTGACCGGAACTTTCTTGCCGCGGTCGTTCTCCTCGACGGCGTATTCCACCTTGGATCGGAGAGTCACTATGAGGTGCCCAGGGAAGGACAGGAGCGCGTCGATCATGCGGCGTTCGTCCGGCCGCGCCTCCTTCCATCCAGAGAATGTGTTCGATCCTGACTTGCGGCGGTCGACCTGCTCGAGCATCCCGTCTGTGCCCTCCCAGTAGTGAGACCACGAATCGAGGATCAGGACATCGAAACCTTCACCAGACGCGGCACCGAGAATCTCGACGAGAGACTTCGGCGAGTACGAGACAGCGTTGAATCTCTTGAACTGCCAGCCGTTCTCGCCGACGTACTTCGATGCCGAGCCACGTTCTGTGTCGACGACGACGACGTTCTTTCCCAGCCCGAACGCCAGCGACAGCGCTGTGTACGTCTTGCCCGATCCGGGAGGGCCAGCGAGCGCAATGCGCGCCTTCGCTTCGGCCTTGGTTGCGTCCTCGAATTCGATCTTCATGCGGCCACCCGCTTCGACGCGGTGCGCAGAGCATCGGCGACTTCCTGCTGAGTCCGATCCGGTTTCGCGTTCCACTCCACCAACGAGCCGCCGGGCATCATCAGTGAGTTGACGGGCAGGCCGGTGACGACGGATTCCACGACAGCGATAGCGTCTGTGACCGCCCAGTCGTCACCGTCGGGGCCGTTGAAGTCGTCGGGCTCGTCCCGGTCGGCTTGGTAGGTGAATGTTCCGCCTGCTGCGAGGACGATCGCGCCGATTGTGCAGAGACGGCCGTCGGCGGTCTGGTAGTGGATGGTCGAGTGGCCTTTGCGGTCGATGAGATCGGCGGCGTCGGCGAGGATCTGAGAGGTGATCATGCTGCGTCACCTGGCTCTGGTCGAGTCTCGATCGCCAACACGTCCACGAGGTCGAGTTCGCCGGACTGCCACATCCCACGCACGAGCGGAACCAGATTCTTCGACGGCGTGAACCGTGCCGACGCCGGCCGTGCCGCAGGAACGACGACATCGATGCCAGGCTTCTGCGGCTCCCCCGCCTTATGAGCGGCCAACGCCGCGGCTTCCAGATCCTTGCGTGCCCATTCCTTGATCACGTACCGCACCTCGACGGCATCCTCGTTCTCCTCGAGGAGCCACGGCAGGATCTCCTCGTCCCGCAGTTCGGGTTTCGGTTTCGGCTGCGTCGGTTTCGGGACCGTCGCGTAGCCGAGCTCCTCCCGGGTCTCGGGATCCGCGGACGTGTACAGGTACTCGGTGCCGCGCGGCAGGTCGGCCTGCAGTGCTTTCTTCGCCGCGTTGATCGCCTCGTCTGCGATCTGCTTCACCGCGGTCCCCGCCGCGATGGTCCGCAACAACTTCTGTCGATCGTTCACAACTGCTCCTCGGAAATGCTCTGAGTAGGAATGGTTTCGGTGTCCCACCGTGAAGCGGGATCCTCGAAGGGGTCGAAGTCAGACGGCACGGGTGACCACCTCGACCGGAAGTTCGACCACAGCGACCGGGCAGGGAGTGGAGCCGAGCCACAGGACACCCGCGCGGTGGTCATCGACGACGAATTCGCGGCCCAGGCGGCCGATCTCACGGAAGTGGGTACCCGCCGGCAGCCGCCACAGGGACTGCTCATCCCAGACCATCGGCCCCGTCATGGCAGCCACAGGATCGTGATCGGGTAGCCGTCCAACTCGTCCGGCCGCAGTGGCGTGGAGTCGCCAGTCTCGAACCACTCCTCTGGGCCTTCGTCATCGCCCATGAACGCCTTTACTGCGACCTGCGCTGTGTCGGTTCGGATCACAGCCCCGACTGGAAGCGCGGGGAGGATGTCGACGGTGATGGTGTCGCCGGCGTTCACAGGGTGCCTCCGGCCCACACGTAGTGGATCGCCCAGCACACCAGGACGAGGCAACCCCAGATGACGAACTTCGACCACGGATCAAGACGGTCGTCTTTCGGGAACGCGGCATCAAACACATCGACCTCGTACGGGTCTTCGTCAGCTTCCGTGTACGTCGGACCGGTGGTGGAGGACACGAGCCGCAGGTGCCGCGGCACCGCGGTGATCACGCCGCGATCCACCTCGAGGAAGTCGCTCATGCTGCGGCCTCCGCATCAAGACCCAGCAGGTAGCGCTCGAATGTCTCGTTGCACAGGCACGCCGGCGACCGCTTCTCGCGGATAGTCGCGATAGCGTCAGCCGCAGTTGCCCCTTCGAGCATCAGTGCCCGCGCCACGACGAGGCTCGACCGATTGAGACCGGCCTGGCAATGGACGAGGACCGCACCACTCTTGCGGCACGTGTTCACCCATGCGGCAAGCGAATCGACCTGCTCGATCCCCTGCTCGTGACTGTCGTACATCCGGACATTGATCGCACTGTCGATGTCGTGCTCGTAGGTGTACGCCTCCCACGGGTAGAGCGACACGAGATGAGTGATGAACTCGGGCAGAACCAGGCCGCGGCGGCAGCCGCCCTGCCACAGGTTCGGTGCGATCTCACTGATGAACGGGACATCGAACGGGGTGTTGCCGTGGAATGCGACGCCCGACATGCGCTGTTGCTGCGGATCGAAATCGATATCGATCGCGGTGGGGTCTTCGTTCATGCTGCTTCTCCTTCGGACCATGCCGCGGCGACAGGACCGACAGCTTCGATGTCGAGAGGGGCACGCCGCGTCCTCGGCGGCAGCCCGCCGTAACGCCGCACCGCGGACCGCGGCACCCGAGCCAACAGGCGGTTACGGGGCAGGTCAGCGAGGACGATGACGTACTCGGTGTCAGTCGATTCGGCAATGTCGACGGGTGTGCCGTGGGCGTAGATCCCCCACTGCGTCGTCACATCGACAGCGAGGACCTGGGCGCTCATGCCGCCACCGCCTGCAGCGACTTCGCGTATCGGTCATGCATCACCAAAGTCCCGGCGACAGCGACGTTCATCGACTGCACCGACGGTGTCGGGATCTGCACGATCCGATGGCACCGATCCAGCACCGCCGGCGGCAGACCGTGATCCTCAGCGCCGAGCAGGTAGAGGGCGCGTTCGTCGTGGTGGAACGATTCGTCGAGCAGTTTCGCGCGCGGGTCGAGCTCGACGCCGATGATCGGGCAGCCGAGCGGCAGGTGCCGCACCAAGTCGTCGAGGTCCGTGTAGTGGATCAGTGGGATGCGACGGTCCACCTTGCTGGTGTCCGATGCCTGATGCCGATACCGGAGTCCGACGGTTCCGACGAACGCTGCGCCGTAGAGATTGGCGTGCCGCCACAGAGTGCCGACGTTCGACTCCGTTTTCGGATGCCACACCGCGATCCCGAAGTAGCCGTTCATGATGGCACCTCAGCTGGAAACCATTCCTCTGCCAGATCTTTGAAGATGAGCGCTTTCCCGGTGTCGACGTTGGCGATGCCGACCGCGATCTGCCCGAGGTGGATGTGCGACTCACTGTGCGGGTACAGCACCAGGACGCGGCTACCGGGCAGCTGCTCCCAGCGATCGACACCAACTGTGGCCATGACCTGCATCAGCCATTCCAGGCCGAACGCATGACCGACGCGGCGTCCCTTGGCCTTGTCAAACTGATCGAGGCCGTAGCCCCCGACTCCTGTCCCGCCGCCATCGCCTTTGCAGTGCAGCATTGCGGACATGATGCCGTGGTCCTCGATGCCGAGACGGGTGGATTCGATCGTCATCACGTCGGCGCTGTACGTCACGCCTTCGTGAACGACGTTGACCTTCAGTGCATTCATTCGTTTCTCGTTTCGTTTGGGGTGCCGGGAGCGGGACCGCTCACCGGCACCGGGGAACCCGCGCCACCCAGCCCGGCGGCAGCAGGAAGAACAGGGAGGAGACCGGCCGCCACGGAGAAGGCCGCAGTGAAGGCGTCTGAGATCAGGCCGGGGACGTAGCGCTGACGGAAGTTCTCGTACCGCCGGGCGATCAGGGCGTCCCAGTCGCAGTCCGCGCCCATCGGGTAGCCGTCGTAGACCTCGCCTCGGGAGATGAAGGTCATCACTTCTCCGGCCACTCGGAGATCGCGATGTACGCCGACGAGCAGAACAGGAGAATGCAGACCGGCAGATTCGCCGCGCTGGCGAGAAGTAAATCTCCTGTCTGCGTTGCGATCATGAACACCGACCACGCGACACCGAGGGCCATGACGATGGCGCTGACGATTCCGAACAGGCACCAGCCATTCACGGGATCACCTGCCAGAGTGGCGAGGCGGCCAGGCCGCCGAGGAGGATGCCCGCGAGGATCAGGTGGGGACGGAAACGGCGGATCATCGGATAACCCCGAACTCGAGCTCGTCCGCTGCGTATGTCCAGCGGTCGACTCCCCTGACCCGAAAACGCCCGTCCGGCAGTGGGTCGGCAACGTGTACGGTCTCGTCGTCTTCATCCCGATCGATGAAGCGAACGACCACGCCGCCCTCATGCGTGACGATCATGCGATCACCTCGATGGGTGTCTCATCGCGGGCGATGTTGTCGGAGGACAGCGATCCGTAGTAGCCGGTGATCTTCCATCCGCGCGAGAATCGGATTGCGAGTGCCGGCAGATTGTCCATGCCTGTCGTCCAACGGATCTGCGCACCTTCCGGCAGTGCGTCCAGTGCATCCCGGACCGTCTCCCAATCCCCCTCGAGCACGCGGGGAGTCAGCTCTCGAACGCGAGCGATGAGCGCTGGGATGTCGGTGCGGGCGTGGGCAATGAACTCGGCATCATCACGGTGCTGCTCTGCGAACTCAGGCTTCAGGTCGCCGAGTTTGTCGCCACTCATGTGCACGATTTCCCAGAGACCGTGTTGTCGCCCATCGGCACGGTTGCCCACGAACGCCTGGTTGATTCCATCCGAGTCGAGAAACCATGGACCGCTGGTCGCTGCCCGCGTACGTGCCTCGATCGCGTCGAGGTCCAGTTCGCTCATGGCCGCATCACCGACACCGCAGTCACAACCACAATCACGACGACCATCACCGACGCGAAACCCAACGCCAGAATCCGGTGATCCGACTCATGCCGCGGCCACGGATCGTTACGGATCTCGCGGCGATGACGGGTGCGGACATCGGAGTAATCGGGGGTATTCATGCGGAGTCACCGCCTCGGATTGGTCGGACAATCGCAAGCGCGGGTCGCGCAGCGCCACCAGGAATCTCGGAGCCGTCCGGCCCGAAGTCCTCCAGTAAGTGCCTGCCGAGAAGCCGAGCCTCTGAACGTGTGAGCATCAACTCGGCCCGTTCGTGCGTGTCATACACGGACAGCAGAATCTCTTCACCTCGGTCACCGGAGGCCAAACCGGTAGCGACCGTCGGCATGCGACTGAAATCGTCACCGAGAACCACGACCGGCTCGGCGTAGAACGTGAAGTCCTTCGTTCGCGCATCTCTCATGCCGTCCTCCTGAGGCGATCGGGGAATTTCGGCGCACCCTTGTTGATCCAGTCAGCGACATGCGTCTCGGTGAACATGTGCCGACGGCCCCCTCGCGGAAGAGACTCGAGCGCACCACTGTTCGCAGCATCCCGAACCCAATCGGCAGTGTGTGGAACCATCGCCGCGACATCGGCGACAGTGAGTGGTTTGCGTATCTCCATCAGGAATCAGCTCCCGCAAGCGCACGGGCACGCGCATCCGTCTTGTATCGACGAACCGCACCCTTCTTCTCTCGGAGCCGGCGCGCGGAGTCCAGGTTGCAGATCCGGCAGTTGCGCATTTCTCCGCCCGACGTGCGGCGCTTCACGATCAGGTTGGTGCCTGAGAGCGGGTGGCCATTCACGCAGTGAGTCTTGGTAGCCGCTGCAGTGCGAGAGTTGTTGACCTGGCAGGTGACCGGCTCCAGATGTGACGGGTTAACGCAGTTTTTATGCTCGCAGCCACGGGCACGCACATGGTCCAGTTGCAGACCTTCTGGGATCGGACCGATCAGCAGTTCGTATGCGACACGATGAGCCAACTTCACTCGCCCGCCTACGCCTACTTGGCCGTAGCCCTTGTTGTTCAGCGAGCCAGTCCAAAGCCAGCAGCCATTCATCACTGTGACCTTTGCCGCCATCGATTCCGGAAGACGGACGACGCTCCAGTCGTTGCCTGCGCCGGTCATGCCGAGGCCTCCAGGCGCTCAAGCAACCGCGACATCCCCTTCGGGGTGACCCGGACCTGTGGGCAACGAATGTGAACTCCGCCGTCGTCATCGACCCACTCGCCGGTCGGCTTCTCGGCAAGCAGTCCTTGATCTTTGATGGGCTGATACACACGTGGCCGGCCCTTGTGGTCCTGAAATGTCCAGCGCATCATCCGTAGCGTCTCGAACAGTCGCTTCTCGCCGGTCTCGATGCCCGCGCGGTTCAGCACTCCCGCGCACTCGGAGACTGAATAGTCGCCGTCGGCGGAAAGAAAGTTGTCGAACTTGGCCGCTTTTGGCTCCAGCTCGACGATGCGTGAATCCCGGGCCGCCAACAGTTCCTGTGCGGCTTGCAGTCCAATCGCCAGCCGATCCTCGCGCGACAGTTCGGCCGGAGCCGTCTCTGCCTGGCGGGTGCGAATTGCGAAGTAGGACTGCGCCGCTGCGATGGGAGTCTTACTCGGATCGCCGTTCATCACCGTCAAGTACGAGCCGAAACGTGACAGCTCGACATCATCAACGGCCCGACGTCCACCCTTGCCCAGCTCGATCATCTTGCTGGTGTCGACAAAATGATCCTGAGCAGCAGATCCGCTGTTCTCGCATGACATCTTCGCGCGGTCGATAGCGGCAGCAAAGTTGCGCCAAGTCTCGTATTCCAGAGCCTTCGACAGCTCGCGTGCGGACCAGTACTCCGAGCCGTCTGGTCGGACGCGACGAATCGCGTCGAACGGGGATGACTCCCCGTGTCGTACGATGGGTACTGACATTCGATCTCCAATCATTTGTCGTCACGCCGTCCCGCTGACTCGGGGCGGCGTTTTCTATGCGCTGAGACGGGTGTCGTTTGGCAAACCGCCAACCAACTGGGCCGAAAAAAGAGACCCCGGCGGCGCGTTGAGCGCAACCTCGATAGCGCGCGCATTACTGGGCTTGCAGCTCCATCGCGCGGCCTTCTTCTCTGAGCGCAACAGCGCGATGAGTGCCGGAGACACCTTCGCCTTGCGCGCCAGAGAAGCGTTCGTCTCACCGCGGAAGTCGATGTAGTCGCGGAACGCTCGCTTGCTGATGAGCTTCACCCACAACCTCCTGGTGTCGTTTTGAAGTGCCGCAGTCACTGTAACCCCAATGTTTGTCGGTTGTCCATACGCCAACCACTGTAACTGAGGTTAGTTACAGCGTCCAATCGGGCGTAACCGCCTTGACCAGTGCTCGCGCGAATTACACCGGACGTATTCGTAACCGCTACGGTTACGATCGGAGTATTCGAACATCCTGCGACTAGGGAAGTCTTTGCAACTGTGAGCGCCTTATCCGAACTGCTGAAGAGCAACCGCTACGGGATCGAAGCCCGTCAGGCAGCTGCGAAAGCCGCCGAACTCGGTGTCGATCTGAAGCAAGGAACCATCGCCGGCTACTTCGCTGGGACCAACAAGTCTCGGCCTAGTGAGAAGACGATGAAGGCGCTTGCGGAAGTGCTAGCGATTCCGCTCGAGAAGATTCGCGAGGCAGCGGGAGTGCCGATCGGAGAAACCGATCCGTACATGCCGCCGCCGGAAGCCAATCGACTCTCGTCGAATCAACGGCAAGCAATCGATCAACTCATCAGAGCCATCGTTCGTCCCGTCTACGAGGTAGAAGCAACCGCCTCGGGAGAGGGGACGGCGACGGCCACCGTCGCAGTCGTAGGAGAAACACATGAAGACCAGGGCACGCAGGACGCGACGAGCGATCCGCAGATTGATGGAGAAGCTGGGTCTCGCCGAGCCTCCATAGCGGCCGTCAAGTCCACTGACAGGACTGACGGCAATCAAGGCAGCAACGTTGTCCGACCCGCCCACTGGGGCGACAGCAGCGTCCCACCGCCCAGCCTCAAAGAAGCGGACGCGGCGGACGCCGACTTCCCGAACGACGACGAATAACATTGCTGTAATACGCATTTCGGGCAAACATGTCGTAGGAGACCGATAGGTTCCCAGACATGAGCAGAGACTGGCATCCATGGCGGCACATGGCTGAACGTTTCCCGCACATCATCATCTGCACCAGCTACGAACTGCCCGACGGCGTGCGCGGACTCATTAGAGGTGACCGAATCTGGCTGTGTCGAACACTCGACCAGGCAGGACGACGCACTGTGCTCAGTCACGAGATCGGGCACCTCGAACTCGGAATGCCGATCTACCCGCGACACCACATGTACGGCATCCGGGAAGAGCGCCTTGTCGACGACATGGCGTCTCGACGCCTCATTCCACTGCACAAACTCATCGACGCCATGAAGTGGTCCACCCACCCGGCCGAACTCGCCGAGACGCTGTGGACCACCGAACGGATGGTGCAGTGCCGCCTCCACAACCTCGACCCCATCGAAGTTGCCGAACTCGAATACCACCTCGACGGAGAATGGTCATGACCGAACAACAGCTAGCGATCCTCGCCTTCGAGAAACGGTTCTACCGCCACGCCGCCTCGAAAGAGCAGGACGTGAAAGACGAACTCGGCCTCACCCCCGTGCAGTACTACACTCGGCTCAACTCGCTGCTCGACGACCCGGACGCCATGCAGGCCGAGCCAGTTCTCGTCAAACGACTGCGCCGTATCCGCGACAGTCGAGCGGCATCCAGAAGGGCGGGGTGATGGCAACCGTCAGACCGTACGAGACCGCGAAGGGCAAGCGGTACCGCGTTCGCTACCGGACGCCCGAAGGCCGGCAGACCGACAAGCGTGGGTTCACCACGAAGAAAGCCGCAGAATCGTTCGCCGCGAACATCGAGGTGGCGAAGGAGCGCGGCGAGTTCATCGCCGCATCCGAAGGCAAGGTGACAGTCGGCGAACTCGGCCCCGACTGGCTCAACCGTCAGTCACACCTCAAGCCGTCCGCATACCGGCCGCTCGAGATCGCATGGCGATTGCGCGTCGAACCGAAATGGGGCCAGCGAGCGGTGAAGTCGATCGTGCCGAGCGAGGTGCAGCAGTGGATCGCCGACATGACTCGCGGCGTGAACGCACCACAGGCGCTCGGTGCCACCGTCGTCGGCCGGACCCACGGCGTGCTCGCGGGGATCCTCGACGACGCGGTGCGGGACCGGTTGATTCACACGAACCCCGCGCGGTCGAAGTCGAGGAAGGGAGACGCCATCAAGCTCCCCCGCAAGACGCGGAAGCGAAACGTCTACCTCACACACCACGAGGTCGACCTGTTCGCCGAAGCGGCCGGCGAGAACGGTGACCTCGCGCTCTTGATGGCGTACTCCGGTGCCCGGTGGGGCGAAGCGACTGCGCTCAAACGCCGCGACTTCGACCTCGGCCGCCGCCGGGTGCTGATCGACGAGAACGCCGTCGAAGTCGGCAAGGAGATCATCGTCGGCACCACGAAGGGCCACAAGCGCCGGACGGTACCGATCGTCGACTTCCTGATCCCCCGCCTCGAGCAACGCCTGCGCTCGCTCCGGCCGACCGATCTCGTCTTCCCGGGTGAGGATGGCAACTACATGCGGCGGCCGCACAACGTCAGCGGATGGTTCGATCTGGCGGTCGCCAAGGCCGAGGTTCCGCGGGTCACCCCGCACGATCTCCGGCACACCGCGGCCAGCCTCGCAGTCGCGGCCGGGGCCGACGTGAAGGTCGTGCAGAAGATGCTCGGTCACGCATCGGCAGCGATGACCCTCGACGTCTACGCGGACCTGTTCGACGACGACCTCGACACTGTCTCGAAGGCCATGAGTGAAGCGCGGACGAAACAGGGTGTGGGCAAATTGTGGGCAGTTCCGAATCTACCTGCCGAGGACGATCGACCTACTGGTACCTGACCTGCACTGCAAGCCTTCGATCTGCCGCATACGATGGTGGGCGCAGAGGGGTTCGAACCCCCGACCGCTGGTGTGTAAAACCAGAGCTCTACCGCTGAGCTATACGCCCGAGTACCGGTGGCCTGGGTACAACCCCGGGCCACCGGAACGCTTGGAGAAATTTATCGTGTCTGATCTCTAACTACAATTCCGCAGGTCAGCTCACCTGTGCGAGAGCCTCGGCCCACGACGAACTGTCGCGAGCCTCACCGGGTCCGTTCATTTCGGCGAACCGGATGATTCCGGATTTGTCGACCACGAACGTTCCACGATTGGCGAAGCCGGCGCTGTCGTTGAACACGCCGTACGCCTGAGCAACCTCACCGTGCGGCCAGAAGTCCGACAGCAGCGGAAAGGTGTAACCCTGTTCTGCAGCCCAGATCTTGTGGGTCGGAGGCGGACCCACCGAGATTGCCAAGATCGCAGTCTCGTCGTTCTCGAATGTCGGCAACTCGTCGCGTACTTTGCACAGCTCGCCCTGGCACGTGCCGGTGAAGGCCAGTGGATAGAACACGAGCAGAACGTTTTTCACGTTCCTGTACGACGACAACGTGACCAGTTGGTTGTTCTGATCCTTCAGAGTGAAGTCGGGCGCAACCGCGCCAACCTCGATCGGCATCTAGAACCGTCTTCCTGTATCGAGCATCGACCTACCGCTTGGTGGCAGGGGTCTTGGGCTGAACCAGACGACTTCCGATCCAGTCACCGAGGTTTGCCGCAGAGGTCTGCGTCAATCCTGCGGTCGGGGCGGACTCGGCGATCTCGCTGGGTTCGACGTGACCGGACAGGCCGGTCTTGGGGCTGAGGACCCACACGATTCCATCGTCCGAGAGTGGCCCGATGGCATCCATGAGTGCGTCGACCAGGTCACCGTCTCCGTCGCGCCACCACAGCAGTACGACATCGATCACCTCGTCGGAATCCTCGTCGAGGGTCTCGCCACCGATCGCATCTTCTACGTCGGCGCGCAGATCATCGTCGGTGTCCTCGTCCCAGCCCAGCTCCTGTACGACCATGTCGCGAGTGATGCCAAGTTTCTGAGCGTAGTTCTGAGCGTCCGCCGCGGCGACCACGGTGGTGACCTCCTTGAATTGTGGGTGCAGTAGACAAAGCGAACAGGGTCGGAGCCGTTCGCGCAAGCTGACCGCGCCGAAATTGCGTACATAAATTTCTACTGGTGGGTATCGGACCTCTGTACTACCAGAACCGAGAAGATGTAGCAGGATTGGGAGGAATCACGAGAACGAGGAAAGTAGAGCGCCGTCACAGGGGCGCGCTACCGGACCGGACGCCACACCGAGCGTCCGCCACATTGAGGAGTGCACACGTTGTCCGAAGTGAACAGCGGCGAACGGCAGAACACATCGTCTGCAGGCAAGAAGGGCTCTGACGGCCGGGTCCGCGTCATCCGCGAGGGTGTCGCGTCGTACCTGCCCGATATCGACAACGACGAGACCAACGAATGGATCGAGTCGTTCGACGGCTTGTTGGAGAGGTCCGGCCCCAACCGCGCTCGCTACCTGATGCTCAGGTTGCTCGAGCGCGCCGGTGAGCGCCGCGTCGCGCTGCCGTCGCTGACGTCGACGGATTACGTCAACACCATTCCCACCGAAAACGAGCCGTGGTTCCCCGGCGACGAGTCGATGGAACGCCGCTACCGCGCCTGGATCCGCTGGAACGCAGCCATCATGGTGCACCGCGCGCAGCGCCCCGGCGTCGGCGTCGGTGGCCACATCTCCACGTACGCCTCGTCGGCTGCGCTGTACGAGGTCGGCTTCAACCACTTCTTCCGCGGCAAGGACCACCCGGGCGGCGGCGACCACATCTTCATCCAGGGTCACGCCTCCCCCGGCATCTACGCCCGCGCCTTCCTCGAGGGCCGCATCCCGGCCGAGCGCATGGACGGCTTCCGTCAGGAGGCCAGTCACGTGAACGAGGGCGGCGGACTGCCGTCGTACCCGCACCCCCGCCTGATGCAGGACTTCTGGGAGTTCCCGACGGTGTCGATGGGTCTCGGCCCGATGAACGCCATCTACCAGGCCCGCTTCAACCACTATCTCAACGACCGCGGCGTCAAGGACACCTCCGATCAGCATGTCTGGGCATTCCTGGGCGATGGCGAGATGGACGAGCCGGAGTCGCGTGGACTCGCGCACGTGGCCGCGACCGAGGGTCTGGACAACCTGACGTTCGTCGTCAACTGCAACCTGCAGCGCCTCGACGGCCCGGTCCGCGGCAACGGCAAGATCATTCAGGAGCTGGAGTCGTTCTTCCGCGGCGCGGGCTGGAACGTCATCAAGGTCGTCTGGGGCCGCGAGTGGGATTCACTGCTGCACGCAGACCGTGACGGTGCACTCGTGAACCTGATGAACACCACTCCCGATGGTGACTTCCAGACGTACAAGGCCAACGACGGCGGGTACGTCCGCGATCACTTCTTCGGTCGCGATCCGCGCACCAAGGAACTGGTCAAGGATCTGTCCGACGACGAGATCTGGAACCTCAAGCGCGGCGGCCACGACTACCGCAAGGTGCACGCTGCCTACGCGGCGGCGATGTCGCACAAGGGCCAGCCGACGGTCATCCTGGCGCACACCATCAAGGGCTACACCCTCGGCAAGCACTTCGAGGGCCGCAATGCCACGCACCAGATGAAGAAGCTCACGCTCGACGATCTCAAGACGTTCCGCGATCTCCAGCACATCCCGATCTCGGACGAAGAGCTCGAGAAGGATCCGTACATGCCGCCGTACTACCACCCCGGCCCGGATGCTCCCGAGATCCAGTACATGCTCGATCGCCGCAACAAGCTCGGCGGATTCGTCCCCGAGCGGCGGGTCGACGTCAAGCCGCTCCCGCAGCCCGGCGACGACACGTACAAGACGCTCCGCAAGGGCTCCGGCAAGCAGGAAGTCGCCACCACCATGGCGCTCGTGCGCGTCATGAAGGAGTTGTTGCGAGACAAGGAGATCGGCCACCGAATCGTGCCGATCATCCCCGACGAGGCCCGCACGTTCGGTATGGACTCGTGGTTCCCGTCGCTGAAGATCTACAACCGCAACGGCCAGCTGTACACCTCGGTGGACTCGGAGCTGATGCTCGCCTACAAGGAGAGCTCGGTCGGCCAGATCCTGCACGAGGGCATCAACGAGGCCGGTTCGACGTCGTCGTTCACCGCGGTCGGTACCTCGTACGCCACGCACGGCGAGGTCATGATCCCGCTGTACATCTTCTACTCGATGTTCGGCTTCCAGCGCACCGGCGACGGTCTCTGGGCGGCAGCAGACCAGATGGCTCGCGGATTCGTGCTCGGTGCCACCGCAGGTCGCACCACGCTCACCGGTGAGGGTCTGCAGCACGCCGACGGTCATTCACTGCTGTTGGCCTCGACCAACCCGGCGGCCGTGGCCTACGACCCGGCGTTCTCGTACGAGATCGCGCACATCGTCAAGGACGGTCTGCGACGGATGTACGGCGGAACCGAAGGTGTCGAGGGCTTCGGCGGCGAGAACATCTTCTACTACATCACCCTCTACAACGAGCCGTACGTACAGCCGGCCGAGCCGGAGAACCTCGACGTCGAGGGTCTGCTCAAGGGCATCTACCGGTTCGCCGAGCCGCAGGAGGGCGACGGACCCGAGGCGCAGCTGCTGGCGTCCGGCGTCGGCATCGTGTCGGCCCGTAAGGCCCGCGAATTGCTGTTCGAGGAGTGGGGCGTTCGTTCGGCCGTCTGGTCGGTGACCTCGTGGGGCGAACTGCGCCGCGACGGTGTCGAGGCCGAGCAGGAGTCCCTGCGCAACCCCGGTGCCGACAAGCGCGTTCCGTTCGTCACCTCGGCCCTGGCCGACACCAACGGCCCGGTCATCGCGTCCTCGGATTGGATGCGTGCGGTTCCGGACCAGATCCGTCAGTGGGTTCCGGGCGATTACGTCACTCTCGGTACCGACGGATTCGGATTCTCCGATACCCGTCCGGCCGCGCGCCGGGTGTTCAACGTCGACGCCGAGTCGATCGTCGTCGCCACGTTGTCGGCTCTGGCGGCATCCGGTGAGGTCGACCGCTCCAAGGCCGTCGAGGCCGCGGAGAAGTACAAGATCGACGACGTCACCGCCGCTCCCACGTCGTACGCCGATACCGGTTCGGCGTAGGTTCGACCCCTGATCACCCGACCCCCGTTCCACCTCGCGCGGCACGTCCAGCGCGAGGTGGGCGGGGGTCGGGCGTAGGTTCTCCTTATGTCCGATGCGAAGCCCGGTTCCCCGGACAGTGCGTCCACACGCGAAGTGTCCCGACGCGACGCCTATCGTGAGGCGTTGCGTGAGTCGTTGACCTCGGACAACGAAGTGCATCTTCCGGTCGCCTCACTGGCTCCCTCACGCCAGAAGCGCGATCCCCTGCCCGATGCCCTGCTGCGGCGGGTCAAACAGTTCTCCGGCCGACTCTCGACAGAAGCCGTCACCACGATGCAGGGCCAGTTGCCGTTCTTCGGCGATCTCGACGCGGCCCAACGCGCAAGCGTGCAGTTGTTGATTCAGACAGCCGTCGACAACTTTCTCGAATGGCTCAAGAACCCCAACAGCGATATCCGCTTCAGCCTCGACGCATTCCAGGTCATCCCCCAAGACCTGGCCCGCCGCCTCACTCTGCGCCAGACCGTCGACATGGTCCGGGTGGCGATGGAGTTCTTCGAGCAGTGGCTTCCGGCGCTGGCTCGCAACGATCAGCAGCTGGTGGCCCTGACCGAGGCCGTCCTGCGGTACGGCCGCGAGCTCGGCTTCGCGGCCGCGTCGGTCTACGCCAGTGCGGCCGAATCTCGCGGTGCCTGGGACACCCGCCTCGAAGCTCTCGTCGTCGATGCCGTCGTGCGTGGGGACACCGGCTCGGACATGCTCTCGCGTGCCGCAACGCTGAACTGGGACGCCACGGCCCCCGCGACGGTGTTGGTCGGTACTCCCCCGGACGATCGGGGCGTCTCGGTGGTCGGAACAGTGCACGCCGTGGCGCAGAAGCACGGCCGCGCGGCACTCGCCGTGGTGCAAGGCACTCGGCTGGTGATGGTGGTCAGCGGCCAGATCGAGGACACGCCGGCCCACCACGCGTTCATCGAGGACATGTTGCAGAACTTCTCCGACGGGCCCGTGGTCATCGGCCCGACCACTCGCACCCTGGGCGCGGCGCACTCGAGCGCGGTGGAAGCCTTCGCCGGCATGCAGGCCGTCGCCGGCTGGCGTGGTGCACCGCGTCCGGTGCACGCTGGCGAGTTGTTGCCCGAACGCGCACTGCTCAACGACAGTGCGGCTATATCGGCGTTGAACGATCACGTGGTCGTTCCATTGGCGGCGGCCGGTTCTGGACTTGCCGACACCCTCGATGCGTATCTCGACTGTGGCGGAGCCGTCGAAACCTGCGCACGGCAGCTGTTTGTTCATCCAAATACCGTTCGGTATCGGCTCAAGCGCATCGCAGAGGTCACCGGTCGCGACCCCACTCACCCGCGCGACGCGTACGTGCTCAGGGTCGCGGCAACGGTAGGTAGGTTGGCTCGAACGCATCACGAACCGGCACATCCAGCCCCATATGTCACACAGGTCACATTCGGAGAAGTGGTTACGTAACGCTCCACCACCCTCCGGCGATAGCGAGTCCCCACGAGGCGATTTGTAGGGTTCCCACAAATTGCCTGTCGAGAGTTCATCGAGCGCGACATCACTCAATCGGCACCCGACAGTGTTCTCTTAACCCTGTGATTGCGTTGCTTGCGCCCGGTCAGGGCTCTCAGACTCCCGGCATGCTGTTGCCTTGGCTCGAATTGCCAGGTGCGACAGACCGGCTCGCACTGTGGTCGAAGGCCTCGGGTCTCGACCTCGTCCGCCTCGGCACCACAGCAACCGCCGAGGAGATCACCGACACCGCGGTGACCCAGCCCCTGGTCGTGGCGTCGGCCCTGCTCGCCTTCGAGGAGATCGCATCGCGGGGCCTGTTCCCCGAGGACGCCGTCGTCGCCGGGCACTCCGTGGGCGAACTCGCCGCCGCTGCCATCGCCGGCGTCATCTCCTCCGACGACGCCGTATCACTCGCCGCCGTCCGTGGCGCAGCAATGGCCAAGGCGTGTGCACTCGAACCGACCGGCATGTCCGCCGTGCTGGGCGGAGACGAGGCTGCCGTCCTGGCCCGCCTCGAAGAACTCGACCTCGCGCCGGCCAACGTCAACGCTGCAGGTCAGATCGTCGCAGCCGGCCTGCTCACCAAACTTGCCGAGCTGGCCGAGAGCGCGCCGGAGAAGGCTCGGGTTCGCGCACTGCCGGTCGCAGGCGCGTTCCACACGAAATACATGGCACCTGCCGGCGACACCGTTGCCGCGGCCGCTGCCGCGATCACTCCGTCGGAGCCGACGCGGACGCTGCTGTCCAACTCGGACGGTCAGCCGGTCGCCTCGGGTGCCGACGCACTGAACAAGCTTGCTGCTCAGGTCACTCGCCCCGTGCGATGGGATCTGTGCACTGCCTACCTGCGCACCGCGCAGGTCACCGGACTTGTCGAACTGCCCCCGGCAGGCGCACTGGTCGGCATCGCCAAACGCGAACTGCGTGGCGTTGCCAACCTCGGCCTGAAGACACCGGCGGACATCTCCGCAATGGCCGAGCTCGGTTAGCTCGCCCCACACACTCCGCCGTCACACACTGCGGATCGCACTTCCACTCCCCGAGTGGCAGAAATGCACAATCGCGTCTCGAAGCACATGACTTCGGCGTTCTACACAGAAGAGAAGGGAGCCACAACAGTGGCCAGCCAGGAAGACCTCATCGCCGGACTTGCAGAGATCATCGAGGAGGTCACGGGCATCGAACCGTCCGAGGTGACCATCGAGAAGTCCTTCGTGGACGACCTCGACATCGACTCGCTCTCCATGGTCGAGATCGCAGTGCAGACCGAGGACAAGTACGGCGTGAAGATCCCCGACGAGGACCTCGCAGGTCTGCGCACCGTCGGTGACGCCGTCAACTACATCCAGAAGCTCGAAGCGGAGAACCCCGAAGCCGCAGAAGCTATCAAGGCCAAGCTCGACGACTCCGCGAGCGAGTGACAGGGCCCATGACCAACCCATCCACCGCCAACGGACGCTTCCCCAGTGTCGTCGTCACCAGCCTCGCTGCGACCACGTCACTTGCGGGTGACGTCGATGCCACGTGGAAGGGTCTGCTGAACGGCGACAGCGGAATCGCAAAGCTCGAAGACGATTTCGTCGCCGAGTACGACCTGCCTGTGCGGATCGGCGGACACCTCGCGGTGAACCCGCAGAGCCTGCTCTCGCGGGTCGAGATTCGTCGCCTGAGCTATGTCGAGCAACTGTCGACGGTCCTCGGCCGCGAGGTCTGGAAGAACGCCGGAACCCCCGACGTCGATCCCCTTCGCCTCGGTGTGTCGATCGGTACCGGCCTCGGTGGCGGAGATTCGCTGATCGACGCCAACGACAAGATGAAGGCAGGCGGCTACCGCAAGGTGTCTCCGCTCGCCGTTCAGATGGTCATGCCGAACGGCCCCGCAGCGGTCGTCGGACTCGAGCTCAAAGCACAGGCCGGTGTCATCACTCCCGTCTCCGCCTGCTCCTCGGGATCGGAAGCCATCGCACACGCGTGGCGGATGATCGTGATGGGCGATGCGGACATGGTCGTCACCGGCGGCGTCGAGGGCTATATCGACGCGGTTCCGATCGCCAGCTTCTCCATGATGCGGGCGATGAGCACCAACAACGACAACCCGAAGGGTGCGTCACGTCCGTTCGACAAGGACCGTGACGGCTTCGTCTTCGGTGAAGCGGGTGCGCTCATGGTCATCGAGACCGAAGAGCACGCCAAGGCTCGCGGCGCAACGATTCACGCCCGCCTGCTCGGTGCCGGAATCACCTCCGACGGGTTCCACCTGGTGGCTCCCGATCCGGAGGGCAAGGGTGCCGCGCGTGCGATGCAGCGCGCCATCGAGACCGCAGGCCTGCAGAAGTCCGACATCACCCACGTGAACGCCCACGCAACGGCAACTCCCATCGGAGACACCGCCGAGGCGCTGGCGATCAACAAGGCCGTCGGAAATCACGCAGCGGTGTACGCACCGAAATCCGCTCTGGGCCACTCGATCGGTGCCGTCGGCGCTCTCGAGTCGGTACTGACGGTGCTGGCAGTGCGTGAGGGAATCATCCCTCCCACACTGAATTTGGAGAACCAGGATCCCGAGATCGATCTCGACGTCGTCAAGGGCGAGCCCCGCGTCGGACAGATCGATTACGCGATCAACAACTCGTTCGGATTCGGTGGGCACAACGTAGCGCTCGCCTTCGGAAAGGCGTGATGCACTGAGTCGTTTCTTCGACTCGGTCGATCTCGCTCTCGCAGTGCATGATCCGGACCGGGGCCGTTCTCAGGGAACGGTTCCGGTTCGGGCCTCGCCCCCTCAGGGGCCCTGAAGAAGGACAAGCGATGACTATTCTGGCCCCTGTCACACGATCCGGTACCTCGACCGATCCCCGCGATCCACTCGCCCGCCTCGAGAATCTGTTCGACGCCGGAACCACTGTCCCGCTGCACGATCGGGACAAATCCGGCATCCTCGCAGCGTCCGGCGAGATCGACGGCGTCCACACCATCGCGTACTGCTCCGACGCCACCGTCATGGGCGGCGCCATGGGGGTCGACGGCTGCAAGCACATCGTCGCCGCCATCGACACGGCCATCGAGCAGCGCGCTCCGATCGTCGGCGTCTGGCACTCCGGAGGCGCTCGCCTCGCCGAGGGCGTCGAAGCTCTCCACGCCGTCGGACTGGTCTTCGAGGCCATGGTTCGAGCGTCCGGCCTCGTCCCCCAAGTTTCCGTCGTCCTCGGCTTCGCAGCCGGCGGCGCCGCCTACGGTCCTGCGTTGACCGACGTCGTCATCATGGCTCCCGAGGGACGTGTCTTCGTCACCGGTCCCGACGTCGTCCGCAGCGTCACCGGCGAGCAGGTCGACATGGCCTCGCTCGGCGGCCGCGACACCCACCACAAGAAGTCCGGCGTGTGCCACATCGTCGCCGACAGCGAGATGGACGCGTTCACCCGCGCCCGCCGTCTGGTGTCCATGTTCTGCGAGCAGGGCGACTTCGATATCGCCGCTGCCGAACACGGTGACACCGACCTCCGGGCACTGATGCCCGAATCGAACCGTCGCGCATACGACGTCCACCCGATCGTGCACGAGTTGCTCGACAACGTCGAAGGCGAGTCGACCTTCGAGGAATTCCAGGGCGGCTGGGCTCGCAGCATCGTGATCGGCCTCGGCCGTATCAGTGGCCGCACCGTCGGGGTCATCGCCAACAACCCCATCCGACTCGGTGGTTGCCTGAACTCCGAAAGCGCCGAGAAGGCAGCACGTTTCGTTCGGTTGTGCGATTCGTTCGGCATACCGCTCGTCGTGGTGGTCGACGTACCCGGATACCTCCCCGGCGTCAGCATGGAATGGGAAGGTGTCGTGCGTCGTGGCGCAAAGCTGTTGCACGCCTTCGCGGAAGCCACGGTCCCCCGCGTCACCCTCGTGACCCGCAAGATCTACGGCGGTGCGTACATCGCAATGAACGCTCGCGCGCTGGGTGCCACTGCGGTCTACGCCTGGCCCGGCTCCGAGGTCGCCGTGATGGGCGCGAAGGCAGCCGTCGGCATCCTGCACAAGAAGGCTCTCGCGGCCGCTCCCGAGGAGGAGCGCGAAGCACTGCACGATCGGCTTACAGTCGAGCACGAAAGCATCGCCGGTGGCGTCGAGCGTGCTGTGGCCATCGGTGTCGTCGACGAGGTCATCGAACCGAGCAAGACCCGCAGCACCGTCGCCAAGGCTCTCGCGGCCGCGCCCGCGGCACGCGGAAACCACAAGAACATTCCGCTCTGATCAACCACCCTCGCCTGCGGCCCTGACTCAGCCCCCGCCCCGTCCTCCCCCGTCCGCGTGAATGGACCCTTGCAGCGCCCAGACGTATGTAATGGTCCATTCACGGTGTGGATCAGTAGCGCTCCGAGTGCAACGAAGCCACATTCATCCGGAACCGAGCGGGCTGCAGGGCGGGATGAAGGGGATACGCGTCGGTCAGTTCTCGATCCACTTGTGATCGTGAGCCACTCGCAGCATCGCTGATCGGATGTCGAGAATCTGCGCTGCCGTCACGGTTCCGTTGGACGTCAGCAGTGCCTCGGTCACCTCGGCAGTGAAGTCCGCCTCGGACAGGACGTCGCAGATGACGTCTTCGAGGTTCTGATGGTCGGTCACCGGCACGGTGTGGTGGTACGGCACGTCGGGCTTGTGTCGGGTCACCAGCGCGGTCGATGCCGGACCGTCGATTATCTGTACCTGGGTGGCCTTGAGCCCTCGGTCACCGTCGACGGCGACGTACTCGACGCGAACACCCGGTGCCAACAGCCTCTTGTCGAAATCCAGATCGTTGACGTGAATGAACACGTCCTCGCCGCCCTCGTCCGGCGCTACGAATCCGTACCCCTTGAATTCGTCGAATCGAATCACTTTTCCGGTCGACAACATCGAACTCACCACTCCACGGTCGTTCCCACATGCCTACCCCAGGCACGCCCGCGAAACTACCGCGACACCGAACCCCCAGCAACTCTCACCACTAGCCCACGTTGCGGCTCAACCACGTCACTTCGGCTCCGGCTCCCCCGGTGCGGTACGGCTCGAGGGCGGCGTCCCAGTCCGACCCGAGAGCGTGCTCCACGGCCGCGGTGAGGTTGCCCTGGTTGTTATCCATGAGGGCGCGCAAACGCATCTCGCCGAGGACCACGTCACCGTTCGCGCTCGTCGATCCACGCCACAGCCCCAGACCGGGTACGTGCGAGAATCGTTCGCCGTCGACGCCTTCGCTGGGGTCTTCGGTCACCTCGAAGCGCAGCATCTGCCACGAGCGCAGGATGCCGGCGAGGGTCGCTCCGGTGCCGACCGGGCCTACCCAGTCGGTGGTGGCGCGCAGCTGCCCGTCGGAGGCCGGCTGCGCAGACCACTTCAAATTCGCACGGCAATCGAGGGCGTCGGACAACGCCCATTCGACATGCGGGCACAACGCAGCGGGCGACGAGTGGATGTACACGACACCCGACGTCGCTTCTGCGAATTGATTCGATCCACGCATTGCACTACCTCCAGCTTCGACGAGGGACGTCTTCCCCAACGACCTCGACATGCTTCGGCTGGCTGCAGTCAATCAACACGTATGTGTACTAGTGTGCCCCGAGTTACCCCTGTTGCGCCAGTGCAATCTGTGAACGATCGGCATTCACCCTGCAAGAACGGCATCGGAGAGTTCCGGCCACAGCGGTTTCGCCCAGTCTCCGAAGGCCCGGTCGGTCAACACCACGCATGCCGTGCGCACGGACGGGTCCACCCACAGGAACGTTCCGGCCTGACCGAAGTGACCGAACGTGGCCGACGAGTTGCCGCTTCCGGTCCAGTGCGGGCTCTTCTCACCCCGCAGCTCGAACCCGAGTCCCCAGTCGCACGGCCTGTGCGATCCGTACCCGGGCACGATGCCGTTGAGGCCGGGGAACTGCACGGCCGTCGCCGACGAGAGGGTCTGCGACGCGAGGAGCGTGGGTTCCAACAACTCCGCCGCGAACTTCTTCAGGTCCGCCAGGGTGGAGCTGGCACCGTGGCCTGCCGATCCCGGTAGCGCGGTATTCGTCATCTGCAGTGGCCTGCACACGGCCTCGTCGAGGTAGTCCGGGAAGGCGATGCCCGCTTCGGTCTCGATCAGTTCGGCCAGTACTTCGAACCCGGTGCTCGAGTAGATCCGCTTGGTGCCGGCCGGTGCCTGGACCGTGCGGTCGCCGAACGCCAGGCCCGACGCGTGTGCCAGCAGGTGACGCACCGTCGACCCTTCCGGCCCTGCGGGTTGATCGAGCTCCACCGCACCTTCCTCGACGGCGACGAGGACTGCGTAGGCACTGAGCAGTTTGGTGACCGAGGCCAACTCGTAGACGCGATCGGTGTCGCCGACCTGCTCACGAACTCCGGAGTCGGTGACGACTGCTGCACTGACGTGGTCGACGGGCCAGGAGGACGTGAGATCGAGGGTGGTCACGATTCACGAGCCTAATTGTCGGTCGATGACGGTGCCCCGGTCCCCCGCCGGGCTACGCTCGCAGCACATGAGTGGGAGGAATGCGATGTCGGTTGTGTATGGCTCGTGCAATCTGTGCGAAGCGATCTGTGGGCTCGAGTTCACGGTGGAGAACGATGCGGTCACGTCCGTCCGCGGTGACGAGAAGGACCCGCTCTCGCGCGGTCACATCTGCCCGAAGGCTCTGTCGCTGATCGACCTGCACGCCGATACCGATCGACTCACCACACCGGTCAAACGTGTGGGTGAGAAGTGGGAGAAGATCGGCTGGGACGAGGCATACGACCTCGTGATCGACGGCCTGATCTCGACGCGCAAGAAGTACGGGCGCAACGCGGTCGGTCTCTATCAGGGCAACCCCAACGTCCATTCGATGGGTGCGATGACCCACGGCATTCCCTTCACCTCGCTCCTGCGAACGCGTAATCGATACTCCGCCACCTCGCTGGATCAGCTCCCGCATCAGCTCGTCGATCACCTGCTGTACGGGCATCAACTGCTGCTGCCTATCCCCGACATCGACCGCACCGACTTCTTTCTCGTACTCGGCGGCAATCCGATGGCGTCGAACGGCTCCATGATGACCGTCCCCGATTTCGCCAAGAGAGCGCGGGCACTGCGTAAACGCGGCGGACGCCTGGTCGTGGTCGATCCGCGCAAGACCGAGACCGCCGACATCGCCGACACGCACTTCTTCGTGCGTCCCGGCACCGATGCATTGCTCCTGCTCGCGATGATCCACGTCATCGTCGCCGACGGCACCGTGCGCGTGGCCGACTACATCGACGGCGCCGATCGCATCGCCGACCTCGTCGCCGAATTCACCCCCGAATCCGTTGCTCCGGTCGTGGGGATTGCCGCGGAGGACATCTCGGCCCTGGCACGTGATTTCGCGTCGGCGAAGTCCGCGGTGGCATACGGCCGAATGGGGGTCTCGACCCAGCAGTTCGGCACCGTGTGCCAGTGGGCGATTCAGGTACTGAACATCATCACCGGCAATCTCGACCGCCCCGGCGGTGCCATGGTGACCGATCCCGCGATCGATCTGATCAAGCAGGGCATCGTCGGCCGCGGACATTTCGACAAGTGGCGCAGCCGCGTTCGCGACCTGCCCGAGTTCGCAGGCGAATACCCCTGCTCGACGCTCGTCGACGAGATCACCACCGAGGGCAAGGACCAGATCCGCGCGATGGCGGTTCTGTCCGGCAATCCGGTGCTGTCGATGCCCGGCGGTACCACCCTGAACGACGCGTTCGCGGGTCTCGATTTCATGGTGTCGTTCGACTTCTACATCAACGAGACCTCGCGTCATGCACACGTGATTCTGCCGCCGACGATGTCTCTCGAACGCGACCACTACGACCTGATCTTCAATTCCTTCGCGGTACACAACACTGCCAAGTACATGCCGGCGGTCCTGCCCAAGAAGGCCGACGCAAAGCATGATTGGGAGATATTCCGAGACCTGTCACTCCGCTACAAGAGCGCGATGGCCGGTTCGACGATCGGTCGAGTGAAGTCGCGATTGACTCCGAAGAGCGTGATCAGCGAGGCGCGCCTGCGCCTGTCCCCCGCGCGCACCCTGGACATCCTGCTCCGCAGCCAACGAAAAGGGTTGTCGCTCAAGAAGCTTCGAGCCAACCCCCACGGTGTCGATCTCGGACCCCTGCGGCCCGGCTTCCCGCAGAAGCTGAAGACGCGGGACAAGCGGGTACAGCTGATTCAGGACATCGTTGTTGCCGAACTTCCCGCGTTGGTGGACCTGATGCACTCGAGCGCCGTTGCGACCGGTGACGAGTTGTTGCTGATCGGTCGGCGACACCTGCGCAGCAACAACTCCTGGATGCACAACACCGCCCGGCTCACCAAAGGCAAAGCGAGACATCAGCTTCTGGCCCACCCGGACGACCTGGAACACCGCGGCATCGAGGACGGGGCGATGGTGTCGGTGACCTCCGCCGCCGGAACCGTCGACATCGAGGTGGCGGCATCGGACAAGATGATGCCGGGCGTGGTGAGCATGCCGCACGGCTTCGGGCATCAGCGCCCCGGCGTGGAGCTGTCCGTTGCCACGACGGTGACGGGCCCCAGTGTCAACGACATCACCGACCCGGGCCGAGTCGACGCCGTCTCGGCCAATGCGATCCTGAACGGGGTCCCGGTGCAGGTGAGGGCGAAATAGCGCCCCGATGAACCGTCGAGGCGACGCGATTCTGTACGATTCTGCAGGCTCGTACCTGGTACGGGCATGGGGCGGTAGCTCAGTCGGTTAGAGCCGTGGACTCATAATCCATTGGTCGCGGGTTCGAGCCCCGCCCGCCCCACGACGAGGTCCGGTGTTCGCGATCTTCACCCGACAATGAGACAGCAGATTTCCTCGACGGCGAGCACACTGAAGCAATGTGGAACCGCGGCGAGGTGGCACCGGCAGCAGTAGATTGCGCGAGCACGTGACGTCACCGGAGCCGCCGACGGCATCCGACCACCCGCCGACGTGGAAGTTCGAGTACCCGATTTTTCACGCCGAGACTCGGACACAGTGGCGTACTTGGCTCGAGCTCCATCATGCATCCACCCGTGGCGTGTGGCTGTGTTCGTGGCGCAACACCACCACCCGGCCACGGTGCCCGTACCCGGACGCCGTCGAGGAAGCCATCTGCTTCGGTTGGATCGATTCCACCGGCAGCAACCTCGACGACGAGCGCAGCGTGCAGATGTTCACGCCACGCAGGCCCAAGAGTCCGTGGACCCGGCTCAACCGAGAACGCGCAGCCGATATGGAAGACAGCGGCCTCATGACCGAAGCAGGCCGACGTGCCATCGCTGCCGCGAAGGCCAACGGCTGGTGGACGATTGCCGATCAGGTCGAAGACCTCGAGGAACCACTCGAACTGGCAACTGCCCTGAACCGAGACCCGAACGCCCGGAGCACCTGGGACGGTTTTCCGCCCAGTGCCCGCAAACAGATGCTGTGGTGGGTCGTCAGCGCTGCGCGAGACGCCACTCGCTCAGCTCGAATCGCGCACATCGTCGCCGAGGCCGCGGCCGGTCGGCGAGCCCGCGGCTGAGTGCAGTCGAAGCATCGCCGCCCTTCGATACAGCCGCGACCAAAGGATTAGCAACGCAGCGGTAATCGCCCCGAACCACAGCCACGTGACGAACGCGGCCACAACACCGGTGACGAAGAAGCCCAGTACCAGTGCCACGACCCAGGCGAGGACGTAGGCAACAATCGTGACGACTGCCGCGATTGCGCACCGCCCCGGGGACTGCCGGACAGTCGCCGACGCTGCGCGGAACGGATTTTGTTGCCCGTCGGCCACGGCCGGAAGCACCAGCAGCGCAACCAGAATCACGATGATCGGAAGCAGTGGGAACAGAATCGCCAGCGCAACGGCCACCAGAGTCAACGCCACGCACCACATCAGGACACGCGGCCGTCGCCACGCCCGACCCAGTGCATCGGACGCTTTGCCGTCCGCCACGTCGAGTGCCGTCGATGCGGTGATCCACAGTGCGATCACCAGTGCCGCGGCGGAGGCCGCAACCAGCCCCGCGAAACCGAGGGATGACGTCGGAACCGGATCCCCCAGCACGGTCAGCGCCTGAACCAGTGCCGACACGACCACCACGGCAGCGAGAACCGCACTCCCCCTCACGGTGCACCGACCGTCGAATTGCGATCGAGCACGTCCTGCACCGATCCCGAGTACAGGACCTCCGTACCGACCTTGACCTCGACGGTGCTCGCGTCGTCCGAGGTGGCCGAACCGGTGATCGCCTCGTTGTCGGTTGTCACCCCGGCACATTCGATATCGGCTCCGGTACCCGAGCACACCGGTGCGACCAGGATCTCGATCCCCTTCTCGAACAAGACGTCGTTCACTGCGTAGCGGAGGTCACCGAGCTCGGCACCACCGACCGGGGCGAGTGCGGCGGTCTGCGAGCACCCCGCGCACGCCACCAGCACAGACAACAGCAGGATCGTCCTGCGAACACTGTTCATCGGCCCTGCCTCGTCTCGTAGGCGATCAGTCTCGCGTGCTCGTCCAGGTGTTGCTGCTCGAGCGCGGCGTCGGTGATGCTGCTCAGATCGAACGGTGCAGGCAGGAGCAGCTCGGTGTTGCGATCGAGGCGCGAACCCCTCCGCATCAGCGGATTCTCGGCCCAGTCGTTGGCCGCCAACTCACGGCTACGGGACGCCAGATCCAGGTAGCTGCCGCTGTTTCCGGGCGTGACCGGAGATGCGTGATCGAGAACGGTGGTGAACAGCGACAGTGTCCCGTCTCGGTTGTCGACGATCTCGACCACCTGCTGCTGCTGCGGGAAATCGATGCACGACGCGGTGGTGATCTCCCAGAATCCTCGTCCGTCTCGCGAGTGCGCCAGAATTTGGTTCTGGTGGGTGTGGCCGTTGAGCCAACCGATCACCACCGGATACTTCAGCAGCAGATCGACGAATTCGTCTGCGCCGTAGAGCTTCACCGATTGCCCTGGCCGCTGTGCTCGGTTCTCCAGTGTCAGGCTGTTGTGGTGCGTGTAGATCAGTACGAGCTTGTTCTCGGCCTGCGCCCGCTCCAATTGCTGGGTGAGCCACGCGAATTGGTTCTCCGGAACCGCACCGTCGGGACCGGCGACGGCATTGCACGTGTCGAGCCCGAACGTGCGAATGTTCGGTGTGGGGTCTGCGGTCCACCAGGTCTCGCCGGAGTCGAGGTTGTGTTGGGTGAAGCCGTGACCGATCGGACCCGGCGTCGGGGTGGTCTCGAAGTGCTCCGCCATGAACTCGCGTTGCTCGAACAGATATCGAGCCGGATCGGCGGACACCGCGCGAAACCCCGGTCGCGCACCGGATCCCACGCCGAGCGCATCGACCACTCGTTGCAGCGGACTGGCAGTCGAGGCATAGCCGGCGAGGGCCGAGGTGGCTGTCGCCTCGAGCGTGTACGCCTTGCGACCACCGACAGCGAGCGCGTGGAGTTGCGAGGACAGATCGAAGGTGCCGAGCAACAGGGTGTCGTGGTTGCCGTACACCGAGTACCACGGCACGGGTAGACCCACCGATTCGACGGTGCCCGATATCGCCTGGTCGAGAAGGTCGGGAAGCGTCGGGAATCCGTATTCGCCGAACGATCCTCCCGACGAGTCACCGGGCCGATAGGCCCACTGCGCCTCCGGCCAGGCCTGAACACCCTCGAAGACGTTCGCGGCCCCGCTCGTCGGCCGAACCGGGACTCCGTCGAGAACGTCTATGTACCAGCGTAGTTCGAGATGAGAATGCATGTCGGCGCTGTCCCCGGTGACCACGGCCGCCCCCATCGGTGCGCCGGTGACCGGGCTGATCCGCGCATCCGCGAACGCCTTCACCATCGCCGCGGTGACGTGCACGGTCAGCGGATCCTGCGGATGGAACGCCGAGCCCCAGGCGGCGTGGTCGGAAACGATCATGGGCTCGATGCGTCCGGGCGACTGCGCGTCGATGACGTGCATGTCCGAGAGGTGTCCGAGGTAGAGCAGCGACCGGCGCGCCTGCACTCTCGATGGACTCGGTGCTCGTCCGAGGACGTCGAGGCGAGCGACGTAGGGCTCCCCCGGTCCGGTACCGAGTACGCGGTACTTGCCCGGCCCGGTCGAGGTTCGCAGGATCGTCTGCGCCAGTGTTCCGGTCCCGTCCGCCTCCACAGGTTGGGCGCGCGCAACGAGAGCCTGACCCAGCACGTGGGGTGCAATTCCCCAGGCCGCCGCGAGCGCGCCCACCCGAGTGATGAATTGTCGACGCGACAGCCCAGCCATGGAACTCCTCGGATCCTCGAGAACGGCACCACGTCCGCCTCGCATCCGACGAGGTGACTGCCTATTTTTACAGGGCCGACGGCAGACAGGCTCGATTTCGGATCGTTCAGGGCACCACGGTCACCGGCCAGCGGCCTGCTTTGACCAACCGCACCGCCACCGAACCTGCGATTCGGTGGCCCGCAGTCTCGGACGCCCCCACCACGACCGCGTCGGTGCGCAGTTGCTCTGCCACGGCGATCAGCCCGTTGTACGGGTCGCCCTGCGCGGTCCGGAACTCCCACCGCACGTGTTCCCGATCCCCGAATCGTGCAGCGGAGGCACGGACGTACTCGAGCAACTCGTCGGCGATCTGCTGGCCGGTTTCGACGAGAGAGATGCCGGCCTGGCCCCACGACGCCGTCGCAATGGGTTGCACGTACACCAGCACCAGCAGAGACCGCTGCCTACGAGCGAGCCCTGCCGCATAGGCGGCGGCGCGCCAGGAGGAATCGGAACCGTCGACACCCACCACGATCGACTTCGGACCGTCGTGGCCGTACTCGAAACCGGTGGATCCTTGTGCGTCGCTCACCAGTCGAGGCTACTGCCGAGACCCGTCCTATCGGCCACCCGATCCGGTGACGGTACGGTTGATGCACTCCGAGTCCCGGTCACTCGATGCTCACACACTGGACGGAAGTAACCAATGAACGACGAATCGCAGCCGAGCGGACCTCCAGCCGTTCCTGCAGGCTCCACCGACGGCCCGGTGACCGACCCGGCCACCGTGTTCGCCGCACTGGCCGACATCGTGTACCGAGGCAGCAGCGCGGAAGAGATCTACACCGCGATCTGCAATGCCGCCGTGCTGATCGTTCCCCACTGTGATCACGCCAGCCTGATGCTGATGCGTCACGGAAAGCCCGTCACCGTCGCGGCCTCCGACGACGTCGCTCGTGTCATCGACGACATCGAGCGCGCCACCGGCGAAGGCCCGTGTCTGGACGCGATCACCAGCGAGGCGGCGCAGCTCGAGGCCGACTTCCGGACACCGACGCAGTGGCCCGCGATGGCTCGCGGTGTGTTGAACCGCACGCCGGTGCGAGGGGCCATGGGATTTCGCCTGAAGGTGGACGATCAGAAGGTGGGCGCGCTCAACCTGTTCACCGACGAGCCGGGTGTGTTCGACGCCGACAGCGCGAGCAAGGCGATCATTCTGACGGCGTTCACGGCCGTCGCCGTTGCTGCGGTCATGAACGGTCAGGAGGCGTCGACTCTGCGTGACGGACTCGAGAGCAACCGTGAGATCGGCAAGGCGATCGGCCTGATCATGGCTCTGCACGATGTGTCCGGCGACGAGGCGTTCGCCCTGTTGCGTAAGTCCTCTCAGGACCTGAACGTCAAGATCGCCGACCTCGCAGCAACCGTGGTCGATCGGCACAGCAAGGGCCTGAAGTCCTGAGCTGTGCGCTCAGTGCCCACTCTGGACCTTCTTGGGGAGCGCGAACACCAACGCCAGTGCCACGAGACTGAACGCGGCACTCACGGCCATCGCCATGGCCGCGCCGTGCAGAAAGCCGGAGCCGACGGTATCGGGGCCGGTGATGGTCAGAGATCCGAACAGCACACTACCGATGACGGCGATGCCGATCGCGGAGCCGACGCGCTGCATGGTGGAGATGACCCCGCTCGCGGCTCCCGCGTCGTCGCGATCGACGGTCGCGACGATGAACTGCGCGTTGGGTGCGATGAACGCGCCGTTGCCCAGACCTGCGATGAACAGTGGAACCAACAGCGTCCAGTGCGAGATCGTGTCGGCGGAGCTGGTCGCAAGGATGATCCACAGCCAGATCAGCCCGATCGAGACGAGCGAGGCCCCGAGTACGAGAACGGTACGACCGAGCCGGATCGTCAGCCTGTTGCTCTGCGAGGCGGCAATGATGCTGCCGATGGCGAACGGTATGGACACCAGTCCCGATGCCAGTGCCGTGTTGCCCAGCCCGGTCTGCCACAGCAGCGAGATGGTGAAGAAGATGCTCGTGAAGGCGGCGAAGTAGACGAGCGCGAGGATCACACCTCCGGTGAACGCGGGACGGGTGAACAATCGAGGCGGCACCAACGGATTCTGTCCGCGGCCGCTCCGGATCACTTCCCACCGGCCGAACAGCGCGATGAGGCCGAGGCCTGCGGCGATCGTCAGGTAGGTCCACATCGGCCAGCCCGATTCCTGGCCCTCGATCAGCGGAACGAGCAGTGCGATGAGTCCTGCCGAGATGAGCAACAGTCCGAGCCAGTCGATTCCGGGGCGGGCCGTCGGTTCGGTGTCGGTCTTGCTCGGGAGCAGCACTGCAGCCGCGACGAGACCGACGATTCCGATCGGTAGGTTGACCCAGAAGACCAGCCGCCAGCCGTTCTCGTCGCCGAAAGCCTGGATGATGAGGCCGCCCGCGATCGGTCCGAGCGCCGTCGAGACGCCGATGACCGCGCCCATGATGGCGAATGCCTTGCCTCGCACCGGACCTGGAAACAGCAGTTGAATGAACGCCGTGACCGCGGGGACGAACATACCGCCGGCCAGACCCTGCACGACTCGAGCGACGACCAGCTGCAGATCGTCCTGAGCCAGCCCACACGCGAAACTCGCGAGGGTGAAGAGGGCGAGCCCGGTGAAGAAGACCCACTTGTGGCCGATCCGGTCGCCCACCTTGCCTGCCGGGATGAGAGCCAGGCCGAAGGCGAGTGCATACCCCGAGATGATCCACGACAGAACCGATTCCGACGCTTCCAACGTGGTGCTGATCGTCGGGAGCGCCACGTTGACGATCGTGGTGTCGAGCAACGCCATGAACATTCCGAGCAGAAGGACCACGAGCGCCTGCCAGGCGCGTTTGGGAACCTCTGTTGCCGGTGGGGTTGCAGAGGCGATGCCGTCGGTCACTGTGTTGTCCTTCGTCGTTGTCGCCGGGCGGTATCGGCCGACCGATCCTCGGTCACTGGCCGATCATTGCCGTTGCGACGAAGACCCACGACAGTCCGCCGGCCAGAACCACGAACGCCGATGCGACGATTCGGCCACCCCACTGAGTCTCCACGAGGGATGTCTCCACGACCGATGTATCCAAGACCGAAGTCTCGGCACGAGTTCCCTCCGAGACGGTTTTCGCGCCCGCCGTATCCATCGTCGTCATGATTCGATTCCCACCCTGCATCCGCGACCCTCGTCATTTCCGGCCGGTGGATACCCTGGGAACCCGCGCCGAAACTATCGTGCCGGGACAACTGCCTCCAGCGCGTCCAGAAATGGGTGCTGCGAGGCGAGCAACTTCGCTCTCGCCTGAGCCAGTGGAAACCACTCGACGCGGTCGACCTCGGGAAACGATGTCATGATGCCGGATTTCGGAGGCCATTCGATCTCGAATGTGTTGCTCACCGCATTCGACACATCCAGATCGCACTCGACGCCGAACGCGGTGACGATCTTCCCGCCGCGCTGCATGACCGTGCCGAGTTCGATGTGATCTCCCGCCGGAACGTCGATCCCGACTTCCTCGCGAAATTCTCGCTGCGCCGCCGTCCACGGGTCTTCGCCGTCGGTGATCAGACCTTTGACGATCGACCAGGCTCCGTCGTCCTTGCGAGCCCAGAACGGTCCGCCGGGGTGAGCGATCAGCACATCCGGACCGTCGACTCCGACGCGGTACAACAGAATTCCTGCGCTCGTATCGACCATGGTCTCAGCCTGCCATCAATCCGGAGGAGAATGTCTTGCTGCACGCCGTGCCGCGAACCCGGGTAACAGTTATTGTCGACCGATGCAGGAGCGTGCAGCGTCCACCAGGCAGGCCGTACTCGAAGGTGCTGCCGCCAGTTTCGAGAAGTTCGGTTACGGCACAGCAAGTTTGAGCACCATCATCGCGCATGCCGGGGTCAGCAAAGGCGCGATGTATTTCCATTTCTCGTCCAAGGAAGATCTGGCGCAGGCCGTGATCGACGCGCAACTGGCCATGGCGGCGAGTGCGAGCGCCATCGTCATCGAGCGGACGCCGAAAGCGTTGGACGCCTTGATCCTGGTGAGCAAGGAGTTGGGACGCCAACTGCAGACCGAATCGATCGCCCGCGGGGGTATGCGGTTGACGTTGGAGTCGGCCATCGTGGGCAGTCCCAATGCGCAAGCGTTCGAGGACTGGGTCGGCAAGATGGGCGATCTGGCCGCACGCGCTCAGGCCGAGGGCGACATCGTCGACGGTATGGACGCACTCACGCTCGGCCGCTACATCGTTGCGTCGTTCACCGGCGTGCAGACGGTCTCGGAGATGCTGACCGGACGTGCCGATCTACAGCAGCGGCTGACCGAGATGTGGCAGATGTTGCTGCCCGCGGTGGTGCCGCGCCGACGCCTCCCGCGGGCGATGGCAGTTGCCGAGGACGCCCTTATCGACTGGAGCGATCGGTAGGAGCCAACCACGGTTCGGACGTCGCCGTGACGGACATCGCCGACAGCACCGCGCCGTCGTGCTCGAACTGAATACGGAAGACGCCGTCGGTGGAGTCCGTGTCGACGATCACCGAGCACGGGTTGGTCCACTCGGCGAATCCCATGAACCTCACCTCGCAGGAGGTGAAATCCAAGGCCGGTGTTCCGGTGGCCAAGCGGAGAGCCTGACGGGCCGCCTCGAGCATCGTGACGCCCGGCAGGTACTCGACCGAATGGTCGAACATCGCCAGGTTGCGCGGATCCGGCGCGACGACGATGGTTCCGTCGGATGTGTGCCGCGCCAGCACCACGTCGGACGGATCGAGGCGTCCGACGGAGGACGGCGGTACCACCTCGGTTCCGGCCGGCAGGAAACGGAAGTGGGGGTCGGCAACGGTCGACTTCCGAACCTGCGAATACACCTCGGGTCCGATGGTCCGGACCGACGCCGTCCCCGACGCGACGAGGTGGGTGCCGTTCAGGAGTCGGGCCGAGAGCTTCATGTTGTCCAGCGACTCGTTCTCGAACGTCACGTCGGTCGTGATCGACTCTGCGACAAGCGAGTCTTCGATGTCGTCGACCGACAGCGGGTCCAGGATCTCGAAGCGAGAGTGCTCGATGAACACCACGTGATCGAGTGGCACGCCGTGGTTGACGTGAGAGAAGAGGCTGATTGCCTGGCGTAGAGCCTCGGCCACCATCAACGAGTCGTGGGTTCGGCGAACCGGCGCGAACATGCGATGCGACGTGGGGAACTGGACCGCCGCCCGATGGGTGCCGTCGACGGTCTCGTAATCGGTCAACAGAACGTCGGCCGGAGACCGCCGATGCACGAGGTGTCGTGGAACGGTTGCTGCGTAACTCAAACTCATGAAGCCCCTTAAAACCGACCGACCCGGTTTTTAACAGCACTGTCGAGCCACCGGGATCGCTCGTTCAGTATGTCGCGGACGACCGACAAAACTGACATCGGTCGACGGGATTCATTCATTCGATATACAGAAATAACCGTCACGATCTGTTATCTAGCTCGAACTCGCGGTACCACATGTCCGGTACGTTCCTGCGCCGCGCCTTGGCTCCGGTGGCCTACCCCCGACAGCAAAAATCCCCACCCGGCGAACCGGACGGGGACTGCGCTCCCCCACCTGGACTCGAACCAGGAACCCTTCGATTAACAGTCGAATGCTCTGCCAATTGAGCTATGGGGGATTACCTCGCGGCGTCACACTCTCGTGCGAGCCGTTGGAAACAATAGCGCACACCCCCTTGCTACTACCAAATCGGGTTCTGCCGAGTACCAAATCGCCCTGCTAGAGGTTCGTCGGGCAAGATGGAAGAACAGCCGCACGCCCTATGGGAGGACCTACTGATGATTCGTTTGGTACTGGCGGCCGGAGCTGCTTACGTACTCGGTGCCAAGGCGGGACGTGGCCGGTACGAGCAGATTCGCAAGACGGCGAGCGCCGTCGCGTCGAGCCCGGCCACCAAGAAGGCGATCGAGGTCGGCCGTCAGAAGCTGTCCGATTCCCTGAACACCCAGCCACGACTGGAACCGATGAAGCCGATCGACGACGAGACCCAGGTCTTCGTTCCCCGCGATCAGCTGCGGCGCTAACCGACCTCGGCCACACTCCCGACGGCGAGCTCGAGCAGACTGCGGCGGTACTGCTCGAGGGCGATGAGGTCGCCGAACAGCGCGTTGTAGTCGTCGGGCTTCTCCACCGGCGACATGCGCTGCAGTTTCGATTTGAGTTCCGCCACCTGTTGGCCGACCCATACCTCCTGGAGTCGCGCGAGCACGCCCGAGATGTAGCGGGTGAGGGCGTCGTCGGCCACGCGCATCGGATCGACGGCGAGCTCGGTGACCAACGACACGACAACGGCGTCCTTGGCCTGTTTGGCCACGGCGTCGACCCACTCCCCTCCGCCCAGCCCGGCCGCGGTGCCGCCGGCAGCGGCCACTGCGTCGCGCACAGCCGCGTACGCCGGGTGATGGAAGCTTTCCGGCGGGAGCGAATCGAACACCGTTCCTGCCATCGCGGGCATCTGCAGTACCGCCTTGAGCGCTTCCCGTTGCGGCCACAGGGACGGATCGGTGGGATTGGGGCGCGGCGGCCCGGCGGGGGCCTCGGCGGGCGCTGCCTGACGCTTCTCGAACGGCACGCGTTTTCCACTCGAGTCGCCTCGGGCACCCTTCTTCGCCTCGTCGCGCACGCGGGCGAGCACCATCGCGGTGTCGTCCCACCCGGTCCAGCCGGCGAGCTGCCGCGCGTACTCGTCCCGCAGCGACGCATCCTTGATGCGGGCGACCACGGGGACGGTTCGCTTCAATGCTTCGACGCGCCCCTCGGGCGTATCGAGATCATGTTCTCGAAGCAGCGATTTGACGACGAAAGCGAACATCGGAGTGCGCCTGGCCACGAGATCGCGAACGGCGTTGTCGCCGGATTTCAAGCGCAGATCGCACGGGTCCATTCCGTCCGGCGCGACGGCGACGAACGTCTGACCGGCGATCTTCTGATCACCCTCGAATGCCTTCATCGCGGCGGCCTGGCCGGCCTCGTCGCCGTCGAAGGTGTAGATCACTTCACCGCGAAAGTAGCTGTCGTCCATCATCAATCGACGCAGCATCGCCAGGTGATCCTCGCCGAATGCGGTTCCGCAGGACGCCACCGCAGTCTTGACGCCTGCCAGGTGCATCGCCATCACGTCGGTGTAGCCCTCGACGATGACGGCCTGATGCGATTTCGCGATCTCCTTGCGCGCCAGATCGAGGCCGAACAACACCTGAGACTTCTTGTACAGCATCGTTTCCGGGGTGTTGATGTACTTGCCAGGCATCGTGTCGTCGTCGAACAGCTTGCGCGCGCCGAAGCCGATGACGTCGCCGCTCTGACTGCGAATGGGCCACACCAGCCGACGCCGGAAGCGATCGATCGGCGTCCCCCGCTTACCGGGTGTCGCCAACCCCGCGTCGACTATTTCCTTGGCCTCGAAGCCCTTGCCCAGCAGGTGTTTGGTGAGCGTGTCCCAGCCGTCGGGCGCATAACCACAGCCGTATGCCAGGGCGGCATGCCCGTCGAAGTTGCGCTCGGTGAGGTAGTCCCGCGCAGCCTGGGCGTCGGGACCGCCGAGCCTGCCCGCGTAGAACTCCTGCGCGGCCGCGTTCGCGGCGATCAGGCGCGCTCGGGTGCCGCGATCGCGTTGAACCGACGGCCCGCCGCCCTCGTAGGAGATCGAGTAGTTCAACCGATCGGCCAATTGCTCGACGGCCTCGACGAAGGAGATGTGCTCGATCTTCTGGAGGAAGGAGTAGGCGTCGCCTCCCTCGCCGCAGCCGAAGCAGTGATAGTGACCGTGGTTGGGACGGACGTGGAACGACGGAGATTTCTCGTCGTGGAAGGGGCACAACCCCTTCATGGAGTCGCCGCCCGCGCGCTTGAGAGAGACGTAGTCGCCGACTATGTCTTCGATCCGTGTGCGTTCGCGAATGGCGGCGATGTCGCGTTCAGGAATTCGGCCGGCCACGAAGGGCAGTCTAGTCCCGATCCGGACCTACCCACATTCGGTCGCGGAGCGGTCAGCCCCAGCTGGCCTGAGCTCCGAGCGAACGCTTGTCGATCAGTTCGAGTCGGCTCTCGGTGTACGACGCGATCTGGTCGACCACCACTCGGGTCCGTTCGGCATCGCTGTCGGCCCGCTGCCAGGCGGGCACCAGGATGGGGTCCAGCTCGCCCGGAGCCGAGCGCATCAACCACTCGGCGACACGGTGGATGCGATCGCGCTGACGCTCCTGGCGGATCTTGTGTCCGGCGTCGGACATCACGTACCGCAGGGCCATGGTCTTGAGCAGCGCAACCTCCGAGCCGACGATCGACGGCACCACCAGGTCGGCGTCGTAGCGACTCAACGGCGCGGTGCCGTACTTCTCGTGCGTGCCCTCGATGGCGGCGGTGGCGAAGCGGCCGACGAGTTCACTGGTCATGTGCTTGAGCGCCACCGATGCGGCGAGAGTTCCGTCGTAGCGTCCGACCGCGACCACGACGGGCATCCTCGACAGTCGATCCGCGGCCTCGATCAGTTCGTCGACATCGAGTCCGCGAAATTCGGAGACGCCGAGTTCTGCGAGGGCGCGTCGCTCGATCGGATCGGACAGCGCCCGCAGGTCGATTCGAGCGTCGATCACACCGTCCTCGACGTCGTGCACCGAGTACGCCACGTCGTCGGACCAGTCCATGCTCTGCGCTTCGAGGCACTTGTGTTCGTCCGGAGCGCCGTCACGCACCCAACCCAGAATGCCGGAGTCGTCGTCGTAGGCACCGAATTTCGCGCCCGGGGCTGGTCGGATCCAGGGGTACTTGGTGGCGGCATCGAGCGAGGCTCGAGTCAGGTTGAGCCCGACGCTGCGACCGTCGGCATCGAGGATCTTCGGCTCGAGTCCGGTGAGAATGCGCAGGTTCTGCGCGTTGCCCTCGAACCCACCGCAATCCTGGGCCACTTCGTCGAGGGCGCGTTCGCCGTTGTGCCCGTACGGCGGGTGGCCGATGTCGTGCGCCAGCCCGGCCAGGTCCACCAGATCGGGATCGCTGCCGAGTCCTTCGGCGATGCTGCGGCCGATCTGGGCAACTTCGAGCGAGTGCGTCAACCGCGTGCGTGGGGTGTCTCCGTCTCGCGGTCCGGTGACCTGGGTCTTGTCGGCGAGCCTGCGCAGTGCGGCGCAGTGCAACACGCGCGCTCGATCGCGCGCGAAGGCGCTTCGGTGAGAGGCGTTGTCTGCCCCGGCCCGCAGTCCCGCGGTCTTGGGCGGTTCGGGGACGAATCGTTCGACGTCGTGGGCCGAGTATGTGCCGGTCATCTACTGGCCTGCCGTGTAGGAGAAGTCCGCGGTGAAGTGGGTCAGCTGATACCACAGCAGAGCGCCTGTCTCCCTGGCGATTCCGTGCGCCTGGGATTCTCTGGTGTAGACGGCCGGACCGGTGCGCGTCGGCGAGGTCCAGGCGTCGAGGCCCGCGTCGCGCGCCATGGTTCGGGTGCGAAGTGAATGCCACGGATCGCTGACCAACACCACCGACGACTTGCCCTGCTCGCGCAGGGTGTTGCTCACGGCCTCGATGCTCTCCAGTGTGTCCGAGCCGGTCTCGACGGCAACGATGGCGTCGGCGGGAACGCCCTGATCGATCAGATAGTTGCGGCCCGACGCGGCCTCGGTGAACAGGTCCCCCTCCTGCTTGCCGCCGACGGTGACGATCTCGGGGGCTATACCCTGCTCGTACAGCGACGCGGCCTGGGACAGTCGTGCCTCGAACACCGTCGAGGGGGTGCCGCTGTACTGCGCGGCACCGAGCACCACGATGGCGTCCGCCTTGGAATAGTCGTCGATGCGCGCCACCTGCCACACCCGCACTGCTGTTCCTGCGACCAGCACCAGCGACATCAGCACCACTCCCGCGAGGAGCCGACCGGTCCAGCGTCCGAGCGTTCCGAAGAAGCCCAGGCGCTCGGGACCGGGGTCCGGGGCATACCGATCGTCGTACGCATCTCCGTACGAATCTCGGTCGAGAGTTGAATTCACCCCTCGAGTTTGCCAGGCCTGCTCGTCGGCGTGGTCACGGCGCGCCCCGAACGACCTACAGCCACCCTCTGTCCTCGGCCACCCGTACCGCCTCGGCCCGGGTACTGGTGCCGGTCTTACCGATGGCCGACGACAGATGATTGCGTACCGTGCCCTCCGAGAGGTGGACCTGAGCAGCGATGGATCCCGCCGTCCCGCCCTTGGCGGCCGCCCGGAGAACCTCCTGCTCTCGGGCCGTCAGTGGAGAGATGCCGTCGGTGAGGGTTTCGGTCGCCAGCGTCGGATCGACCACGCGAAGCCCCATGTGCACGCGCCGAACGGCGTCGGCCAACTGCTTGGCTGGGGTGTCCTTGACCACGAAACCCGACGCACCCGCATCGATCGCGCGCCGCAGGTAGCCGGGTCGCCCGAATGTGGTGACGATCAGCACTCTCGACTCCGGTGCGATCAGGGCCAGTTCGGCGGTGACCTCGATACCGTTCTTGCCGGGCATCTCCACGTCGAGCAGGACGACGTCGGGTCGATGTTCGAGAACGGCAGCGGCGACCTCGTCCCCGCGTCCCACCCCGGCGACGACGTCGAGATCCTGTTCGAGCCCCAGCAGAGCTGCCAGCGCTCCCCGCACCAGGGCTTGGTCGTCCGCCAGCAGGAGTGTGATGGTCATTGCGCCTGCGTCCTATTCACCGTGTACCTCCACCCTGAAACCACCGGTCGGCACCCGGGCGATCGTCAGTGCACCACCCGCGGCGGCCACTCGTTCTCCCAGACCCCGCAGACCGTTGCCGCCGGAATCCTTGTCTGCCGGTCCCACTCCGTCGTCGACGATGGAGATGCTCGACGCCGTCAGCGTCACTCGGCAATGTCGTGCGCTCGAGTGGCGGACCACATTGGTCACCGCCTCCCGGATCACCCAACCGAACAGTTCTCGATGTCGCAGTGGCACCACGTCGGCGTCATCGGGAAGATCCGCATCGATTCCCGCAGCGGTCAATGCGGTTCGTGCACTGGCCAACTCGGATCCGATGTCGACCTGTCGCATGCCCCCGACGGTGCTGCGCACATCGGCAAGTGCTTGCCGGGCAAGGGTTTCCAGTTCGGCGATCTCGACGGCCGCTCGGGCGGGGTCGATCTCGATGAGCCTGCCGGCCAGTTCGCTCTTGACGGTGATGACGGTCAGGGAATGACCGAGGATGTCGTGCACGTCCCGGCTCATGCGCTCGCGTTCGGCCACGATGGCCAGGTCTGCCAATTGTTGCCTGGCCACGGCCAATTCGTGATTGCGCTGGAAGACCTGAGTGATTCCCCAAGCCGCGGCCGCGCTGATCAGCAGCTGGAAGGCGAAGAAGTTGTCGGGCTCCCAGGAATCGACGAAGCGTGGCGCCGCTTCGACGATCACCACCATCGCCGCCACCAACGCCCAGGCCTGCCGGACCGGCAGGGTCATCATCGCCAGCACCGCTATGTAGACGGTCGCGCCGAAACCGGTGGTACCGACCAAGGCACTCATCGCGAAAGTCAGGGCCACCATCACCCCGAGCGCGATCCATGCCTGCGACGTGGGCAGTGGATGTCCTCGGCGGTGTCCGTTGCGGAAACGCCAGAAGGTGGATGTGAAGACGACACCGAAGCCGAGAATCACGACGATCCCGAAGACCCGGGCCGGCACGGATTCCAGAGACAGAATCTCGTTCAACGGATAGATCAGATAGATGAGCCAGATGGCTCCGAACATCCAGCCGTACCGCCAGACCCGGCCCTCGGGGAGATCGGCGGTGAACGTGGTCATGTCGCCCACGGTATCCCTGTGGGCGACACGATCAGTGGCTTCGGTCTCAGGCACGCTTGGTGTCTCTCCGGAACAGCATCGCCGCGCCTGTGACGAAGATCGTCGCCCAGACCACCAGATTGATCACGGCGACCAGCAACGTTCCGGTTTCGGTCCCGGCGAACGCGGCCCGGGACACGGTGGCCAAGCCGTAGAGCGGGGTGAACTGGGCCAACATCGGGAACCAGCCGCTGTCACCGAGGGGAACGAAGAGTCCGCCTGCCAGCGCCAGGAACGCGAGCACGGGTCCGAGGATCTGCATCACGTTCTCCGAGGGCAGCAGGTAGCCCATGAACAGTCCGAACGCGGCGAACACCGCCGAGCCGATCCAGCCGATCAGGCCGCTGACGATCCACACCCAGATCGGCATGTCCGCCCCGAGGAACTTCGCGACGACGAACACCACCACGATCGAGGCCGCGCCCATCGTCATGGCCACGAGCACCTTGGTGACGATGTAGGCGACGGGCCTGAGCGGCGTCAGGCGAAGCTGTCGGCTCCACCCCTGTGCCCGCTCGACCGATACCATCGCTCCCCCGCTGGTCGTTGCCAGCATCGCTCCGTAGACGGCCATGCTGATGGCGATGTAACCGGTGACGTTGCCGTGCGCAAAGGGATAGTCGGTGCGGTAGTCCGACTGCGTGCCGAAGATGACGAAGAACACCGGCGGCATGACCAACGTGAAGATCAGCGTGCGCTTGTTTCGGAACAGTCTGCGGATTTCGAGTCCGAGGAACGTGGTCGAGAATCCGCCCCAGGCAACGGCTCTGCCAGATGTGCGGGTGGTTGTGGACTGCGTGGTCGTGGTCATCGGATGCTCCCGGCGAGGTTGTTTTCGGAGTCGGTGGTCAGGGCGAGGAATGCGTCCTCGAGGTTGCGCGAGACGATTTCGAGATCGGTCGCGTGTGCGTCGTTGAGCAGGTACCGGGCCACCGCGTCGGAGTCGCGTCCGTGGACGATCACCTTGTCGCCACGCGTGTCGACGCGGTCCACTCCCGGCAGAGCCAGCAGCACCGACTGGTCGACGCCGGGCAGCGTGGCGGTGACGGTGCGCCCTGCCGCCAGGTTCTTCACCTCGGCGGCGCTGCCGTCGGCGACGATCTTGCCGTGCCGCACCAGCACGATGCGGTCCGCGTACGCGTCGGCCTCGTCGAGGTAGTGCGTTGCGAACAGCACCGTTCGGCCGGTGCTGGCGTCCTGGCGAATGGCGTTCCAGAAGTCGCGACGTCCTTCGACGTCCATTCCGGTGGTCGGCTCGTCGAGCACCAGCAGGTCCGGATCGGGTAGCAGTGCCAGCGCGAATCGCAGTCGCTGCTGCTGTCCGCCGGAGCATTTGGCCACTCGGCGATCTCCGATGTCGGCGATGCCGGCCCGGGTGAGGACTTCCTTCACCGACCGTGTGCGGGCGAACAGTGCCGACGTCAATTCGACGGTTTCTCGGACGGTCAGGTCGCGAAGCAGACCGCCGGTCTGCATGACGGCCGAGATGCGGCCCTGGGCGATCGCGTCCGCGGGTGTTCCCCCGAACACCGACACCGACCCGGTGGTGGGTGTCGCCAGGCCGAGCATCATGTCGATGGTGGTCGTCTTTCCCGCTCCGTTCGGTCCGAGAAATGCGACGACCTCGCCCGGTTCGATGGACAGGCTGAGCCCGTCGACCGCCCGGACCGAGCCGTAGGTCTTGGTGACGTTTCGCAGTTCGACTGCCTTCGTTGTGGTCATGGGAATCACTCTGCTGCGATCGAGCAGCGTCGACCTCGTTCGAGCGTCACGATTGCGAGGTGACAACTGTCATGCATCCACATCGACCTGCTCGATCTCCTCGCCGCCCAGCCGGTAGATTTCAGCGCATGGCAGTCCAGCACCGGCGGCACAGCAGCGCCACAGTCGTTCGAAAGTCAGCCGCCCGAAGCTCGGTCCATCGATTTCGTCGTCTCGCCGCCGTGGGTGCCCTGACCCTGTTCGCGGCGGTCCTGCTCGCGCCGGGGGTCGCCTCCGCAGAGGCTCCGTCGCGCCTGCCCACGCAGATCACCGACAACGTCCAGGCACTCGACCCCGACTCGATGGCCGAGGTACAGACCTCCGTCGACGACCTCTACGGCAGCAGCCAGCTTCGGTTGTGGGTCACGTACGTCGCGGACTTCGACAACATGTCGGCGGCGAGCTGGGCCGAGCAGACTGCATCGAGGAGCGATCTCGGGCAGCGCGACGTTCTGCTCGCGGTGGCGACCGTGGACCGTTCGTACTACCTCGGTGTGAACACCGGACTGTCGCAGATCACCTCGTCCGAGCAGGAAGATATTCGGGTCAATGACGTCGAACCCGCACTGCGCGAAGAAGATTGGTCCGGTGCGGCCATCGCAGCAGCGGGTGCGCTCGGCGACGCGTATGCCTCGAGCGGCAGCGGCGGCTCGTCCGCACCCCTGCTGATCGGCGTCGGCGTACTGGCCGTGGCCGGTGGCGGAGCCGTCGTCTACTCGTCGCGGCGCAAGAAGGCCCGCGTCGCCGCCGAGGTCGAGGCCGTGGCGAAGATCGACCCGAGCGATCCGGCCGCACTGGCCGCCTTCCCCATCGACGTACTCGACACCCGTGCCAAGGAAATCCTGGTCGAGACCGACAATGCAGTACGCGCCAGCGAAGAGGAATTGAACCTCGCTCGTGGAGAGTTCGGAGATTCTGCGGCCGCACCCTTCATCGCCGCCCACGACAACGCCAAACGGGCCCTCGCGTCCGCCTTCGAGATCCGCCAACGCCTCGACGACGCCATTCCGGAAACTCCCGATCAGCGTCGCGCGATGCTCGTCGAGATCATCTCCTCCTGTGGCCAGGCCGATCGCGAACTCGATTCGCGGGTGGAGGAATTCGACGGATTCCGCGATCTCGTGATGAACGCAGACGCCCACCTCGACGAGCTGACCCAGGCGGTCGTCGGCTTGACGGTGAGAATTCCGCAATCCGAGTCGGTTCTCGCGCAGCTGCATTCGGAATTCGCCGCCTCCGCCCTGGCCTCGATCGCAGACAACGTCACGATGGCCAAGGACCGAATGGCCCTGGCCGAGGACAACATCGAAGCCGGCCGCAAGGCGGCAGCACTCCCGCCCGGTAAGCAGGGACCTGCTGTGACCGCCATTCGAACGGCCGAACGAGCCGTCGACCAGGCCAAGACCCTGCTCGACGGCGTCGACCATGCGCGAGACGACATCCGGCATGCCATCGCCACCCTGCCCGACGCCATCGCGGACGTTCGCCGCGACATCGAGCAGGCTCGTGGTTTGGCCGAACACGGTGGGGCCGAACTGCAATCGGCCATGACGGCGGCGCAGGCGGCTCTGGAGAACGCAGAGACGGCGCAGTCTTCGGACCCTCTCGGCAGTTACACCGCGCTCGCGGCGGCCGACGCCGAACTCGAGAAGATCGTCGACGAGGCCTCGGCGGACAAGGCTGCCGAGGATCAACTGCGGGCCCGTCTGGATCGCGATATCGCGGCCGCTCAGGCGCAGATCACCGCAGCCGCGGACTACATCTCGACCCGCCGTGGCGGTGTGGGGGCCGACGCCAGAACGCGCCTGTCCGAGGCCGAACGCCACCTCGGCGCGGCTCGGCAGCTGAGCCAGGACAACCCCGACGAAGCCCTCAAGCATGCTCACGCTGCCAGCCAATTGGCCTCGCGCGCATCGCAGATCGCCCAGTCCGATGTCCAGAACTGGGAGAATCGTCACGGTCCTCGCGGCGGCGGCAGCGGCGGCAACATCGCCGGCGCAGTGCTCGGCGGCATTCTGATCAACAGTGTGCTTCGCGGCGGCGGGGGATTCGGTGGTGGTGGCGGCCGCTTCTGACCCACCCCTCGACAGCCGACAGGGCCCGATCTCATCGCGAGATCGGGCCCTGTCGGGTGAGTGAGGTTCTTACGCGCCGATCAAACGGGAGGCGATGTAGCCCTCGACCTGATCGAGTGCCACGCGTTCCTGCGCCATCGTGTCGCGCTCGCGGATGGTGACTGCGTGGTCGTCGAGGGTGTCGAAGTCGACGGTGATGCAGAACGGGGTGCCGATCTCGTCCTGTCGACGGTAACGGCGACCGATGGCTCCGGCGTCGTCGAATTCGACGTTCCAGTACTGACGCAGTTGCTGCGCAAGGTCTTTCGCCTTGGGCGTCAGGTCTGCGTTACGCGAGAGCGGAAGCACCGCGACCTTCACCGGTGCCAGGCGACGATCGAGCTTGAGCACGACGCGCTTGTCGACGCCGCCCTTGGCGTTGGGGGCCTCGTCCTCGGTGTACGCGTCGACGAGGAACGCCATCAGCGAACGCGTCAGACCGGCCGCAGGCTCGATGACGTACGGGGTGTAACGGGTGTCGGTGGCCTGCTCGTAGTAACTCAGGTCCTGGCCCGACGCCTTGGAGTGCACCGAGAGGTCGTAGTCGGTGCGGTTCGCCACGCCCTCCAGCTCGCCCCACGCACTGCCCTGGAAGCCGAACTTGTACTCGATGTCGACGGTGCGCTTGGAGTAGTGCGACAACTTTTCTTTGGCGTGCTCGTAGAGCCGCAGGTTCTCCGGATCGATACCGAGATCGGTGTACCACTTCATGCGGTAGTCGATCCAGTACTGATGCCACTCGTCGTCCTCGCCGGGCTTGACGAAGAATTCCATCTCCATCTGCTCGAACTCACGGGTGCGGAAGATGAAGTTTCCCGGAGTGATCTCGTTGCGGAAGCTCTTGCCGATCTGGCCGATGCCGAACGGTGGCTTCTTGCGTGAGGTGGTCAGCACGTTGGCGAAGTTGACGAAGATGCCCTGTGCGGTCTCGGGACGCAGGTAATGCAGTCCCTCTTCGTTGTCGACCGGGCCGAGGAAGGTCTTGAGCAGACCCGAGAATGCACGCGGTTCGGTCCAGGAGCCGGGTTCACCGGTTTCCGGGTCGCGGATGTCGGCGAGGCCGTTCTCCGGCGGGTGGCCGTGCTTCTCCTCGTAGGCCTCGATGAGGTGATCGGCGCGGTACCGCTTGTGCGTGTGCAGCGACTCCACCAGCGGGTCGGAGAACGTCTCGACGTGGCCCGACGCCTCCCACACCTGCCGGGGCAGGATCACCGAGGAGTCCAGCCCGACGGTGTCGTCGCGGCTGGTGATCATGTTGCGCCACCACTGCTTCTTGATGTTCTCCTTGAGCTCGACGCCCAGCGGGCCGTAGTCCCAGGCCGACTTGGTACCGCCGTAGATCTCGCCGCACGGGTAGACGAGGCCTCTGCGCTTGGCGAGGTTGGCGACGGTTTCGACTTTGGACTTGGGTGCCACTGGCGGAGCTCTCCATCTTCGGTTACATCGTGTAAGAGGTGACGGGCGGTTTTCGCCCTGATCAGACTATCTGGCTCGGCGGGCGAAACCGAACAGCGGTCGGGTGCGGAAGTTGACATGCGCACCTGTGCATATCACAATGAATACGATTTGCAATAACAACTACTGCACTAACCTGGTTTCATGACGTCGCTCGTGCAGGGAGAGTCCGCCGACAACGAACCGGCGATCGAAGGAGCCGCAACCGTGTCCACGGATTCGACAGTGGAAGCAAGTTCGACCCACCGGCAGGACCCGGAGCACCCGTTGCACTCCGGCGATCCGTTCGCCGCCGCTCCCCCGGCTCACATCCCGCCGAAGGAGACTCTGACCGCGGCGGGCGACATCCTCCGGGCACTCGCGGCCCCGGTGCGCATCGCCATCGTGCTGCAGCTGCGTGAGTCCGAGCGGTGCGTACACGAACTCGTCGTCGCCCTCGGCGTCACGCAACCGTTGATCAGCCAGCACCTTCGAGTGCTCAAGGCAGCGGGTGTGGTGCGCGGAGAACGCAACGGACGCGAGGTCCTCTACCGATTGGTCGACGATCACCTCTCCCATATCGTCGTCGACGCCGTGGCCCACGCCGAGGAAGGCCGGAACCTGTGACCGACAAGTCCACCGACACCGCGACATCGCGACGACCCGTCGTCGTCGGAGTGCGGGCCACCAAGCAGCGCAGTGCCATCTCCGATCTGCTCGACACCATCGAGGAGTTCAAGTCCGCACAGGATCTGCACGACGAATTGCGCAAGCGCGGTGAGGGTATCGGGCTCACCACGGTGTATCGGACGCTGCAGACCTTGGCCGACGCCGGGACGGTCGACGTTCTGCGCACCGACAACGGCGAGTCGGTCTACCGGCGCTGTTCCTCCGGACATCACCATCACCTGGTGTGTCGCTCGTGCGGTTTCACCGTGGAAGTGGAAGGCCCCACCGTCGAGAAGTGGTCGCAGAGCGTCGCCGAATCCAACGGCTTCAGCGACGTGAGCCACACGATCGAGATCTTCGGCACCTGCAGTCAGTGCACCGCAGCCACGCGGTGACGCAGCTCAGGCGACGACCTCTGCGATGCGAGGTACCAACGCGTCGATGGCGAACGGAATCGACAGCACCGAGTTGTACGTGATCGCTCCACGCTGATCGGTGGACAACGGCACGATCGCATCGCGCCGAGCAGCATCGAGCGTTCCGAAGATCGGGTTCTCCGCCACCACGTCGATGTCGGCACCGGTACCGAGATAGAGCACCAGGTCCGCATCGAGCATCGAAATGTTCTCGGACGAGACCGGAACGAAGAAGTTGGTGCCGTCGTCCTGGGCGCGGATCGATTCCGGGACCTCGAAGCCCAGTGAGGTGACGAATGTGCCGCGGGCATCACCGGGCAGATATGCGCCGAACTGGCCGTCGTACGGAAGCACCACTGCTGCAGTCTTGCCCGCGAACTCCGGATGTTCGTTTCGAACCTGCTCGAGCGCGGCGTCGGTCTGCGCGTTCAACTCCTCGCCGCGGTCGCGTTCACCCATCGCGCGAGCGATGGTGTCGGTGGCAACCTCACGATCGACGGCATAGGCAGCAGATCCTGCAGGTCGGGCGACCGTCGGCGCGATGCCGCTGAGCCTGTCGTACGTCGCCTCGTCGAAACCCGCGTTGAGTCCGGTGATGAGATCCGGTGCCAGCGAGGCGATCAGCTCGAAGTTCGGCTCGGACTCCGAGCCCAGCAGCGTCAACGGCGCGTCACCGACCAACTCATCCGTCCAGGGACCGAGTCCGGTCTCGTAGAACGTGTACCCGGTGTTCCCGACGGGAACGGTGCCGAGCGCGATGACGGCATCGGCGTCGGACACCCCGAGGGTGACGATGCGCGTGGGCTTCTCGGCGATGGTCGTGCTGCCGTAGATGTGGTCGATGACAACCGGGAACGCACCGTCCGCCGACTGCGTCGCCGTGTCGACGTCGTCGGTGGTCGAACAGGCCGTCACGGCCGCACCGAGGGTGATCACCGCCACCACTACCGTGAGCATTCGGGTCCACCGCACAGTCATCGCATCCACCTCTACTAGAAACTAAGTACAGGCAAACCTTAGCTGACGAGTCAGGGAAGTAGGCCCTCACGCGCCTTCTCGACTCCGGCGAGCACCAGAATGAGCATCGTCAACATCGCCTCGTCGTCCAGACCGTTCGCGGGAAAGGTGTAGCGCAACAACACATCCGCGAGCTTGCCGTGGGTGTTGACCGAGATCGCGCCGAATTGCGAGTCCGCATTGCGGTCGGCAACTTTCTTGTGCAGAGCCGGCTTCAGCGGCCGGTCCCAAGCCAAGACCGCGGTGAGCGAGAGCACCTCGAGTTCGGGCGAGAGTCGGACGGCACGCAGCGAGCACAGAGCGCCCGCGTAGTCGAAACCGAGAGATCCCTCGTCGCCGAGTGTCACCGTCGCGAACTGCGAGAGCGCCAACTGGGCGCGGGCCTGCAACGAAAGCCCCTCGTCCGGCGTCCCGTTCGCGTCCTCACTCATATTTGACTCCACCGAATCGTCGGTCCCGCGAGGCGTATTCGATACACGCCTCCCACAGATCCCGACGGTCGAAATCCGGGAAGAGCTTCTTCTGGAACACGAACTCCGCGTACGCCGACTGCCACAGCAGGAAGTTCGACGTCCGCTGCTCCCCCGACGGACGCAGGAACAGATCCACGTCCGGCATGTCCGCCTCGTCGAGGTACTTGGCGACGGTGGCCTCGGTGATCTTCTCCGGGTTCAGCTTGCCCGCGGCCACCTGTCGAGCGATTTCCCTTGTGGCATCGGCAATCTCGGCTCGGCCGCCGTAGTTGACACACATCGTCAAGGTCATCACGGTGTTGCGTTTCGTCAACTCCTCGGCAACCTCGAGTTCCTTGATGACACTGCCCCACAACCTCGGGCGACGGCCGGCCCAGCGAACCCGGACGCCCATCTCGTTCATCTCGTCGCGGCGACGACGAATGACGTCCCGGTTGAAGCCCATCAGGAACTTGACCTCGTCGGGGCTGCGCTTCCAGTTCTCCGTCGAGAATGCGTACGCGGACAACCACTGCACACCGATCTCGATGCAGCCACAGACGGCGTCCATCAGTACCGCTTCGCCCTGCTCGTGCCCTGCGGTTCGCGGCAATCCACGATCCTGTGCCCACCGACCGTTGCCGTCCATGACCAGAGCGACGTGACGAGGAATCAGTTCCGGCTGCAGGATCGGTGGCCGCGCACCCGAGGGGTGCGGGTCCGGCGGGCGCACCGCCGGCCGTTCGTCAGGCCGGGGTTGCGGCTCGCGTCGTCGAATCACGGTCCCCATCCTGCCCGACGGTGTCGGCGAACACGGAGTCAGGTTGGGCCAGCGGCACCTGGTGCGGGTGCGAGCGTTCGATGAGCGGAAGGGTGCGCAACTGTCGTTCGAGATGCCACTGCAGATGAGCCGCCACCAGGCCACTGGCCTGCTTACGGACGGCATCGGAGGTGGTGACGGTGTAGTCCCACTCGCCTCGCTCGAGCGCCACCATCAGGTCGAGTACCCCGGTCGACGGCGTCGCCGAGCCCGGCGGTCGGCAATGCACGCACACCGCACCACCGGCAGCGACGTGGAACGCACGGTGCGGCCCCACCGCGGCGCACCGCGCGCAATCGGTCAGTGCGGGTGCCCATCCGGCGAAACCCATCGCGCGCAGCAGGTATGCGTCGAGCACCAACTCGGGCGGCCGCACGTGCTGCGCGAGGGCGCGCAGGGCACCGACAGTCAGCTGATGCAGCCGCTGCGCGGGCGCGTGTTCCTCACCGGCCAGCCGTTCGGCCGTTTCGAGAACCGCACAGCCGGTGGTGTAGCGGCCGTAGTCGGCGACGATGTCTCCACCGAACGCGTCGACGGTGTGCACCTGGGTGACGATGTCGAGGTTGCGTCCCGGATAGAGCAGCACGTCGATGTGCGCAAACGGCTCCAGCCGTGCACCGAACTTGGATTTGGTGCGGCGAACCCCTTTTGCGACGGCCCGCACGATGCCGTTCTCCCTGGTCAACAACGTGACGATACGGTCGGCCTCGCCCAGCTTGTGCTGGCGCAGGACGACTGCGTTGTCACGGTATGGCCTCACGTCGTCCAGTGTCCCACGCGCGCAGCGGCGGCGACCGTTCCCGCGCTGACGAGAAGTCGATACTGTGCAGGCGTGGATTTCCATCGGTCGACTCTCGTTGCCCAGGCCGCCGCTCTCGCGTCGGGTCGCATCACCTCGGTACAGGCGGTCACCGAATCGCTCGATCGGATCGACAAGAGCCAACCCACGCTCAACGCGTTCCGCCTCGTGCGCCGCGACGCCGCCCTCGCCGAGGCCGCCGAAGCGGACCGGCTGCGCGCCGCCGGCACCACCGCTCCCCTGCTCGGCGTTCCCGTTGCCGTCAAGGACGACGTCGACGTCACCGGGGAGCCGACCGCCTTCGGCTGCGCGGGCAACTTTCCACCGGCCACCACGGATTCGGAGGTGGTGCGCAGACTGCGTGCGGCCGGGGCCGTCATCGTCGGAAAGACCAACAGCCCCGAACTCGGCCAATGGCCCTTCACCGGCGGCACCTTCGGGCACACCCGCAATCCATGGGACCGCGAGCGCACCCCCGGCGGCTCCTCGGGTGGGAGCTCTGCCGAATTGGTCTCTGCCGCTCTCGGTTCCGACGGTGCCGGCTCGGTGCGAATTCCGGCCTCCTGGACCAATCTCGTGGGGATCAAGCCGCAACGCGGACGCATCTCGTCGTGGCCGGAGCCCGAGGCGTTCAACGGCATCACCGTCATCGGCCCGCTCGCACGTACCGTGGCCGACGCGGCACTGCTCCTCGACGTGGTCTCGGGTAGTCACGACGGAGATCTCCATCGTCCGAAACCATTGACCGTCTCCGATGCCGTCGGACGCAACCCCGGCTCGCTGCGCATCGCGCTCAGCCTGCGTAAGCCCTTCATCCCGACGCCCGCACCCCTGGACCCCGAGATCGCGGCTGCCGCGTACGAGATGGCCGCGGTGCTGCGACTGCTCGGACATCGAGTGGTCGTCGACGACCCCGCCTACGGAATGCTGTTGGGGCTCAACTTCTTACCCCGCTCGCTGGCCGGTGTGGCGGCCTGGGTAGACCGTCTGCCGGATCCGTCTCTCGCCGACCCGAGGACCCGAGCCAATGCCAGGAGCGGCCGAGCTCTCGCCGGAGCGCCGCTCCGTGCAGCCCGCGCCGCCGAGCCGCGCATCGGGCGTCGTATCGGCCGATTCTTCGACGAGTACGACATCGTGCTCGCCCCGACGACGGCCACCCCACCGCCGCGGATCGAGGCCATCGACGGCATCTCCAATGCCGACACCGATCGGGTGATCACCGAGCACTGTCCCTACACCTGGCCGTGGAACGTGCTTGGCTGGCCGAGCGTCAACGTGCCGGCAGGGTTCACCACCGCCGGCCTTCCGATCGGCCTGCAACTGATGGGCCACGAATCCTCGGAGCCGCTACTGGTGTCGGTGGCCGCTCAGCTCGAGAACGTGTTGCAGTGGCACCGCAAGCGCCCCGATCCCTGGTGGACCCAGGTGAGCGAAACTTCGTAGTCTGCTACGAATTGTCGTGCACGTGCGGCGAAGCCGCTCCGGTCAGAAGCCGAGCTTGCCCATCTGCTTCGGGTCGGTCTGCCAGTCCTTCGCGATTTTGACGTGCAGGTCCAGGTAGATTCTGGTGCCGAGTAGCTTCTCGATCTGCAGTCGCGACGCCGTGCCGACCTCTTTGAGTCGCGAACCACCCTTGCCGATGATGATCGCCTTCTGGCTCGATCGCTCCACGTACATGATGGCGTGCACGTCGAGCATGTTGTCGTGACCCTCGCGGGGGGTGACCTCGTCGATGACGACGGCCAGCGAGTGTGGCAGCTCGTCGCGGACGCCTTCGAGCGCGGCCTCACGGATGAGTTCGGCCATGAGGATTTCCTCGGGCTCGTCGGTGAGTTCTCCGTCGGGGTAGAACGCCGGGCCCTGCGGCAGTTCGGAGGCCAGCAGATCGACGAGCTTCTCGATCTGCTCGCCCGATTCGGCCGACACCGGGATTACGTGCGAATTCTCACCGAGCAGCTTCGACAGCGACATCAGCTGCTGTACGACGCGTTCCTTCTTGACCTTGTCGATCTTGGTCACGATGCCGATGAGCGTCGTCTTGGGCGCGATGTGCCGCACCTGTTCGAGAATCCACCGGTCGCCGGGCCCGATCTTCTCGTCCGCGGGGATGCAGAGTCCGATGACGTCGACCTCGGAGTAGGTGTCCTGCACCAGGTCGTTGAGGCGTTGACCAAGTAGCGTTCTCGGTCGGTGCAGGCCCGGCGTGTCGACCAGGATCAGCTGGGCGTGCTCTCGGTGCACGATGCCGCGGATGGTGTGCCGCGTCGTTTGGGGACGTGAGGACGTGATGGCGATCTTCGATCCCACCAACGCATTGGTCAGCGTGGATTTGCCGGTGTTGGGTCGACCTACGAAACAGACGAATCCGGATCGGAACTCACCGTTGTTCTGCTCTGACACAAGAGCACCTCCAGATTTCAGTGTTGGCGAGTGACGTCCGACGAGTCGTCGTCCTCGGTGGTTTCTTCGTCCGGTTCGAGCTTCTCGACCAGGACCGTGGCAATACGGACGCGCCCCTTCGGGTCGGCTCCACCTTCTCCGCGCAGCAGGAGTCCGTGGGTGATCACCTGCGAACCGGGCAACGGCACTCGGCCGAGTTCGTAGCCGAGGAGTCCACCGACGGTGTCGACTTCCTCGGATTCGATGTCGATGCCGAAGATCTCGCCGAGGTCCTCGAGCGGCAACCGCGAGGACAGCCGGTAACGTCCGTCGTCCAGTTCCTCGATGGGCGCAACCTCGTCGGAGTCGTATTCGTCGGCGATCTCGCCGACGATTTCCTCGATCACGTCCTCGATGGTCACCAGTCCGGCGATGCCTCCGTACTCGTCGACGAGCAGGGCCATGTGGTTGCGATCGCGCTGCATCTCGGCGAGCAGACTGTCGAGCGCCTTGGAGTCGGGAACGAAGACGGCCGGACGCATCACCTCGGACACCTGCACTCCGCGGCCACCGTCGGTGGAGTGATACGTCTGCTGCACAAGGTCTTTGAGGTAGACGACCCCCACCACGTCGTCCACGTTCTCGCCGATCACCGGGATGCGGGAGTGGCCGCTGCGCACGGCCAACGACGTGGCCTGTCCTGCTGATTTGTCGGACTCGATCCACACCATCTCGGGGCGCGGAACCATGACCTCACGGGCGGAGGTGTCTCCGAGTTCGAACACCGACTGGATCATCCGCCGTTCGTCGTCGGCCACGACACCGCGCTCGCGGGCCATGTCCACCAGTTCACGCAGTTCGATCTCGGAAGCGAAGGGGCCGTTGCGAAATCCCTTACCGGGGGTGATCGCGTTACCGATGAGAATGAGCAGGCGGCTGATCGGCCCGAGGAGCCACCCGAGTGCACGCAGCGGCAGTGCTGCCGCCAACGCGATCGAGTACGCGTTCTGCCGACCGAGGGTTCGCGGACCGACACCGATCACGACGTAACTGACCAACACCATCGCCACCGCGCTGATCACCAGTGCCGTGGTGGAGTCGATCAACTGCGTCAGGCCACCCGCGAGCAACACCGTGCCGCCGATTTCGCACAGAATGCGCAGCAGCACCATCAGGTTGACGTACCGCGGGCGGTCGCCGACCACCACGACGAGGCCGGCGGCACCGGGGCGCTCGTCCTTGACCATGTCGTCGATTCGCGCCCGCGACACCGTGTTCAGCGCGGAATCGACGGCAGCGAACAGGCCTCCGAGAGGCACCAGAAGGACAGCGAACACGATGAGCGCAGCAGCACTGCTCACGCGCTACGACCCCACACTTCCACCTGTTCGACGACGCAGCTCATCGATCGAGTCCATCGACGAAACCGGCCTTGCCGAGGAGCCGGGCATCGCGGGCGGCCTGTTCGGCAGCCTGTTCCGCTCGCCTTGCGTCCTCGTACCATTCGGCCAGCAGACGGTTCTGCAGCTCGAACATTTCCTTCTCTTCGTCCGGCTCGGCGTGGTCGTAACCGAGCAGGTGCAACACACCGTGCACGGTCAGCAACGCCAACTCGTGCTCGAGCGAATGTCCCGCAGCTGCAGCCTGATCCGCGGCGAACGACGGGCACAGCACGATGTCGCCGAGCATCGCCGGTCCTGGCTCGGGCGCATCGGGACGACCGCCCGGCTCGAGCTCGTCCATCGGAAACGACATCACGTCGGTGGGGCCGGGCAGATCCATCCACCGCATGTGCAGATCGGCCATCGTGGCCGAATCGACCAGCACCATCGACAGTTCCGCGGCGGGATGCACGTCCATGCCGGCGATCGCGAACCGTGCGACCGAGACCAGCTCGGGTTCGGAGATGTCCATCCCCGACTCGTTGGACACTTCGATACTCATCTAGCCACTACCCACGCTCTCGTTGCCTGCATCTGTCGTTCCGTACGCCTGAATCATCTTCTCGCCGAACGCGGTCCACCGGTCCGCCGTTGCGCCCGATTGGCAATGACGCCTTCCGACGTCGACTCGAACCGCTCGTACGCGTCGACGATCTCCGAAACCAACCGGTGCCGCACCACGTCGCTGCTGGTCAACTGCGCGAAGTGGATGTCGTCGACGTCGGTGAGGATCTCGGACGCCGCGCGCAGCCCGGATCGCGCGCCACCGGGAAGGTCCACCTGCGTCACGTCGCCGGTGACGACGATCTTCGACCCGAATCCGAGTCGCGTCAGGAACATCTTCATCTGCTCGGCGGTGGTGTTCTGTGCCTCGTCGAGAATGATGAATGCGTCGTTGAGCGTGCGGCCGCGCATGTAGGCGAGCGGGGCGACTTCGATGACCCCCGCCTGCATCAGCTTGGGGATCGCTTCGTCGTCCATCATGTCGTGCAACGCATCGTGCAGCGGGCGCAGGTACGGGTCGATCTTCTCGTGCAGCGTTCCGGGCAGGAAGCCGAGGCGCTCCCCCGCCTCCACTGCAGGACGCGTCAGGATGATGCGGCTGACCTGCTTGGTCTGCAATGCCTGCACGGCCTTCGCCATCGCCAGGTACGTCTTGCCGGTACCGGCCGGGCCGATGCCGAACACGATGGTGTTGGCGTCGATCGCATCGACGTACCGCTTCTGGTTCAGCGTCTTGGGCCGGATCGTCTTGCCGCGGCGCGAGAGGATGTCGAGGCTGAGCACCTCGGCCGGTGAATCCGACACGCCCTCGGTGAGCATGGCGATCGATCGGCGCACCGCATCGGGAGTCAGTGGCTGAGCACGCTTGGCCAGCGCGGCCAACTCGGAGATCACCCGTTCGGCCAGCGCCACATCCGCCACTTTTCCGGTGAGCGTCACGGCGTTTCCTCGTACGTGGATGTCTGCCGTCAGCATCTGCTCGAGCGCCCGCAGATTCTCGTCGGACTGTCCCAGCAGTGGCATCACCGCTTCGGGGGCGAGTTCCAAGGTGGACCGAACGTCACGCTCGGCGGGAAATTCGCTGTGTTCACTCACGTGGTGGCTATGGCCTGCTCTCTGGTGTCGGCTGCTCGGATGTGCACTTGCTATGGATGGAGTTTAACGCCGCAGCAACGATGCGCATTCCCATTAACCGGCGGTGGCACCGAGCACGGCGTCGAGCGAGAGCGCCCAACACCGCGAATCGGGGTTCAGGAAAGCGAAGTGGTCTTCCCCAGGCACGATCGTCAGTCGGGCGTCGTCTCCGGCGGCTCGCGCCAGCGCGACGTACCGCTCGCTCTGCGCGGCGGGCACCTGGACGTCCTCGGCCCCGTGCAGGCAGATCGTCGGGATACCGATGGGTGCACGGGCAGCAGGCGAGGCGGATCGGTACGGCGCGGGGTCGTCCTGGTACCGGGCCTGCAACAGCGCCTCGACCGCCGGGTTGGTGCGTCCCGACGCACCTCGCGGTTCGAGATCGAGAACGCCGGCCTGCGAGACGATGCGTGACGGGCGGACCTTCGTGCCGGTCTCTCCGCCGAGCCACACGGCCAGGTGCCCGCCTGCGGAGTGCCCGATCACGCGCACGTCGTCGATCCCGACCGGGGCGTGGTGCTGCAGTTCCCCCGCGACCACGTCGAGTGCTGCGGTCACGTCGGACTGCATCTCCGGCCAGTGTCCGCCTGCGCCGACGCGTCGGTACTCGATGTTCCACGCCACCGCTCCGGCTCCGGCCACGGCGCGGGCGAACTGGGTACCCAGATTGGATCCGTACTGTCCGCTCCAGAACCCGCCGTGCACCACCACGACCACCGGGGTCGTGTCGTCGACGGGTTCGGCCGGCAGGTAGAGGTGGCCGAACTGCTCCGGGTGTTCGCCGTAGGCGATCTTGATCCGTGCGCTCATGCGTTCTGGAAGTCGGGCGGCAACTGTGCCCACCGCGAGGTCAGAACCCCGAGCGCGCCGAGGGCCACCGCTCCTGCCGTCGAGGTCCGCAGCACCGTAGGGCCGAGCACGACCGGGGTTGCACCCGCCTCGGTCAGGGCGGTCACCTCTCGGTCGTCGAGGCCACCCTCGGGTCCCACGACGATCGCGACCTCGGGCACCGAGTCGAACGGCAGGTCTCGGAACGCCGAGGTGGCCGCCTCGTGCAGGACCGCCACGATTCCACCGCGCTCCACGACGCCGCGCACGAAGGCGTCGACCGCACGCGAATCGTGCAGCTCGGAGACTTCGGGGATGAATGCCCGACGCGACTGCTTGGCGGCCTCGGCCGCGGTACTCCGCCACTTCGCGACGCCCTTGGATGCCTTCGGGCCCTCCCACCGGGCGACGCATCGCGCGGACTGCCAGGGAACCACGGCGTCGACGCCTGCCTCGGTGGCCAGCTCGACGGCCAGTTCCGATCGGTCCGCCTTCGGCAATGCCTGCACCAGCGTCACCACCGGAGTGGGACGTGGCATCTCGCTGCGTGCTTGGACTGTCAGCTCCAGTCGGTTCTTCTCCGCTGCGGCCACGACCGTGTCGGCCAGACCGCCCGCTCCGTCACCGAGCAGCACCCGCTCGCCGACGCGGATGCGTCGCACCGTCGCGGCGTGATGACCTTCTTTGCCGTCGAGCACCGCGACCTCGCCGACGTTCGGCAGCGGGGAGAGGTAGAAGACCGTGGGGGCCATCGATCAGCGACCGCTGAAAGCTTCCCGCAACCGCGAGAACAGGCCACCGCTGTGCGCCGAGCCGGTGGTGACCACCTCCGCCGAGTCGCGGTCGCGCATCGACCTGAGCTGTTCGAGCAGATGGGTCTGCTTGCTGTCGAGTTTGGTCGGCACGATGACCTCGAGGTGCGCGTGCAGATCGCCGCGAATGCCCGACCGCAGCTTGGGCATACCGTGACCGCGTAGCACCGTGGTCGAATTCGGTTGTGTGCCTTGCTCGATCGAGATCTCGGTGGGTCCGTCGATGATCGCGTCGACGGTGACCGAGGTGCCGAGTGCCGCGTCGACCATCGGGACGCGAACGGTGCAGTGCAGGTCGTCACCGTCGCGCACGAACACCTCGTGCTGCTGTTCGACGATCTCCACGTACAGGTCACCCGCGGGTCCGCCGCCCGGACCGACCTCGCCCTGCGAGGCCAGTCGGATCCGCATACCGTTGCTCACGCCGACCGGCACCTTGACCGAGATGTCGCGACGCGACCGGACGCGACCGTCGCCGCCGCACTTGCGGCAGGGGTCGGGGATGGTCTCGCCGGCGCCGCGGCAGGTGGGGCACGGACGGCTGGTCATCACCTGGCCGAGGAACGAGCGCTGTACCGATTGCACTTCGCCGGCACCTCCGCAGGTCTCGCAGCGGACCGGCTTGGAGTCGCCGTTGGTGCCCGAGCCCGTGCACAGGTCGCACAGGATCGCCGTGTCGACGGTGATGTGCTTGGTCACGCCGGTGGCGCACTCGTCGAGGGTGAGCTTGGTACGCAGCAGCGAGTCCGCGCCCGGCTGCACACGGCCCTTGGGCCCGCGCTGGGAGCCGCCCGCGCCGCCACCGAAGAACGCTTCGAACACGTCCCCGAGGCCGCCGCCGAATCCGGCTCCGCCGAATCCACCGCCGCCTCCGCCGCCCTGCTGGAGCGGGTCGCCGCCGAGGTCGACGATGCGACGCTTCTCCGGATCCGAGAGCACCTCGTATGCGGTGGAGATGTCCTTGAACCGTGCCTGAGCGGCCTCGTCCGGGTTGACGTCCGGGTGCAGTTCTCGCGCCAGTTTGCGGTAGGCGCGCTTGATCTCCTGGTCCGTCGCCTGCTGGCCGACGCCCAAAGTCCCGTAATAATCCCGTGCCACGTCGTCTCTTTCGTCCTAGAAGATGAATCTCGTTCGATAGTGCTGTGTGCGGCCGCCCGCGCCCCCGCGGCCGTCGTTCGATCGGTTCTCGCTCGTCGTCAGCGTTCGGCCAGGACCTCGCCGATGTACCTGGCAACCGCGGCGACCGACGCGATTGTTCCTGGGTAGTCCATTCGGGTCGGCCCGAGAACACCCATTCCTCCGAGGACCATGCCAGCCGACCCGTACCCGGTGGAAATCACCGACGTTCCGCGCATCTCCTCGACCTGCGTTTCCTCGCCGATCCGCACCGTGACCGTTCGGGTGTCCTGTGTCACGGCGAGCAGCTTGAGCACCACCACTTGCTCTTCCAGTGCCTCGAGTACCGCTCTGAGCGACCCGGGAAACCCCGCGTCGCCCGCGAAGTCCGCGGCGTTGCGCGTCAGGTTCGCCGTGCCGCCGAGTACCAGGCGTTCCTCGGGGTGCTCGACGAGTGATTCCACCAGCACCGTTGCCGATCGAATCATCGCGTCGCGCAGCGCGGGCGGGGCGTTCTCGGCGAGTTCGGCCACCGCAGCCGACGCCGCCGCCAGCCGCTTGCCTTCCAGCGCACCACCGAGGAGACGCCGCAGCTGAGCCAAGTTCTCGTCGTCGATCACGTCACCGAGTTCGACGATGCGCTGATCGACTCGACCGGAGTCGGTGATGAGCACCAGCAGCAGCCGGGCCGGGGTGAGCGCCACCACTTCCAGGTGGCGCACCGAGGACGCCGACAGCGTGGGGTACTGCACCACGGCCACCTGGCGGGTCAACTGGGCCAGTAATCGAACGCCGCGTCGCAACACGTCGTCCAGGTCGACGCCGTTCTCGAGAAACTCCAGGATGGCGCGACGTTCGGCAGCAGACAGTGGCTTGACGTCGGCTATCCGGTCGACGAACTGCCGATAGCCCTTGTCGGTCGGCACCCGACCGGAGCTGGTGTGCGGCTGGGCGATGTAGCCCTCGGCCTCGAGCACAGCCATGTCGTTGCGCACTGTTGCACTGGACACTCCCAGGTTGTGGCGCTCGACCAGCGCACGCGAACCGACGGGTTCCTGGGTGGACACGTAGTCCGCCACGATCGCTCGTAGAACCTCGAACCGCCTGTCGTCGGTGCTCGACATCGGTGCCCACCTCCGTTCTCGTTTCCAATCGTCGCTCGAGTCTAGTAGCCGGCGAACACATGCTCGTGCAAGGCCTTACTGTGGTCCGAGTGGAAACGTTCTTTCGATTCGGTCCAGCGGCTCGAGGCTCGCGATGATCTTCAAGGGTGTTCGTGACGGAAAGCCGTACCCCGAGCACGGCCTGTCCATCCGAGACTGGTCGAGAATCCCGCCGCGCCAGCTCCGCCTGGACGAGATCGTCACCACCACCAAGGTGCTCGAGCTGGACAGATTGCTGTCCGAGGACTCCACCTTCTACGGTGATCTGTTTCCCCACGCGGTGCAGTTCCGCGGCGTCATCTATCTCGAGGACGGCTTGCACCGCGCTGTGCGTGCGGCACTGAGAAATCGAACTGTGTTGCACGCCAGGGTGTTCGACTACGACGCCCTCGGAGCCTGAGCCAGGTTTTTCAGGCGGCTGCGATGGTGCGCACCACCGCGTCGGCCAGCAGTCTGCCTCGGTCGGTCAGCACGAGATGGTCACCCCGGGCCACCATCAACCCGTCCGCGACGGTCTGCTCGGCAGCGGCGCGCTCGGCCGGCCCCAGCAGAGTTCTCGGCACTCCCGAGCGAAGCCGCACGGTCAACATCAGCTCCTCGAGGTGTCGATCCTCGGCGCTGAGCAGTTCGCTGCCCATCACCGGTAGGTGACCTGCGGCGAGGCGATCGGCGTATGCGGCCGGGTGCTTGACGTTCCAGAACCGGGTGCCGCCGATGTGACTGTGTGCACCGGGTCCCGCGCCCCACCAGTCGCCGCCGTCCCAGTAGCCGATGTTGTGGCGGCACTGCGCTGCGGTGTCGGTGGCCCAGTTCGACACCTCGTACCAGGACAGGCCTGCGGCGTTCAACGCCGTGTCGATGCGCTCGTATCGGCTCGCCAGTACGTCGTCGTCGGGGGCAGGCAGCTCACCTCGGCGAACCTTGCGGGCCATGGCGGTGCCGTCCTCGACGATCAGCGCGTAGGCCGAGACGTGGTCGACACCGGCGTCGAGAACCGCGGCGAGAGACTGGTCCAGGTCACTGTCACGCTCGCCCGGGGTGCCGTAGATGAGGTCGAGATTGACGTGCTCGAATCCCGCCGCACGTGCTTCCTTGGCTGCGGCGACCGCGCGACCGGGCGTGTGCGTGCGATCGAGCACGGCGAGCACGTGTGGCGCAGCGGACTGCATTCCTAGCGAGATACGAGTGAAGCCCGCATCACGGAGCCGGTCGAAGAATCGAGGCGACGTCGATTCGGGGTTGGATTCCGTGGTCACCTCGCCGCCGTCGGTCAGGCCGAAGCTGGACCGCACCGCCCCCAGGACGTCGGCCAACCCGTCGCCCCCGAGCAATGACGGCGTGCCACCGCCGACGAAGACGGTGTCTGCCGTCGGAACGCGGCCCGTACCGGCCTGGATCAGCCCAGCAGCGATGTCCAACTCACGTCGCAGGCCCTCCAACCAGGACTGCGGTGACGCCGACGTTCCCAGTTCACCGGCCGTGTAGGTGTTGAAGTCGCAGTACCCACATCGGGTGGCGCAGAACGGGACGTGCACGTAGATCCCGAATGCGCGGTCCCCCACCCCGTCGAATGCCTCGGTCGGCAGCTCGAAGGTGGACGGGACGGGTAGGACGGTATTCACGCCCTCCAGTGTCCCAGAGTCCAGGCCCACCCGATCCCACTCGCCCTGCCAGCCTATTTACCCCGAAATCGGGGTAAATAGCTGCCGCCGTCGTCCGTCGCCGCGATGACGTGGCACAATGGCTCCCGTGACCGACTCAGGAATTCGACTCGTGGCGCGCCGCCACGTCGATCTCGGCCGTGTCTGCAGCGCGTCGTGTCGACACGCGACCGGCTGCTGACCAGCCCTCCTTCGAGCACGTCCATTCGATCCACCGGTTTCCCGCTGTCGTCGAAAGCGCAGATGTCCGCGGTTTCGTCCCGGTTACCGGCCAGCACAAAGATGCAGGAGCAATGCATGTCGTCGACCAGCGACGCGACCACCGACGCTGTCCCCGCCACACCACGGGAGCGCACGCCGCGGCCGACCAAGCGTCGGGCCGAGGGCCAGTGGGCACTGGGTTACCGGGAGCCACTGAACGCCAACGAGCAGTCCAAGAAAGACGACAACCCGCTCAACGTGCGTGCCCGCATCGAGAACATCTACTCCAAGCAGGGTTTCGACAGCATCGACAAGGGCGATCTTCGCGGCCGTTTCCGGTGGTGGGGCCTCTACACCCAGCGCGAACAGGGCTACGACGGCACGTTCACCGGTGACGACAACATCGACCTGCTCGAGGCCAAGTACTTCATGATGCGCATTCGCTGCGACGCGGGCGCGTTGAATCTCGAGCAGCTTCGCACACTGGCGCAGATCTCCCAGGACTTCGGCCGCGACACCGCCGACCTCTCCGATCGGGAGAACGTGCAGTTCCACTGGATCGAGGTGGAGAACGTCCCCGAGATCTGGCGTCGAATCGAAGCGGTCGGTCTGAGGACCACCGAAGCGTGCGGCGACTGCCCCCGTGTCGTTCTCGGCTCCCCGCTCGCAGGTGAGGCCGTCGACGAGATCCTCGACCCCACCTCCGCCATCGACGAGATCGTCGAGCGCTACATCGGCAAGCCCGAGTACTCCAATCTGCCGCGCAAGTTCAAGACGGCGATCTCCGGCCTGCAGGACGTGGTGCACGAGATCAACGACTGCGCCTTCGTCGGCGTGGTGCATCCCGAGCACGGACCGGGTCTGGACCTGTGGGTCGGCGGCGGACTGTCCACCAACCCCATGCTCGCGCAGCGCGTCGGCGTCTGGGTCCCGCTCGAGGACGTTCCCGATGTGTGGGAGGGCGTCGTCTCGATCTTCCGCGACTACGGATACCGCCGGCTTCGCACCAAGGCGCGCCTGAAGTTCCTCATCAAGGACTGGGGCATCGAGAAGTTCCGCCAGGTCCTCGAAGACGAGTACCTGCACCGCAAGCTCATCGACGGCCCGGCTCCCGAGAAGCCCGCTCGGCCCCGCGACCACGTCGGCATCCAGAAGCTCAAGAACGGCCTCAACGCCGTCGGCGTCGCACCCATCGCGGGCCGTGTCTCGGGCACTGTCCTCGCCGCCGTCGCCGACGCCGCCGAGAAGGCCGGATCGGATCGCGTGCGATTCACGCCGTACCAGAAGCTGATCGTGCTCGACGTTCCCGACGAGACGCTCGAACAGCTGATCTCCGATCTCGATGCGCTGGGCCTTCCTGCCCGGCCGTCGCACTGGCGCAAGAACCTGATGGCCTGCAGCGGCATCGAGTTCTGCAAGCTCTCGTTCGCCGAAACCCGCAAGCGTTCACAGGTTCTGGTGCCGGAGCTCGAAGAGCGCCTGTCCGACATCAACAGTCGACTCGACGTTCCGATCACGATCAACATCAACGGCTGCCCCAACTCGTGCGCGCGGTCGCAGATCGCGGACATCGGCTTCAAGGGGCAGTTGGTCGACGACGGAGCCGGGAATCAGATCGAGGGTTTCCAGGTTCATCTCGGAGGCAGCCTCGGTCTGGACAGTGCGTTCGGCCGAAAGTTGCGCCAGCACAAGGTGAACAGCTCCGAGCTGGGAGATTACATCGACAGAGTGGTGCGCAATTTCGACAAGCACCGCGAGGACGGCGAACGGTTCGCTCAGTGGGCCGTGCGAGCAGACGAGGCGGATTTGCGATGAGTACCAGGCTGAATTTGACGGTGGAGGAACTGAAGGACATCGCCGAGCGCGGTGCCCGCGAACTCGACGGGGCGAGCCCACTGGAGCTGCTGCAGTGGACCGAGGACACCTTCGGTAACGACTTCATCGTTGCCTCCAACATGCAGGACGGGGTTCTCGTTCACCTCGCCGCACAGGTTCACCCGGGTGTGGACGTGCTGTTCCTCGACACCGGCTACCACTTCGCCGAGACCATCGGAACGCGCGACGCCGTCGAGGCCGTCTACGGCGTCAATGTCGTCAATGCCCGCGCCGAGAAGACTGTCGCCGAACAGGATTCGATCGAGGGCAAGGACCTGTTCGCCCGCGAGCCCAATCGGTGCTGCGCGATGCGCAAGGTCGCACCCTTGAAGAAGGAACTGGCGAACTACAGCGCCTGGGTCACCGGTATCCGGCGAGTGGAGGCCCCCACCCGTGCCAACGCTCCGCTGATCTCGTTCGACGACGCTTTCGGCCTGGTCAAGATCAACCCGATCGCACCGTGGTCGGACGAGCAGATGCAGGCCTACATCGACGAGCATTCGATTCTGGTCAATCCCCTCGTCGACGAGGGCTATCCGTCCATCGGGTGCGCACCGTGCACCGTCAAACCTGCCCCCGGAGCCGACCCGCGCAGCGGTCGTTGGGCCGGCAAGGCCAAGACCGAATGTGGGTTGCACGCCTCATGACACTCGACCTCACCTCGGCAACCGTCGGTCGAACCCATCTCGATGCAGATCGGTTCGACACCCTCGACGCACTCGAATCCGAGGCCATCCACATCTTCCGCGAGGTGGCGGGCGAGTTCGAGCGCCCCGTCATCCTGTTCTCCGGCGGCAAGGACTCGACCGTTCTGCTGCACCTGGCGATCAAGGCGTTCTGGCCCGCTCCCCTGCCGTTCGCGCTGCTCCACGTCGACACCGGCCACAACCTGCAGGAGGTGCTGGACTTCCGCGATCACGTGGTCGCCAAGTACAACCTGCGCCTGCACGTGGCCAGCGTCGAGGAGTACCTCGCCGACGGACGCCTCACCGAGCGTCCCGACGGCATCCGCAACCCGCTGCAGACCGTGCCTCTTCTCGACGCGATCTCCGAGAACCGGTTCGATGCCGTGTTCGGTGGTGCTCGACGCGACGAGGAACGCGCCCGCGCCAAGGAACGAATCTTCTCGCTGCGCAACGCATTCGGCCAATGGGAGCCCAAGAAGCAGCGCCCCGAACTGTGGAACCTGTACAACGGCAAGCACTCTCCCGGCGAGCAGGTGCGTGTGTTCCCGCTCAGCAACTTCACCGAACTCGATATCTGGCGCTACATCGCCCGTGACGATGTGGAGTTGGCCAGCATCTACTACGCCCACCAGCGCCCGGTGTATCAGCGCGACGGCATGTGGATGACGCCCGGCGTCTGGGGCGGACCGGCCGAGGGCGAAGAGCTGCAGACCCTGTCGGTGCGCTACCGCACCGTCGGCGACGGATCCACCACCGGTGCCGTGCTGTCCGAGGCCGCCGACAACCAGGCAATCCTCGCCGAGGTAGCGGCGTCACGACTGACCGAACGCGGAGCCACCCGCGGAGACGACCGCGTCTCCGAGGCTGCCATGGAAGATCGCAAACGAGAAGGATACTTCTGATGAGCAGCACGGGAACGCAACTTCTTCGCCTCGCCACCGCAGGTAGCGTCGACGACGGTAAGTCGACCCTCGTCGGACGGCTGTTGTACGACACCAAATCCGTTCTGGCAGACCAGATCGATGCCGTAACACGGGCCTCGGTGGACAAGGGACTGGCGACACCGGATCTGTCGCTGCTCGTCGACGGCCTACGCGCCGAGCGCGAACAGGGCATCACCATCGACGTCGCCTACCGCTACTTCGCGACGCCGCACCGCTCCTTCGTGCTCGCCGATACCCCCGGCCACGTGCAGTACACCCGCAACACCGTCTCCGGCGCGTCGACGGCTCAGCTGGTCATCCTTCTGGTCGATGCCCGCAAGGGTGTCATCACCCAGACTCGTAGGCACGCAGCGGTTCTCGCCCTGCTCGGCGTTCCGCGCCTGGTGCTCGCGGTCAACAAGATCGATCTGGTCGAGGACCCGGCAACGGTGTTCGCCGAGATCTCGGCCGAGTTCAACTCGCTGACCTCCTCGCTCGGGTGGTCCAGCGAGGACGTCATCGAGATCCCGGTGTCCGCACTGCACGGCGACAACGTCGCGGTGAAGTCCGACAAGACCCCGTACTACGACGGTCCGACCCTCATCGAGCACCTCGAGTCGGTTCCGGTCGATGCCGAACCGCACCGGGTCGGACTGCGTTTCCCCGTGCAGTACGTGATCCGGCCCCGCACCGCGGAATTCCCGGACTATCGCGGATACGCAGGGCAGGTCGCAGCGGGCTCCGTCGACGTCGGCGACGAGGTCGTCATCCTGCCCTCCGGCACCCGAACCACTGTCGAGCGCATAGACACCGCCGACGGCGAGTTGCGTACCGCTCATGCCGGACGCAGCGTCACCCTCGTCCTGGCCGACGACGTCGACGTCTCCCGCGGCGACACCATCGCCTCACCGCAGGATGCGCCCGAGCCGATCGGCGACTTCGAGGCCACTGTGTGCTGGCTCGCCGAGAAGCCGCTTCGCCCGGGTGCTCGTCTGTTGCTCAAGCACGGCACTCGCACCACCCAGGCCATCGTCGGAACACTGGTCGAACGGTTCGACGAGCAGGAGCTCATCGCGCACGAAGGACCGGAGTCGTTGGAGCTCAACGAGATCGGCCGCATCTCCGTGCGCGTCGCCGAGCCGATCGTGGCGGACGACTACGCCGTCAACAGGCACACGGGCAGCTTCCTGCTGATCGATCCGGCCGGTGGCAACACGTTGGCTGCCGGACTCGTGGGTAACGCTCTGGCTGCCGTCGAGCTGGGGTCGGCAGTTCCGGCGTGAGCGCACTGATCGCGGTTGCCCACGGCAGCCGTGACCCGCGCTCGAGCGCAGCGGTCCACCGCGCCGTCGACGTCCTGCGTCGGCGGCGACCGGACCTGGACGTGCGTGTCGCGTTTCTCGATCTTTCCGAGCCCCGCGTCGATCAGATGGTCGACGACCTGGCCGCTGCCGGTCACAGCCGTATCGTCGCCGTTCCGATGTTGCTGGGCAAGGCTTTCCACGCGAAAGTCGATCTGCCCGAGCTGTTGGACGCAGCGAGGACGCGACACCCTCTCGTGTCGATCGGGCAGGCCGACGTTCTGGGAGACGACCGACTCCTCATCGAGGCGGTCCGTGATCGGATCGCCGATACCGGTGTCGGAGTCTCCGATTCGACGGTCGGCATCGCCCTGGCCGCCGTCGGCTCCTCGGTGGCACCGGCGAATCAGCGCACCCGTGTGATCGCACAGAAGCTGCTCGCCGGGACGCACTGGGCCGGAGCCGTGACCTGCTTCGCCACATCGGTCTCCCCGTCCCCCACCGACGCGATCGCACAGCTGCGCGCGCTGGGAGCCGACCGCATCGTCGTGGCACCTTGGTTCCTGGCCCCGGGACTGCTCACCGACCGGATCGAAGCGTCGGTGGCAGGCCTACCGGACGTGGTGCACGCCGAGGTCATCGGCGCGCACCCGGCCGTGGCCGAACTGGCCTCGCGCCGCTACGACTCCACCGTCGCACGCGAGTCGGTGGCGTCGGCGATCGTGGGCACACGGGTGGCTCGTACGTAGACGGTCTCGCCCTCGCGCAGGCCGAGAGCCTCGCTGTCTCCGCGGGTGATCTGGGCCGCGAACAGTTCACCGGTTGCCGCGTTCTTCAATTCGACCTTCACCTCGAAGCCGAGGTGCACCACCCGCTCGACGACGGCACGCGTCACACCGGCCGATTCGGCCGTCCCGCTCGCCTGAGCCTGCGCCAACGACGGGTCGCGTCCGACGCGAATGTCGTGCGGCCGCACCAGAAGTCCGTTGAGCCTGGCCACCTGACCGAGGAACGACATCACGAAGTTGTTGGCCGGGCGATCGTAGAGATCCTCCGGGGTGCCGACCTGTTCGATTCTGCCCTTGTTCAGCACCGCGATCCGGTCGGCGACGTCGAGCGCCTCCTCCTGATCGTGGGTCACCAGCACGGTGGTGACGTGGACCTCGTCGTGCAGCCGACGCAGCCACGTCCGCAGATCGGCACGCACCTTCGCGTCGAGCGCGCCGAAGGGCTCGTCGAGCAGCAGCACCTGCGGGTCGACGGCGAGAGCGCGAGCCAGTGCCATGCGCTGGCGTTGTCCACCGGACAGCTGCGCCGGGTAGCGGGTCTGGAAACCGGCCAGCCCCACGATCTCGAGCAACTCGTCGACCTTCTTGGCGATCTCGGCCTTGGGCCGCTTGCGAATCTGAAGGCCGAACGCGACGTTGTCACGCACCGTCAGGTGTTTGAACGCCGCGTAGTGCTGGAAGACGAATCCGATCTCGCGGCGCTGCGGACTCACCCACGTCACATCCTGGCCTGCGAGCACCACTCGACCGGAGTCGAGCTGCTCGAGTCCGGCGATGGAGCGAAGCAGAGTGGACTTGCCCGAACCACTGGGTCCGAGCAGCGCCGTCAGCGATCCCTTGGGAATGTCGATGCTGACGTTGTCGAGCGCGGCGAAATCGCCGTAGTGCTTGTTGCCGCCAACGACGGAGATCTCGATCTCGGGGGATGCCTCGGTCATTGTTTCGTCCTCTTCTTGTCGAGGGCAGTCATCAACAGCAGCACGATGACGGCGATCGCCATGAGCAGTGTGGACGCGGCGTACGCGCCCTGTTGGTTGAAGTCCTCGTATCGTGAATTGACCAGCAGCGTCAGTGTTTGAGAGATGCCGGGCAGGTTGGTCGAGACCATGATGACGGCACCGAACTCGCCGAGCGAACGCGCGACGGTGAGTACGACACCGTAGGTCAGGCCCCACCGGATCGCCGGAAGAGTGATGCGCCAGAACGTCTGCCACGACGACGCACCCAGCGTCGAGGCGGCCTCTTCCTGCTCCTCACCGATTTCGTAGAGCACGGGTTCGACCTCGCGCACGACGAACGGAAGCGTGACGAAGATCGTCGCGATGACCATGCCGGGAAGTGCGAAGATGACCTTGAAGCCGAGGCTCTCGACGCCACCGAACCATCCGTTGGCTCCCCACAACAGGATCAGCGCAACGCCCGTGATGATCGGCGACACCGCGAACGGCAGATCGACGACGGCTTCGAGTACGCCCTTGCCGCGGAACCGTCCTCGCACGAGCGCCAATGCAGTGATGACGCCGAACACGATGTTGATCGGAACCACTATCGCGACGATGAGCAGAGACAACTGCAGGGCGGATTGAGCTGCAGGCGTGGTGATCTGCTCGAAGAACGTCACCACGCCGTTCTCGAAGGTGCGATAGAGAATTGCCCCGAGGGGGAACAGCACCAGAACGGCGAGGTAGAGCAGAGCCACGGTGCGCAGCGTCAATTTGATCGGCAGGCCGATTTTCACGAGATCTGCTCCTCACGTCGGGCCAGCCGATTGCCCACCACGCGAAGTACGAACAACACTGCGAACGCGATCGCCAACAGCACCACCGAGATCGCGGCGGCATCGGTGGGCCGGTCGTATTCGATGAGTTCGCGGATGTACTGCGACGCCACCTGCGTGTCGTTCGGGATGTTGCCTCCGATGAGCACCACCGATCCGAATTCGCCGATCGCGCGGGCGAACGCGAGACCTCCTCCCGACAGCACGGCGGGCAACAGCACCGGCAGCACGATGCGCCGGAAGATGGTCCAGTTGTTCGCACCCAGTGAGGCGGCCGCCTCCTCGACGTCCTTGTCCAGCTCGATCAGCACCGGTTGCACCGCACGCACCACGAACGGCAACGTGACGAACAGCAGCGCGACGATCACCGCGGGCTTGGTTGCGTTGAACACCAATCCGATCGGACTCGCCGGTCCGTAGAGAGACAGCAACACCAGGCTGGCCACGATGGTCGGCAGCGCGAACGGCAGATCGATCAGGGCGTTGACGAATCGCTTACCCGGGAATTCGTCCCGCACCAGGACCCACGCGATGAGGGTTCCCAGGAACAGATTGATCACCGCCGCCGCCACGGACACCAGGAGGGTGACCTTGAACGTGGCCAGTGCACGCGGCACGGTGACCGCATCCCAGAAGCCGGCCAGACCGCCGTCGAACGACTGAACCGTCAATGCTGCCAACGGAAGCAGCACGATCACGCTGAGCCACAACACGGCGACTCCGAGGCCGAACGGCCCCACCGATCCCGGACCCCTGAACTTTCGGCCTTCCCGCCCGGCACGAAACCGTGGTCTCGTGCCGGGCGAGACGGTCGAACCCGCAGCTGCGGCTTCGGTGGTCGAAGATGACATCGATCGCTACCGAGTACTTTCCTGATAGATCGTCGTGATCGCACCGCTGTCACCGAACAGATCGGCATCCACCTGGGTCCAACCACCGAGATCATCGATGGTGTACAGCTGTTCGGGGGTGAAGAACTTGTCGGAGTACTCCGACGCGATGTCGGGGTTCGTCGGTCGGAAGCCCGACTCCGCCCAGATCCTCTGCCCCTCGTCGGTGTAGATGAAATCGTTCAGCGCATTGGCGCGGTCGAGGTTGGCACTGCTGTTGATCACGGCCACTGGATTGTCGATGCGGAACGTGACGGGAACGTCCACGTGCTCGACGTTCTGTCCCTGCTCCTCGATGAGCAGCGCCTCGTTTTCGTAGCTGAGCAACGCATCACCCTGGCCCTGCAGGAAGGCTTCGGTTGCGGCGCGGCCGGATTCGGGCTGAACCGGGAAGTGATCGGCGACGAGGGTGCGAACGAAATCGAGACCGGCCTGCCTGTCCTGGCCGCCGTTGCTCTTCGCCGCGTACGGGGCGAGCAGGTTCCACTTGGCCGAGCCCGAGCTGAGCGGGCTGGGGCTGATCACCTGAACGTCGGGCTTGATCAGATCGTCCCAGGTACGAATGTTCTTGGGGTTGCCCTCGCGCACGACGATGGTCACCACGGAGCCGAACGGCACTCCGCCGTAGGCATTCTGGTTCCAGTCCTCGTCGACCTTGCCCGCCTGCACCAGACGGGTGATGTCGGGTTCGACCGAGAAATTGACGATATCGGCGGGTGCGCCGTCGGCCACCTTGCGAGACTGATTGCCCGATGCGCCGTAGTCGGCGTTGATCGCCGTGCCCTCGCCGTCCTCGGTGGCTGCGAACGCCGGACCGATTGCGTCCCAACCGTTCTTGGGTACGGCGTACCCCACGAGAGTCAATGCGGGACCGCTGGCGGTGTCCGGCTCACCGCCGACGACGTCACTCGATCCACCCCCGCATGCAGTGAGGAGAAGGGTTCCCACGGCCGCGAAGGTGGTCAGTAGGTAGCGAGAGTTGTGCCTCATCGAGAGAGGACCTTTCGTGATGATGTGCAGTGAATGCGAGCTGGGCAGAAGTCGACATGGCCGAAGTCGAACCGGAGCACCACCGTGTCCGCGTGCCATCGCGAGATCACCGTGAACCACAGAGGGTTCGCCACGAACCCGACCGCGAGATGCAGGCGCGCGGGCAACGGATCGACGGAACCGATTCGACGAAGGAAGAAATCAACAACAGTCGATATCGGCGACTGCCAGGATGCCGACAGCAATCAACGCCAACTGATGGCGGACGCGGTACTCGGCGGCAGAAGACACGGTCAGGAATCTAGCAGAGGATCCGGACCGACTCTAATCGGCTAGCGAGTCAGCAACCAGGCGATGACAACCAGCACCAGGAGCGCGATGAGCGCCAACGTGACCCGAGACCGAGGCATTACTGTCCATCCTTCGTCGTAGCGGTGGTCGCACCCGTCAGCTCCGCGTCGCGAGCAGCCCGTGCATCACGCCCGAGCAGGTGCAGAACCACCGCGAGCACGCGATCGAAGACACGTGCCAGCAGGAACGCGGTAGGCACGATGACCAGCAGCACGACTATCGACTGTGGCACGAACGGCAAACCCGTCACCCACAGTTCGACGCCGTCCCACCAGCGTGCGATCGATTCCACCCTCGCAGCTTAAACCAGCTCGTTCCGCTCTCACGCCACGCCGACCGACGACCAGCAGTGGACGCATGCCGTGGATCGGTCGATGATTACGCCATGACGGCATACGAAGATGTTTCGCCAGTGCCCCCGGTGGCCGACGAGCCCGCCATGGGGTCGGGGCATCCAGGTCTGGGCGGGGTCGAAGTTCAGGGAGCGTTGGGCAGCACCGACGCACCGGTGTCCACCCTGACGTCCTATCGCAGTGCCTTTCCGCCGATCGACGACTACGCGTTCCTCTCGGACTGCGAGACGACCTGTCTGATCGCTCGCAACGGATCGGTCGAGTGGATGTGCGTGCCTCGCCCTGACTCCCCCAGTATCTTCGGCGCGGTCCTCGATCGCAGCGCGGGACACTTCCGGGTCGGGCCGTACGGTCAATCGGTGCCCGCAGCGCGGCGATACCTGCCCGGTGGCCTGATCGTCGAGACGACGTGGCAGACCGAAACCGGCTGGCTCGTGGTGCGCGATGCACTCGTCATGGGACCGTGGCACAACACCGACCAGCGCTCTCGTACTCACAAGCGCGCACCGAGCGACTGGGACGCCGAACACATCCTGCTGCGCACCATCAAGTGCGTCAGCGGAACGGTCGAACTCGAGATGAGCTGCGAGCCGGCCTTCGACTACCACCGCGCGCCCGCGAAGTGGGAGTACACCGGCAAGGTGTACGAGGAAACCACCGCCACCTGCGAGGCCAGCGCGGGCGGTGATCAGCCCACGTTGAAGCTGACCACCAACCTCCGCATCGGCATCGAAGGACGCGAAGCCCGCGCCCGCACCCGAATGACCGAGGGCGACAACGTCTTCGTTGCTCTCTCGTGGTCGGATCTGCCTGCGCCGCAGACGTTCGACGAAGCCGCGGACAAGATGTGGCGCACCTCCGAATGCTGGCGGCAGTGGATCACGATCGGCCGATTCCCCGATCACCCGTGGCGAGGCTACCTGCAGCGCAGCGCCCTGACACTCAAGGGTCTGACCTACGCCCCCACCGGTGCCCTGCTGGCTGCGTCGACCACGTCGCTTCCGGAAACCCCTGGTGGAGAACGTAACTGGGACTATCGCTACACCTGGGTGCGTGATTCGACGTTCGCGCTGTGGGGCCTGTACACACTCGGACTCGACCGCGAGGCCAACGACTTCTTCGCGTTCATGTCCGACGTGGCGACAACGGCGAACGGCGAGGTCAATCCCCTCCAGGTCATGTACGGCATCGGTGGCGAGAAAACGCTCGACGAGAGCGAGCTGCCGCACCTGTCCGGATACGACGGCGCACGTCCGGTACGTATCGGCAACGGAGCCTACGACCAGGAGCAGCACGACATCTGGGGCACGATGCTCGATTCGGTGTACCTGCATGTCAAGTCGCGCGAGCACGTGCCCGAATTCCTGTGGCCCCTGCTCAGGCGACAGGTGGAGGAGGCGATCGCCAACTGGCGCAAGCCCGATCGCGGCATCTGGGAGGTGCGCGGTGAACCGCAGCACTTCACCTCGTCGAAGCTCATGTGCTGGGTTGCGCTCGACCGAGGTGCCAAGCTCGCCGACATCCACGGCGAGACGGAGTATTCGGCCAAGTGGAACGAGATCGCCGACGAGATCAAGGCGGACATTCTCGAGAACGGCACCGACTCTCGGGGTGTTCTCACTCAGCGCTACGGTGACCCGTCGCTGGATGCGTCACTGCTGCTGGCACCGCTGCTTCGGTTCCTGCCTGCCGAGGACGAACGCATCCGTGCGACGGTGCTGGCCATCGCCGACGAGTTGACCGAGGACGGCCTGGTCCTGCGCTACCGAACCGACACCACCGACGACGGTCTGGCGGGCGAGGAAGGGACGTTCACGATCTGCTCGTTCTGGCTCGTGTCGGCGCTGGTCGAGATCGGCGAACTTCCTCGCGCCAAGCACCTCTGCGAGCGTCTGCTCGGGTATGCGAGCCCACTCAAGCTCTATGCCGAGGAGATCGACCATCGCACCGGCCGCCATCTCGGCAACTTCCCGCAGGCGTTCACCCATCTCGCGTTGATCAACGCGGTGGTGCACGTCATCCGCGCCGAGGAAGCTCAGGTGGCAGGGCACTTCCAGCCCGCCCACTCCAACCCCTGAGCGGGAGGGCTCAGCGGCCGAGTTGCCTCGCCCATTCGGCGATCAGCTCGGCCGCGGGCTTCGCCTGTGCCCGGCGAAAACCGGTGCCGGCCCACATCGAGAGTCCGGACGGATCACCCGCAGCCGCGGCCTTCGCCCGCATCGGCGCGGTCAGGTAGTGCAGATCGGGATACGCCAGTGGTGCGGCCTCGGAGTTCTCGCGCATGAACTCGTTCACCAACCCCCGCGCAGGTCGGCCGGAGAACGCCCTGGTCACTGCAGTGTCGGAAGCGACGGTCAGTTGCTGTCGATGCACCGGCTTGGTGCCGGCCTCGGGTGTGTTCAGAAACGCGGTTCCGAGCTGCGCGGCATGTGCGGCACCCGAATCGAGCAGTGGCGCCATGGCGTTGCCGTCCATCAGTCCGCCGGCGGCGATTCGCGGTAGATCGGATATCTCACGCACCGCGGTCAGCAGTTCGGTCAGCGGCTCGTCGGGGGCCGAGCCGTCGAAGGTGCCGCGATGCCCGCCCGCTTCGGGTCCCTGCACCACGAGAGCGTCCACACCGTTGGCGGTGGCCACCGATGCGTCCGACGGGGTGGCGACGGTGGCCCACACCTCCGTTCCTACGGCGTGCAGTTGCGCGACTTCGTCCGCGTCGAACGTCGCGAACGTGCTCGACACCAGCGGTACCGGGTGCGCGAGCAACCAGGCGAACTTCTCGGCGTAGAAGTCGTCGCGTCGGACCAGCTCTCCCGGCTCCGCGTCGAAACGCTCGAACCAGGACGCGAGGTGCTCGGCGTAGGACTTCACGTCCGCACCCGATGGCTCCTCGGGCAGGAAGAGATTGACTCCGAACAGCAGATCGCGGACCGAATCGATCTGCGCCGCAAAGGCGTCGGGCGTCAGCAACGCACCGGCGATCATGCCGAGCCCACCCGCCTCCGAGACTGCACGGGCGAGTTCGGGAGTACTCGGGCCGCCTGCCATCGGCGCACCGACGACGGGAACACGTAGCTGCTTCAGAATCGGGGTCGTCACAGTTTCGAAATGTACTCGCGCGCCGTTCGTGACCGGATTCGGTGGGGACCGCGCGTCCCTGCTGACAACTGCGCGCCCCTGCTCCGAGGTGAGCGGGGGCGCGCAGTCGACAGAAAGTGTGTGAGGTCGCTGCCGGCAACCGGGAGCTGCTCTACTTCTTCGGCTTGTCCGACGAGGATTCCGAGGACAGAGCGGCGACGAAGGCTTCCTGCGGCACCTCGACGCGACCGATCGTCTTCATCCGCTTCTTGCCTTCCTTCTGCTTCTCGAGCAGCTTGCGCTTACGGCTGATGTCGCCGCCGTAGCACTTGGCCAGCACGTCCTTGCGGATCGCGCGGATGTTCTCGCGAGCGATGATGCGAGAGCCGATGGCGGCCTGGATCGGTACCTCGAACTGCTGACGCGGAATGAGTTCCTTGAGCTTGGTGGTCATCTTGTTGCCGTAGGCGGCAGCAGCGTCCTTGTGCACGATTGCCGAGAACGCATCGACGGCTTCACCCTGCAGCAGGATGTCGACTTTCACCAGCGCGCCGCTCTGCTCGCCGATCTCCTCGTAGTCGAGGCTGGCGTATCCACGCGTCCGGGACTTCAGGATGTCGAAGAAGTCGAAGATGATCTCCGCCATGGGGATCGTGTAGCGCAGCTCGACTCGGGTCTCGGACAGGTAGTCCATACCGCCGAGTTCTCCGCGTCGTCCCTGGCAGAGTTCCATGATGGAGCCGATGAACTCGCTCGGCGAGATGATGGTGCACTTGACCATCGGCTCGAACACTTCCCGCGCCTTGCCCTCGGGCCAGTACGACGGGTTGGTGACGATGTGTTCGGCACCGTCTTCCATTTCGACGCGGTAGACCACGTTCGGCGAGGTCGAGATCAGGTCCAGGTTGAACTCCCGCTCGAGCCGCTCGCGGGTGATCTCCATGTGCAGCAGACCGAGGAAGCCGCAGCGGAAGCCGAATCCCAGCGCGACGGAGGTCTCCGGCTCGTAGGTCAGGGCCGCGTCGTTGAGTTGCAGCTTCTCGAGTGCGTCGCGCAGGTCGGGGTAATCCGAGCCGTCGAGCGGGTAGAGGCCCGAGTACACCATCGGACGGGGTTCGCGGTAGCCGGTCAGCGGCTCGGTCGCGCCCTTGCGGAAGGTGGTGACGGTATCGCCGACCTTGGACTGGCGGACGTCCTTCACACCGGTGATGAGGTAGCCCACTTCGCCGACGCCGAGGCCCTTGGTCGCCTTCGGATCGGGAGAGACGATCCCGACCTCGAGCAGCTCGTGCGTCGAGCCGGTCGACATCATCGTGACCTTCTCGCGCGGGTTGAGTGCACCGTCGACGACGCGGACGTAGGTGACGACTCCGCGGTAGGTGTCGTAGACCGAGTCGAAGATCATCGCGCGGGCCGGGCCGTCGGGATTGCCGACCGGGGCCGGAACCAGCTTGACGACCTCGTTCAGCAGTTCCTCCACGCCCACACCGGTCTTGCCGGACACGCGCAGCACATCGTCGGCCTCGCAGCCGATGATGTGGGCGATCTCGGCGGCGTAGCGATCCGGGTCGGCAGCGGGCAGGTCGATCTTGTTGAGCACCGGAATGATGGTGAGCTCTTTGTCCAGGGCCAGGTACAGGTTCGCGAGCGTCTGCGCCTCGATTCCCTGCGCGGCGTCGACGAGCAACACCGCACCCTCGCAGGCCTCGAGTGCGCGCGACACCTCGTAGGTGAAGTCGACGTGGCCTGGCGTGTCGATGAGGTGCAGAACGAACTCCTCACCGTCGACGACCCATGGGAGCCGGACGTTCTGCGCCTTGATGGTGATGCCGCGCTCGCGCTCGATATCCATCCGGTCGAGGTACTGAGCGCGCATCGACCGGTCGTCGACGACGCCCGTGAGCTGCAACATCCGGTCGGCCAGCGTCGACTTGCCGTGGTCGATGTGGGCGATGATGCAGAAGTTCCTGATCCTGGACGGATCGGTGAACGTCGTGTCGGCGAAGCTGGGCACTCGTATCCTTCGGCTGGCGTGTTCGAAATGAGCGAACGGGTTTCCCTATCGTCCCACGCCGAGAACGGTGCGCCGTCCCCGGCTGTCCGAGTCGGGTGTTCACGTTGCCGCGGTTCGGGCGATGAGCAGCAGCGTCTGCATCGCTACACTCGCCGCATGGCTGGCAACTGGAGCAGATTCGGCAAGGAACTGGGCAAGATCGCGATGCGCGAGGGACCTCGGCTGCTGCGTCAACTGCAGAAGTCCGGAGCCCTGCAGAAGGGCAAGGACGCGATCAGCGGAACGGCCGCGCGCACGTCCGCTCCGGCACCTCGTCCGGGGCGTCCGGTGGCATCGCAGACCAGACCTACAGCGCAGCGCGCCCGCACCATCGAGTACTCCCCCGACCTGGACGGCAAGGCCGACCCCGGTGAGATCGTCTGGACCTGGGTCACCTACGAGGAAGATGCCAGCCAGGGCAAGGACCGCCCGGTGCTGGTCATCGGACGCGAGGGCAACGACCTGCTCGGCCTGATGTTGTCGAGCCAGAGCAGCCGCGACGGAGACCGTGACTGGCAGTCGATCGGGTCCGGGTCCTGGGACGCCGAGGGCCGACCGAGCTGGATTCGACTGGATCGAGTGCTCGACGTGCCCGAGGACGGCATCCGCCGCGAGGGTGCGATTCTGAGCAAGCCCCAATTCGATTCCGTCGCAAACAGATTGCGTCGCGACTTCGGCTGGAACTGATGCGCGCGCGTTGTGCGTCCCGCGAAGGACGCACAACGCGCATCGGGCTCACGCCAACCGGGTGATTTCCACGACCACGTCGAGAGCCGTCGAACCGCCGCCGGAGAAGATGCCCTTCAGCGGTGGCACGTCGGCATAGTCACGGCCGAGTCCGACCGACACGTGCTGCTCGTTGACGGCGATCGCGTTGGTCGGGTCGTAACCCCACCAGGCACCGGTCCACGCCTCGATCCAGGCGTGGCTCTGGCCCTCAACGGTCGCACCGATCGCGGCCTGCTTCTTCGGGTGCAGGTAGCCCGAGACGTACCGGCTGGGGATGCCGATGCTGCGCAGCATCAACAACGTCAAGTGGGCGTAGTCCTGGCAGACGCCCTTCTTCTCCGACCACGCCTCGACGGCCGAGGTGTGCACGCCGGTGGTCCCCGGCACGTAGGACATCTCCTGGTTGACCCAGTTGGCGATCTCCACCACCGATTCCTGCGGCGGTAGGCCCTTGGACAGCTTCTTCGCCACCGACGCCAGTTGCCTGTTCTTCGGCACGTACTCGGTGTTGTCGAGGACCTCGTTGAAGCGATCGATCACCTGCTCGCTCGCGAGCTCCTCCCAGGAGGCGTTCTCGTCCGGGTAGACGAAGGGGTCGGTCTCGACCACCGACGATCCGGTGACCTCGAGCTCGGTGTGCGGTGCGTGCAGGTCGAACGCCGTTACCGCTGTGCCCCAGTAGTCGGTGTAGCGGTAGGAACGCGTCACCGGGTCGGTCTCGACTCGGTTCAGAATCACGTTCTGCCGGTTGTCACTTCGCGGCGTCAACCGAGCCTCGTTGTACGACGACGTCACCGGTGCGTCGTACTGATAGCCCGTGGTGTGCACGACACGCATACGCCAGCTCACAGTTCACCTTCCAGTTGATCTTCGAATGTTCCCGAGCCGGCGTCCGTCCACGCAACCCACGGAGCTGCATGGAAATACTGCTTGGAGATCGCGTCACCGAGTTCACGGCAGGTTTCCTGCAGGGAGAGCAGGCGCTCCTGCAGATCGTCGAGAATTTCACCGGGACGGAGGAATTCGAGTTCGCTACGAGCGCGGCCGAGTAGGCGCTGCGCTTCGGCGCGTGCACCGACTCGACTGTTGGGCTGATGGTCGAGTTGATCGAGCGAACGTTCCGCCTCGTTGAGTGCGTAGAACACCGAGCGCGGAAAGAGCCTGTCCAGCAACATGAATTCGAGAACTCGCTGGGCGTCGAGCGCGCCGCGGTAGGTGCGCAAGTAGGTGTCGTGAGCACCGGCGGAGCGCAGCACCGTGACCCAAGCCGGCGACGACGGACGGTCACCGGCTCGCGAGAGCAACAACCGAACGATCATGTCGATGCGCTCGACCGAGCGACCGAGCAGGAGGAAGCGATAGCCGTCGTCGTGACTGAGGGTGGAGTCCGCGAGACCGGCGAACATCGCGGCGCGCTCCTCGATGTAGCTGAAGAACTCGGCCGGGCCGGTGCGCTTGGACGCCCTGATGCGCTCGTTCAAACCGTTGTACGTGGTGTTCAAGCACTCCCACATCTCACTGGACGTGACTTCTCGTGCACCACGGGCGTTCTCACGTGCGCTGGACAGTGAGTCCACGATCGAACCCAACCCGTCCCGGCTGAAGGCGACGACCTCGGTGAGCGACCACACGTCGAGCGAGACGTCCGGCTCGTGCTTGAAGCCGAGCACTCGCAACAACACTCGCGACGTGTGGTCCGGATCGACCGTGGCGTCCTCGAGAAGCTGGTGGACGGTGACATCGAGAATACGGGCGGTGTCGTCCGCTCTCTCGACGTACCGTCCGATCCAGTAGAGCGACTCTGCGTTGCGCGCGAGCATTTACTGTCCACCGCCGTTCGAGTCCGAGTTCGTTGCCTGCTGTTGCTGCTGCTGTTGTTGCTGTTGCTGATTCATCTGCTGGTCCATCGTCAGCTCCGGGCCCTGTTCGGCCATCGGCGACTCCGGTGGAACGCTGACGATCTCCTCGCCGGCGAGCTCCTGCTCCTCCAGAGAGGTTCGGGTGGCGAGTACCCAGGTGTCCTTGCTGCCGCCGCCCTGGCTCGAGTTGACCACCAGGGATCCCTCCGGCAACGCGACCCGGGTCAAGCCGCCGGGCAGCACCCAGACGTCGTCGCCGTCGTTGACGGCGAACGGCCGCAGGTCGACGTGGCGCGGTACCAATCGATCGCCGATCTTGGTCGGCACCGTCGAGAGCTGCACGACGGGCTGGGCGATCCAACCGCGCGGATCCGCGCGAACCTTCTTGCTGATCGTGGCGAGTTCCTTCGGCGAGGCGTCGGGCCCGAAGACGATGCCGTAGCCGCCCGAGCCTTCCACCGGCTTGATGACCAGTTCGTCGATGCGGTCGAGAACTTCCTCGCACTCGTCGTCGAGCCAGCACCGGAACGTGTCGACGTTGGCCAACAGCGGCTTCTCGCCCATGTAGTAATCGATGATGGTCGGCACGTAGGTGTAGACGAGCTTGTCGTCGCCGACGCCGTTCCCGACAGCGCTCGAGATGACGACGTTGCCTGCCCGAGCGGCATTGACCAGACCTGCAACTCCCAGCACCGAGTCGGGACGGAACTGCATGGGGTCGAGGTAGTCGTCGTCGATGCGTCGGTAGATGACGTCGACCTGACGCTCGCCCTCGGTGGTGCGCATGTAGACGATGTTGTCTCGGCAGAACAGGTCGCGTCCTTCGACGAGCTCGACGCCCATCAGTCGCGCGAGCAGCGAGTGCTCGAAGTACGCCGAGTTGGCGACGCCAGGAGTGAGAACCACCACGGTCGGGTCGGCCTCGTTGAGGGCGGCCGACGCGCGCAGTGCCCGCAGCAGATGCGAGGCGTAGTCACCGACGGCGCGGACGCGGTGGCTGGCGAACAGATCGGGGAACACCCGGGCCATGGTGCGACGGTTCTCCATGACATAGGACACGCCCGACGGTGACCGGAGGTTGTCCTCGAGGACACGGAACGTGCCCTGCGCGTCGCGAATGAGGTCGATGCCCGCGACGTGGATACGCACACCGTTGGGCGGTGTGATGCCGACCGCCTCTCGGTGGAAGTGCTCGCAGGAGGTCACCAGCCGCTTGGGTACCACTCCGTCGCGCAGGATCTCCTGGTCGCCGTAGATGTCGGCGAGGAACATCTCGAGAGCTTTGACGCGCTGCTTGATGCCGCGCTCGAGACGTGACCACTCGCCCGCCGCGATGACACGGGGTACCTGGTCGAGCGGGAAGGGGCGTTCCTGGCCGGACAGAGAGAAGGTGATGCCCTGGTCGATGAAGGCTCGTCCCAGCGCATCGGATCTCGCATCCAGGTCCACCGCGTTCGCCGGGGCGAGTGCGGTGTGGATGCCCTTGTACGGAGTTCGGGTGCGCCCGTCGGCGTCGAACATCTCGTCGAAGGCGAGACTGTACTTTCCGACGTCGGAATACCCGCCGAACACTCCGTCGGCTTCGGGTTCGTCACGATCCGCTGACTTGGTTTTGGTCGCTTTGGCCTTGGTGGTGGCATGCGTTGCCGATCGCGGACTCATTCTGGCCATGTTGCTACAGAGACAGGAGTTAGGCGCGGTAGAAGCGTTAATTTCTTGAAACGCATCGTCACCCCGGTCCGGATTGGGTTCTGGCCGATCGTGCTGGTATTCTCGATCTTCGGCGCAGGGCTCCAACGCTCAGCAGCAGACTTCGGGCATTCCAGCATGGATCGCCCTGACCGGAATACCGACGAAGACGACAAGGATTTTACGCGTGGCCAATATCAAGTCCCAGAAGAAGCGGATTCTCACCAACGAGCGTGCACGCCTGCGCAACCAGTCGGTGAAGTCCTCCCTTCGTACCGTCATCCGCTCGTTCCGCGAGGCACAGGCTGCGGGCGACAAGGACAAGGCTTCCGAGATTCTTCTCGATGCAGGCCGCAAGCTCGACAAGGCCGCCAGCAAGGGCGTCATCCACAAGAACCAGGCAGCCAACAAGAAGTCGGCACTGGCTCTCGCAGTCAACAAGCTCTGATACCTCTCTGAGCTCGATCGAGCCCGCCGCATCCGAGAAGGACGCGGCGGGCTTTCTCGTGCGCCGAACTTCCAGTGCGCAGGGCTTGTCCTGCGCTCTGCGGTCGGTCGACGCTACCTGCCCAGTGATGCGACCTCGGCCACCGCTTTCTCCACTGCATAGTCCGCGTCCGCTGCCTGACCCTTGACGTCGGCGTTCAACTGCGCCACCACACGCAGCGCCTGGGCGATGGATCGACCGTTCCACCCGCGCGCCTGACCCTGCGCCTTCTTGATCTTCCACGGCGGCATGCCCAACTCCCCTGCCATGCGGAAGGGGTCGCCGCGGCCCGCCGAACCCACCAGCGCGATCGTGCGGACGGCGTCGGCCAACGCATCGGCGAGCAACACGTGCGCCACGCCCCGGTGCATGGCCCACCGCAGAGCCTCCAGCGCGCCGGCTCGGTCTCCGATCACCGCCTTGTCTGCGACGTCGAACCCGGACACCTCGGCCTTGCCGGAGTAGTACCGACGTACCGCGGCGAGATCGACCTTGCCCCCGGTATCGGAGACCAACTGCGAACAGGCCGACGCCAATTCGCGAAGCTCGTTGCCCACCGACTCGACGACCGCCTCGATCACGTCGCCGCTCACCCGGACGTCGGCGGTACGGAACTCTCCGCGTACGAAGTCGATACGTTCGGCGGGCTTGGTGAGCTTGGCGCACTCGTGCACCTGAGCACCGCATTTCTGCAGCGCACCGACCATCGCCTTGGCCCGGCCGCCGCCGGAGTGCATGACAACCACCACTGCACCCTCGGGCGGATCGGTAGCGGCGTCGAGTACCAGAGCAGCAGCGTCCTTGCCTGCCTCGGCCGCGGCCTCGAGCACCACGACGCGATCCTCGGCGAACAGCGAGGGACTGAGCAGTTCGGCGAGTTCCGGGGCACTGGCATCACCGGTGCGCAACCGCGTGACCGGCAGGTCCTCCCCCGGAATCGCAGCATTCGCACGCACCTGAGCCACGATCGCGGCTACCGCGCGATCCATCAGAAGTTCCTCGTCGCCGAGGACCAGATGCAGAGGAGCCACACTCGAAGTCACGACCATGATCGTGCCATGTGCGACCGACACTGCGAGCATCCGCTCGAAGACCGAGCGGTCACCACAGAACGTGCGCCGTCCACATCGCGAGTGTCGCCATCGTTACGGCCGCGGCCGTCCACCGAAACACCTTGAAGCGCAACGCCGTCAGCAGCGCGGTCGTCGAGAACGCTGCCAGTGCTGCGCCCCCGACGCCATCGGGGACCACGACGCCCGCGCCCGGCACCGACGCGGCCCTCTCTGCCACCGTGATCAGCCACCACAGCGGTGCCGACACCAACTGCGCGATCAGCTCCGCGAGCGAGGTGCTGGCGGTGGCGGTCACCGCCGTCAGAAAGCCCACCACGGTGATCGGAGCGACGACCGGTGCCACCAGCACGTTCGCGGCCACTCCCACTACGCTGAACGTTCCTGACACGGCTGCGACCATCGGCGCCGTCACCGCGTGCGCTGCCGCGGCGACCGCCACCACTTCCGCTGCAGCTCTCGGCCAGCCACGGGCCCGAAGCCAGTCGACCCAGATCGGAGCGACGAGTACGAGCCCGGCGGTGGCGAACACCGACAGCACGAACCCGACGTCCACCGCGAGCCTCGGCCACCACGCGAGTAGCCCCAACACCGCACCGCACAGTGCCGGTACCGCTTGCCTGCGCCTGCCGGTGACCAACGCCACCAAGCCGATCGACCCCATCACTGCCGCCCGCAGCACACTCGGCGACGGCCGGGCCACGATCACGAACGCCACGAGGACGACGAACGCCACCGCGACCGTGGTGCGGGGTCCGACCCCGACACCTCGCAACACCAACAGAATCGCACCGATCAGGATCGAGAAGTTCGCTCCGGACACAGCCGTCAAATGTGTGAGGCCTGCCGCCCGAAAATTGTCCGATACCGTCTCGTCCAGCCGCGACACGTCGCCGACCACGAGACCGGGCAGCAGACCCGCACGATCGGGTGGCATCGAATTCTGCGCCACCGCAGCCAAATTCGATCGGAAAGTGCCGGCCGCAGCAGAGATCGTTCCAGGCTCGTCCACGGTGACCGGCGGACCCGAAGTGCGGATCACGGCCACGGTCATGTCCGACCGAATCGGCTCGCCGAGCCTGCCCCGCACGGTGACCACCTGGCCCGGCAGCAATGCCGACCAACTGGACTCCGGTGCGATGATCGACACCATTCCACCGACGTTCCACGCCTCGCCGCCCACGTCGACGCGCGTCATCGCGGCCCTCACCATCACGGTCGCGGGCCCGGGAGCCGTCAGACGGCGCGGGTCCTCCGCCGGCCGCACCGTCGCGGTGATCCAGGCTCCGTTCTCTGCCGCCGCCGCCACGGGATGCTCTGCCAGCGAGCGCATCTGAAGCCAGATCGCTCCCCCGAAGCACAGCGCCAGCACGATCACCGCCGCCACACCGGACCGACTCGGACCCGGCCAGGCACGCCGAACAGACAACCCGTGCAGTACCACCGCGAGGAGCAGGACCACCGCAACCGCCGAGGCGGTAGCAGCCAGGGCAGCAGCGGGTCCTCCGAGAATTCCGACCGCGGTGATCGACCAGCACACCGCAGCGGCCGGAACCAGTCGCACGTCGAACGGCAGAAGATCCTCGGTCTGTGGCGCAGGGGCGGACGCGGCACCGGTGGTCATCCGACGTGCACCAGGTCGCGGATCTTCGCCAGTCTGCCGGGCCCGATGCCGTCCACCTCCGACAACTGATCCACGGATGTGAAGCGGCCGTTGATCTCTCGCCACTTCACGATCGAAGTCGCGGTGACCGGCCCTACCCCGGGCAACGCGTCCAGTTCTGCCACGGTCGCGGCGTTGAGGTCCACCGTCCCGCCGGGCGCGGAACCTCCGACCCCGGCCGGTACGCCGCTACCGTCTGTCGATGCCTCGATCTCCGATGTCGTACTGCTGACCGGTGGAGCTGCCTCGGGCGGCACGACGCCGACGACGACCTGATCACCGTCGGCGACTCGCGCGGCCATGTTGAGCGCCAGCAGGTCGGCACCCTCGACAGCGCCGCCTGCCGCGGCCAGCGCGTCGGCAACTCGCGAACCCGGTTGCAGCCGAACCAATCCGGGACGCGTCACGAGCCCGACGACGCTCACCACGAGTTCGGCCTCGGCGGTCGGCACAGAATCCACCGTGCGATCGGTATCCACCGTGCCATCGGTGTCCGAGCTCTCGGTCGCGACCACAGCGAGGGGTGGTGCCGGTGCGGGACTCGGTGCGTCCCTGGCCACCGCGAATCCCGCGACCAGCACGACGAAGACCCCGGCCGCCGCCATCGCCAGCGCCCCCTGTTTCCCCGGGTTCACGCGGGCGGATCGCCACCGCGCCGGCAGCAGGGCCGACCACGGGGCACCTTCTCGTTGTGCTTCCGGCAGCATCCAATCCGGATCCGTGGACTCGGCGTCGGGTCGCACGCCCTCGGGCACGGCACGATCGCGGGAGGAATCGTGTTGTCTGCGCACGGAGTTCAATCGCGCCACCGTGTGCGCCCGATCGTCGTTGCCGCCCATGCTCGAGGACGCTAGTGCGCACGATCGGTTCGTTCACCGAGGACTGCAGGTCGCAGACTGCCCTGTGCACGAACCCGGAGGCTGTGGATGAACGCGGGACGCGACGCGCCTATCGACGTCCGGACGCCACGACGACACCGACCGCGCCCGGGCCTACGTGAGCACCCAGAACGGCACCGAAAGGATAGACGTCGATGCTGGTCGAATGCGGTATCCGGGAGGTCAGCATCGCGGCTACGTCCTCGGCCCGCTCGGGGCACTGCATGTGGTGCACCGCGAGCGCAACCCCCGATTCGTCACCGACCTCCTCCGCGGCAGCGACGGCTGCATCGACCAGCTTGGTCAGCGCCTTGGACGAGGTCCGCGTCTTCTCCCGCAACACGAGTTTGCCGTCGGTGATGTGCAGGACCGGCTTCATCGCCAGCGCCGTGCCGAGCAATGCGGCAGCGGCACCGATTCGGCCGCCGCGTCGCAGGTGGTCGAGTCGATCGACGACGATGAAGCATCGCGACGTCGTCGACGCGGCGACGGCGTCGCGGTACACCGCGTCCAGTTCTGCTCCCCCGGCGGCGGTGGCTGCCGCAGCCAGCACTGCGAAGCCCAGTCCCATTCCGGCCGAGGCGGAATCGACGACTCGGACGGCCGAGCCCACGTGATCTGCGGCCTGGCGCGCAGCTTCCCAGGTGCTCGACAGTCCCCGAGAGATGTGCAGTGCCACCACACCGGCACCTCGACTGCGTTCGAGAGCCGCGGCGTAGACCTCGGTGAGCTCACCCGGAGAGGCCCCCGCAGTGGTCACCTGCTTGCCCGAAGAGGACTGATCGGGAATCTCGTCGATACCCTCACGGTGGTCGATTCCGTCGACCAGCACGTGCAGTGGCACCAGCGTGATGCCTCGCTCTGCGGCGAGTGAGGCCGGCAGGCAGGAGGAGGAGTCGGTGACGACGGCGACGGTCACGGCGTTTCGGTCATCGATCGGGCGGCGGCGACGGGTCGCAGCACCTCGAGCATCGCATCGGCGACTGCGATGTGGGCGTCCCATCCCCAGTGGATGCCGTCGGGGTTCGCGTCCTCGGACTCGATGTTCGGTCGTACGGCGTCGGCGAGGTCGACCATGGGGACGTTCCTGTCCAAGCTCCACGCACGCAGTGCGCGTACGGCGGGTTCGCGACCGGAGTGCACCTTGCCGTACGCATCGCAGCGGTGCACCGATGGATAGGTTCCGATGACGGGAAGTTCGGGACGCACGTACGCCAGTGCCGCACGGGTCTGTTCCAGATACTCGACGCTGAGCCGCGGCGGCAGCGCGACGGGCCAACCGAGATGCGACAGAACGGGTTGCACCGCTTGGTATCCCGCGCGAACCACGCGCCGCAGGGCAGGCGGTCGGACGTATCTGATCTGCTCCCGGAGCGCAGTCGGCAGCGGTGACGGGAGCGAATCCATGCCGCCGATTCCGAGCACGACGGCACCGGCACGGGGAATGGCTGCCCACACTCGCGGATCCTGGGTCAGGGCCCACCACGCGTCACGACTCGTCCAGCCGATGCGCGCAACCAACTCGACCGTCCAATCCAGTTCCGCTGCAACGAGATTGGGCCACAGTCTCGGGTCGTCGACGGGCAGTCCGCCCTCGGGTCCGTAGTAGCTCAACGAGTCCGCGAGGACGAGCAGCGCGGGCCGCGCCGTCTCAGAGGACGTCACTGGCCACCCGCGCGGAGGCGTTCCACACGTCCAGTCGCCAGGACGGGTTCTCGCCGGGGCCGTGCGCGCCGAGCTGAACCCAGCTGGTGTTCGCGAGGCCTCCGAGTACCGGCCAGCGATCGGTCGGTAGATCGAGCAGCGCGGCGGTGAGCGCCGCGATCAGACCTCCGTGCGCGACGAGGACGAGCGGTCGCTCGCTGCCGCCTGCACCCCACTCGGGGACGCCTGCCGTGAGTTCACGAACCAGCGGCACGCTGCGTCGGGCAACGTCGATGCGGCTCTCCCCACCGGGTGGGGCAATGGTGGCGTCCGCGCGCCAGGCCGGTCGTGCCCCGGGAGCGATGTCGTCGACCTCGGTGTGGGTGAGCCCTTGCCACTGACCGAGATGGGTCTCGCGCAGACGCTCGTCCGTCGACACCGTCACACCGGCTGCGTCTCCGAGCGCGTTCGCAGTGTCCAGAGCTCGCCGCAGATCCGAGGAGACGATCCTGATCGGATCACGCGTCGCCAGCTCGGCGGCGGCCGTCTTCGCCTGGCTGCGGCCGAGCTCGGACAGATCGGTGTCGAGCTGACCCTGCATGCGGTCGGTGGCGTTGTACTCCGTCTGACCGTGCCGAAGCAGGATGAGCCGTCTGATCATTGCTCCGATTCCGGAGCCGGATGCTGTCCGAGACCGGGAACCTCGATGGTCGGGCAGTCCTTCCACAACCGCTCGAGTGCATAGAAGTTCCGCTCCTCGTTGTGCTGGACGTGCACGACGATGTCGGAGTAGTCCAGCAGCGCCCAACGGCCTTCTCTGGTGCCCTCGCGGCGGACCGGCTTGTGTCCGGCCTCACGCAGCTGGTCCTCGATGTTCTCGACGATCGCGTTGACCTGACGCTCGTTGGGCGCGGAGGCGATGACGAAGCAATCGGTGATGTAGAGCTGATCGGAGACGTCCAGAATCACCACGTCGCCGGCCAGTTTGTCGTCGGCTGCGAGCGCGGCGATCCGCGCCATCTCGGCGGCTTCGGCTGTTGCAGTCACTTCGGTGTACTCCCACTCGTATGGCTCGGGTTCTCGGTCATTGCGCTGGTGACCGACCCTGCCGGTTGCTTCTTCTGGGGCGCTGGTTCCGACATGGTGACGGATCCGTCGAGACGCTGAGCGCCTCGTGGTCTGTAGAGATTCCTCTTCGAGATGTATTGCACGACGCCGTCCGGTACGAGGTACCAGACCGGCCGATTCTCACCGGCTCGAAGTCGACAGTCCGTCGACGATATCGCGAGTGCAGGGATTTCCATCAATGTGAGAGTGTCCGCGGGTAGCGATCGAAGGTGGTTGGCCAGATGTTCGACGCCGAGCTCGAACCCGGGACGCGAGACGCCGACGAACTTGGCGAGCTCGAACAGCTCCTCCCAGTTCTGCCACGTGAGGATCGACTCGAGCGCGTCGGCGCCGGTGATGAAGAACAGCTCGGCATTGGGATGCTGCGATCGCAGATCGCGCAGGGTGTCGACGGTGTAGGTGGACTTCTCCCGGTCGACGTCCACCCGGCTGACCGAGAATCTCGGATTGGACGCCGTCGCGATGACGGTCATCAGGTAGCGATCCTCTGCCGGGCTGACCGACTTGCCTTCCTTCTGCCACGGGTTTCCGGTGGGGACGAAGATCACCTCGTCCAGAGCGAACTTGTTCGCCACTTCGCTGGCGGCGACGAGGTGCCCGTGATGAATCGGGTCGAAGGTGCCGCCCATCACGCCCAAACGGCGGACGGACTGCCTACCGGTATCGTCGCCGGGTTCGGATTCGCGCTGCACAACCGCCGATTCTACGTCCGGGTTGCCGCTGGGCGTCACACGCCTCACACCGGAAGCAGACGCGAGACCACGGTGGCGAGCTGCTGAGCCGATCGGCACTCGTGCATCGCGATCACGTCGGAGTACACCTTGGCCGCCGAATCGCCGGAACCCCACTGCGATTTCGGTTCCGGATTGAGCCAGTACGCATGCTTGGCCACCGACACGATGTGCGCCAACGCCGGCAGCTTCGGCTCGCGGTAGTTGGTGCGGGCGTCACCGAGAATCAGCACCGAACTGCGACTGGTGACCGCATGGGCGTACTTCTCGTCGAACGTCGTCAGTGCATGGCCGTAGTCCGAGTGTCCGTCGTACGTCACGAGATCGGATTCGCCGATGATTCGGCTCATCGCGGCTCCGAGATCGGAACCGGAATCGAAGAATCGCGTCACCTCGTCGGTGGAGTCGATGAACGCGAAGATGCGCACGCGCGAGAACTGCTCGCGTAGTGCATGCACCAGCAGCAGAGTGAAATTGCTGAATCCTGCCACCGAGCCCGAGACATCGCACAGCACAACGAGTTCGGGGCGTGCTCTCCGAGGCTTGCGCTCGACCAGGTCGATCGGGACGCCGCCGGTTGACATCGACTTGCGCAGCGTGCGACGCAGATCGATCGAGCCGTGTCTGCTTCGGCTGCGCCGCACCGCAAGTCGCGACGCCAGCAGCCGGGCGAGAGGGGTGACGTTACGCCGCAGCGCCGCCATCTCGGTGTCCGAGGCCCGCAGGAAGTCGACTTCCTCGGCGAGCTTGGGCACCCCGTAGCTCGCTACCCGCTCACGGCCCAGCTTCTCTGCCGAACGACGCCTCGTCTCGCTCTCGACCATCTTGCGTAGGTCTGCGATACGTTGCGCGGCAGTGCGTTTGGCGACCTCGGACTCGTAGTCGTCGGTGGGGCGATCGGGCGCGTCGTCGCTGCGCCCGAGCAATCCGTCGAGAATCTTGCGCAGCAACGTTTCGGGCGCAACGTCGCGCAGGGCCTGATACGCCGAGAACGAAGGCCCGTTGGAGGACTTGTACTGTCCGAGTTCCTCGACCATCTGCGCAGCCAGCATCTGGGTCAACTCCGCGGCCTCGGCCGAGTCGTCCGAGAGCAGATCCACCAACAGCTCGCGGAGCGCATCGATGTCGACGTCGCCGGCGTCGGTGCGAGGCAACGCGGTATCGATCTGCCCCGAGTCCCTGGTGCCCGATGCCACCGGAAACCACAGGTCGAACAGGGCGTCGAAGACTCCGCGATGCGTCGGCCGGCGCAACAGTGCACAGGCCAGACCCTCGCGCACGGCCTCCCGATCGAGCAGGTCGAGAACCGACAGGACGCGTCCGGCATCGACCGTCTCCGACGGCCCGACCGAAATTCCACGCCGACGCAGCGCATCGACGAAACCGACGAGGTGACCGGGAATTCCGTGCGGGGCCTGCATGTCAGTTGAGCCGGAGTTCGGCTGCCGCGCGGACCTGGTCCGACTGATGCTTGAGCACCACACCGAGTGTGGAGCGAACCGCATCGTCGTCGAGGGTGTCCATACCGAGCGCCAACAGAGTGCGTCCCCAGTCGATGGTCTCGGCCACCGAGGGCAACTTCTTGAGCTGCATCGCGCGCAGTACCCGCACGGTCTTGATCATCTGCTCGGCGACGGCCTCGGGCAGTTCGGGAACCCTGCTGGCGAGAATCCGGCGCTCGAGGTCGGCGTCGGGAAAGTCCAGGTGCAGGAACAGGCAGCGACGCTTCAGGGCCTCGGACAGTTCACGGGTGGCATTGGAGGTGAGCACCACGAACGGCGTCCGCTCGGCCACGATCGTGCCGAGTTCGGGAATGGTGATCGCGAAGTCGCTGAGCACCTCGAGCAGCAGACCTTCGATCTCGACATCGGCCTTGTCGGTCTCGTCGATGAGCAGAACCGTGGGATCGGTCCGACGAATCGCCTGCAGCAGCGGCCGCGCCAACAGGAATTCCTCGGAGAAGACATCGAGCTTGGTCGAGTCCCAATCGGCCGCGGTACCGGACTGGATGCGCAGGATCTGCTTGGCGTGGTTCCACTCGTACAGCGCGCGAGCCTCGTCCACACCCTCGTAGCACTGCAGCCGCACCAGTTCGGCACCGGTCGTCTGCGCGACGGCACGGGCCAACTCGGTCTTGCCCACTCCCGCCGGACCTTCGATCAGCAGCGGCTTGCCGAGGCGATCGGCGAGAAACACCGAGGTGGCGGTGGCCTTGTCGGCCAGATAGCCCGTCTCGGCCAGGCGCCTCTGGACGTCGTCCACGCTGGCGAACAGCGGGGGTGTCGTCGGTAGGGCACGATCCATGTCACAGCTCCTGATGATCGGGTCTGGCCGGTACTTCGAGGGGTGTCAGTCTCGGACGTGTCCGTCGCCCCACACGGTCCACTTGGTCGAGGTCAATTCGGGCAATCCCATGGGTCCACGCGCGTGCAGCTTCTGAGTCGAGATACCGATCTCGGCTCCGAAGCCGAATTGCTCTCCGTCGGTGAACGCCGTGGACGCGTTGACCATCACCGCGGACGCATCGACCCGCTGGGTGAACTCGCGCGCGGCACCGATGTCGGCGGCGACGATCGCCTCGGTGTGGCCGGTGCCGTATCGGTCGATGTGCTCGATCGCCTCGTCGATACCGCCGACGACCTTCAGCGCGATGTCGAGGGAGAGGTACTCCTGCGACCAGTCCTCGTCGTGCGCAGGCACGAGCCCGGGCAGGTCCCCGTGCACAGTGACGCTGTGCATCTGGAACGCCTGGAGCAGCCGGGGCACCATGGTCTCGGCGATCGCGGAGTCCACCAACACGGTCTCGGCGGCGTTGCAGACGCTGACCCGCCGGGTCTTGGCGTTGAGCACGATCTTCTCGGCCGTCTCCGGATCGGCAGAAGCATGGATGTACACGTGGCAGTTTCCGACGCCGGTCTCGATGGTGGGGACCGTTGCGTCGCGCACGACCGCAGCGATCAGTCCTGCTCCACCGCGCGGGATCACCACGTCAACCAGTCCGCGCGCCTGGATGAGGTGGGTGACCGTGGCACGGTCGGCGCTTCCGAGAAGTTGCACCGCGGCCTCGGGCAGACCGTGACCGCGTAACGCTCCCTGCAGTGCCTCGACAAGTGCCGCGTTGGACCGTGCCGCCGACGACGAACCACGAAGCAGCACCGCGTTGCCGGACTTGAACGCGAGACCGAACGCGTCGACGGTGACGTTGGGCCGAGCCTCGTAGACCATGCCCACCACGCCGAGCGGAACTCTCAGTTGCCGAATCTCCAGCCCGTTGGGCAGCGTCGAACCACGGATGATCTCGCCGATCGGATCGGGCAGCCCGGCCACCTGTCGCAGACCGGCGGCGATGCCGTCGATGCGCGACGCGGTCAGCCGCAGGCGGTCCAGCAGCCCCTCGTCGGTACCGGCCGCTCGCGCGTTCTCGATATCGACTGCGTTCGCGGCGAGTACCGACTCCGTTGCAGCGACGACCGCGTCGGCCGCGGAATGCAGCGCAGCGTCCTTCTCTGCAGTCGTCAGCAGCGCGAGCGCGCGTGATGCGGTGCGCGCTCGGCGGGCTGCGGCGTGCACGTTCTCTCGCTCGTCGGCAGTCGTGGTCACCGGTTCGGCCGAGACGGAAGCTGTCATGAACTACACACTAATAGGGGCCGGGAATGAAGCTGCATCGCCGCGTCGTTGCAGCACAGCGTGAAGATCGTCGACCGACCGTCGACGCCGCCCGAAGACCGGAGGAACCACTTGTGAGTGCGCTGTTCGAGCCTCTGACCCTGCGTGAGGTCACCTTCCCGAACCGGGTGTGGATGGCACCGATGTGCCAGTACTCGGCCGACGAGGCGGGTGACAGTGTCGGCGTCGCCGGCAACTGGCATCGCACCCACCTGGTGAGCCGGGCGATCGGCGGTGCCGGGTTGATCATCACCGAAGCCACCGCGGTGAGCCCCGAGGGTCGCATCAGCCCGTCGGACCTGGGTATCTGGAACGACACTCAGGCCGACGCATTGGCGGCGATCGTCGCCGAGATCGAATCCTTCGGAACCGTGCCGGGTATCCAGCTGGCACACGCGGGCCGCAAGGCGTCGACCGCGGCTCCCTGGTCGGGTGGCAAGTCCTTGCCCGCCGAGGATCCCCGAAGCTGGGAGACCGTCGGCCCGAGCGCGGTTGCGTTCGGTGACTACGCGACCCCGAAGGAGGCCACAGCCGAGGACATCGCGAAGATCGTCGACGACTTCCGGACTGCCGCTCAGCGGGCGCTGAAAGCAGGATTCCGGGTTGTCGAGATACACGGCGCACACGGCTACCTGCTGCACCAGTTCCTGTCCCCCGCCAGCAACACGCGGACCGACTCGTACGGCGGCGACTTCTCGGGTCGCACGCGGCTGCTGATCGAGGTCGTCGACGCGGTGCGTGAGGTGTGGCCGGCCGAGCTTCCGGTCTTCGTTCGCCTCTCGGCGACGGATTGGCTCGACGAGCCCGAGAATGCTGCAGGAGTGGAGTCTGCGGAACGACCCGGTGGGGAGGGCACGCCCGCATTGGAGGCTCCGAGCTGGACGTCGGATCAGACGGTGGCCTTGGCGCAGATCCTCACCGAGCACGGGGTGGATCTGGTCGACACCTCGACCGGCGGAAACGTGCACGCCAAAATTCCGGTCGGTCCCGGCTACCAGGTTCCGTTCGCGCGGCGCATCCAGAACGAGACGACCATGCCCGCTGCCGCGGTCGGCATGATCACCGAACCCAAGCAGGCGGAGGACATCGTCTCGCTGGGCGAGGCGACGGCCGTGCTGCTGGCGCGCGAGCTACTGCGGGATCCGTACTGGCCGCGACGCGCTGCCCGCGAACTCGGCGTCGAGATGCTCCCGGCCGTGGCACCGCAGTACGAGCGGGCCTACTGAGAGTTCAGACCACGAAGCCGAGCTTCTTGTCCACGACATTGAGCAACGGTTCTCCGCGGAAGTATCGACGTGCGTTGTCGGCGAACAACTCTGCCAGTCGCAGCTTCCACCCCGACGCGTCACCGCTCATGTGCGGTGTGACGATCACGTTCTCGGCCGTCCACAACGGATGGTCGGCCGAGAGCGGTTCGGTCTCGAACACGTCGAGTGCGGCACCTGCGATGTGCCCGGTGGCCAGGTGCGCCAGCAGTGCCTCGGTGTCGAGCAACTCCCCGCGGCCCACGTTCACGACGCGTGAACCGGGTTTCATCGCGGCCAGCACCGAATCGTCGACCATTCCTCGCGTCTGTTCGGTCAACGGGGCGACCAGCACCAGGTAGTCGGCCCGCGCCACTTCGGCTGCCAGATCATCACTGGCGTACACGGTCCCGAAGTCTCGGTCGCCTTCTCGTGCTGTTCGACCCACGCCGGAGATCGACATTCCCACTGCATTCAACAAGGTGGCGATAGCCCGGCCGATCGCGCCGGTACCCACGATCATCGCGTGAGCACCATCGATGCGCTCGGTCTCGCGGTGCTGCCAGATCTTCGAATGCTGCAGTGCACGTGAACGTTCGGAGTCCTTGGCGAAGGCGAGGATCTGCGCAAGCACGAACTCTGCGATCGGTCGGTCGAAGACTCCCCGCGAATTGGTCACGACCACATCGGATTCCACCAGATCGTCGAACATCAACGAGTCGACGCCTGCGGCGGCGATGTGGATCCATTTCAGCGAACTGCAGCGCGGCCACGCGGATTCGACTGCAGGCGAGAAGAAATCCCACAGCAGCAACGCGTCGGCACCGTCGACCGCATCACCGAGTGTGTCGGAAGTGGCGTACCGGACGTCGGCGACCTCCTCGACGGATTCGAGTCCGTCGGGGAGGTCGCCGGCGTGCAGAACGACGAGAACCGGTGCCACTACTTCTTCTTGTAGCCGACGAGCTCGACGCCGGAGGCAGCGACCTCGTCGTCGTTGTCGCCGGGGCACTGGGTGCCGCGCAGCGAACGGCCTGCGGTTTCCGGCATCAGCAGAATCGGCACGAAGGCGATGGCGGCCGCGATCATCATGTACCAGCCCGGGACCAGGTTCGAGCCCGTCCGATCGATGAGGAACGTCAGGATCAGCGGAGCGGTACCGCCGAAGAGCGCCGTCGAGACGTTGTATCCGATGGCGAACGCTCCGTAGCGCACCTGAGTGGGGAACAGTGCGGGCAGTGTCGACGACACACACGAGCACATGATGACCAGCAACACTCCGAGACCGAGCAAACCGATGCTCTGCCCGACCAGTCCGGTATTGATGATCAGCAGGAACAACGGCACGCTGAGCACGAAGTACCCGACGCAGGCCGCCAGCAGCAGCGGCTTTCGGCCCACCCGGTCGGACAGAGCGCCGATGGGGTTGATGATCGCCATCATGACGATCATGATGGCCACGAGAGTGAAGTTGGACTGAGTCGTGCTGTGGCCCAACGTGTCGCTCAGATACGAGGGCAAGAACGTCAGCACCGTGTAGTAGGCGATGTTCAGAAGCAGCACGAATCCCATGAGGATCAGGATTCGCTGCCAGTACGTCATGGTGGTCTTGAGCGAGGCCATGGCCCCACCCGAACCCTCCTCCACCGTGCCGCCGTCTTCCTTGGCCTCGGCGAACACGGGAGAATCTTCGAGGCGGGTCCGCAGCCACAGCGCAACGATGCCGAGTGGCAACGTCACGAGGAACGGGATTCGCCAGCCCCAGGCCTCCATCGTCTCGTCGCCGAGACCCACGTTGAGCAGGGTGCACAGCGTGGCACCGCCCACGGTGCCGGCGAGAGTGCCAAATTCGAGGAACGACCCGAAGAATCCGCGGCGTTTGTCCGGCGCGTATTCGGCCATGAACACGGCTGCGCCGCCGTACTCACCACCGGTGGAGAAGCCCTGCACCAATCGGCAGACGAGCAGCAATAGCGGTGCGGCGATGCCGATCGTGTCGAACGTCGGCAGCACGCCGATCGTCGCGGTGGCCAGCGTCATCATCGTGACGGTCAGAACCAGGACTTTCTGACGCCCGATTCGGTCACCGAGGGGGCCCAGAACGATGCCGCCGATGGGCCGGATGATGAACGACGCGGCCAGCACGGCGAATGTGGAGAGCAGGCTCGCTCCCCCGTCCTCGGACGGGAAGAAATTGGCGGCGATGTAGACGGCCAGATAGCCGTACACCGCGTAGTCGAACCACTCGACTGCGTTGCCGAGTGCGGATCCGCCGATGGCCCGGTGCAGAACTTTGGTCTCGTCCGGGCTCAGAGTGTCGGTACTCGGTGCATATCCGGTCGGCGACGATGCCGACCCTGAATTTTCGGTCACGGTCGAAATACCTCTCGCTTTTGTGAACAACATGGAGCGTCGGTGTGGTACTTCGCAGCGTTCGACTTTACGACGACGCGCAACGTTCGATTCGGCCAACCCCCCGGTGCGGCGCTAAAGCCCAGGTGGCGCAGCGATTCTGGTGGCGATCAGCGCGTACGCCCTTGCGCTGTCGGTCAATTGCCGCACGGCCACGGATTCGTCCGGCCGATGTGCCTGGTTTTCGATCTCCCCCGGACCGAGCACGACGGTGCCGATACCCATCTGCTGTGCCACGAAACCACCATCGCACGAAGCAGTCCAGATGTCAGTCGAACTCGCAGATCCGGTGTCGAGGACCGATTGCACTGCGGTGCTGACCAATCCGCTGTCTGCGCTGGTCAGGAAGCCGGGCATCTCCATCGCGACGTCGATTGTCACCTCGATACCGGATCCGGTCACATCCGCTGCTTCGATACGTGAGCGCAATTCGTCGACGACATCGATGGCCCGCTCGCCGGGAAGCAGTCGCCGATCGACGGTGAGCGTGCAGCGATCGGCGACCATCGAGGTTCCCGTCCCACCGGAGATGGTTCCCACGTTCCAGGTGGCGGGGCCCAACTCGGGATCGGGTTTGCCGTCCAGCTCGATCTGCCAGTCTTCGATGATCGCGATGATGCGCGCAGCAGCCGCTATGGCATTGGCTCCGTTACGAGGTTGTCCCGCATGTGCGGAGCGGCCGCGAATCTCGATCTCCAGATTGGCGGCGCCTCGGCAACCGACAATGGTGACCAGATCCGTCGGCTCGGCCACCACGCAGTGGCTGTGGTTCCGCAGTGGTGGGTCGGCCACGAACGCTCGGATGCCGAGACCGGTGTCCTCCTCGTCGACCAGGCACGCCAACGTCATCGGATGCTCGTCGGCAAGACCGGCGCGCTGCACCGCGGTCATCGCGGCCACGACGGCGGCGAGGCCGCCCTTCATGTCGCAGGCCCCACGGCCGACGATGCGGCCGTCTCGAACCACGGCGGAGAAGGGGTCGGTGGTCCAGCCCGTTCCCGCGGGGACCACGTCCGAGTGCCCGACGAAGAGGACTCCCGGGCGATCGTCGGATCCGATCGAGACGATGACGTTGGGCCGACCCGGAACCACCTCGACGGTTCGAACGTCGAATCCCAGTGCGCGACAGTGCTCGGCGAGGACCTTTGCAGTCTTCTCCTCCGTGTCGCCGGGGTTTTCGCCGCCCGCGTCGATCAATGCCGCTGTCAGAGTCACGATCTCGTGCTCGTCGATCGAATCCAGCAGAGCGCGTTCGGAATCCGAGACGGTCATCGGGTGGGATCGGAGGCGAGCAGATGCTTGGACTTCTCCACCGCTGCCGCCAGCCGCCTGATCCCCTCGTCGATACGTTCGGGCGTCGACGAGGCGAAGCACAGCCGTAACGAGTCGTGGAACTTCCCACCCACCGACAATGCCGGCCCCGGTATGTAGGCCACGCCCTCGGCCAGCGCCGTCTCGAACAGGTCCTGCGTCGAGAAGTCGACATCGTTGCCGCGCAACGTCGCCCAGAGAAAGAAGCCTCCCTCGGGATCCGTCGTCGACATCGACTCGCCGAAGTACCTCTCGATGCTGTTCTGCATCGCGACCTTGCGGGGCAGGTACACCGAGGCCAACGATCGAAGATGCTCGTCGAGCAGGCCGCGCCGGATGTACTCGGCCACCATCCGCTGACCGGGCAGGTTGGTGCACGTATCCATGGCCTGTTTGGCGTTGACGATCAGTTGCCGAGCCTCGGGGGCGGCGTCCACCCACCCCACTCGCAGGCCTGGAGCGATCATCTTGGAGAAGGTCCGAACCGAGAAGATCAGCGGGTCGTTCGGACTGAGCGTGCCGAAACTGGGAATCGGATCCCCTGAGAAGCGCAGCAGGCCGTACGGATCGTCGTCGAGAATCACCGATCCCCACCGGTGTGCCAGCTCGATGAGCAGCTGACGCCGCTCGAGCGACAGGGTGACCCCGGACGGGTTCTGGAAGTTGGGAATCACGTAGATCATCTTCGGCACTCGACCTGCGCGCTCGACGAGCTCGGGCAACGCCTCGACGATGAGGCCGTCACTGTCCATCGGAGCTTCGAGAATGTCACCTCCGTAGCTGAGTACGGTCGCGGTTCCGTTGGTGTACGTGGGACTTTCGACGATCACCAGGTCGCCCGGGTCGATGAACAGCTTGCACGCGATGTCGAGGCCCTGCATTCCGCCTGAGGTGATCACCACCCGCTCCTCGGTCGTGGGTTCGCCCACCGAGTCGAGGTATGCGAGCAACGCGTCGATCAAACCCGGATCACCCTCGGTGGCACCGTAATCGAATGCGTCCGCGGTGAGTACGCTGCCGGCGATCTCGGTGAACGCAGCGGCCGGAACCGTCTCGGCTGCAGGAGATCCCATGGCGAATCGAACGATGTCGTGTTTCTGCGCGGCGAGGAGCGATGTCGACGAATCGATCACCGATCCCACCAGCTTGTCGGTTCGTAGCGCCCAGGGGATGGCAGGAGTGGAGCCTGCGGAACGACCCTTCGTAACAGGAGTGGAGCCTGCGGGGCGACCTTGTGCGGTGGCGGTCATGCTCACTCCTTCGTCAGTAGTTCTCGGGGGTATGCGGTGAAGGTTTCGAGGCCGTTCTCGGTGACACGAACGGCCTCGGATACCTCGTATCCGTAGTCGTCCATCCACATTCCGCCGATAATGTGGAACGTCATGTTCTCGGCGAGTACCGTCTCGTCGTCGGTGCGCAGGCTGACGGTGCGCTCACCCCAGTCGGGTGCGTAGGCGATGCCGATCGAGTAGCCGATGCGCGACGGTTTGTGCAGTCCGTGCTTGGCCAGGCTGGTGTTCCACACCTGCGCCAGCTCGGTGGCGGTGACGCCTGCCCGTACGGTTGCGAGCACGTCGTTCAGGGCTTCCCCGGTGGACTTGGCGAGGTAATCCAAACGTGGACTTGGCTTTCCGAGAACGATGGTGCGCGCCATCGGGACGTGGTAGCGCCGGAACACTCCGGCCAGTTCGACGACGGTGGTCTCGCCCCGCACGAAGCGCTGATGCGACCAGGTCAGGTGAGGGGTGTCGGCTCCGGCACCGGTGGGCAGCATCGGGACGATGGCGGGGTGGTCGCCGCCGAACTCCTCGGTGCCGCGTACCTGTGCGTTCATGATGGCAGCAGCTGCGTCGCACTGCCGTTCACCGACCGAGATCGACCGGTACGCGGCCGACATCGCCGACTCGCACACCTGGGCGGCACCGCGCATCAGGGCGATCTCCGCCGGCGACTTGACCACTCGCACCCAGTTGATCAGTTCGTAGGAGTCGGTGAAGCGGTATTCGGGTAGCGACTTCACCAGTGCCTCGAATGCCTTCGGGCTGAAGTAGTACGAGTCCATCTCCAACCCGACCTGGCCGTGCTCGAAGTTGTTCACCAGTCCCAGTTCCCGCAGCTTTGCGGCGACCCAGACGAACGGGTGGGTGTCCTTGCGCTGTACGAATGTTTCGGGGTAGCCGAACGTTCGATCCTGCGGCAGCCATGACGTCCGAAACGCGCCGTTGGCGTCCATCTCGCGGGCGAAGAAGTACATCTCTCCGTCGAGGGGCACGTACAGCATCTGCGGGGTGTAGAAGGAGAGGGCGTTGTAGCCGAGCAGGTAGTACAGGTTCGCGGGATCGGTGACGATGAGCGCGGTGAGGTTCTGCGCTGCCATCCGCTCTCGGACGGCAGCGAGCCGGGCGGCGTACTCCTCGTCGGTGAAGGTGATCGGCGTGCTGTTCGGAACATCGGGGTACCGAGCCAGGCCTGGAGCGGCCCGTCCTGTGGTCTCGTCGGGTCCGAGTGCGGTGACGTAGGCGGCGTCGGGTGAGTCGTTCACGGGCACCCCCTTCAAGGAAGTCGTTTTAGTAGATTGTTGACAATCAGGCTAAGCGCTGGCGCGAGAGGTTCGCAAGACTTCGGATGTAAATGCTGTGTTGCGGGCAGGCGACTAACCCGGAGTGGCCAGCGCCGAGTGTTCTGCCTGCTCCTCGACCATGGCGCGAGTCAGATCGTGGATAGCGGTGTCCATGTGCTCGTGCACGCCCTTTTCCAGTGCGTCCCAGTCGGATCCGAGCAGGAGGTCGACGATCAGCTGGTGTTCCTCCACCAGCGCCTCGGGCCGGTAGTACGCGGTTTCGAGGTTGGCCATGCAGATTCGCGCCTCTGCAGCGAGCGTGGCGTACATTCGCGACATTCGGCTGTTGCGCGTTGCCGCGACCAGGGCGGTGTGAAACGCCAGATCCCGTTCGGCAAGACCTCGCCAGTCCGCCCGATCGATGAACGGCTGCATCTGCATCACGATGGCCGAGAGCTCATCGGCAGCCGAAACCAAACGAGCGCGATCGCCGTGCACCAGAGTCCACGCGGCACCGACCTCGATCGCCGCGCGGGATTCGTAGATCTCGGTGACATCCTCGCTGCTCAGCTCGACGACGAACACGCCTCGATTCCGGTAGCTGACGAGGAGCCCCTCCTGATTGAGACGCTGCAACGCCTCCCGGACCGGTCCCCGCGAGATCTCGAGTTCCGCGGCGACGTTGGCCTCGTTGATCTGTTCCCCTGGGGCGTAGGACCCGTCGATGATGCGGTCGCGAATCTGGTCGGCAATGACCATCGACGTGTTGCGTGCGTCGATGGGCGTCAGTCGTCTCGAACTGGGCATGATCGAAAACCTCTCTCAGCCTCGGGGAATGGCGAAATATTTGTACTCCAGAAATTCGTCTATGCCGACTTTTCCGCCCTCGCGGCCGAGTCCGGACTGTTTGACGCCACCGAACGGCGCAGCCGGATTGGACACCAGCCCCGTGTTGAGGCCGACCATGCCCACCTCGAGGCGCTCACCCATCCGAAGAGCACGGTCGATGTCCTGGGTGAAGACGTATCCGACGAGTCCCCATTCGGTGTCGTTCGCGAGGGCGATCACCTCGTCCTCGGTGTCGAACGGAACGATTGCTGCCACCGGCCCGAAGATTTCCTGTGACATCAGATCCGACGTCGCGTCGACGTCCGTGAGGACCGTCGGTGGGTAGAAGTAGCCGGGTCCGTCCGGGGCCACTCCCCCGACGATCGCACGTGCGCCGCGCCCGAGGGCGTCGTCGACGAGTGTCTGCACCTTGGTGCGGCCCGCGTCGTCGATCAGTGGACCCACCTCGGTTCCGGGTGCACTTCCGGCCCCGACCGACAGTGCACCCATCCGCTCGGCGAGCGCCTCCGCGAACTGCGCTGTGACGCTGCGGTGTACGAAGAATCGGTTGGCGGCGGTGCACGCCTCACCCATGTTGCGCATCTTGGCGACCATCGCACCGTCGACGGCGCGCGTGAGATCGGCGTCGTCCATGACGATGAAGGGTGCGTTGCCACCGAGCTCCATCGAGGTGCGCATCACCGTCGATGCGGCTTGTTCGAGCAGGATCTTGCCCACCGCCGTCGACCCGGTGAAGCTGATCTTGCGGGCCGAACCGCTGCTCATCCACGAGCCCACGACACCCGACGCGTCGGTGGTGGTCACGACATTGACCACTCCCGCCGGAACACCGGCGTCGCGCAGGATTTCGGCCAGGGCCAGTGCCGTCAACGGAGTTTGCTCGGCCGGCTTGAACACCACGGTGCATCCTGCCGCCAATGCAGGGCCGATCTTGCGAGTTCCCATGGCCAATGGGAAGTTCCACGGAGTGACGAGAATGCACGGTCCGACGGGTGCTCGGGTGACCACGATGCGGTTCTTGCCGTCTCCGGTGAGGGTGTGATCGCCCGAGATGCGCACCGCCTCCTCGGAGAACCAGCGGAAGAACTCGGCACCGTACGCCACCTCACCCCGCGCATCGGCCAGTGGCTTTCCCATTTCCGCGGTGATGATCGCAGCGAGCTCCTCCGACCGCGCCATGATCAGTTCGTATGCCGTGCGGAGGATTTCGCTACGTGCACGCGGCGGCGTCGCGGCCCAGTCGGCGGCGGCGTCGACCGCTGCGGCCATGGCGTTCTCGGCATCGGCGATGCCGCCGTCGGCGACGCTGGCGATGACCTCACCGCTGGCGGGATCGATGACATCGAACCGGGCGTCCGACGCTGCGGCGGTCCACGTGCCTGCGATGAACAGGTCGGTCGGAGCCGTGATCGTGGGACGCGTGAGGCTGGTGGTCGAACTGGCGGTCATGGCCGCGGTCCTTTCGTCGAACGTGGATCGAGTATCTGTGCCAGGTGTACGGACGCGTCACCGGTCAGGTCACCGGTGAGTTGACGCACCTGCATGTGGCAGGAGAATCCGTCGGTCAGAATCGGAGTGTCCGGCTCGGCGTCACGGAGCGCCGGCGCGAGGGCCTGCTCGGCGACCGCCATGCTCAGCTCGAAGTGCCGAGACTCGAAGCCGAAATTGCCTGCCACGCCGCAGCATCCGGTGGCCTCCCGCACCGCGTCGATACCGACGGAGGCCAATGCCGTGCGCTGGGTGGCGTTGCCGAACACCGCATATTCGTGGCAGTGGGTCTGTACGGTCACCGAGTCGGGAATCTCCGCCGTGGGCACCCACCCGGCCGCGGCCTGATCGATCACCGCGCCCGCGAAACTCTGTACTCGCGCCGCGACTCGTCTCGCGGCCGGGGTGGGAACCAACTCCGGCATGTCCTTGCGGAACGCCGCCGCGCAGCTCGGTTCGGTGACGACGATGGGCCGGTCGGTGCCGTCGTCCAGTGCTGCAACGGCTTTCGTGAGGTGCGCGCGGGCGGCCTTCAGCTGGCCCGTCGAGATCCAGGTCAGACCACAGCACACGTCGGTCCGGCATTCGGTGCTGCGTCCCGAGTCCTCGAGCACGCGCTGAGCCGCGCCCGCGACCTCGGGACGAAAACCCTGAGTGAAGGTGTCGACGACCAACACGACGTCCGCGTCGCGGCCGCCGCCGAGCCGGACTTCTCGCGCCAGTTCCTTCGCCGATGCGAATCGTGGCAACGGCCGCTCGGTGGTCAGCCCACCGAGCCGAGCCGCCAGTGCCGCGATGCGCGGGGTGAGCAGACGGTTGAGCAACGGTGCCGTTCTCTTCGTCACCTTCAGCCAGCGGGGCAACCAGCCAAGCGAATAATGCGAGAGCGGCCGCAGTCGCCCCGCGTAATGATGATCGAGGAACTCGGACTTGTACGTCGCCATGTCCACTCCGACAGGACAATCCGACGAACAGGCCTTGCAGGACAGACACAGATCGAGCGATTCGGCCACGTCCTTCGAGGCCCATCCGTCGGCAACTGTCGGCGAACTGCGCACCATCTCCTGCAGCACTCGTGCTCGACCCCGCGTCGAATCCTTCTCGTCGCCCGTGGCGCGGAAACTGGGGCACATGACGCCTCCGGACGCTGTGCGGCATTTACCGACACCGACACACGACTGAGTTGCGTGTACGAAGGGATCCAGGTCTGCCCGCGTCCCGATCTGGTGCAGATCGAAGGTCGTCTTCCATTCCCGCTGTGGGATGCCCTGCAGCATCAGGTTGTCCATCATCGGTTCCGGATCGGTGATCGACCCCGGGTTGAGGATGCCGCCGGGATCCCAGATGCGCTTGAATCGTGCGAACGCGTCGAGCATGCGGGGCGAGTACATCACCGGCAGCAGTTCCGAGCGTGCCCTGCCGTCGCCGTGCTCACCGGACAGGCTGCCGCCGTGCTCGACCACCACCCGCGCGGCGGCGCGCAGGAAGTCGTTCATCACTCGTCGTCCGGCGTCGGTGCGCTGATCGAACGTGATGCGCACGTGCATGCAGCCGGCACCGAAGTGTCCGTACATCACCCCCGTCAGATCGTGTTCGGACAGAAGCACGTTGAGGTCGGCGAGATAGGCGGACAGGTTCTCGGGTGCGACGGCGGCGTCCTCCCAGCCGCCCCAGGACTCGGCTCCGCCGGCCAGGCGGGTCGCGAGCCCCGCGCCGTCCTCACGTACTCGCCACAGCGCTGTTCGATCGGCAGGGTCGGTGACGATGCGGCCCTCCTTGACGCGGCCGAGAAGACCGAGCGCCTCGAGCAGACGGGCGGCCTTGTTCTCCACTTCGGCGGTATCGGCACCGTCGAGGTCGACGTAGAGCCAGGCGTTTCCCGCGGGCAGACCGCGGACGGAGTCCGGTCCGCGGCGGTACTCCATCGTCCGGGCGATGTTGTCGTCGATACCCTCCACCGCGGCAGGCGAGAACTCGAGAATGGCCGTCACGTCGGCCGCGGCGGCCACCACGTCGTCGTAGCCCAGGCAGAGCAACAGCGCGGCCCGCGGTACGGGCACGACGGCGACGGTGACCGAGACGATCACCGCGCAGGTGCCCTCGCTTCCGACGAGTGCACGAGCGACGTCGAACCCGTTCTCGGGCAGCAGATGCGACAGGTGAAATCCGGAGACCTGTCGCGGTATGCGGCCCAGCTCGACTCTGAACAGGGCGAGGTTGTCCGCCGCCAGCGACTGCAGCTCACGCGAGATACGTTCGGCCGCATCGGTTGCCGCGGAATCCTGCGAATGCACTGCCGCCACACCGCTACGAGTCACTCGAAGCAGGTGCCCGTCGGCGGTGACCACGTCCATCGCCACCGTGTGGTCCGCTGTTCGTCCGTAGCGCACCGAATGATTACCGCATGCGTCGTTGCCGACCGCCCCGCCGACCGTCGCGCGTGTCTTGCTGGACGGGTCGGGGGCGAACGTGAATTCCCCGGCTGTGCGCGCCACCAACTCTCGCTGCAACTCCGAGATGACGATTCCCGGTTCCACCACCGCCGTTCGCGAGTCGGTGTCCACCGAGATCACGCGATTCATGTGGCGAGAGAAATCGAGCACGATGCCGCGACCGATCGCGTTGCCCGCCATGGATGTTCCGCCGCCTCGGCCGATGACCGCAATTCCGGCAGCGGCGCACCGCGAAACCACGGTCGACACGTCATCGGCATTGCGCGGAAACACAACGGCGGCAGGCGGAATTCGGTAGTTCGAGGCGTCGTAGGAGTACTCGGCGAGCCGCCGATCCGAGTCGTCGATCTCGATGCCCAGTTCGCGTACTTCCTGCACGAGCGCAGGAACCGGGGACCGAACGGAAGCAGCCGTCACAGCACATTCTTCAGTGTGCGCGACAACGCGTCGAGGCCCTGCCGCATTTCGTCGTCGCTCACGATCAGCGCCGGGATGATCCGAACCACGTTGCCGAGCGCGCCACAGGTGAGCAGCAACAACCCCTCGTCGATCGCGCCCTGTTGTACGCGCAGAGCGGCCGCAGCATCGGGATTGCCTGCGCTGTCGACGAATTCGAGTGCCTGCATCAAGCCGAGTCCACGTGCATCACCGATTGCAGAGTGCTCGGACTTCAGTGCGAGCAGGCCGTCGAGCAGAACTCGGCCCTGCGCGGCAGCGTTGGCGACCAGACCTTCCTCACGCACGACGTCGAGCGTCGCGACACCCGCCGCAGCGGCGACGGCATTGCCGCCGTACGTGCCGCCCTGCGATCCGGGCCAGGCCTTGCTCATCAACTCGGTCGATGCCGCGATCGCCGAGATCGGAAATCCGCTGGCCAGACCTTTCGCGGTGATGACGATGTCGGGAGTGATCGACGAGTGCTGATGACCCCAGAATTTCCCGGTACGGCCGACCCCCGCTTGCACCTCGTCGACGATGAGGACGATCCCGTGGGTGTCCGCGCGTTCGCGCAGGCCCTCGAGAAACTCCGGAGGCGTGGGCAGATAACCGCCGTCACCGAGTACCGGCTCGATGATGAACGCAGCGGTGTCGGCGGGGCTCGACATCGTCATCAGCAGGTAGTCGAGTTCCTTCAACGCGAAGGCGACGGCGGTGTCCATGTCCCAGCCGTATCGGAACGCGTACGGGAACGGCGCGATGTGCACACCGCCCATGATCGGTGAGAATCCGGACCGAAACTTGGTGCCCGCGGTGGTCAACGACGCGGCCGCCACCGTGCGTCCGTGGAACCCTCCGTGGAACGCGATGATGTTGGGCCGTCCGGTCGCCATGCGCGCCAACCGAATCGATGCCTCGACGGCCTCGGAGCCGGAGTTGGCGTAGAAGACGCTGTCGAGACCGGGCGGTAGTACCTCGCCGAGCTTGTCGGTCAGCGCCAGCAGCGGCTGATGCATGACTGTCGTGTACTGAGCGTGGATGATCTTGCCCACCTGCTCGCGGGCGGCCTCGACCACGCGGGGATGGCAGTGCCCGGTGCTGGTGACGCCGATACCGGTGGTGAAGTCGAGGTACTTGCGCCCGTCCGTGCCGATGATCCAGCTGCCCTTTCCGTGATCGACGACGATCGGGGTCGCCTGCTTGAGTGCCGGGCTGAGGTGGGTGCGAGTCGACGCTGTCATGGCTGCCATCGTCACCCACCGAATTAGGATTGTCAACAATCTGCAATTGGCAGTTCGGGGACGAGTGCATCCGCCCGAGCGATACAGTTCGTCGGTGTCCGCCTCGAACCCTCGCATCGCCGTGCTCGGCAGCATCAACATGGATCTGATCACCCGGGCACCGTCCCTGCCCGAACCCGGCGAAACCGTGCTGGGCACATCGTTCACCACCTCGCCGGGCGGCAAGGGCTCCAATCAGGCCATCGCCGCCGCCAAAGCCGGCGTTCCTGTGTCGTTCATCGGAGCGGTCGGAGACGACGAGTTCGGGAAGACACTGCGCCGGACCCTGTCGAGCGCGGGAGTCGACGACCGCGCGCTGCGCACCACAGCAGGTTCGAGCGGCATCGCCGCCATCACCGTCGACGATCACGCCGAGAACAACATCGTCGTGGTCCCCGGGGCCAACGAACGCGTTCGCGACCTCACCGACGACGACCTGACCGTCATCTCCGACGCCGACATTCTCCTGTGTCAGTTGGAGATTCCCCTCGCCACCGTGGTGACCGCATTCGAGTACGCACGCTCTCGCGGTGTGGTGACGATGCTGAACCCGTCACCGGTTCAGGATCTGCCCGACGCCCTGGTGGCGGCAACCGACGTGCTCGTGGTCAACGAAGCCGAGGAAAGCCGACTCGGAAACCGGCTGAACGAGGTGACGCACGTGATCACCACACTCGGTGCCCGAGGCGCTCGGTACCGCGGCTCGGAATCGTTCGAGGTCCCTGCTCCGCGCGTCGACGCCGTCGACACCACCGGGGCCGGCGACGCATTCGCCGGAGCACTGGCTGCGTCCTGGTTCGACGGCCCGCGCAAGGCAGTCGAATGGGCCTGCGTTGCAGGATCTTTCGCCGCGACGAGGCCGGGTGCGAGCACGTCCTCGGGTACTCGCGAGGACATCGACGCACTGCGAGATGCGGCCACTGGATGAACACCCCCGACCTCGACGAACTCCGACGTCTGCGCCGCGCGCGCGACCGAATGGATCGCGAATTCGCCGAGCCACTCGACGTTCCCGCTCTGGCCCGCACGGCATCGATGTCCACCGCGCACTTCAGTCGCCGTTTCCGCGAGGCCTACGGTGAGACGCCGTACGCACATCTGATGACCCGCCGAATCGAGCGCGCCAAGGCCCTGCTGCGCCGCGGAGATGTCAGCGTCACCGAGGCCTGCTTCGCAGTGGGCTGTACCAGTCTCGGATCCTTCAGCTCCCGGTTCACCGAGATCGTCGGTGAGACACCCAGCGCGTACCGCGCCCGTGATCACAGCGACAGCCAGGGGATGCCGAGTTGCGTGTCCCTGGCGGTGGGCCGACCGATACGGACCGCGATCTCCGTGCAATCGAGCAGAATCGAAGAAGCGATGTCGTCCGACGCGTCCTAGCCTTGCGACATGACACTTTCCCTGAGCCACGGCCACATCTACACCGACGACCCCGATGCCTCTCTGGCCTTCTATCGCGACACCCTCGGACTCGAGGTGAAGAACGAGGTGGTGCACGACGGCTTCCGGTGGATAACCCTGTCCACCGCCGATCAACCCGAAATCGCGATCGTACTGTCACAGCCGCATGCGGGACGGTCCCAGGAGCTCGGCGATCAGATCGCTGCGCTGCTCGCCAAGGGTGAACTGCCCGGTTTGTGGTTTCGCGCAGACGACCTCGACGGCGCGTTCGAGAAGATCCGCGCGGCAGGCACCGCCGAAATTCTGCAGGAACCGACCAGTCAGCCGTGGGGAGCGCGCGACGCGGCATTCCGCGATCCCGCCGGGAACATGGTTCGCGTCAGTCAGGCGTGAGTGGAGCCCGCGGAACGAACCATCATGGTTTCCGACCTCACATCGACGCGAGAGCCAGACCACCGCCGCATGCGAGGACGGACGCCAGCAGCGAGACGATCGCGTTGACTGCGGCATCGCGTCGACGCCCGTGCTGTAGCAACCGGACGGTCTCGACACTCGCCGTGCTGAACGTGGTGTACCCGCCGCAGAACCCGGTGCCGATGACGGCTTGGGCGTCGGTCGAGCCGGCTCGGAACATCACCCATCCGGCCAGCACCCCCAGCAGGAACGACCCGGACACGTTGATGCCGAGTGTCGCCCACGGAAAGCTCGTCCGTGCCGCGAGACGTGACTTCACTTCCGCATCGACGACGAAGCGAACGACTGCCCCCAGCCCGCCGGCCACTGCGATCCACAGCGCGATCATCGAACCACTCTGCCTGCCAGTGCGATTCCGGCCCAGGCGGCGAGTATGCCGACAATCACGCTGACCACTGCGTAGGCCACGGCCACCCCGGTGAACCCACTCCGGAACCCTTCGACCGTCTCGAGGGCGAAGGTGCTGTACGTGGTGAACGCGCCGCAGAACCCGGTACCTGCCAGCAACCTCAGCCTGCGCCGATTTCCCGCATCGGGCCCACCGCGAACGAGTGACTCGAGCAGAAGGCCGAGCACGAATGCACCGGCGATGTTGATGCCGAAGGTCGCCGTCGGCCACTGCGATGCCGAATGCGGGAGCTGCTCCTCGATCACGTAGCGGACTGCCGTACCCGCCGCTCCGCCGACGAACACCACTGCCAGTGCCCACAGGTGACGGTGCACGGGTCCCTGGTCGGCCGGCATCGAATCGGAATCGGGATCGACCACCGATGATCCTTTCGGGCTGCTCGGTCCGACCGTTTCCGACCGGCCCGTGTTTGATGTCGGATGCCTACTGCACGATGGAGCCTATGACAACGACCACGGAGCCCACGACCGGGAACTTGCGCGAGAGCGCCGAGGAACTGTTGCGCGAACTCGCCGGCCCCGATGCAGTGCTGCGCGAAGACCAGTGGACGGCCATCGAGGCCCTCGTGGTGCATCGGCGGCGGGCGCTGGTGGTGCAGCGGACCGGTTGGGGCAAGTCGGCGGTCTACTTCATCGCGGCGAAGCTGCTGCGCGCGCAGGGCCTGGGTCCGACGGTCATCGTCTCTCCGTTGTTGGCGCTGATGCGCAACCAGGTTGCCTCCGCCGAGCGGGCGGGCGTGCGCGCCGCCACCATCAACTCCGGCAACATGACCGAATGGGACGACATTCATCAGCAGGTCAACTCCGGTGAACTCGACGTGCTGCTGGTCAGTCCGGAGCGATTGAACAATCCCGATTTCCGCGATCAGGTACTGCCGTCCCTGGCCGGGGACGCGGGCCTCGTCGTGGTCGACGAAGCTCACTGCGTCTCCGATTGGGGCCACGACTTTCGACCCGACTACCGACGAATCAGAACTCTGATCGCCGAGTTGCGCGACGGTATCCCCGTACTCGCGACCACGGCGACGGCGAACGACCGCGTGGTGGACGACGTCGCGGCGCAGTTGGGTGTCGGCGGCGGAGACACACTCGTCCTGCGCGGCGGGCTCGCACGCGACTCTCTGCGCATGGCCGTGGTGAAGATCGACAATGCCACCGAACGGGCGGCGTGGCTCGGCGATCATCTGAAGACGCTGCCCGGTTCGGGAATCATCTACACCCTGACGGTGTCGGCGGCCAAGGACCTGGCGGCGCTGCTGACCGATCAGGGGCACGTCGTGGCCTCGTACACCGGTCAGACGGACCCGACCGAACGCGAGTCGCTCGAAAGTGACCTGCTGGCCAACCGAGTCAAGGCCCTGGTCGCCACGTCCGCATTGGGCATGGGCTTCGACAAGCCCGACCTCGGTTTCGTGGTGCACATGGGGGCACCGTCGTCTCCGATTTCGTACTACCAGCAGGTCGGGCGTGCCGGTCGCGCCACGGAACGAGCCGATGTGGTGCTGCTTCCCGGCCACGAGGATCGGCAGATCTGGAGCTACTTCGCCTCGGTCGCCTTCCCCCGCGAACATCTGGTGCGGCAGGTCATCGATGCATTGAACACCGAGAAGGCTCAGTCGACGCAGGCACTGGAGCCGCTGGTCGAGCTGAACCGCAGCAGGCTCGAGATGGTACTGAAGGTCCTCGACGTCGACGGCGCGGTCAGACGCGTTCGTGGCGGCTGGATGGCGACCGGGGAGCAATGGACGTACGACGCGTCCCGCTACGAGCGTCTCGAGCAGGCCAGGGACCGCGAACAGCAGGCCATGATCGACTACCAGGGCACCGACGGCTGCCGGATGGAGTTCTTGCGGAGACAGCTCGACGACCCGGACCTGGGCGCACCCGGTAGTGAGTCCGACCGATGCGGGCAGTGCGACAACTGCACCGGTGAGCACCTGTCCGCCTCGGTGGATGCGGCCTCGGTCGACTCGGCGAGGGCACGATTGGATCGGCCGGGCATCGACCTGCAGCCCAGAAAGCAGTGGCCCAGCGGTATGAAGAAGCTCGGTGTCTCGCTCTCGGGCAAGATCTCCGACCCCCACGAACCCGGGCGTGTACTGGGCCGGCTCACCGACCTGGGCTGGGGCAGCCGACTGCGTGCCCTGCTCGATGCGCCCGACGCTCCGGCCACCGATGCACTGGAGAAGGCGTGCATCACCGTGCTCGCCAACTGGGATTGGAAGCAGCGGCCCACTGCCGTTCTGGCTCTCGACTCCCCTACCCACCCGCTCCTGGTGCGGTCGATCGCCGCGCGATTGGCATCGGTCGGCAAATTGGAGGATCTCGGGGTGATGCAGGTCAGGGCAGGTCATCCACCCGTGTCGGCCGCCAATTCGGCCTTTCGGGTCGCCGGGCTGGTGGACTCGTGGGACGTTCCGGACGTATCGTCCGTGACGGGACCGATCCTGTTGATCGATCTGGTCACCGACACGGGGTGGACGTTCACCTGTGCGGCGTCGGCTCTGACGTCAGCGGGCGCCTCGGCGGTGTTGCCGTTCGCTCTCGCAACACCGAAATGACGACCGGTCGAAATTGCATGGTTTGATTTCTGCAGCGCTGGGTACAGCCAGCTGGGTCAGGAATGTGTGACCACCATCACAATCGGTGGTTAACCAGGGGAAGCATGTCCGTTTCGGGGGTCGATCTGCGGACTCACTCGATATGCCTCGGCGACCTTGTTACGTTTGTTTTTCCTATGAAGCCCGCATTGCTGAGAGGTACCCCGCTCACTGCGCCGGACGCAGTGAAGTTTCGTAAGCCACAGATCTCCGACGGAGTCCGGCTCTGGGAGATCGCAAGAGATTCGCGAGTTCTGGATCTCAATTCCAGCTACTCGTACGTGTTGTGGTGCCGTGATTTCGCGGCCACCACCGTCGTATCCGACATCGACGGCCGCGCAGTCGGTTTCGTCACCGGATACATCCGCCAGGACGCCCCCCGCACACTGTTCGTGTGGCAGGTCGCCGTGGATGCGGACCAGCGTGGCAAGGGACTTGCCGGTCGCATGCTGATGGAGCTGCTCGACCGCCTCGAGCCACAGGGCATCACGCATCTGGAAACGACGATCAGCCCGGACAACGAAGCGTCCATCGCAACCTTCACGAGCCTCGCACGTAAGCGAGGCACCGACATCGTCAAGTCGGATTTGTTCGCGCCCAACGATTTCCCTGATAGCCACGAAGCGGAGGAGCTCTACACCGTAGGCCCCGACGCATCGCGGAATTACGAAAGGAACAAGCAGAACATGACCGAAAAGAACACCGTCACAACAGAGAAGCCCGATGTGTTCGAGACCGTCGAGTCCGGAGTGCGGAGCTACAGCCGCCAGTGGCCCGCCGTGTTCTCCACCGCGAAGAACTCGGTGATCACCGATGAGAACGGCAACGACTACCTCGACTTCTTCGGTGGCGCAGGCGCACTGAACTACGGCCACAACAACGACATGATCAAGGGCGCGTTGGTGGACTACATCACCAGCGACGGCATCACCCACGGACTGGACATGTCCACGGTCGCCAAGCGCGAATTCCTCGAGTCGTTCAAGAAGAACATCCTCGACCCCCGCGGCCTGGACTACAAGGTTCAGTTCCCCGGACCGACGGGCACCAACACCGTCGAGGCGGCCCTGAAGTTGGCACGCAAGGTCACCGGGCGTGAGGCGATCATCAACTTCACCAACGCATTCCACGGCATGACACTCGGCGCGCTGTCGGTCACCGGCAACTCGATGAAGCGTGCCGGCGCCGGAATTCCGTTGGTGCACACCACTCCGATGCCGTACGACAACTACTTCGGAGGAGTCACCGAGGACTTCCAGTGGTTCGAGCGCGTACTCGACGACTCGGGCAGCGGGTTCAACCGCCCGGCCGCAGTGATCGTGGAAACCATCCAGGGTGAGGGCGGCATCAACGTGGCGCGCCCCGAATGGCTGCGCGCGTTGGCGGAGCTGTGCTCGCGTCGCGAGATCCTGCTGATCGTCGACGACGTCCAGATGGGCTGCGGTCGCACCGGACAGTTCTTCTCGTTCGAGGAAGCCGGCATCACCCCGGACATCGTCACGCTGTCCAAGTCCATCGGCGGTTACGGCATGCCGCTGGCACTGACCCTGTTCAAGCCCGAGCTGGACGTGTGGTCACCGGGCGAGCACAACGGCACCTTCCGCGGCTTCAACCCCTCGTTCGTCACGGCGAAGGCCGCCATCGACCACTACTGGTCCGATGACAGCTTCGAGAAGGAGATCCTCGCCAAGGGCGAGCACATCCAGGATCGTTTCATCAAGCTCTGCGCAAAGTTCGACGGCATCTCCACTCGCGGCCGCGGCATGGTCCAGGCACTCGTATTCGACGACGCCGAGTTGGCCGGCAAGGTCTCACAGCTCTGCTACGACGAGCATCTGCTCGTGGAAACGGCAGGACCGAAGGACGAAGTCGTCAAGCTGCTCCCACCGTTGACCACGACGTTGGACGAGCTGGACCGCGGTCTGGACGTCATCGAGAGCGCCGTCGCCAAGGTGCTTTCCTGACCGTCCGTCCGCAGCAACCGACATCGAAGGAGGACATCGCATGATCGTTCGCACCACCCAGGAGATCACCGGTACCGATCGCGACATCGAGAGCGAAGACGGCAACTGGCGCAGCAAGAGAATCATTCTCGGCGGCGACAAGGTCGGATTCTCGTTCCACGAGACCACGATTCAGGCCGGCACGGTGAACAACTTCCACTACGCCAACCACGTCGAGGCCGTCTGGCTGATCGAGGGCGAGGGAACGCTCACCGACCGCGAGACCGGAGAAACCTACGAGCTCGGTGCGGGATCGATGTACCTGCTCAACGGACACGAGCGCCACACCGTCGAGCCGCGTACCACGATGCGCATGCTGTGCGTGTTCAATCCCCCGGTCGTCGGCAACGAGACGCACGACGAGAACGGCGTGTACCCCCTCGTCGAGGTACCCGCGTAGCACCAGTACGTCCCTGACGGCCCGCACCGACGCTTCCGCGTCGGGTGCGGGCCGTAGGCGTCGATACGGTGCTCATCGGGCGATGGATCGCTATCCTGGACGAAGTGAATGCATCTGCTGTGTCCGCAGTCCTGTACGAGCAGCTGACTTCTCTGCTCGAGGGCAGGACGGTCACCGTCGTGAGCGGCGCAGGCATGTCCACCGACTCCGGCATTCCCGATTACCGCGGTCCGCAGTCACCCCCGCGTAACCCGATGACATTCCAGCAGTTCATCGGTGACGCCGAATTTCGTCGGCACTACTGGGCACGCAACCACGTCGGGTGGCGACACATGGATGCCGCGGTACCCAACGACGGGCACCGAGCACTCGCCCGACTCGAACGGGCCGGCGTCGTCACCGGCATCATCACCCAGAACGTCGACATGCTGCACACCAAGGCGGGCAGCCGAAACGTCATCGACCTGCACGGCGTCTACGCCCGCGTTCGCTGCCTGAACTGCGAGCGATTGATCTCGCGTTTCGAACTGGCCCGGCGACTCGATCGTGCCAATCCGGGTTTCCTCGAGTCGGTTGCACCCGCAAACGGCGTCGAGATCGCGCCCGATGCCGACGCGATCATCTCCTCGACCGCGCACTTCAGAATGGTCGACTGCGAATCATGTTCGGGCATACTGAAACCCGACATCGTCTACTTCGGTGAGAGTGTTCCCAAGCCGCGTGTCGCCGAGGCATACGATCTGGTCGACCGAAGTGATGCGTTGTTGGTGCTCGGATCCTCGCTGACCGTGATGTCCGGCCTGCGGTTCGTCAGGCACGCGTCCAAGAAGTCGAAGCCGATCGTCATAGTCAACCGCGGTACCACCCGCGGCGACGAATTCGCTTCTCTCACAGTCCATGCCGGTTGCTCTGAGGTGGCGACCGCGCTGGCCGACGACCTCGATCAGGCAGGAACCAGATCGTCGGCATGAACCACAGGTCGTTGTAGTTCCGCGGCCAAATCCCCTGTGGACCGCCCGAGCATTCCGGCCAGCTCCGCCGAGTCGTACGCGACGACCCCGCGAGCCACCAGGACGCCGCCGTGGTCGACCAACGAGACCACATCGCCGCCGTGGAAGGATCCCGTCACCGACGTGATACCAGCGGACAGCAACGACCGTCGCCGATCCACTACTGCACGCACCGCCCCCGCGTCGAGGTGGAGTTCTCCCGCGGCATCCGCGGCATGACGGACCCAGAACTTGCGGGCCGACAACCGAGTCGGCCGAGCAGCGAAGGCGGTACCCACCGCGGACGTCGTCAGTGCGTGTGCAGCATCGGATGCCGCAGCCAGCAGCACCGGAACACCGGCATCGGCTGCGAGACGCGCAGCGGACAGCTTGGACGCCATTCCGCCGGTGCCCAGCGCTCCCCCGGAGCCGGCGACGACGCCGTCGAGATCCTCGGGACTGGTCACCTCCGGGATCAGCGTCGCCTCGCCCTTGCGAGGATCACCGTCGTACAACCCGTCCACGTCCGAGAGCAGGAACAGCGCGTCCGCTCCGACGAGGTGGGCGACCAGGGCAGCCAGGCGATCGTTGTCGCCGAACCTGATCTCCGCGGTGGCGACCGTGTCGTTCTCGTTGACGATGGCCACGGCACCGAGCGAGCGCAGCCGATCCAGGGTGCGCTGAGCATTGCGATGGTTGGTTCGCCGCGCGATGTCCTCGGCCGTCAGCAGAACCTGTCCGACCGTGCGTCCGTACCGGTGGAACGACGAGCTCCACGCATGAACCAGAGCGAGCTGTCCGACGCTCGCCGCAGCCTGCTTGGTCGCCAGGTCTCGTGGACGCTTGGTCAGGCCCAGCGGTGCCATCCCTGCGCCGATCGCGCCGGAGGACACGACCACCACGTCCGTGCCGCTGCGCATCCGAGATTCGATGGCGTCGGCGAGCAGATCGAGTCGGCCCAGATCCAGACCGGTGTCGAGGCTGGTGAGAGCCGAGGAACCGATCTTGACCACGATCCGCTTGGCATCGGCGATCGTGCGACGGGTATCGGTGAGAGCCTCTGCGAGCGAATCGGATTCACGCACCGCCACCACGGCTACTCCTGTTCGGTATCGAGCCCGCGACGAACCTGGCGGGCATGCTTGCGTTCGGATGCGCCGATGCGCTCGACCTGATCCAGGCGGGCATCGGTGCCACGGCCGGTCATCGTGATCTCGACACCGGCCGGGGTCTGCGGCTCCCAATCGAACGAGACGTCGCCGATGGTGACCGAAGCACCGGGCTGAGCGCCGGCCTTGATGAGTGCGTCCTCGACGCCGAGCCGCGCGAGACGGTCGGCGAGATAGCCGACGGCCTCGTCGTTGGTGAACTGCGTCTGGCGTACCCACCGCTCCGGTCGGGTACCGCGAACGATGAAGCCGTCCGGGATGTCCGGATCCTTCACCACCTTGAAGCTGTCGTCGTTCTTGGCGACCGGACGCAGCACCTGACGTCGCGGCTCGGGAGCCGGATGCGCAGTGCGGTACTCCTCGACCAGCTTCGCCAACGCGAACGTCAGCGGCTTGAGACCGGCACGCGTCACCGCGGAGATGGTGAACACGGGCCACCCACGCGACTCGAACTCGGCGGTGACCATCTCGGCGAGTTCGGCACCCTCGGGAATGTCTGCCTTGTTCAGTACGACGATGCGGGGCCGATCGGCGAGATCACCGAGGCTGGCATCACCGGACAGAGCCGGCTTGTAGGCCGCCAACTCGGCTTCGAGGGCGTCGACGTCGGAGATCGGATCGCGACCCGGATCCAGCGTGGCGCAATCGACTACGTGTGCGAGCACAGCGCATCGCTCGAGGTGCCGCAGGAAGTCCAGTCCGAGACCGCGGCCCTGACTCGCGCCGGGGATCAGCCCGGGGACGTCGGCGACGGTGAACGTGGTGTCTCCACTGGATACGACACCGAGGTTGGGCACCAGTGTGGTGAACGGGTAGTCGGCGATCTTCGGCTTCGCGGCGGAGAGCACCGAAACCAGCGAGGACTTACCGGCCGACGGAAAACCGACGAGGCCCACATCGGCGACGGACTTGAGTTCGAGGACGAGTTCGCGCTCGACGCCCTCTTCGCCGAGCAGTGCGAATCCGGGGGCACGTCGAGCCTTCGATGCGAGAGCTGCGTTGCCGAGTCCACCGCGGCCGCCCGGAGCGGCGTCGAAACGTGTTCCCTCGCCGATCATGTCGGCGAGGACGTTGCCCTTCTTGTCGAGCACGACGGTGCCGTCGGGAACCTTGAGGATCAGGTCCTCGCCGTTGGCACCCTCGCGGTTGCCGCCCATGCCCTGAGTTCCGTTGCCTGCCTTGGCATGGCTGGAGAAGTGGAAGTCGAGCAGAGTGTGGACGTTGCTGTCGACGACGAACACGACTCCGCCGCCCTGTCCTCCGTTGCCACCGTCGGGGCCACCGAGAGGCTTGAACTTCTCGCGGTGAACCGAAGAGCAGCCGTTGCCACCTTTGCCGGCGCTGACGTGCAGCACCACGCGGTCGATGAATCGTGACATAGCTGTCTTCGATCCTTTCGTGAAAGAAAAAGCGGGAGAAAAAAGCGATAGGGGCGGACCGGTCTCATGACCCTGGTCCGCCCCTATCGGGAGCTGTGAACGTACGCCGTGGATGGTCGACTCGAGCAGTTGCCCGGTCGCGTCGGCCATCGTGGGCGCGAGCGCTGCAGAAGGACTAGGCCTCTACAGCGACCGGAACGATGTTCACGGTCTTGCGACCGCGCTTGGCACCGAATTCGACTGCGCCCGGGGCGAGTGCGAACAGGGTGTCGTCGCCGCCACGGCCGACGTTGACGCCGGGGTGGAAGTGCGTGCCGCGCTGACGAACCAGGATCTCGCCTGCGCCTACGGTCTGGCCGCCGAAACGCTTGACGCCGAGGCGCTGAGCGTTCGAGTCGCGACCGTTACGGGAGCTCGATGCGCCCTTCTTGTGTGCCATGTTGCATACCCTCCTCGGGGTGAATCAGCTTGGGAGAACGCGGGTCCGAAGGGACCTGGTCACTTGATGCCGGTGACCTTGAGGACAGTGAGCTTCTGCCTGTGTCCCTGACGCTTGTGGTATCCGGTCTTGTTCTTGAACTTGTGGATGCGGATCTTCGGGCCCTTGGTGTGCTCGACGATCTCACCGGCGACCGAGATCTTCGCCAGCTTGTCTGCATCGGTGGTCAGGTCGGATCCGTCTACGACGAGGACCGGAGCAAGCGAGACAGCAGTGCCGGGCGCTCCCTCGATCTTCTCGACCTTGACGAGGTCACCAACAGCGACCTTGTACTGCTTTCCGCCGGTCTTGACGATCGCGTACGTTGCCATCGGAGGGCTACCCCTTGCTTCTTCGAACTTGCTCGCATTGCGCATGGCAACACGACTGGTCTGGTAAAACGTGTTTGCTTGCTCCCTATCGGCCGGTCGGGATGACGATCATTCCGACCCGCTCGAGAACCGTTGTTCCCTACAGCACCACTACGGCACGGCAGAACGGTGTCACCGGGAGCGACTTATCAAGGTTACGGCAGGGAGACGGCCAGGGTCAAACTGCCCTGCTCTGCTAGGCATCGACGTCCACCGGAGGACCTGCAGGCCGCGCTGCTGCGCGCCGTCTGCGAGGACGTGCGGCAGGCACCTCGACCGGCTCCGTTGGCTGCTCGGCCGCCGCAGTGAGCGGTGCCGAAGGCTCGTCGGGTGCCGTCCCGGCCTGGTCGGAAGACGTGGCGTCCCCCGAGTCGTCCGTGGCGGGTACGACGATGACCATGCCCGCGTCGGGTGCTGTGCCGGTCGGCGCGGCAGCCTTGCGGGCCACCCGCCGTCCGCGTCGAGCCTTGGCAGCCACCGGAGCCGACGGCTCGTCGGCCGCAGTCTCGACGGGCTTGTCGACTTCGGTGACCTCGGTCTCGGCGTCGGCGACCGACGCGGCCGCAACGTCCACGTCGTCGGCGGAGACCACGGTCACCACTGCGTCGCCGCCGGCAGCTTCGGCCGGTGCCGGTGTCTCGACATCGGCCGGGCTGACGTCGGCGACCACGTCGTCGTGATGCGCGGCCATGGCCAGCGCCACCGGGTGCGCTCGTTTGATCGACGGATCGACCACCGGGTGCTCGTGACCGTCTGCCGTGCCTGCCCGATCGTTCGAGGACGCCCGGTCGCCACCGTCCGACCGATCGTTGCCGTCGGCCTTGTTGTCCTTGCCTCGTCGACGCCTGCTGCTCGTTCCCGAGTTGCTGCTGTCGGACCGCGACGAATTCGACCGTCCGCCGTCGTTGTCCGGCTTGGCATCGACGGGGAACGGGTGCACGACGATGCCGCGACCCTGGCAGTGCTCGCATGTGGTGGAGAACGCCTCGACGAGCCCCGTACCGAGCTTCTTGCGGGTCATCTGCACCAGTCCGAGCGAGGTCACCTCGGACACCTGATGGCGAGTCCGGTCGCGTCCGAGGGACTCGGTCAGGCGCCGCAGTACGAGATCGCGGTTGGACTCGAGCACCATGTCGATGAAGTCGACGACGATCATGCCGCCGATGTCTCGCAGACGCATCTGGCGAACGACTTCCTCGGCCGCCTCGATGTTGTTGCGGGTGACGGTCTCTTCGAGGTTGCCGCCGGAGCCGGTGAACTTGCCGGTGTTGACGTCGACGACGGTCATCGCCTCGGTGCGATCGATCACCAGGGTGCCGCCCGAGGGCAGCCAGACCTTGCGATCGAGAGCCTTGGCCAGCTGCTCGTCGATGCGGTGAGCAGCGAAGACGTCGACCGAACTGCCGTCCGCCTCGTAGCGGTGCAGCCGCTCCATCATGTCCGGGGCCACGGTCTCGACGTAGTTGGACGTCGTCGTCCATGCCTTGTCGCCCTCGATGACGAGCTTGGAGAAGTCCTCGTTGAACAGGTCTCGGATGACCTTGACCAGCATGTCGGGCTCTTCGTACAACGTCTGCGGTTGCACGCCCTTGCCGGTTTCGGCGTTGGCCGAGCGTTCTTCGATGCTGGCCCACTGCGCCTGCAGGCGAGTCACGTCACGTGCGAGCTCTTCTTCGCTGACGCCCTCCGCTGCGGTGCGGATGATGACGCCTGCCTCGGGAGGCACAATGTCGCGGAGGATCTCCTTGAGCCGCTTGCGCTCGGTATCGGGCAGCTTGCGGCTGATACCGGTGGAGCTTCCACCTGGCACGTAGACGAGGAAGCGACCGGCGAGCGAGAGCTGCGTCGTCAGGCGAGCACCCTTGTGCCCCACCGGGTCCTTGCTGACCTGCACGAGAACCTGATCGCCCGGCTTGAGGGCCTGCTCGATCTTGCGCGCGCTCCCGCCGAGACCGGCAGCGTCCCAGTTGACCTCGCCTGCGTACAGCACACCGTTGCGGCCTCGGCCGATGTCGATGAACGCTGCTTCCATACTGGGCAGCACGTTTTGGACGCGGCCCAGGTACACGTTGCCGACCATCGACGCGGTGGCACTGCTGGTGACGAAATGCTCGACGAGCACGCCGTCTTCGAGCACGGCAACCTGTGTGGTCAGCGGATGATCCGGTGTCGCCTTCTCGCGCACGACCATGACGCGGTCGACGGATTCGCGGCGCGCCAGGAACTCGGACTCGGTGAGGATCGGCGGACGACGACGGCCGGCATCGCGCCCGTCGCGGCGACGCTGACGTTTGGCCTCGAGGCGCGTCGAGCCCGTGATTCCCTGAACCTCGTCCCGGGGTGCGCGACTCTTGTTGCGTGGCTCACGCTCGTGCACGACGGTGTTGGGCGGATCGTCCTCGGACGTCGCGCCTTCGGCAGCGGCCTCGGCTCCGGTCTTGCGCCTGCGACGGCGACGGCGACGGCGGCTGGAGCCGTCTCCGTCCGAACCACCGTTGTCGGAGTCGTCGTAGTTGTCCTGGGCTCCGGAATCGGACTCGTCGTCGCCGTCCTCGGCCGAGGAGTCCGCGGTGCGCGCGTCGTCGGAGGAGTCGGTCGAATCGGAGTTCTGACGGTCGGAGGAACGGCTGCGAGTACGTGACCGACGCGAGCGTCGTCCCGAGTTCGACTGCTGCCCGTCACCTGCCGAGGACTCGTCCGAGTCCGCGTCGTCGCTCGACTCCGCGTCGGTCGAATCGGTGGTGTCGGTGCTGTCGGTGTCCCCGTCGGAATCGTCGTCCGAGTTCTCGTCGGTCGACTCGTCCGAGGATTGCTCGCCGCGACCGCGTCCGCGACCACGACGGCCGCGCCGGCGACGTCGAGGCTGAGACTGATCGTCGTCGCCGTCACCGTCGGTCGAGCTCTCGGCTTCGGCCGACTCGCCGGCGTCGGAGGAGGACCGGTCGGTCTCGACGGCGGAGACCTCGGATGCACCGGTCTCCGGCGTCACTGCGGACTCGCTGCTGTCGGTAGTGGCACTGCTCTCGGCGTTCGCAGCCTCGTCCTTGGGCGCGGCCTTGCGGCTGCGGCGACGGCGAGCCGGGGGCTCGGCCGGTGACTCCGTCGATTCCGTCGCCGGAGCATCGACAGCGGCGGGCTGCAGGAACAGAGGGGTGGCGAACGTCGTCGCTGTGGGCTGGTCGGTCGTTGCCGCGGGCTGGGCCGCCTCCGGCTCCGGTGCGGGCGCACTGGTGAACAGCTGCGGCTCGGTCCACGGAACCTCGCCTGCGGGCTCATCGGCAGCAGGCACATCGACATCGGGTACCGGAGTCGGCTCGGCAGTCGAGGAATCGGGAGTTGCTGCTGTGGGGCCGTTGACCGAATCACGAACGGACTCCGCGACGTCACGGCTCAGGCTCGACTGAGCACTGCGCGCTTCGATGCCGAGCTCACCGAGGGTGACGAGCAGCTGCTTGCTGGTGACGCCCAGGATCTTCGCCAATGCGTGCACGCGCAGCCTGGTCGGCAGCTCGATGGTGTCGGGTTGCGCCGACGACACCGCGTCGGTTTCCACAGACGACACCGGGCCGGGGGCCTCCGTACGTCCTGCGTTTTCGTTCTGTACATCTTCGGGCGGGCTTTGATCGGCCACGTAGTCTCCTCGGGCCCCCGGGCGCGTCCATCCGACTTCGGGTGTGACGCGGCCACGCGAGGGCAATCCTTGTGTACTCACGTCGGGTTGGACGTCAGCTGTTCGGTCTCGCTCCGCACCCGAGCCGATGACCACTTCGTAGTTCTCGGTGGTCGACGACAGCGTGTGCAGTGCCTGGCTGGATGGTGGTGTACCGGCGATCCGAGCGCCTGATCATCAAGCAAGAACGCGAACGAGCCTGTCTCTCGTTCGAGCATCTGCGATGACGGGCAGCGGATAGACGACAGTCATCCGATCGAATCCATCACACCGGTCTAGCGAACTTCCGTGAAGCCTGCGCTTCGGGTGGAGCGTGAAACCTGTACGTACTGGTGCAGTGGAGTCGATCTGTTGTCGAGTATCCCACACGCTGTGATGCGTACTCGCCACGCCGCACCGATCGGGTTTCCGACGGGTGCGGCGTGGCTGACGAACGTTGCTGTTTCTGTCGACGGCGGAACGGTCAGGCGAGGCCGGGGAACCAGAGTGCGATCTCGCGCTCGGCCGATTCCACGGAATCCGATCCGTGTACCAGGTTCTGCTGACCATCCAGGGCGAGGTCACCGCGGATGGTCCCGGGAACCGCCTTGGCCACGGGGTCGGTGCCGCCTGCGATCTGACGGAAGGCCGCGATGGCGCGGGGGCCTTCGAGAACTGCGGCCACGACCGGTCCGGACGTGATGAACTCGAGGAGTTCGGGGAAGAACGGCTTGCTCTCGTGCTCCGCGTAGTGAGCCGAGGCCAATTCGCGGGAGACGGTCTTGAGCTCGAGTGCGACGATGCTCAGACCCTTCTTCTCCACGCGGCCGAGGATCTCTCCTACGTAACGCCGGGCAACTCCGTCGGGCTTGATCAGTACAAGGGTGCGGTCGGTCACGAAAGACGACAGTAATGGAACCCGGCGATGCAGCGCGCGCCGCATCGCCGAAACCGACGGGTTTCCCCGATCAGTCGCGCTGCCCCGGCAACATTCCTCGTCGGATCCGCTCGGTGATGTCACGGCGCAGGTACAGCAGATACAGCCAGACCGCGATGAAGATCAGGCCGACGGCACCGATGGAGAGGTGGAACACCGCCCCGGCCACGACGAACAGCTGGAGAATCAGGTTGAGCTTCATCGCCCACGGCTCCCCCTGCTTGCCCGCCGCCAGGACCATCACGACGGCCAACGCCACGATGTAGGTCGTCGAGAACCAGGTCGCGCCGCCGCCGAGGGTCGCCACCACCGGCAGCGCGAGCAGCGTCACGATGGCTTCGAGCACGAGGGTGCCCGCCGCGACACCGCGGAACCCCTTCCACGGGTCGTTCGTGGGTGGTCTGAACTCTGTTTCGCTCACGCGGGGTCCTTTCCGAACAGAGTGCGAGCTGCACCGACGGTCACCACGGATCCGGTCACGACGACTCCGGCACCGGACACGGCCTCCCCCGGCTCGGCGACCTCCTCGGCCAGCCCGATCGCCGTTTCCAGGGCATCGGGCAGTGTCGACGCCACCACGACGCGTTCGTCACCGAACTTGGCCACCGCGATGTCGGCCAACGCGTCCACGTCCATCGCCCGCGCCGACCCGTTGTGGGTGACGACGATGTCGTCGAACACCGGTTCCAGTGCGTCGAGAATCGCTCCGACGTCCTTGTCCGCCATGACGCTGACGACGCCGACGAGTTTGCGGAAGTCGAATTCGTCGGTGAGGGCGGCGGCGAGCGCTGCCGCCCCGTGCGGGTTGTGCGCGGCGTCGAGGAACACGGTCGGGGCATTGCGAACCCGCTCGAGCCGACCCGGATTGACGATCGTCGCGAACGCGCCGCGCACGGTGTCCTGATCGAGTTGGCGATCCGGACCGGCACCGAAGAACGCCTCGACCGCCGCGAGTGCGAGCGAGGCATTGTGCGCCTGATGCTCGCCGTGCAACGGCAGGAAAACGTCGGTGTACACCCCGCCGAGCCCCTGCAGTTCCAGTTGCTGGCCTCCCACGGCGATCTGCCTGCCGAGCACGGTGAATTCCGATCCGGCCCGCGCCACCGCAGCATCCGCCTGCACCGCCGCCCGCAGCAGCACCTCGGAGACCTCTGGTTGCTGCTTCGCCAGTATCGCGACGGTGTCGCGCGGCACGAGCGATTCCGGGGCCTTCTTGATGATCCCCGCCTTCTCGCCTGCGATCCCGGCGAGGTCGTCGCCGAGGAACTCGACGTGATCGAGGCCGATCGGGGTGATGACGGCGACCTCGCCGTCGACGACGTTGGTGGCGTCCCAACGCCCACCGAGTCCGACCTCGATGACGGCGACCTCGACCGGGGCCTCGGCGAACGCAGCGAACGCCATGGCCGTGACCACCTCGAACTTGCTCATTCGGGGTCCGCCCGCAGCCTCGGACTGCGCGTCGATCATCTCGACGAACGGTGCGATCTCGTTGTAGGTGTCGACGTAGAGCCGCGGAGAGATGGGCCGCCCGTCGATGCTGATCCGCTCGGTCGCCATCTGCAGGTGCGGACTGGTGGTTCGGCCCGTGCGTCGGTGGAAGGCAGTGAGCAGTGCATCGATCATGCGAGTCACCGAGGTCTTGCCGTTGGTGCCGGCGACGTGAATCGACGGGTACGCCTTCTGCGGCGACCCGAGCAGATCCATCAGCGCCGAGATCCGAGCCGTCGACGGCTCTATCTTGGTTTCGGGCCAACGCTTGTCGAGCTCGGCCTCCACGAGGGCGAGCTCGGCCAGATCGACCGGGCTCGGCGGAGGTAGCGGCAGGGCGGCGTCGGGTTCGGTCACTTAGGTTCCCATCGATTCGAGCCGCGCCGAGATGCGTGCGATCTCTTCGCCCGCGATCGTCTGGCGTGTTCTGATCTTGTCCACCACCGCATCCGGTGCCTTCGCGAGGAACGCTTCGTTGCCGAGCTTGCCGGTGGTCTGCGCCAGTTCCTTCTCCGCAGCGGCCAGATCCTTCACCAGGCGGGCCCGTTCGGCGACGAGGTCGACGGTGCCCGAGGTGTCGAGTTCGACGACCACGGTGGCCTTGCTCAGGCGCACCTCCACCGAGGCCGTGGCCGCGAAGTCCTCGGCGGGCTCGGTCAGTCGAGCCAGTGCGGTGACCGCCGAAATCTGCCCGTCCAGATCGGAGTCGGGGACTCCGACGATGCGGGCCGCCACCTTCTGGGACGGCTTGAGTCCCTGATCGCTGCGGAATCGGCGAATTTCGGTGATGAGCCGCTGCATGTCCTCGATGCGTTGTGCCGCAACAGGATCCAACGACTCGGTGGCGGCAGTGGGCCACGCCGCGATCACCAGCGACTCGCCGCCGGTGAGCACCTTCCACAGCGTTTCGGTGACGAACGGAATCACCGGATGCAGCAACCGAAGCAGGGCGTCGAGGACGTTACCGAGAACTCCGCGCGTGGTGGCGGCGATGGCGTCGTCGGCGAACTGAACCTTGGCGATCTCGAGGTACCAGTCGCAGACCTCGTCCCAGGCGAAGTGATAGAGCGCCTCGCAGGCCTTGCTGAACTCGTACCGATCGAACGCCGAATCCACCTCTGCCCGAACCTGTTCGAGCCGGTCGAGTATCCATCGGTCGGCGTCGGTCAACTCGACGCGCCGAGGCAGATCTGCCGGTGCCGCGCCGTTCATCAGAGCGAACTTGGTGGCGTTGAACAACTTGTTGGCGAAGTTGCGCGACGACTGGGCGTGGTCTTCGCCCACGGACATGTCGGCTCCGGGGTTCGCGCCGCGAGCGAGCGTGAAGCGCAGCGCGTCGGCACCGAAACGGTCGACCCAGTCGAGGGGGTCGATGCCGTTGCCCCGCGACTTCGACATCTTCTTGCCGAACTGGTCCCGAATCAGGCCGTGCAGAAACACATCTCGGAACGGAACCTGCGGCCCCGACTTGCCCGCGGTGATCGCGTCGTCCGCTCCGACGTAGGTGCCGAACATCATCATGCGGGCGACCCAGAAGAAGAGAATGTCGTATCCGGTGACGAGAACACCGGTGGGATAGAACTTCTCGAGATCCGCCGTGGCGTCGGGCCACCCCATCGTCGAGAAGGGCCACAGCCCGGACGAGAACCAGGTGTCGAGAACGTCGGGATCCTGCTCCCAGCCCTCGGGCGGCGTCTCCCCCGGTCCGAGGCAGACGGTCTCGCCGTCGGGTCCGTACCAGATCGGAATCCGATGACCCCACCACAGCTGACGCGAGATGCACCAATCGTGCATGTTGTCGACCCAGGCGAACCAGCGCGGTTCCTGACTCTTCGGGTGAATGACGGTGTCGCCGTTGCGCACTGCGTCACCGGCCGCCTTCGCCAGGGTGTCGACCTTGACCCACCACTGCAGCGACAGGCGCGGCTCGATGGGCTCGCCACTGCGCTCGGAGTGGCCGACACTGTGCAGGTAGGGACGCTTCTCGGCGACGACGCGGCCCTGCTCGGCCAGTGCTTCACGAACCTTCACGCGCGCCTCGAAACGGTCCATGCCGTCGAACTGCGTTCCGGTGTCGGCGATCCGACCTGCCTTGTCCATGATCGAGGGCATCGGCAACGAGTGCCGCACACCCATCTCGAAGTCGTTGGGGTCGTGAGCCGGGGTGATCTTCACGGCACCGGTGCCGAACTCGGGATCGACGTAGTCGTCGGCGATGATCGGGATCTGCCGCCCTGTGAACGGGTGCTCGAGGGTGGTGCCGACGAGAGCCTTGTACCGCTCGTCGTCGGGGTGAACCGCAACTGCGGTGTCGCCGAGCATCGTTTCGACTCGGGTGGTCGCGACGACGACATGCGGCTCGGAATCGTCGAGCGAGCCGTATCGCAGCGAGACGAGTTCGCCCTCGACGTCCTCGAACTTGACCTCGATGTCGGAGATGGCGGTCTGCAGCACAGGAGACCAGTTGACCAGTCGCTCGGCGCGATAGATCAGACCGTCGTCGAACATACGCTTGAACATGGTCTGCACGGCCTCGGACAGGCCGTCGTCCATGGTGAATCGCTCTCGGCTCCAGTCCACACCGTCGCCGATGCGTCGCATCTGCCCACCGATGGTTCCGCCCGATTCACGCTTCCAGTCCCAGACCTTGTCGATGAACAGCTCGCGGCCGAACTCTTCCTTGGTCTTTCCGTCGGCGGCGAGCTGCTTTTCCACGACGGTCTGGGTGGCGATACCCGCGTGGTCCATGCCCGGCAACCACAGCACCTCGTACCCGAGCATCCGCTTGCGACGGCTCAGCGCGTCCATCAACGTGTGGTCGAGAGCGTGACCCATGTGCAGGCTGCCCGTGACGTTGGGTGGGGGCAGCACGATGGAGTAGGGCGGCTTGCCGCTGGTGGCGTCGGCTTCGAAGTACCCGGCGTCGACCCAGGACCGGTACAGCTCCGCCTCGACCGCACTGGGATCCCAGCTCTTGGGCAGGTCGATCGAATCGGCGGGGTTCTCTGAGTGCTCTGGCGCTGAACTGGTCACCGGTCGATTCTAGTGGCCGAGGATTCGAGGCATCGACACCCTCTCGCCCAGCACGTGCTGCGCCAGGAATGCCAGCACCACCTCGTACCAGACCTTGGCGTGTTGGGGACTCAGAATCCAGTGGTTCTCGGCCGGGAAGTAGAGAAAACGATGGTCGGTGTTGCCCTCGTCGTCGGCGGGCAGGCCGGATTCGCTGAGCAGTTCGTACCACAGCCGCAGGCCCTCGCCGATCGGCACTCGATAGTCCTTGTCGCCGTGGATGACCAGCATCGGCGTGGCGATGTCCGCGACGAACAGGTGTGGGGAGTTCTCCACCGCCATCTCCGGAGACATCTCGCGAGCCCAGTAGTACGGGGCATCGGTGGTCGGCCCGAACTGATCGAGCGCCCACAGGCTCGCGTGGGTGACGATGGCGTCGAACCGGTCGGTGTGCCCGGCGATCCAGTTGGCCATGTAGCCGCCGAAGGATCCGCCCATCGCCGCGGTGCGGGTGTCGTCGATGTGCGGTAGCGCGGCTGCGACATCGGTCAACGCCATCAGATCGGTGAACGGGGCCTTTCCCCACGCGCCCCAGCCGCGCTGCACGAACTCCTGGCCGTACCCGGTGGACAGAGCCGGATCGGGCAGCAGCACCGCGTACCCACGGGCGACCATCAGCCACGGATTCCACCGCCACGACCAGGTGTTCCACGAGCTCAGCGGACCACCGTGCACCCACAGCAGCAGCGGTGCGGGTGCCGCGTCCGAGGCACCCTCGGGCAGTGCCAGCCAACCGCGCACCCGGGCTCCGTCGCCGACGACGGTGTCGATCTCGGTGAGAGTTCCGGGCAACGGACTGCGGTCGATGGAGGTGTCGAGGTCCACAACGGTGCCGTCGGACAGATCGATCGACACCGGATGCGGGGCGGCCAGATAGGACGCGGCGAGTGCGAGCACCCTGGTTCCGTCCGAGGACACGTGAACGTGGGTGTAGGCGTCGTTCGTATTCGTCAGCCGACGCGGCTCCGCACCCTCGCGGACGACGAAGATCGGCGACCGGCCGTCGTCGTCCGCGGTCACCAGCACCCCCGACCCGTCCGGCAACCACACCGGGTCGATCGGCCATCGATCCCAGCCGGGCGCGACATCGACGACGGAAGCAGTCCCGAAGTCGTAGCGCTGCAGCGTCATTCGAGGCGCATCCTCGGGAGTGGAGAGCGATTCACGCACGAACACCACGGACGCACCGTCGGGCGAGATCGCCGGCGCGCCCAGATCGGCATCGACGTCGTCGACGATCGTGCTGCGCTCCCCCGTCGCGGTGTCGATGCGCACCAGCACCGTCCGCACGGTCGCCAGAGCGCCGGGTACGGCCCAGGTGGACACGACGAACGCACCGTCGGCACTGATGTCGAACGCCGCCTCGTGCAGAGCTCCGGCCGCATCCGAGGTCAGATCACGAAACACCGTCGTGCCGTCGGTCGATCCGGCGAACAGATGCGGGGTGGCAGGACCGAGATCGTGATCCCAGAAACGCACCGGAACCCCGGTGTGCAGAATTGCATCCACCTTGTTGGCCTTGCGCTCGGTGCGCAGGGCATCGTCGTCCTCATCGGTGCTCGACGATCCGAACACCGGCGAGAACCCGACCAGCCCGTGTCCGGAACGGGCGCTTCGGATTTCGCTCAGACCGGCCGACCGAGTCTCGAGCAATCGCGCCTCACCGCCCGAGGCAGGAAGAATCCACAACCGAGCCGGATCGTCCTTGCTCGATCGGCGGGAGAACAACAAGTCGCCGGCCGGGGTGAACACCGGAGCGCTCTCGCCCCACTCGCCGTGCGTGAGGCGTCGGGCCGGCGAACCACCGTCGACATCGATCTCCCACAACGACGTTCGATACTCGGTCCGCGAATCGTCCAGTGCGGCAACCACGATCACCGCCCGCGAGAAATCGTGCGATGCCGCCAGGCCTGTGACCCGACGGGCTCCGATGTACTCGTCGACGTCGTCGTACATGCTCATCCAGCGAGCCTAGCTCCACCGGCCGCTGTCAGTCCTCGCCGAGGTCCTCACGCAACTGAGCGAGCGTGCGAGCCAGGATTCGCGAGACGTGCATCTGCGATATCCCCACCTTCTCCGCGATCTGTGTCTGGGTCATCGACCCGAAGAATCTGAGCACGACGATGCGACGCTCACGCTCGGGCAACTTCTCGAGCGCGGGGCGCACCGCGAGATAGCTCTCCATCTTCTCGAGTTCGGGATCGTCGGCACCGAGAGTGTCCATCAGCGGCAATCGATCTTCGCTGACCACCGAGTCGACCGAGACGGTCTGATACGCGCTGCGCGCAAGCAACGCCTGCGAGGCTTCCTTGACGTCGATCCCGAGCTCGACGGCGATCTCGCTGGCAGTCGGAGCTCGACCGAGCTTCTGCGACAACGATCCCACCGCCTGGGAGATCATCGAGTTCAGTTCCTTCATGCGCCGCGGCACCCGAACCGACCATCCTGCGTCCCGGAAGTACCGGCGAGCCTCGCCCATGATCGTGGGTACGGCGAACGACACGAAATCCGAACCACGTTCGATGTCGAATCTGTCGACCGCGTTCACCAAACCGAGGCGTGAGACCTGCAGGAGGTCCTCGTGTGCTTCGCCGCGACCGCCGAAGCGGCGGGCGATGTGTTCTGCGAGAGGAAGGCAGCGGGTGATGATGCGATCGCGCAGCACTCGGCGCTGCGGTGAATTCTCGTCGAGCGCTTGCATCTGCTGGATCAGGGCGACAACGTCGCTGTAATCGTCGGACTCTCGCCGTGTGCTTCGTTCGTGCGGCACAGGCACTAGACCTTGCTCCTCCGCTTGACCACGTCGATCGCGACCGTGCGACCTGCTTCGTCGTCGACCGCGTCGTCGGCACGCAGTTCGATGGCGTCGGTCAACGTCTGCAGCACGTGCCAGCCGAAGCTGTCCTTCTTCGGTACGGAAGTGGGTGTCAGGGTGGAGGTGACGACGATTCGGATTCCGGAGTCGCTCACTGCGAACATGCACGACAGCTCGGCATCGGTGACCGAGCCCTTGATCAGCTGCGAGCACACCTCGTCGACGACCAACTTCACATCGGCGATGTCGTCGAGCGTGAAGTCGCTGAGCACTGCGAGGGTTTCGGCGACGGCACGAACCACAGGAAGTTGGTCTGCCTCTGCACGCACCCTCAGCTCGACCGGTGCACCGGAACCTCGCTCCAGTTCTTCGATCTTGCTGACCCCAGCCATCCGCACTTCCCATCGTCGCCGAGCAGTCGTTTTACCGTTCGCCGAGCCAGACTACCCAGCGCCCGGCGTTTCAATCCTGGCAGTCGGAAGCAACACAGGCGTCAGGTGAGCGCTCGGAGCGCTGCCGTTGCCGGCCCCACGAGCCTGCCTGCGCTCATCGTCGCTCCGGCGGATCCCTGCCCGGACGCCACCACCGTGTGCACGAGCACCGCCGACGTCTCTTCCGCCGCAGCGACCCGGTCGACCACGTCCGCCTGGGTACGGCGCGCATCGCACCGGCCCTCGACCACGTCCGCCAGGGCACGCACGAAGTCGGCACCGGCGACACGGACGTCGTCTCCGAGCGCGTGGAACGGCGGAACGGGATCGAGGCGACGTCCCGCAACAGGGATCCCGCGGCCGAGGGCACCGACTCCACCGCGTGTTGTGATTGCCGCCAGTACAGCGGCGGTGCTGCGAGAGCGTTCACCGCCACACCAACCGCGAGCTCGACGATCCTGTCCACGAAGGCGACCGGATCGGATGCCGATCCGTAGGTGACCATCAGCAGCGCGGTCACCGGTATCCAGATTCCGCTCGTACCGAACTTCGACCAACGGCCCACGAGCGCACCGACGAAGACGCTGACCGCCAGAGCCACACTCGGATGGCCGACGATGCGAACCACGAGTGCCGCGACGAGAACCCCTGCGGTCACCCTGGCGATCTGCTCGGCCGCCGAGCGCAGGCTTCGGCTGATCGTCACCTCGATCAGGAACACCGCTGCGTAGGGAGCGAGGAATGGCTGCGACATCGACAGCAGTTCGGTGGCCAGAGTCCACGCCGCCGCCGCGGCACCCGCCATTTTCGCGGACACCACGACGGTTTCGATCGTCCTGTCTCGCGAGACCGACTGTCGTGTCCACCTCATCGCAGTTCGCCCACCCGACCCCGGTCGACCCGAAACCGCCCGGCCCGGGTGACGGGGACGTAGCGAACTGGCACGATCATCGATGTGGACTACTCGCAGGCACTTCGCTCTCTCGCTCGACGTCTCGGCACATCGACCTCGTACCGAGGCTGGGACGACACCGTTCGCGAAGTGAGCGACGACACCCTGCGTCGAGTGCTCGCCGCGCGCGGCTACGCAACCGAATCGACCGAGGACGTCGACCGAGCTCGGGCCGACATCGAGAACGCGCCGTGGCGGCGTCTGCTTCCGCCGGTGGTGGTGGCGACCCAGGGCACCGATGCAGTGGTGTGGGTGCATGTGCCACACGGCAATCCGGTCGAGGTCTCGATGGTCTCCGAGGACGGCGAGACCATCGAGGTGACCCAAGCCGACGTCTGGGTCGATCCCCGTGAGGTCGACGGCCGCCTGATCGGTCGCGCCACGTTCGTCGTTCCCGGCAGCGCACCGCTCGGTTGGCACAGCCTGACCGCGACGACGATCAGCGAGGACAACACGGTCCGAACCTCGGACACGGTCGTGGTGGTCACGCCGAAGTCGTTGTCCCCCAATGCAGAACTGGCAGACCGGCAGCGCACGGGTTTGCTCACCCAGTTGTATTCGGTGCGATCGAAGCGGTCGTGGGGAATCGGTGATCTCGGTGACCTGGAGGACATGGTCGACATCGCGGGCCGCGAGCACGGGTTCGACTACCTTCTCGTCAATCCGCTGCACGCCGACCGACCCACCACACCGGTCGAGGCGTCGCCCTACCTGCCGACCACCCGCCGGTTCTTCAACTCGCTCTACATCCGCGTGGAGAACATTCGCGAGACCGCACTGCTGTCGCCGCAACAGTTCGCCAAGGTCGAGAAAGCCGCGAAGCGTTTCGACAAGGCCAACAAGCGAACCGGGAAGCTGAACCGAGACTCGACATTCAGGGCCAAACTGCGTGCCCTGGAACGTGTTCACAAGGTGGAACGAAGCCCGGCCCGCGAGTCCGCATTCCGTGCATTCGTCGAACGGGAGGGTTCCGGACTGCGCGATTTCGCGGTGTGGAGCGCATTGGCGGAGAAATTCGGACCCGAGAATTCGGCGTGGACCGACAGAGCAGCGCACCCACGGACCGACTTCGTGCTCGAGCAGCGCACCAAGCTCGCCGAGCGCATCGACTTCCACATGTGGCTGCAGTGGATCTGCGACGAGCAGTTGGCCGCCGCGCAGCGTGCGGCGCTCGATGCGGGAATGGACATCGGCATCATGCACGACCTCGCCGTCGGCGTGGCGCGGGGCGGAGCCGACGCGTGGGCGCTCGGTGACGTGCTCGCGTCGGGAGTCACGGTGGGCGCACCGCCGGACAACTTCAACCAGCAGGGCCAGAACTGGAATCAACCCCCGTGGGATCCCGACCGACTCCGCGAGCTGGCATACGTGCCGTACCGGGACATGCTGCGCACGATCCTGCGTCATGCCGGCGGTATCCGCGTCGACCACATCCTGGGCCTGTTCCGCCTGTGGTGGATTCCGCAGGAGGCCGAGAACGCAGGCGGCGGAACGTATGTCGAGTACGACCACGAGGCCCTGATCGGCATCCTGGCCCTCGAGGCCGAACGCGCAGGCGCGGTGGTCGTCGGTGAGGATCTCGGCGTCTTCGAGCCGATGGTGCAGGAGTACCTCACCGAACGCGGCATCTTCGGCACCTCGATCCTGTGGTTCGAGGCCGACGAATCCGGACCGATCCCGCCCGAGAACTACCGCAGTCTGTGTCTGACGTCGGTGACCACGCACGACCTGCCGCCCACGGCCGGATATCTCGACGGCGAACACATCGACCTGCGATCACGTCTCGGCCTTCTCGAACGCGATATCGACTCCGAGAAGGAGGTCGACGCGAAAAAACGCGAGGCGGTCCTCGAGCTGGCGCGTGAGCGCGGATTGCTCGACGCCGACGCCGACAACCACCGAACGGTGGAAGCTCTGCATCGCCTCGTCCAGCGCAGTCCGTCCCTGCTGATCGGTGTCGCTCTCGTCGACGCAGTCGGAGAACATCGCATCCAGAACCAGCCCGGCACCGACGAAACCCAGTACGAGAACTGGAAGATCCCGTTGGCCGACGCCGAAGGCAAGCGAGTACTCGTCGACGACCTCGTCGATCACCCGCGCATGGTGTCGTTGGTGAACGCAATGACCGACCGCGTCGACGGCCCGAGAACGCCGGGGTCCACAATCGAAGAATGAGTCACCGTCGTCACCGCGAATCCAACCGACACTGATGGGCCGCATCACTACCCGCAGACCCGTCGTCCGACTCAGGAGTGGGCACCGCGTCGAGCGCCCGGACACCCTCGTGGTGGAGGAGCCGATGGAGTTGAGAGTCGACGGCACAGCGCTGGCCGTCACCATGCGAACTCCCGGCCACGACGTCGAGCTCGCTCACGGCTTCCTGCTGACCGAAGGTGTGATCGCCTCGGGGGCCGATATCGCAGCGGCTCGCTACTGCGACGGGGTCGACGACGAGGGCGCGAACACCTACAACGTCCTCGACGTCACCCTGGCCGAGGGTGTCGCTCCACCGGAGACCGGCGTCGAACGGAACTTCTACACGACGTCCTCGTGCGGGGTGTGCGGCAAGGGATCGTTGGACGCAATTCGATTGCGCACCAAGCATTCCCCCGTGGCCGATTCGGTCGTCGTGACGTCCGATACTCTGTCCGGGCTACCCGACACGTTGCGGGCCGCGCAGAAGGTCTTCGATGCCACCGGCGGTCTGCATGCCGCCGCCCTGTTCACCGCAGACGGCGAGATGCTCGTTCTACGTGAGGATGTCGGACGCCACAACGCCGTCGACAAGGTGGTCGGTTGGGCGGTGACCAACGATCGAATTCCCCTGCAGGCCACAGTGCTCATGGTCAGCGGCCGCGCCTCGTTCGAATTGGCCCAGAAGGCCGTGATGTCCGGAATACCGATTCTCGCAGCGGTCTCGGCCCCGTCCTCGCTTGCGGTCGACCTCGCCACCGAGTCCGGTTTGACGGTCGTCGGCTTCCTCCGCGGTAGGTCCATGAACATCTACTCTCACGCCCACCGCGTTCACGTCTCAGACGTCGGCGTCCACCAGTAGTTCGGCAGCGGTCGCATTTCTGACCTCGTCGACGGACACACCGGGCGCGGTCTCGACGAGGCGCAGTCCGCGTTCGGTGACGTCGAGTACGGCCATGTCCGAGATGATGCGGTGCACGCAGCCTTTGCCGGTGAGCGGCAGAGAGCAGCGTTCGAGGATCTTCGGCTCACCCTTGCGAGAGACGTGTTCCATCATCACGATGACGCGTCGCGCTCCGTGCACCAGGTCCATCGCGCCACCCATCCCCTTGACCATGTGCCCGGGAATCATCCAGTTCGCCAGATCACCGGTGGCGCTGACCTGCATCGCCCCCAGTACTGCGACGTCGACCTGGCCGCCACGGATCATTCCGAACGACTGCGCGGAGTCGAAGTAGGACGCACCGGGCAGGACCGTGATGGTCTCCTTGCCCGCGTTGATGATCTCGGCGTCGAGTTCGTCCTCGGTGGGATAGGGGCCGACACCGAGCACTCCGTTCTCCGAATGCAGGATCACCGATACGTCGGTGGGGATGTAGTTGGGCACGAGAGTCGGCATGCCGATGCCGAGGTTGACGTACTGACCGTCGCCGAGTTCCTGCGCCACCCGAGCCGCCATCTGTTCGCGGGTCATCTTCTCGCTCATGCTCGTACCGTCCTCTGCTCGATGCCGACCTCGACCGGTCCGACGTGGACCACCCGCTGCACGTGAATACCCGGGGTGTGTATCTCGTCCGGTCCGATCTCCCCCGGCTCGACCAGATGCTCGACCTGTGCGACGGTGATGCGCCCCGACTCGGCGGCCGGCGGGTTGAAGTTTCGTGCACTGGCGTGGAACACCAGGTTGCCGTGTCGGTCGCCCTTCCATGCGTGCACGAGCGCGTAGTCGGCGACTATTCCGCGTTCCATCACGTAGGTGACACCGTCGAATTCGCGGGTCTCCTTGGGAGGACTGGCCAGTGCGATACCGCCGCTGCCGTCGTAACGCAACGGCAATCCGCCGTCTGCGACCTGAGTTCCGACCCCTGCGGGGGTGAAGAACGCCGGAATGCCGGCACCGCCCGCTCGCAGTCGCTCGGCGAGGGTGCCCTGCGGGGTGAGCTCGACCTCGAGTTCTCCGGAGAGATACTGCCGCGCGAACTCCTTGTTCGAGCCGACGTACGAGCTGATGGTCCGGCGAATACGGTGCTGCGCCAGCAGCACTCCCAAGCCGAAGCCATCCGTCCCGCAGTTGTTGCTGATGGTTTCCAGATCGGTCGCACCCTGCGCGAGCACGGCGTCGATGAGAATCTCCGGCACTCCGACCAATCCGAAACCGCCGACGGCGATCGACGATCCGTCGGGAATGTCCGCTACGGCTTCGGTGGCGCTGGCCACGACTTTGTCCAACATGAGACGCACGCTACCGCATGTTGTGCGGAATATGAACAGGTTGCCACAATGCGAACATCTCGCTATGGTGTCTGTTGCGTAGATCACCACAATCGTGAGGAACCTTCGATGCTTCTTCTCCCGCCCGAGTATCGGGATCAATCGGGGGTCCATGCCCCGCTCGACTTCCCCGAGTACCGGACCACCGCTCTTCGGCATCCGGCGCAGCCGCTGACCCTGCTCCCCCAGCGACTCACCGAGATCACCGGACCGGTGCTGGGCGAGGGACGTGTCACCGCCGCCGACGCCGATCTCACCCTGGCGAACGGCGGTGAGGCACAAGGGCAGAGGATCATCGTGCACGGCCGCGTACTCGACAGCGACGGCAAGGCGATTCCGAACACCCTCGTCGAGGTGTGGCAAGCCAATGCAGGCGGCCGTTACCGCCACACCGGCGATCGGTGGCCTGCACCGCTCGATCCGCACTTCAACGGCACCGGACGCGTTCTCACCGATGCCGAGGGTCGATACCGTTTCACCACGATCAAGCCGGGCGCATACCCGTGGGGCAACCACCACAACGCGTGGCGGCCGGCCCACATTCACTTCTCGCTGTTCGGCCAGGCGTTCACTCAGCGACTGGTGACCCAGATGTACTTCCCGGACGACCCCATGTTCTTTCAGGATCCGATCTTCAACGCCGCACCCGAGGACTCGCGAGCCCGAATGATCGGCGCGTTCGATTACGAAGCGACACAGGACAACTGGGCCCTCGGATTCCGATTCGACATCGTGCTCCGCGGCCGAAACGCCACCCCCTTCGAGGAAGACGACCACGATGACTGATCCCGAGTTCGCCCCGCGCTACCCGGTGGTCTCCGGTGCCGACTTCACCACCGCACCGTTCGGCCAGACGCCGTCTCAGACAGTGGGTCCATACGTCCATATCGGACTGCTGTGGCCCGACGGTGAGAGCGTGGTACCGCAGGGCACCGACGGCGAGATCACCGTCTCGTTCACGGTCATCGACGGAGCCCGAAACCCCATGTCCGACGCCATGATAGAGACCTGGCAGGCCGATGCCGACGGCCGGTTCGATCACCCCGACGATCCGCGCGGCGCGGTGGCGTCACGCACAGTCGGTTTCCGCGGCTTCGGGCGCGCGTTCGCGGACGAGACCGGGACGATGTCGATCACCACGATCAAGCCCGGACCGTTGCCGGCCGAGGACGATCGTGTCGAAGCACCGCACATCGACGTCAGCGTCTTTGCTCGCGGGATGCTCGACCGAGCTGTGACACGGGTGTACTTTCCCGACGAAGTCGAGGCCAATGCGGTCGATCCGGTGTTGTCCGCCATGCCTGCGCACAAGCGTGCCAGACTCGTCGCAGCACCGGTCCACGGTGGGTATCACCTGGACATCGTGCTGCAAAACACCGATCCGGACGGCGACGAGACTCCGTTCTTCGCGCTGTGACACACGATTGCCGAGAGGGGACGATGGAATCCGAGCGAGGGGCACTGTTCGATCCGACGTTCGGTAGCGATACCGTTGCGCCGCTCGTAGGCGACCGAGCCTGGGTGACAGCGATGTTCGCCGTCGAGGCGGCGCTCTCCCGGGCCGCGGTCACGGTCGGTCTCGTGCAGGCCGGTCACGCCGAGGTCGTCACCTCTGTTGCGACCGAACTCGGAGCGGGACTGGACATCGCGAGGCTCGGAGTGGATTCGGCGGCCGGAGGCAATCCGGTGATCCCGTTGGTGAAGATCCTTCGCAGCGAGGTGGCCGAGGCCGATGTTCCTGCTACGGCAGTGCATCCCGGGGCCACCAGCCAGGACATCATGGACACCGCGCTGATGCTCGTCTCCCGCGATGCGCTCGGTGCGATCGAGGGCTCGCTCGACGCCGCGAGTGCGGCAGCGCGGGGTCTTGCCCTGACCCACCGGACCACCCCGATGGCGGCGCGCACTCTCGGACAGCAGGCATTGCCCACCACCTTCGGTCTGGTGGCCGCGAACTGGTTCTCGGGGTTGCGCCGCGCGCAGACCGGGATCGCGGCCGTTCGACGTGCGTGCGCCGTCCAGTACGGCGGTGCTGCAGGCACTCTCGCGGCCGTGTATCCGCACGGACCCGCCATCGCAGCGGCGATGGCCGTCGAACTGGGCTTGGCTCGACAGAACACTCCCTGGCACACCGACCGCACCGCGATCGCCGACATCGCGTGTTCCCTGGGCATCGCGGCAGGAACGATCGGCAAGATCGCCCAGGACATCGTGTCGATGTCCGCCACCGAGTTGGGCGAGGTCTCGGAGGACGCGCCGGGTGGATCATCGGCGATGCCGCACAAGCGAAATCCCGTTGCGGCCATCACCGCTCGGGCTGCGGCCCGGCGAGTCCCGGGTGCGGTGTCGACGGTGCTGTCGAACATGGACCACGAACATCAGCGCGCCGCAGGAGCGTGGCATGCCGAATGGGAGACGATCACCGATCTGCTGCGCTTCACCGGTGGTGCCGCCAATCGACTCTCGCAGAGCCTGAGCGGGTTGCACGTTCATCCGGAGGCGATGGGCCGCAATCTCGATGCGACGGGTGGAGCGCTGCTCGCCGAACGTGTCACCGCGGCATTGGCAGCGCACACCGAGCAGGCCCGCGAGATAGTCACTGCGCGATGCGCGGTGGGAGCGCCGCTGGACAGCGACCCTGCCATCACGGCATTCCTGCCACCGTCGACGGTGCGCGAACTACTCGACCCGGCCGCGTATCTCGGCCACGCGCCCGAGCTGGTCGACGCGATCCTCGCCGAGCACGCCCTCGACACCGAACTCACCACAGAATCGAAGGATTCACGATGACCGTCGCACTTGCTCACGAACGCACCGAAGGACCCCGCGCCGACGCGGAGACCGTCGTGCTGATCGGATCGCTCGGCTCCGACCGATCGATGTGGAACCCGCAGATCGGACCACTGTCCGCTTCTGCCCATGTGGTCGCCGTCGATCTTCGTGGGCACGGGGCATCGCCGGTGCCGTCGGGTCCGTACTCCGTCGCGGAACTGGCCGAAGATGTTCTGGCACTGATCGATTCCCTGAATCTACGGCGTGTTCACATCGTCGGTCTCTCGCTCGGCGGCGCAGTCTCGCAGTGGATCGCCATCCATCGCCCGGAGCGCGTGATCACTCTGACGTTGCTGTGCACCTCGGCCAGGTTCGGTGAGCCGGCGCAATGGCTCGATCGGGCCGCAACGGTCAGGTCGGCGGGAACCGCGTCCCTGGCCGACGCCGTCCTCCAGCGCTGGTTCACCCCCGAACTGGCCGCTCGCGACGTCGATCTCGTCTACCGGCATCGCCGGATGATCGCCGGCACGTCCGACGAGGGCTACGCAGCATGCTGTGAGGCGTTGTCGGATTGGGACTCTCGTTCGGATCTGAACCGAATCACCGCTCCGACCCTGGTGATCGCGGGCCGGCAGGACCCCTCGACCACGCCCGAGGACCTGAAGATCATCGCCGACGGCGTCATCGGATCGACGTTCCGAGTTCTCGACCCGGCCGCGCACCTGGCCAACGTCGAACAAGCCGGGCCCGTCACCGCGGCGATCGCCGCACACATCGGAGCGGATGCGTATGCGCTCGGACGCGCAGCTGCCCACGATGCCGGAATGGCGGTGCGGCGCAGCATCCTCGGTGATGCGCACGTCGACCGCAGCGTCGCCGCGCGAACCGACTTCACCGCACCGTTCCAGGACTTCATCACCCGCACTGCATGGGGTGACATCTGGAATCGGCCAGGACTCGATCACCACACCCGCCGACTGCTGACCCTGGCGATCCTGACGGCGGTGGGCAACCAGCACGAACTCGACATGCACATTCGGGCCGCCCTGCGAGCGGGCACTGCGCCGGACACGATGGCGGAGGTGTTCCTGCACACCGCGGTGTACGCGGGAGTTCCGAACAGCAACAGTGCATTCGGTCTCGCGAACACGGCCATCGCCGAGACATCGGCCGAGACCGAATCGGGTACCTCGTGAACTCCGCGGAATCGCCGCCGCCGTCCTCGGACTACGTCCAGTCACTGGGCCGTGGTCTTGCGGTGATCCGAGCCTTCGACGCCGAGCATCCGCGTCGAACACTCTCCGATGTCGCCCGAACCACCGACCTCACCCGAGCCACCGCTCGGCGGTTCCTGCTCACCCTCGTCGAACTCGGCTACGTCCGTACCGACGGCTCGATGTTCTGGCTCACCCCGCGAGTGCTCGAGCTGGGCTACAGCTACCTGTCGAGCCTGTCGCTCCCGGAAGTCTCGGGACCGCACCTGGAGGCTCTCGCCGAACGAGTGCGCGAGTCGTCCTCGGTCTCGATTCTCGACGGTGACGACGTGGTGTACGTCGCCCGTGTTCCGGTCAGCCGCATCATGACCGTCGGCATCAACATCGGCACCCGATTTCCCGCGTTCGCGACATCGATGGGGCGCGTGCTGTTGGCCGGACTGCCCGCCGACGAACTCGCGGCTTACCTCGACCGGGTGCGGTTGACTCCGCTCACCGGTAAGACCATCACCACTGCCGACGCGCTCGGCCGCGAACTCGACCGGGTCCGATCCGACGGCTTCTGCCTGGTGGACCAGGAACTCGAAGAGGGTTTGCGCTCCATCGCGGCTCCCATTCACGACGGACACGGAGCCGTGGTCGCAGCGGCGAACGTCTCGACCCAGGCCGCGCGGCATTCCGCCGATGCGGTGCGCACCGAACTGCTACCGGCTCTGCTCGACGCCACCCGCGCCATCGAGATCGACCTGCTCCGGGTGAGCACCGGACCCAACGACAAGCGAGGAACCACCCATGCCTGATGCCGTGATCTGCGAACCACTTCGGACCCCGGTCGGTCGCTTCGGCGGCCAGTTCAAGGACATTTCCGCCCAGGCTCTTGCCGGTGCGGTGATCGCCGAACTGGTCACCCGCACGGGCATTTCCGGTGCCGACATCGACGACGTGATCCTCGGTCAGGCGTCCCCGAACGGCGATGCACCGGCCATCGGACGCATTGCCGCGCTCGATGCAGATTTGGGTATCGACGTCCCCGGGATGCAGGTCGACCGTCGCTGCGGCTCCGGTCTGCAAGCGGTGTTGCAGGCGTGCATGCAGGTCCAGTCCGGCGGCAACGATCTGGTGCTGGCGGGCGGTGTCGAGAGCATGAGTCAGACCGAGTTCTACGCCACCGGCATGCGCTGGGGCGTCAAGGCCGAGGCCGTGGCTCTGTCCGACCGCCTCGCCCGGGCGCGAGTGACCGCGGGCGGCAAGAACTTTCCGGTTCCCGGCGGCATGATCGAAACCGCAGAGAACCTGCGCGCGGAGTTCTCCATCAGCCGCGCCGATCAGGACGCACTCGCAGTCCAGTCCCACCGACGTGCAGTCGCCGCGCAGAACAGCGGTGTGTTCGCCGAGGAGATCGTGGGAGTGTCGGTCCCCCAACGTAGATCGGATCCGTTGCTCGTCACCACCGACGAGCATCCGCGAGCCGACACCACCGTGGAGTCACTGGCGAAGCTGAAGGCGATCCGCGCGTCGATCGACCCCGAGTCGACCGTCACCGCAGGAAACGCCAGCGGACAGAACGACGGTGCCGCGATCGCCATCGTCACCACCCCGGAAAAAGCTGCCGCACTGGGCCTTCGGCCGCTGGCACGATTGGCCGGCTGGGGCGTCGCAGGCGTGGCTCCACGCACGATGGGGATCGGGCCGGTCCCCGCGAGCGAGAAGGCACTGGGACGGCTGGGACTGAGTCTCGACGACATGGGCATCATCGAACTCAACGAAGCATTCGCCGCGCAGGCTCTCGCCGTGACCAGGTCCTGGGGCATCGACCCCGACGATCCGCGACTGAACCCCCATGGCTCCGGCATCTCGCTCGGCCATCCCGTCGGAGCCACCGGAGCCCGCATTCTGGCAACGCTGTTGCGCGAAATGGACCGCCGAGAGGTCCGCTACGGACTCGAGACGATGTGCATCGGCGGCGGCCAGGGACTCGCTGCGGTGTTCGAGCGAATCGGCTGACCACCGTCCGGTGACTGCTACTGCAGTTGCGCCGCCAGTCGCACGGCCGAATTGGTCTCTCCGTAGCCCTCGTAACCACCCACGCGCTGGACCACCTCGAAGAACAGGTCGTCGCCGACGGTCTCGGTGAAGAAGTGGAAGAACTCACCGCCGGTCGCGTCCGCGTCGTACAGGATCCCCAGACGCTGCATCGCGTCCAGGGTCTCGGGGCCGAGCCCGAATCGCGCGTCGAGATCGCGATAGTAGTTGGGCGAGATCCGCAACGGGGTGAGCCCGCGTTCGGTCATCGCTCTCGCAGCGGCCTGGATGTCCTCGCATCCGAACGCCACATGTCCGACGCCTCCGCGCCGGGCCGCGGGAAGCGGGTCCGAGTCGGACGGGCGGCCGGGAACCATGTTGAGCGAGAGTCGAATCGTGCCGTTGGCGGTGGCGAGGGTGAGGGCTCGGCTCCGAACCAGGCCTATCGCGTCGACGACGTCCTGGCCCTCGTGTGGCACCATGCCGAACACCGAGCGCAGCAGCAGCATCACCCCGTCCCAGCTCTCGGCAGGCACGGCGAGCGCGATGTGATCCACGTGCGTGACGCAGGCCCGGTTCTCCTCCACCACCCTCGGCACCAGATCGAACGCCGATTGCCAGGCACCCGCACTGTCGCGGGTGCGTAGGTCCAGCGACGTCGCACCGGTCACGGCCAGGCGCACCACCGCATCGGTCGCGTCAGCCACACCGGGCATGGAGACGGTGGATGCGGTGACTCCCAGTGCGCGGGCCCGAGTCAGCCACAGATCCGGGCGCTCGCTGCGAACCCCGATCTGGGCCAACGCCGGTAGATGAGCCGGGACACCCGGCGCGGTCCACAACGTGTCCACCGTGGTGTCGACGGCGACGGCCAGCGGACCCTGGGTGAACAGGCTGAGTCCGTGTTCGCTGTGTGCTGCGGTCAGATCGAAGCCCAGGTGCCGCAGTGTGGTGCCCAGCTGCGCTGCCTTCGCAGGCCCTGCCGCGATCCGCAGGGAGACGACGTTCTCGATCGGACCCGGCGGTGGCGGCGCGAACAGATCGTCTCCGTCCGTGGGTGTTTCGACGCCGCGCACCTGCTCCTGGAGGTACAGCAGCGACCGGTGCGCGTCGGATGCCGTGCGGCCGGTGTCGGAGTGCCGGAAGACGTCGTTGAAGATCTCGAGCGACCACGGGCCGGAATACCCGGAGGCCACGACATCGGCACCGAAGCGCGCCAGATCGAAGCTGCCCTGACCGGGGAAGCACCGGTGGTGCCTGCTCCACTGCAGAACGTCCATCACCAGGTGCGGGGCATCGGCCAACTGGAGGAAGAAGATCTTCTCGCCGGGGATCTCGCGAATGCCTGAGGAATCGTCACCGCGGGAGAGGATGTGGAAGCTGTCCAGGCACGTTCCCAGCGCGGGATGATCGACCTGCCGGACGATGTCCCAGGCATGGCGATAGGTGCTGACGTGTGCACCCCACGCCAACGCCTCGTACGCCAGTCGCATTCCGCGCCGATGCGCACGCTCGGCGAGGGTTGCCATCTGTTCGACCAGCAGGGCGTCCTCACGGACGGCACCGGCCAGCGGCGAGGAGCAGACCAACAGCAGATCGCACCCCAGCTGTTCCATCACGTCGAATTTGTGTTCGGCGCGAACGAGATTGCGGGCGAACTGTTCCGGATCGGCCGAGTCGGCATCGCGGAAGGGTTGATAGAGGTCGACGGTCAGACCGAGGTCGGCTGCTTTCTTCGCGACGTCCTCGGGGAGGTCGGGCGAGCTGATCAGGTCCGGCTCGAACACCTCGAAACCGTCGAACCCGGCCTCGGCGATGGCGCGCATCTTCTCGTCCAGCGAACCGCTGAGCGATACCGTGGCCACCGACGTGGCGATGCGCGTCATGCCAGAACCCCTGCGGTCGCGCGATCCTCCAGCGCGATCAGCGCGCTCATGTGCGCGATCATTCGATCGGCGTCCGCGGTGCGTCCGGTGAATATCTCGAACGCGTCCGCGGCCTGGAACACTGCCATTCCGGTTCCGCTGAGCGTTCGGCACCCAGCTCGGGATGCAGCAGCGAGCAATTCGGTTTCGGCGGGCCGATACACGACCTCGGCGACCCACATCCTCGGGTTCAGCAGTGACTCGGGCACAGCAGATCCGGGATGTTCGACCATTCCGATCGGGGTGGCATGCACCAGGCCGGTCGCGGTGTCGAGAACGGCGGCGAGCCGGTCGAGGCCCGCCGAGAGGATCTCGACGTCCGGGAACATCACGGACAAGGATTCCCGTAGTTGTTGTGCCCGCAGCGGATCGGCGTCCACGAGGGTGAGCCTGCCTGCGCCGCGGCGGGCCATCGCGTAGGCGACGGCCGCCCCGGCTCCCCCGGCACCGAGTTGCACCACATCGCCGATGTCGGCACCGGGTAGTCCGCGGCCGAAGTTGCGATCGAATCCGGACCAGTCGGTGTTGTGGCCGACGGCCCGGCCGTCGGCGAACACCACGGTGTTGACGGCTCCGAGTCGGGCGGCGTCCTCGGAGAGCGCATCGAGAGAGGAGATGACGCGTTGTTTGCACGGGTGCGTGATGTTGAGTCCCCGAAATCCGAGGTCCGCTGCGGTGGAGACGAGACGGGGAAGGTCCTCTACGGTCAGTCCACGGCTGTCCAGGTCGATGATCCGATATTGGTAGGTCAGCCCGTGCTCGGAGCCCTCTCGTTCGTGCATCGCGGGCGTGAGCGACTTGCCGATACCCGTCCCGATCAGTCCGCAGAGCAGGGATTCCGGCATGTCGATCTCCTCGAGCCTTAATGTACGAATTGGTGAATTAGCTCGACGGTACTACGCGCCTGCCTCGCGCCCAACCCTTTCGCCACAATCGGCGCCGATAGAGTTGCTCCATGGCTCCGCGCGCAACCGACACGTCCGACGACACCAGCGGACCCGGCGTCAAGCGTCGACGCAACAGCGACCTGACCCGGCACAACATCCTCGAGGTGGCCACCGAGGAGTTCGCGGACAAGGGCTTCGCAGGAGCGCGCATCGACGAGATCGCCGAGCGGACACACACGACCAAGCGAATGTTGTACTACTACTTCACCGACAAGGAAGGCCTGTACAAGGCCGTGCTCGAACGGTCGTACATGCGCATTCGCGAGCGCGAACGAGACGTGGACGTCGAAGGCCTCGGACCGGTCGAGGCCATTCGTGCCATCGCATCGCTGACATTCGACCATCACGAGGAAAATCCCGACTTCATTCGCCTGGTCTCCACCGAGAACATCCTTCGCGGCGAACACATCTCCACGTCCGAGGCCTTGAGCAACCTCGGCAATCCCGCCGCGGAGCTGCTGTCGAGCATCCTGGCGCGAGGCCAGGCGGACGGCGTGTTCCGGACGGACGTCGATGCCCTCGACGTGCACATGACGATCAGCAGCTTCTGTGTGTTCCGCCTGTCGAATCGGTACACCTTCGAGGCCCTGTTCGGCCGTGACCTCACCGATCCCCGGCATCGAGACCGGCTGCGCTCGATGCTCGGTGACATGATCATCGCGTTCCTGACCTCGCCTTCTCGCTGAAATTCGCGATTTCTCGGTAGGTCTCGTCACGTCAGGGGTTGACACGTGGCATGGATCACGTTCAGTATTCAGAGGCACCCGGTGTTAACCATTTAGTACATTAGCGGTCCGATTGCCGAGAACGCATCGTCGACCAGCGCCTACGCTCCCCCGCCTCACGAAGAGAGACACGAGAACGATGGATTCGCACACCCCCGGCACCCACCCGACGCCGCTTCGCCCCGGGGCGAACCCGCGCAAAGCGGCGACAGCCGCATGGGTCGGAAGCGCCCTCGAGTACTACGACTTCTTCATCTACGGCACGGCCGCCGCGCTCGTCTTCGGCCGCGTGTTCTTCCCGGGCTCCAACCCGGCGACCGGCACCCTGCTGGCCCTGGCCACCTTCGGCGTCGGATACCTTGCACGGCCGCTCGGCGCACTGGTCCTCGGCCACATCGGTGATCGGTACGGACGCAAGAAGGTCATGGTCGCCACGGTCCTGCTGATGGGAATCGCCACCCTGGGCGTCGGCGTCCTGCCGTCGTACGAATCCATCGGCATCGCCGCTCCCATCATCCTGGTGCTGCTTCGGTTGTGCCAGGGATTCTCCGCCGGCGGCGAGCAGGCCGGAGCGAACTCGATGACGCTCGAACATGCCCCGGACAACAGGCGCGCATTCTTCACCAGCTTCACCCTCAGCGGCACTCAGGGCGGACAGATTCTCGCCACCGCCGTGTTCCTGCCCGTCGCCATGCTCCCCGAGGAGGCACTGCTCAGCTGGGGTTGGCGAATCCCGTTCTTCCTCAGCGCTTTCGTCGTCGTCGCCGCCTTCGTCATCCGCCGTTCGCTCGACGAGACCCCGGTCTTCGAGGAAGAGAAGGCCTCGACCGAGCCGCAGCGCCTGCCCGTGGCCGAACTGCTCAGCGAGCATGGGTCGGCCGTGGTACGCGTCATGTTGGCCGCAGTCATCGCCTCGGTCAGCACCATCTTCACCGTCTACGCGCTGTCCTACGCCGTGAACACCGTCGGCCTCGAACGCACCCCCATGCTGTGGGTCGGCGTTCTCGCCAACGTCGTCGCACTGTTCGCACTGCCCTTCTTCGGTGCACTGTCGGATCGCATCGGTCGCAAGCCGGTGTTCCTCTTCGGCTCCATCGGCTGCGCGATCCTGATGTTCGGCTACCTGTGGTCCATCTCGAGCGGCAACTACGTTCTCATCTTCGTCTTCGGCATCGTGATGTTCGGTTTCGTGCACAGCGCCACCGGCGGCGTCTGGCCCTCGTTCTACGGTGAGATGTTCCCGGCCCGGGTCCGCCTGACCGGAACCGCACTGGGAACCCAGATCGGTTTCGCCATCGCAGGATTCGCGCCGACCATCGCGGGCGCGATCGCCGGAGCCGAGATCGGTGCGTGGCTACCCGTCGCTATCGTCACCGCGGTCTTCTGCACCATCAACGTCGTGATCGTCGCGACCTCGAAGGAGACCTTCCGTACCCCCACCGACGAGCTCGGCGTTCGGACCCGCACCACCGACAGCGCGCGCGTCGCGTCGGTCTGACCGACATCGTGATCGACGCACTTCGACCTGCAGCGGCGGGCACCTGGACGGTGCTCGCCCTGCAGTATGCCAGCCGAACGGCATTGCGCGGCAACCTATTTCACCAACGTGACGAACGCAGTACCGAAAGCCAGACGGTGGCCTACTACGTGTGGCTCGCCCTCTCGAAGAACAACACGGTGCTGATCGACGCCGGAATATCCGCTGCCACAGCAGAATCTGTCGACGGGCTCGACTATCACGGATCGCCGATCGACCTACTCGGCGAGCTCGGCCTGACACCGGACGACATCGACACCTGCATCCTGACCCACCTGCACTACGACCACACCGGGGTCGTCGCGGAGCTCCCGATCGCACGATACGTGGTGCAGCGCACAGAACTCGAGTACTGGACCGGGCCGTGGGCCGCCCGCATCACCCGAGAACAATGGTTGCACTCGCGAGCCGACACCGAACACATCGAAACCGCCGATCGCGGGCATCGACTCGCCCTCGTCGACGGCGATCACGAGCTGTTCCCGGGGCTGTCCGTGCACGCCGTCGGCGGACACACCGCAGGCATGCAGGTGGTCAGAGCGAACACCGAACGCGGCCCCGTGGTGTTGGCCTCCGACGCCAGTCATTTCTACGAGAACTTCGAGGACGACAGTCCGTTCGCGATCCTGCACGCGTTGCCGGACATGTACGGGGCCTTCGACCGAATCCGAGAGCTCGCCGCCGGCTCCGGTACCGTCGTGCCCGGCCACGACCCCCTGGTTCGAGACCGATTCGCCGCGTTGACCGACGTTCCCGGCGCGCACGCGGTGATCATCGGCTGAACACAGCGAAAACGACGAATCCCCGACCTTGGGATGAGGTCGGGGATTCGTCGTTGTTCGGCAGCTCGGTCGGCGCGTATCAGGCGGACTTGTCGCGGCGTTCCGGACGCTCGGGCTTGCGCGGCACGATGGTCGGCAGCACGTTGTCGTTCACGGTCTCGGCAGTCACGACGACCTTCTCCACGTCGTCGCGGCTCGGGATGTCGTACATCACCGGAAGCAGAACTTCTTCCATGATCGCGCGCAGTCCACGAGCACCGGTTCCACGGAGAATGGCCTGGTCCGCGATCGCTTCGAGGGCCTCGGTGGTGAACTCGAGCTCGACGCCGTCCATGTCGAACAACCGGCGATACTGCTTGACGAGCGCGTTCTTCGGCTCGGACAGAATCGTCACCAGCGACTCCTTGTCCAGGTTCGTCACCGACGCGATCATCGGCAGTCGCCCGATGAACTCGGGAATCAGACCGAACTTGATCAGATCCTCCGGCATGACCTCGGCGAAGTGATCCTGCGTGTCGATCTCGGCCTTCGAGCGAACTTCGGCTCCGAATCCGAGCCCGCGCTTGCCGACCCGATCGGAGACGATCTTCTCGAGTCCGGCGAATGCACCGGCGACGATGAAGAGCACGTTGGTGGTGTCGATCTGGATGAACTCCTGATGCGGATGCTTGCGCCCACCCTGCGGCGGCACGCTGGCCTGAGTTCCTTCCAGAATCTTGAGCAGCGCCTGCTGCACGCCTTCACCGGACACGTCACGCGTGATCGACGGGTTCTCGCTCTTGCGAGCGATCTTGTCGACCTCGTCGATGTAGATGATGCCGGTCTCGGCGCGCTTGACGTCGTAGTCCGCGGCCTGGATCAGTTTGAGCAGGATGTTCTCGACATCCTCGCCCACGTATCCGGCCTCGGTGAGCGCGGTGGCGTCGGCGATGGCGAAGGGCACGTTGAGCATCTTGGCCAGGGTCTGCGCGAGGTACGTCTTTCCACACCCCGTCGGTCCGAGCATCAGGATGTTCGACTTCGCCAGTTCGACGGATTCGCCTCGCACGTCGCGTGCCTTGTCACCGGCCTGGATGCGCTTGTAATGGTTGTAGACCGCTACGGCCAACGTGCGCTTGGCAGCGTCCTGACCGATCACGTAGTTCTCGAGAAAGTCCTTGATCTCGGAGGGCTTGGGGAGGTCGTCGAGCTTGACCTCGCTCGATTCGGCCAATTCCTCTTCGATGATCTCGTTGCAGAGGTCGATGCACTCGTCGCAGATGTACACCCCTGGTCCAGCGATGAGCTTCTTGACCTGCTTCTGGCTCTTGCCGCAGAAGGAGCACTTCAGCAGATCGCCACCGTCACCGATGCGTGCCATTCGGAGGTTCCTACTTCCTTGTCCGCGTACGACCCACGCCGACCGGGTGTGGCCGAAACCTTCGTGGGCTACTTCTCGGTCTGTCGTCATGCCGACTTCGGTCGACCGAGTTCTTGGATGCGACGGTACCCGTGTTCGCCGAACATGGGCGGGTTGTTTCCGGTGATTCGCCACCCGATTTCGTCGAATGGACCATTCGGGTCGTCGATCACGACCGCCGGGCGGAGTTTCACACTCACGCCCGGCGTCGGAATCTTCTGCCGGACCCGTCAGGTCCGACCGGTGATACTCGCTCTGCTACTTCTGGGCAGAGAGCTTGCGGTACTCGAACACGGTGTCGATGATTCCGTAGTCCTTGGCCTGTTCCGCGGTGAGGATCTTGTCGCGATCGGTGTCCTTGCGGATGACGTCGGGATCCTTGCCGGTGTGGCGGCCGAGGGTGGTCTCCATGAGTCGACGCATGCGCTCGATCTCGGCGGCCTGGATCTCCAGGTCGGACACCTGGCCCTGAATGCCACCGCTCGAGGGCTGATGAATCAGCACGCGCGCGTTGGGCAACGCCGCACGCTTACCGGGAGTGCCTGCGGCGAGCAGGACGGCCGCGGCCGACGCGGCCTGGCCGAGGCAGACGGTCGCAACATCGGCGCGGACGTACTGCATCGTGTCGTAGATCGCCATCAGCGAGGTGAACGAGCCACCGGGCGAGTTGATGTACATCGTGATGTCTCGGTCGGGGTCGAGGCCCTCGAGCACCAGCAGCTGCGCCATGACGTCGTTGGCGGACGCGTCGTCGACCTGGACGCCGAGGAAGATGATGCGCTCCTCGAACAGCTTGTTGTACGGGTTCGATTCCTTCACGCCGTAGCTGGAGTGCTCGACGAAGGAGGGCAAAATGTATCGGGAGGACGGCAGCTGAGTGGGGTCGAACAGGTTTGTCATCGTTTCTCCAAGATGTAAGTGATCGAGGGTCGCCGGGAGCGGCCGAGTTACTCGCCGATTCCGCCGGCCTGCCGCGCACGGCTGACGACGTGGTCCACGAACCCGTATTCCTTGGCCGCCTGCGCCGTGAACCAGCGGTCACGATCGGAGTCTTCGGTGATCTGCTCGACGGTCTGGCCGGTGTGCTGGGCGATGAGCTCAGCCATCTCACGCTTGGTGTGCGCGAACTGCTCGGCCATGATGGCGATGTCGGAGGCACTGCCGCCGATACCGGCCGAAGGCTGATGCATCATGATGCGCGCGTGCGGCAGGGCGTAGCGCTTGCCCTTGGCACCGGCAGAGAGCAGGAACTGACCCATCGAGGCAGCCAGACCCATTCCGTAGGTCGCGATGTCGCACTCGGCGAATTCCATCGTGTCGAAAATGGCCATACCCGCGGTGACCGAGCCACCGGGCGAGTTGATGTACAGCGCGATGTCGCGAGTGGGGTCCTCGGCCGAGAGCAGCAGGATCTGAGCGCACAACTTGTTGGCGATGTCGTCGTCGACCTGGGTACCGAGGAAAATGATGCGGTTTTGAAGCAGACGCTCGTACACGGAGTCGCTGAGATTCAGCCCTGCTGCAGCCGAAGTCATGACGGGACTCTGCTGGTGCGAAGCCGCCGGATTCTGAACAGTCACGGTACCTGCCTTTTCCATAACAAATCGTTGGTTCCTGACACAGACACTAACGAAAGACGGCGGCTCCGGAGTCCCGGAACCGCCGTCGTTCGCTGTGAGCGTTACTTCTCTTGTTCGCCCTCGGAAGAATCTGCTGCTTCGACCTCGTCGGGAGCATCGGCGGGGCTGCCGAACAGCTCTGCGGTGTCGACGCTCGCGCCGGTGGTGTCGGTCACGGTGACGCGCTCGACGACCGAAGCCAGCGCCTTACCGCGCTTGACATCGGCGAACACGGCACCGAGCTGGTTGGCCTGCTGCACCTGCTGAATGAACTGCTCGGGCGGCATGCCGTAGCGCTGCGCCTGGAAGATGATTCGCTCGGTGAGCTCTTCCTGCCCGACCTGGGTGTTCTCGGCTTCGGCGATCGCATCGAGAAGGAGCTGGGTGCGCACCGACTTCTCGGCACCTTCCTTGACGTCCTTGTCGAATTCCTCGCGGCTCGAACCCTGCGACTCGAGCAGCTCGGCGAGTGCTTCCTCGTTGTGGTCGAGGCCGTGGATGGCCTCGTGCACCTGGGAATCGACCTCGGCCTTGACGACGGCCTCGGGAGCCGGGATCTCGATCGTGTCGAGCAGCGTCTCGAGCACCTTGTCGCGAATCTGACCGGCCTGCTCGACCTTCGCGACTCGCTCGACGCGGGTCCTCAGATCGGCGAGCAGCTCGTCGAACGTGTCGAACTCGCTGGCCAGCTGAGCGAACTCGTCGTCGGCCTCGGGCAGCTCGCGCTCCTTGACGGACACGACCTTGACCGTGACGACGGCTTCCTTGCCTGCGTACTCACCGGCAACGAGAGTGGAGGTGAATTCCTTCGACTCGTCGGCCGACACGCCGATGATCGCGTCGTCGAGTCCCTCGATGAGCTGGCCGGAGCCGACCTCGTGGGACAGCCCACTCGCGGTTGCCTCTTCGACGTTCTCGCCGTCGACGGTGGCCGAGAGGTCGATCGAGACGAAGTCGCCCGACTGGACGGGACGATCGACACCGGTCAGGGTGCCGAAACGCTGGCGCAGCGACTGCAGCTGCTCGTCGACGGCCTCGTCCTTGATCTCGAGCGGATCGACGACGACGCTGATGGTCGAGTAGTCGGGCAGATCGATCTCGGGGCGGACGTCGACCTCGGCGGTGAACGTGAGCTCGGTACCGTCCTCGATCTTGGTGATCTCGATCTCGGGCTGGCCGATGACCTTGACCTTCTCGTTGGTCACGGCCTCGGAGTAGCGAGAGGGAAGAGCGTCGTTGACGACCTGCTCGAGAACCGCACCACGGCCGACACGAGCCTCGAGCAACTTGGCCGGAGCCTTGCCGGGACGGAAGCCGGGGAGGCGGATCTGCTGAGCCAAAGCCTTGTACGCGCGGTCGAAATCAGGCTTGAGCTCCTCGAAGGGCACCTCAACGTTGATACGGACTCGCGTCGGGCTCAGCTGCTCGACGGTGCTCTTCACGGGACATGCTCCTTCTGGTGGTTCTTGCTTGCTGGTGGTTCCGGTGTGCTGTCTGCTCTCGCTCGCCACGAACACGGCGAGCCGTGCCTGCGGCTCTCTTTTGTCGGGGTGACAGGAATTGAACCTGCGACCCTCCGCTCCCAAAGCGGATGCGCTACCAAGCTGCGCCACACCCCGTCGTACGGACACCATTGAACAGCAACCGATAGTAGCCCCCCGTGGGCGCCCCACCGATGACGTTCGGACGAACCGCTCGCGGCGGGCCGGTTTGGAATCCGGCGTCGGCGTTGGGTACAGTCTTGAAACGCAGGCGACGGAACTGGCGATCCCACGACTGTTGTTTGCACGCCGATGTAGCTCAATGGTAGAGCCCCTGTCTTCCAAACAGGCTACGCGAGTTCGATTCTCGTCATCGGCTCCACCGAAAGGCCCCGCACTCCTGGTGCGGGGCTTTTTCGTGTCCGCGTACCCTGGACGGTGTCCGAATTGTCCGTACGAACCGGGCATGCACCGTCGGCGGAAGGTCCGCAGTGGAAATCGTCCTGATCGTCATCGTCATCGCCGCAGTGGCCCTGTTGGTGCTGCGAAGCAAGAAGAACTCGGCCGCGGCCGCCGAAACCGCGCTGGCCGACGCCAAGGCCGATGCCCGGCAGTCGATCGAGCGTCTCGGCGGCCAGGTCTACAACCTGATCGGCACCGACACCGCCTCCAAGCAGGCCCTGGCCGACGCATCCGAACGCAACATCGCCGCCGGTTCGCAGATCGACCAGGCCACTACCCCCGAACAGGCCCGACTGGCCAAGCAGACGGCGCTCGAGGGTCTCTACTACATCCGCGCCGCCCGCCTGGCGATGGGCATGGACCCGGGCCCGGAGGTCCAGGGCATCGACGGCCAGCAGCAGGCGGGTCGAGTCACCGAGGATCGCAAGGTCGACTTCGAGGGCCGTGAGATCGCGGCATCGCCGGATCCGTCCGATCGCACCCCGAACTACTACCCCGGTGGCCGAGTCGCGGGCCGTCCGGTACCCGCGGGCTGGTACTCCGAGCCGTGGTGGCGGCCGGCCTTGGTGGCAGGTGCATGGGGAATGGGTTCGATGTTCCTGTTCTCGGCAATGTTCTCCGGCATGGCAGGGGTGCCGGAGGAGACCGCGGCAGGCGAAGACATGGGGGCCGACGGTTCCGACGGGGGCAGCGGCGACGACTACTCCGGCGGCGACACCGAATACGGTGCGATGGACGACGGCGGCGGGGGCATGTTCGACGGCGGAGCCGACTTCGGCGGTGGGGGCGACTTCGGCGGGTTCTAGGTCGCCTGACAGACCGGGCACCAGAACAGGTTTCGAGCCTGCATCATCGAGTGCAGGATGTCGGCTCCGCACACCCGGCAGGGATACCCCTGCCTGCGGTAGACGTAGGACCGCGGTCGCCGTGCACCGTAAGTGTCGCCGTGATCGTCCTCGGGCCGGATGGTGATGATGCGCCCGCGTCGGACACCGATCGCCATGAGGTCGACGAGGTCGAACCAGATCGCATCCCACTCGGCTCGATCGAGGTCCTTGCCGGGCCGCATGGGGTTGATCTCGTGCCGGAACAGGATCTCGGCGCGGTAGACGTTGCCGACTCCGGCGAGCACCTTCTGATCCATCAGCAACGTGCCGATTGCCGTGCGCGACTTAGAGATTCGCGCCCACGCTGCGTCCGGATCGGCGTCCTTACGCAGCGGGTCCGGTCCCAGGCGCGCCACCAGGGCGTCGACCTGCTCCTCGGTGTAGATCTCGCAGGCGGTGGGGCCGCGCAGGTCGACACCGTACTTCTCCCCCACCATGCGCAATCGCACGGCACCGACCGGATCGTCCAGCGGCACAGCCTGTTCGGTGAACTTCCCGTACAGACCGAGATGGATGTGAACGATCAGATCGGACTCGTATCGGTGCAGCAGATGCTTACCCCAGGCCTCGGCCTTCTCGAGGACGAGGCCGTCGATCAGCGCGGCACCGGAGGCGAACCGCCCCTGTGGGCTGCTCGCCCGAACCGGTGCCCCGCCGAACCGACGTCCGTGCAACCGAGCCAGTCGGTGCAGAGTGTGACCCTCGGGCACCTATGCGGGCTTTCCCGGCACCTCGGGTGCCTCGCCACTGCGCTCGTACTCGGACAGGATGTCGATGCGACGCTGGTGGCGCTCCTCGCCCGAGAACGGGGTACCGAGGAAGGCGTCGACGATCGCGAGGGCTTCGGGCAGCGTGTGCATGCGGCCGCCGATGCCGATGAGCTGAGCGTCGTTGTGCTCGCGGGCCAACTTCGCGGTCTCGACGCTCCACGCCAACGCGCAGCGAGCGCCGGGCACCTTGTTGGCGGCGATCTGCTCGCCGTTTCCGGAACCGCCGAGCACCAGGCCGCGGCTACCCGGATCGGCGACTACGCGGCGTGCTGCGTCGATGCAGAATGCCGGGTAGTCGTCGACGGGGTCGTAGTCGAAGGCACCGCAGTCGACGGGCTCGTGCCCGGTCGCCGTCAGGTGTTCGATGATCTGATTCTTGAACTCGAGGCCGGCGTGGTCGGCACCCAGGTATACGCGCATGCCTAGAGTCTGACAGGTGAACTCCGAAGCCGAGAAATTCGCCGGTGTGGACGGCGCGAAGGGCGCATGGGTGGTCGCGATCTCGGCCGGGACCACGCTGACGTGGACCGGTTGCGCGTCGGTGGCCGACGTGCTCGAGGTGACTCGGGACTGCGCACGAGTGGGAGTCGACATGCCGCTGTCGTTGCCCCGGGGCGGTTATCGCGTCAGCGAACTGGAGGCCAAGAGGTTTCTCGGAACGGCGAGGAGCTCGATCTTCCACACGCCGGTCGTCGACGTGCTCGCCGCCGAGTCGTATCCCGAAGCGTGTGCGGTGTCTCGGCAACTCACCGGCAAGGCGATCAGCAAGCAGACGTGGCACATCCTGCCGTCCGTGAAGGCCTGGCTCGATGCCGACTTCGACCGGGACCGGTACGTCGAGGTACATCCCGAATGCTCGTTCCGGGCGATGTCACCGACGACGACGTTCGCGTCGAAGAAGTCTGGCCGAGGTGCCGGGCAGCGTTTGTCCACCCTGATGCGCTGGCAAGAACACCTCGATCTCGCGGATCTGCCGCCCGGACCCGCCGTCGACGATGTTCTCGACGCGGCCGCAGCGGCGTGGTCGGCGAGGCGGTTTCACGTCGGCGAGCATCGGACGTTCGGTACCGAGGACAGCTCGGATCGGATCGTCGCCTGACGAACCCCGTGCGCGGAAACTCGTAGCAGGGTACGAATTTCCGCGCACGAGGATCATGCGATCAGTCGAACTGTGGGTCCTCGTTGCGGGTGCGCTTGAGCTCGTAGAAGTGCGGGTACGACGCGAAGATCACCGACGCGTCCCAGAGCTTGCCTGCTTCTTCACCGCGCGGGATTCGGGAGAGCACGGGGCCGAAGAAGGCCACGCCGTTGACGTGGATGGTCGGGGTGCCGACATCGGGCCCCACCTTGTCCATGCCCGCGTGATGACTGGTCCGCAGGTCCTCGTCGTAGTCGGTGCTCTCGGCGGCCTTCGCAAGGTCACCGGGCAGATCCAGTTCCGCGAGCGACTCCGAGATCACGACGTCGAAATCCTTGTTGCCCTCGTTGTGAATTCGCGTTCCCATGGCCGCGTACAGCGGGGCGAGAACCTCGTCGCCCTTCAGTTTAGCTGCGGCGATCGCCACCCGAACCGGCCCCCAGGCCTTCTTCATCATCGCGGCGTATTCCTCGGGCAGATCGCGGCCCTCGTTGAGCACTGCCAGGCTCATGACGTGGAAGTTCACGTCGATGTCTCGCACCTGCTGCACCTCGAGAATCCACCGCGAGGTGATCCAACACCACGGGCACAGTGGGTCGAACCAAAAATCCGCAGTGTCTTTCTGTCCTGAACCGGCCACTGTCCTACTCCTTGGAAGTCGAGGTCAACGTCTCTTCATTGCGTAACAACCGCCCACCGCGCAGACATTCCGCACGGCCCGTCGGCCAGCGAGGGGTACGCGTGACGTGATGGGATGGAAGGCACTATCCATAACTACACGAAGAGGTGTCGACTGAAGTGGTTGCTCCCAACCTGACGCGTGACCAAGCCTCCGAGCGTTCGGCGATCATCGGGGAAACGAAGTACGCGATCGTTCTCGATCTCACCGACGGCGAGGGCAATCCGGGCGAGAAGACCTTCCGCTCGCTCACCACCATCACGTTCGCGGCCACCGCCGGGGCGTCGACTTTCGTGGACGTCATCGCGAGCACGATCCGCTCTGCGACGCTCAACGGCACCGATCTCGATACCGCCGACTACGACGAGTCGACCGGCCTCGCGCTCGAGAATCTGGCCGAGCACAACGAACTCGTCATCGATGCGGACTGCGTCTACTCGCACACGGGCGAGGGACTGCACCGTTTCGTCGATCCGTCGGACGGCACGGTCTACCTGTACTCGCAGTTCGAGACCGCCGATGCAAAGCGTATGTTCGCCTGCTTCGATCAGCCCGATCTCAAGGCCACCTTCGATCTGAAGGTCACCGCGCCGGAGAGCTGGACGATCATCTCCAATGCCGCGCACGCCGCCGAGCCTGCGGCGGGCGAGCACGTGTTCGACACGACACCGTTGATGAGCACCTACCTCGTCGCACTGATCGCCGGACCGTACGCGGAGTGGACCGACTCGTACACCGACGACCACGGCACCATTCCCCTCGGAATCTATTGCCGCGCTTCACTTGCCGAGCACATGGACGCAGAGCGCCTGTTCACCGAGACCAAGCAGGGCTTCGGTTTCTACCACGAGAACTTCGGCACCCCCTACGCGTTCGGCAAGTACGACCAGCTCTTCGTGCCCGAGTTCAATGCCGGTGCCATGGAGAACGCGGGTGCCGTCACGTTCCTCGAGGACTACGTCTTCCGGTCCAAGGTGACGCGGTACTCGTACGAACGGCGCGCCGAGACCGTGCTGCACGAGATGGCACACATGTGGTTCGGCGACCTGGTGACCATGACGTGGTGGGACGACCTGTGGCTCAACGAGTCGTTCGCGACGTTCGCCTCGGTGCTGTGCCAGTCCGAGGCAACCGAGTACACCAACGCGTGGACCACTTTCGCCAACGTCGAGAAGGCCTGGGCCTACCGTCAGGACCAGTTGCCGTCGACGCACCCCATCGCCGCCGACATTCCCGATCTCGCGGCCGTGGAGGTCAACTTCGACGGCATCACCTACGCCAAGGGCGCGAGTGTGCTCAAGCAACTGGTGGCGTACGTCGGTAAGGAGGACTTCCTCGCCGGATTGCGGGCGTACTTCGTCGATCATGCCTTCGCCAACGCCACGTTCTCGGATCTGCTTGCCGCTCTGGAGAAGTCGTCGGGACGCGATCTCTCCGACTGGGGTGCCCAGTGGCTGCGCACCACCGGCCTGAACACCTTGAGCCCGGATTTCGACGTCGACGCCGACGGCAAGTTCACCCGCTTCTCGGTGCTGCAGACCGGTGCTGCCCCGGGTGCGGGCGAGCATCGCGTGCACCGCATCGCGGTGGGAATCTACGACGACGTCGACGGCAAGCTGGTGCGCACCGACCGCGTCGAACTCGACCTCGACGCGGCCGAGTCGACGACCGTCGATGCGTTGGTCGGCGTCTCGCGCGGCAAGCTCGTCCTGGTCAACGACGACGACCTGACGTACTGCGCGGTGCGACTCGACCCGGACTCGCTCGATGTCCTTCTCTCTCGAATCGCCGACATCGCCGAGCCACTCCCCCGCACCCTCGCGTGGTCGGCGGCCTGGGAGATGACTCGATCCGCCGAGATGAAGGCGCGAGACTTCGTGGCCCTCGTCCAGCGCGGAATCGGCGCTGAGACGGAAGTGGGTGTGGTGCAACGACTTCTGCTGCAGGCCCAGACCGCAATCTCCAGCTACGCCGACCCGGCATGGGCGGCCGAGCACGGTACCCCCGAGTTCGCCGATGCACTGCTCGACCTGGCGCGCAGCGCCGAAGCGGGCTCGGATCACCAGCTGGCATTCGTCAATGCTCTCACCGGCACCGAGCTCGGCGACCGTCACATCGACGTGCTGAGGGCACTGCTCGACGGTGATGTGGAGGGGCAGTCGCTGGAGGGCCTCGGCGTGGATACCGATCTGCGCTGGCGCATCGTCACGGCGCTGGCCGGTGCCGGTGCGATCGACGCCGACGGCCTGGACTCGCCGGTGATCGACGCCGAGGCGGCCAGGGACAACACTGCCGCCGGAGCCCGGTCGGCAGCGGCTGCACGAGCCGCTCGGCCCAGCGCGGAGGTCAAGGAGCAGGCCTGGACGACAGTGGTGGACGACGATGCGGTTCCCAACATCACGGCCCGCTCGATCATCGGCGGCTTCGCCGGACCAGGTCAGGACGAGCTGCTCGAACCGTACGTCGCCCGCTATTTCGACGCCATCGAAGGTGTCTGGGCGCGTCGTTCGAGTGAGGTCGCGCAGACCGTCGTGGTGGGCCTGTACCCGTCCTGGTCGATCTCGGAGGACTCCCTCGCTGCGGCGGACGGATTCCTCGACGGCGACCTACCGCCCGCGCTCCGACGCCTGGTGATCGAGGGCCGGGCCGGAATCGTTCGGGCTCTCGCTGCACGGGAGCTCGACGCGAGCTGATCTCGACGGCACCGACGACGAGGGCCAGTTGCACCACCCGGAGGTGGAGCAACCGGCCCTCGTCGTACGAGCGCGGTCGGGAGGAAGGGAGCTAGGGGCTCAGGATGGACGCGGCCATCACCCGGACGGAGGTGACCAGACCGTCGATGAGGTTTCCGTCGCGGAACGGGCCGAGGGCCGCGGTGACACCCAACTGTGCGACCCGGTCGGTCGCTCGGTTGGACACTCGCTTGCCGGTGCGGATCTCGAGTGCGTGCCGATTGGGGTCGACGGCGATCAGCACCGAACGAACGGCATCGGGAGTCCCGGGGAACACCGAATCCGCACCCGCGGCCGGATCGACGCCGAGATCACCGATGTAGACGTTGAACCGGATCTTGGTCTGCCGAATCGCTTGGGTGAGTGCGTCGTCGAGCGCAACCAGGTCCTGCGTGGCGAACGGCAGGTGCTCGGGATTGGCGGTCCCGAACTCGTGAGCCGCCGAGACACGGCCGCTCGAGGTGAGCGCAGCCCCGAAAGGCAGGTCTTCTTCTCTGACGTCACTGCGGACGAGTTCACCACTTGCCACTTGCGGAACCTCCGATCGAGTCGGCTGTGTCGGCGTCGTGCGAACCGTGGCCTCCGAAAGGAGTCACCTCGTCCGTAGCACTCCACAGCAATGGCTCGCGCGTCCACTCGTCCGTCAGTCGGTAGGGCGGAACGTCCATACCGGGCTGCTTGTCGGTCAAGTAGGACAACGCGCCGAGGAGTCCGATCACCGCAACCGGAATCACCCCGAATATCAGCGTGGTCTCAAAAATGCTCACGGGGTGTGACGTTAGTCGACAATTGCGCGTCGGACCACGTCGGGGCCGGTGTTGTGACCGAAATGTGCGGACCCGACCGCGTCAGGCAGCACCCTCACCGAGGTACGCGAGCCACGTCGGGTCGAGCTCCTTGGTCGTCGCCAACAGTCGCCAGTGCGGACCCTTGGGCGGCACCAACTGGGCGCGCAGTGTCCAGCCGATCTCACTGAGCAATTTGTCCGCCTTGCGATGGTTGCACGAGGCGCAGCAAGCGACGCAGTTCTCCCACGAGTGGCCACCTCCGCGACTACGCGGGACCACATGGTCGACGGTTTCGGCTTTGCTTCCGCAGTACGCGCACCGGAACCGATCGCGGTGCATCAGCGCGGCGCGGGTCATCGGCACTCGCGCTCGGTACGGAACACGGACGAACGTCCGCAATCTGATCACCGACGGCACCTGGACCGAGAAGTCCGCAGACCGAATGAACGGGCCCTCCGGATCGTCGTGCACCACGTCGGCTTTCCCACAAACGAGAAGAACCACCGCCCGGCGCATCGGAAGCGCGGTCAGTGGTTCGAATGTGGCATTGAGGAGCAGCACACGGCGCTTGACCCACGCCGGAACGGCGTCGTCGCCCGTGGCGGTGTGAGCCGTCGGCACCACACGCAGCGGAGAAGCCCCCGAGGCCGTCTCACGCTGGTCGTGCGTGGTGCGGCCCTCAGTGGGCGGGAGTTGTCGATGGCGGTGTTGCGAGTTCTTCATGCGTTGCTCCAGAGACAGTCGGCGCCCGCGCATGGCTTGCGTGGAACACGAGTGACAGTGGAACACGAATACACCGTCCACGCACAGCCTTTTTCTCGGCATTTTCTGTTGCCGAACGGTGAACATCTCGCGTCCTCGCGTTCACGATCGACGATCGGCGGCTCCATGCGCAGCGTGACTGGCGAGATCTCGACGTCTCCGTAGACTTTTCGGGTGTCCGTATCAACCTTCCTGTCCGCATCGTCCCTTCCCGACCCGTCGCTGTTGCGAGATCTCGACACCCGAGCTTTCGAGTTGACGGAGACCGGACGCGACTGGTTGGTCGATCGTCCGCTGCAGGCTCTGGGCTATCTGGTCCTCGCCATCGTGCTGCGACTGGTCCTGCACAAACTGATCGACCGATTCACCCGCAACAACGTCGGGAAGTCTCCGATGCTGTTGCGTCCGCTCCGCGACCGGTCGTCGAGCACCGTCAAGGGCGCGATTCTCAACGAGCGTCGCAAACAACGGGCCAACACGATCGGCTCGGTGCTCAAGTCGGCGGTCTCGGTCATGATTCTCACGTGGTTCGTGCTCTCGGTGCTCGATGTGGCGGGGGTCAATGTCGCTCCGTTCATCGCCTCGGCGGGCATCGTCGGTGTCGCCTTGGGCTTCGGTGCCCAGAACCTGGTTCGAGACTTCCTGTCGGGCATCTTCATGCTCCTCGAGGACCAGTACGGAGTGGGTGACGTCGTCGACCTCGGTGAAGCGACCGGCACCGTCGAGAGCGTGGGGCTACGCGTCACGACGATCAGGGATGTCAACGGCACGGTCTGGTACTGCCGCAACGGCGAGGTGCTGCGCGTGGGCAACATGAGTCAGGGTTTCGCGGTCGCCGTTCTCGATCTGCCCGTGTCCCACACGGCCAACATCGACGAGGCCCGCGCAGTCGCCGAACGCACCACGCTGAAGGTGGTGGAGTCGAAAGACTTCGCCGACGACATTCTCGAACCGCCCGAGATGCTCGGGGTCAATGCGGTCAGCGCCGACACGGTCACCATCCGCATCACGATCAAGACCCGCCCCGGCCGCCAGTGGGCCGTGCAGCGCCGACTCCACCAGGAGATACTCCAGGCATTCGACGATGCCGACATCAAGGCACCGTACGCACTGGGTCGCCCGGGTGGGGTCGTGGCCGAGCGCGGCAACTGAACAGACCATGATGGTGAGCGACTCCGACCAGGAACGAACAGAGAGAGTGTGATGACCGAACCGCAGCAGACGTTCTACGACGCGGTAGGCGGTGCCGAGACGTTCCGGTCACTCACGGCGAAGTTCTACGAGGAAGTCGCCAAGGACGAGATAGTGCGCCCGTTGTACCCGGAGGAGGATCTGGCACCGGCAGAACGACGGATGCGGATGTTCCTCGAACAGTACTGGGGCGGTCCGCGGACGTACTCCGACGAGCGCGGTCATCCTCGATTGCGGATGCGACACAACCCGTTTCGGATCGGACCGATGGAGCGAGACGCGTGGCTTCGCTGCATGCACATCGCGATCGCGTCGATCGACCCGAAGGTCATGGACTCCGCGCACCGAGCACAGCTGATCGACTACATGGAGATGGCCGCCAATTCGATGATGAACTCGGCGATCTGACGGCGGCAGCGCAGCGGGTTACAGCGATCCGACCCGCTGCGGGCTCTTGCCGCCGGCAGCGGCCCTGAGGTTGCCCATGCGGGCGCGAACGGAACCGGCCACCTTGAGTGCGAAACTCACGGGCGCCGGCAGATGCTGGCGCAGAATGGCGTGCTTGCGTACGTAGTTCTCGACGTGCCACTCCGACCAGGTGCCCGCACGGAACAGTGCAGCATCACCCGGGAGCAGGGTGCGCGGTGCGTGGTCGTCACTGGACACGGTCACCGAACCGTCCATGATGTGCACGATCTCGTCGACGGCGAAGTACCAACGGAAACGTCCCGCAGTGCAGTCCCATACGTTGGTGGTGGTGGTGCCGTCGATGCTCTTCGACCACTCGGCGAGGCGCGCCTGCGGGTTTCCTTCGAGTATCCAGGTGGGTTCGATGGGGCTGTCGTCGAGTGCGATGTCGCCGAGTCGTACGGCTTCGATGGTCGAAGTGATCATGGTTTCCGTCGCGTCCTCACCGTCGGGCGCGGCTTCCGCCGCTACTGGTTGCCAGAGCAGAAACATACAACACTTTCTCAACGAAACGGCACGAGTCGGTCATGTGAATGAGCACAAAGCTTTACTGTTCGTTGACCTGACTTCCTGCCTCCCGCTGTGCCCCAACGCCCCTGAATCGTTCCGCGGCCGATCGTTTGGCACTATTGCCCCTTGTGACCGATCCGATCGAAAGCTCCGAGCTGCTGTGGTGGCAGGACGCCGTCTTCTACCAGATCTATCCCCGGTCGTTCGCGGACTCCAACGGTGACGGCATCGGTGACCTCGACGGAATTCGGGACAAGCTCGGCTACCTCGAACTGCTTGGTATCGACGCCGTCTGGATCGGACCCATCACGCGGTCGCCCATGGCCGATCACGGGTACGACGTGTCCGATCCTCGCGACATCGACCCCTTGTTCGGCAACCTGGAGATCTTCGACGCGTTGGTCGACGAGGCTCATGCGCGCGACATCAAGGTCACGATGGATCTGGTGCCCAATCACACCAGCAGCGAGCACCCGTGGTTCAGATCGGCCCTGACAGCTGCGCGCGGTAGTGCCGAACGAGCCCGCTACATCTTTCGAGACGGACGCGGTGACGACGGTTCGCAGCCACCGAACAACTGGCCGAGCATATTCGGTGGCCCGGCCTGGACCCGCATCACCGAGCCCGACGGGTCCCCTGGCCAGTGGTACCTGCACATCTTCGCGCCCGAGCAGCCGGATCTGAACTGGGACAATCCCGAGGTGTTCGAGGACTTCGCGCGCACCCTGCGATTCTGGCTCTCCCGCGGCGTCGACGGCTTCCGACTCGACGTGGCGCACGGTATGGCCAAACCGGTGGACCTGGCCGACATGAGTCTCGAACTGAACGCGTTGATGAAGAACGACGACGACGATCCCCGATTCAACAACCCTCGGGTCCACGAGCTGCATCGACGCATCAGAGCCGTCATGGACGAATTCCCCGACGCGGTGACCGTGGGCGAGATCTGGGTGCAGGACAACGTGCGGTTCTCCGAATACATCCGGCCCGACGAGCTGCACCTGGGCTTCAACTTCCGACTGGCCAGTGTCGATTTCGATGCGTCGACCATCCGCGACGCCATCTCCAATTCCCTCGCCGCTGTCGAACTGGTCGCCGGAACTCCCACGTGGACATTGTCGAACCACGACGTCGAGCGCGAAGTCACCCGGTACGGCGGTGGGGACCGGGGTCGGGCGCGCTCCCGCGCCATGATTCTCGTCGAATTGGCCCTTCCCGGAACAATTTTCGTGTACAACGGTGCCGAGCTCGGGTTGCCCAACGTGCAACTGCCCGACAGCGCGTTGCAGGATCCGGTGTGGGAGCGATCCGGGCATGCCGAACGTGGCCGAGACGGCTGTCGGGTGCCGATGCCCTGGGAGGGACACTCACCGCCCTTCGGATTCTCCTCCACGGATCGAACCTGGTTGCCGATGCCGCCGGAGTGGGACGGGTACACCGCCGAGGCGCAACTCGAGGACGTCGATTCGATGCTGAGCCTCTACCGGACGGCCTTCGAACTGCGGGCGCTGCGTCCGGAATTCACCGGTACCGGAATCGATTGGTACGGATCACCTCCCGGCTGCCTGGCGTTTCGCCGAAGCGGCGGCCTGATCTGTGCCCTGAACGCGTCGGAGGAGTCGATCCCGCTGCCTCCCGGCGAGTTGCTGCTGGCCAGTGCCCCGCTGGTGGACGGCAAACTTCCGGCGAACGCTGCTGCGTGGCTCGTCTAACGCTCGACGGTGAGCGACAACTGCTGCCCGGCCCGACGAGCGAAGATCGACCCGTAGCGGGCATCGAGGCGTAGCCACACCTTCGACACGCGCACCCGAACGACCTCGTCGGGTGCGATTCGATCCGGGTCGATGTCGACGGTCAACGGATCGCTGCCGCTGTGCGGAACGAAACCCATTGCGGTGAGGGCGAACACCGTTCGCATGGAGATCGACACGTCGTCGGCGTCACCGGCGACGTGGAGAACTTCCTGTTCGAGCAACGAACTCGGCGGGCCGTGGCTGCTGCCGTGCTCCTTGGCCAGTGCGACGCCGCGTTGCGCAAGCCCCACGAGCACCCTGGCGGGCACATCGTCGAGATGGTCGAATCCGCCGTCCGGCGGCAGGGCACCGCGCCACGCGGAATCCATCGAGAACCCCGGGTCGATCACACCGTCGACCGCCTGCGCCGCCGCCGCAACCAACACGTCGGCACCGGCACTGGTGTCGTCGGGCACCACGGTTCCGGTGATCACCCGCGCTGCCAGCGCATCGAAACCCGTTGCTGCCCAACACGAAACACCGCCACCTGCTCGGGTCCGCATACGGATCACCGCAGCTTCGTCCAGACGCAGCGCCCTGCTGCAGAACGTCGCGAGGTTCTCCCGCTCGACCGCGTCGGGAACGGTCAGTACGCGCTCATACACGCTGCCAGCTCATCAAGAACTCGCGCTCGGACGGGGTGAGTCGACGCAACCGCTGCGCATCGATGTCGAACGCCGCGATCTGCGTCGAGGCCACGACGGCGGCAGGGGTGTCAAGCGAGGCACCCCTGGCCCGCACCTCGTAGCCGACGACGAAGTCCACCGCCCGCACCGCATCGATCCACATGAAGACATCGAGGGGGCCGTCCTCGTGCCGGAGCTGGCCTCGATACTTCACGTGCAGATCCGCGATCACCGCTCCGTGACGCAGGTTCGCCGTGGGCCTCCCGTCCACCAACAGCCACGGAATGCGGGCCTCTTCGAGGAGAGTGACCATCCGGGCATGGTTGATGTGTTGGTACACATCCATGTCCGACCACCGCACGTCCACGGTGGCATGGAAGCCCACTCGCGCGGTTGCAGGTCGCTGGTCGGACAGATGGGCGTCGGGCACACTCACGTGGTCGTTCCCTCTTCTCGGTCGAGTGTCGTCGTTTTCGGCAGTTGCGACGTGGTGCGGAAGGTCATGGCACCGTGTCGATCACGGCACCATGTTGCGCACCTGTCGGGCAGCGACCGACAGGGTGGCCAGGTCGAGGGTTCCCGACTCGGCGATCTCGGTCAATGCAGCGCGAGACCTCGCGAGCCGGGACGAGTTGGTCGACTCCCATTCCGCGATCTTCTCCGCTACCGACTCCTCCGGCTCGCCGCCGGCCAGTACGGCCTGCGTGATTCCCCGGAGAGAGGAGTACAGGTCGTCGCGAAGGGCCAAGCGCGCCAACGAGTGCCAGCGATCTCCACGAGCCAGCTTGGAGACGGCAGTGAGCAACCAGTCGATACCGATGTGCGCGTCCAGGGCGAAATAGAGCTCCGCGACCTCGGCTCCGTCCCGATCCACGATGTCGGCGATGTCGATGATGTCGAGCAGGCAGTACACGTCGAGCAACCCGTAGATCCGACGAGCCAGGTCGGCCGGCGCGCCGCGTTCGATCGCCGCAGCCGATCGCGAGTCCAGGTCGCTGGCTTGATGCCCGGAGATCCACGTCGACACCGACGGTTGCAGTGCCCGCACCTGGCCGGCGTACCGGCTGATCTCGGCTCCGACGGCCAGCGGCTGGGGACGGTTGGCGAGCAGCCACCGCGAGACGCGGTCGAGCATGCGGCGCGACTCGAGCAACAGTTCGGCCGAGACCGCTGTCGGCACGTCCGCGGCCCTGATCGAGTTCCACACCTCGTCGAGTCCGAATATCTCGGTGGCGGCCGCGAACGCGCGAATGGCATCGGTGCCTGCCGCACCCGAATCCTCGGTCAATCTGTAGGGGAACGTGATGCCGCCGCAGTCGATGGCCTCGTTGGCCAGCGTCGTGGCCACCAGCTGCCGCCGGAGCGGATGTGCGGTGATCGCGTCGGCATACGGCTCGCGCAGCGGCTCGGGGAAGTACTTGGGTAGCCGCGGAGCGAAGACGTCGCTGTCGGGGAGTTCGCTGTCGAGCAACTCCGCTTCCAAAGCCAACTTCACGTGAGCCATCAACGTCGCCAGTTCCGGCGAGGTCAATCCTCGGCCGTCCTGCTTGCGACGCCGCAGGTCCGCCTCGGTCGGTAGCGCCTCGAGCTCTCGGTCGAGTCCGCGGCGCACTTCCAGATCCTCGATCACCCGACTGTGCACGGTGACCAGGCTCGGTGCGTCGAACCTCGATGTGCCGAGCAGCTCGTTCTGCATGATGTTGTCCCACAACACCAATCTGCCCACCTCGTCGGTCATGGACGCGAGCAGCTCGTCTCGATCCTCGCGCGCCAGGTTGCCGTTGGTGATGGCCGTTTCCAACAGGATCTTGATGTTGACCTCGTGATCGGAGCAGTCGACACCCGCCGAGTTGTCCACGGCGTCGGTATTGATCTTGCCTCCGGCAGCGGCGTATTCGATGCGGCCCAGGGCGGTGGCTCCGAGGTTGCCGCCCTCCCCCACCACTGCGGCGCGGACGTCGATTCCGTCGACCCTGACCATGTCGTTGGCCTTGTCGCCGACCTCGGCATTGGTCTCGGTCGATGCCTTGATGTACGTGCCGATTCCGCCGTTCCACAGCAGATCGGCCGGGGCCCGAAGGATTGCGTTCACCAGCTCCGGCGGAGACAGCGCGTCCACGGAATCGCCCAGCCCCAGGGCGGCACGTGCAGCCGCACTGATCGGGACGGACTTACGGGTCCGTTCCCACACTCCACCGCCCGCACTGATGAGCGAGGTGTCGTAGTCCGCCCACGACGACCGCGGCAGTGCGAACAACCGCTCCCGCTCGGCGAACGAGGACTCACGCTCGGGGTCGGGATCGAGAAAGATGTGCCGGTGATCGAACGCGGCGAGCAGGCGAATGTGCCGGCTGAGCAACATGCCGTTGCCGAACACGTCTCCGCTCATGTCGCCGACACCGACGACGGTGAAATCCTGGCTCTGCGTGTCGATTCCGAGCTCGCGGAAGTGGCGTTTGACGCTCTCCCACGCACCCTTGGCGGTGATGCCCATGGCTTTGTGGTCGTAGCCGGCCGAACCACCGGAGGCGAAGGCGTCGCCGAGCCAGAAGCCGTACTTCGCGGCCACGTCGTTGGCCATGTCGGAGAACGTCGCGGTGCCCTTGTCCGCGGCAACGACGAGGTAGGTGTCGTCTCCGTCGCGGCGTACGACGCCGGTGGGAACCGTCACCGTTCCGGTGGCACGGTCGAGATTGTCGGTGATGTCGAGCAACCCGGCGATGAACAGCCGGTAGCAGGCCTTGCCTTCCTCGGCATGGGCCTGACGATCTCGATCGGCGTCACCGGTCACGACGGGGGGCCGCTTGACGACGAATCCGCCTTTGGCTCCGACCGGCACGATGACGGCGTTCTTGACCATCTGGGCTTTGGCGAGTCCGAGGATCTCGGTCCGGAAGTCCTCACGTCGATCCGACCAGCGCAGTCCGCCGCGGGCCACGGCCCCGAACCGCAGGTGCACACCTTCGACGCGGGGTGAGTACACGAAGATCTCGAACTTCGGCTTCGGCTTGGGCAATTCGGCGATCGACTGCGGGTCGAACTTGAGCGAGAGGTACTCGCGATGTTCGCCGTCGACTCCCACCACGAAGTAGTTGGTTCGCAAGGTCGCGCGAATCAGCTCGAACATGCTGCGCAGGATTCGGTCGGCATCGAGGCTGACGACCTCGTCGATCAGCTCCCCCAGCTGGGTGCCGATCGACTGCGCGTTCTCCTCCGAGCTCGCCTCGGGATCGAACTGCGCCTCGAACAACCCGACCAACAGCCGAGCGGTGCGCGGATGCGTCAGCAGCACACCTTCGATGTTGAACTGACTGTAGGGAAAACCGGCCTGGCGCAGATACTTCGCGTAGGCGCGCAACACCACGGCCTGCCGCCAGTGCAGGCCCGCGCGCATGACCAGCTCGTTGAACCGGTCTGCCTCGGCAGCGCCGCTCCACACCGCCGCGAACGCGTCGGTGAACCGATGCTGCACTCGGCTCTCACGATCGGCGGTGCCTGCCTCGGACAATTCCGCATCGATGTCACCGTCGATTGCCGAGCGCAGCATCTCGCGCGAGGCGGAGAGCCCGAAATCGTATATCCAGCAAGACATTCCGTCCGGCCGAACCACGGGGTACGGTCGTTCGTCGTCGACCTCGACGCCGAGGCTCTGCAGAATGGGCAGCACCTGCGACAGCGAGACGCCCGCGCCGCCGATGTACAACGAGAACCGCCAACTGCCAACGGCGGACTGCTCGTTGCGGTAGAGCTGCATGTCGATCGACTCGGCACCGAGCCCTTCGAGGCGCGCGATGTCGGTGACCGCCCGAGCCGGACTGAAATCCTGCTTGTAGGCCTCGGGGAACGCCTCGGTGTACCGCTGAATCCGCAGCGGGTCGACCGTACGGTCGAGCGAGACTGCGTCGCCTAGGGAATCCTCCCAGGTTCTGGTGGTCTCGGTCAGCGCCGCCTCGATCCGGGTGATGTCCTCGGCGTCGAGCTCCGTCGACGCCGTTCCCGGTGCGCGACGGACGGTCACGTGCAACAGCGCCAGGTCCGATTCCGTCACGCGCGCTGTGTAGTCGAGAGAGGTACCGCCGAGTTCGCGGAGCAACCGATCCTGGATGGCGAGGCGCACACGGGTGGTGTAGCGATCGCGCGGCAGGTACACCAGGGCGGAGACGAAGGAGCCGCTGGCGTCGGGCCGGACGAACAGTTTGACCTTGCGCCGACGGCCAAGTGCCAGAACAGCACTCGCGGTCTCGAACAGCCAGGCCGCAGAGGTGGCGAACAGCTCCGAGCGCGGCATCGACTGCAGCACTTCGAGCATCGCCTGACCGGAGAACGACCCGAGATCGTGGCCTGCGCGGGCGATCACCGATCGAACCCGACGCTCGATCACCGGAATGTCGAGCACGTTCTCGTGCAGCGCCGTGACGGTGAAGACGCCGACGAAGCGGTGCTCGGCGGAGTTCTCGTTGTCGAGAACACTCACGAAGTAGGGGTAGACCGCGCGGTGCACCGTGGCCGGACTAGCTCCCTGCGTCAGGGTCACCAGATCGCGCTGACCGAGGGGTTCCGAGCCGTCCACGTCGTGCGCCGCGTCGCGCAGGACACCGAGACTGCTCGACTCGTCGCCGGTGGCCGTCCGTGCGCCGTCGACTCCGTCGATCCGGTAGCGGCGGTAGCCGAGGAGCGTGTAATGGCCGTCGCCCAGCCAGCGCAGCAACGCGGCGGCGTCGCGATGATCGACGGCGATGTCGGACTCCGGATCACCGGCCCGCTGGGCCGCTCCGTCGAGAAGATCGGCGACTTCGGCCTGCACCCGACGCATTCGATCGGTGTCGCCGACCACCTGACGCACGTCGGCCAACACCCGGCGCGCCTCCGACTCGACGCGGGCAAGCGCGTCCTCGGACGTGGCGGGATGCAGCTGAACGTGAATCCAGGATTCGCGTCGACCGTCGGCGGTCAGGCCCGTCAGCTTGCCGTCGGCGTCGCGGGCCACCGAGAGGATGGGATGAACCACGTCGGTGTACTCGATGCCGAGTCGGGAGAGCAGCGAGATGACCGATTCGACGAGGAGCGGCATGTCGTCGGTGACGATCTGCAGGTAGCTGCCCGCGGCCCGATGGGCGGCAGAACTCGACTCACTCGGTCGGTGAACCGCCACGTTCGCGGTCTCGGGACGCCGCTGCGCGGCCAACCGGACGTGCCGATGAAAGGACGTGGTGTCGGGGCTGTGCGCGGACGCTCCGACGGCCGTCGTGTCCACGTGCTCGAAGTACTCGGCACGCAGGGTCGCCAGCTCGGCCAGGAGTCGGTCGTCGAGCCCGTCGGCCCAATCGTTGTCGGGCAGGTCCAGCGAGCGTGGCATGGTGTTCGAGTACTCCCTCGTGAGGATTTTCCCGACGCCCGCCGATCGCCGGTCGTCGATGACTACTCGACCTTAGTGTCGAACACCCCGTTACCGCAGTGACCTCGCAGACCCGGCGCGTGGCGAACTGCGCGACGGCTCTATTCGACGTGCAGGTACTCGGTGAGCAGTCCCCGCTCGTGCTCGTCCAGAGGACGCGACGACGAGGTGGCGAGATCGAATGCGACCATCGTCGCCTCGGCATCCGCGCACACTTTTCCGTCGCGGTCGGTCACCACGTGCCGGACGCCGTAGGAGGTGGTCCCGATACGCGTGACCCACAGCTCGATCGTCAACGGTCCGGAGTCGTCGAGAATCGGGTGCAGAAAATCGGTGACGAGCTTTCGGACCACGGCCGCACCCCGTTGCTTCGAGCCTCCCAGGACCGCGTTCAGAAACTGAACGCGGCCTTCCTGGAGGTATTCGACGAAGCGGGTGTTGTTGACGTGGCCGAGGCGATCGGAATCTCCCCACCGCACCTGGAGCGTGCAGGTGAAGGTCTTTCCTGCCACGTCAGTCCCTGGTCAGCTTCCGGTGTGTGACGCGATGCGGACGGGCCGCGTCGGGTCCGAGGCGTTCGACCTTGTTGGCCTCGTAGCCCTCGAAGTTGCCCTCGTACCAGTACCACGCGGCTTCGTTGTCGCCGAAGCCACCTTCCCACGCCAGGATGTGTGTGCAGGTGCGGTCCAGGAACCACCGGTCGTGCGAGATGACCACGGCGCAACCGGGGAATTCCTCGAGCGCGTTCTCGAGCGATCCGAGTGTTTCGACGTCGAGGTCGTTGGTCGGTTCGTCGAGCAGGATCAGGTTGCCGCCCTGCTTGAGGGTCATCGCCAGGTTCAGACGGTTGCGCTCACCACCGGACAGAACTCCTGCAGGCTTCTGCTGATCGTGACCCTTGAACCCGAACGAACTGATGTACGCGCGGGACGGGAACTCGGAGTTGCCGACGGTGATGAAGTCGAGGCCGTCGGAGACCGTCTCCCACACCGTCTTCTTCGAGTCGATGCCCGACCGGTTCTGGTCGACGTAGCTGAGTTTGACCGTCTGTCCGATCTTGACCTCACCGCCGTCCGGCTCCTCGAGCCCGACGATCGTCTTGAACAGAGTCGTCTTACCGACACCGTTGGGGCCGATGACGCCGACGATGCCGTTGCGGGGCAACGTGAACGAGAGATCCTTGATCAGTACGCGGCCGTCGAAGCCCTTGTCCAGGCTCTTGACCTCCACCACGACGTCGCCGAGGCGCGGCGGGTTGGGGATCTGGATCTCGTCGAAGTCGAGCTTCCTGGTCTTCTCGGCCTCGGCCACCATCTCGTCGTAACGAGCCAGACGAGACTTGCTCTTGGCCTGACGCGCCTTGGCACCGGAGCGAACCCAGGCGAGTTCGTCCTTGAGGCGCTTCTGCAGCTTCTGGTCCTTCTTGCCCGATACCTCGAGGCGTTCGGCCTTCTTCTCCAGGTACGTGGAGTAGTTGCCCTCGTACGGGTACAGGTGTCCGCGGTCGACCTCGGCGATCCACTGCGCCACGTGGTCGAGGAAGTACCGGTCGTGTGTGACGGCGAGAATTGCACCCGAGTACGCGGCCAGGTGCTGCTCGAGCCAGAGCACGCTCTCGGCGTCGAGGTGGTTGGTCGGCTCGTCGAGCAGCAGCAGGTCCGGCTTGCTCAGCAGCAGCTTGCACAGCGCCACGCGACGCTTCTCACCACCGGAGAGGTTGGTGACGGGCGACTCGGGCGGCGGGCAGCGCAGCGCGTCCATCGCCTGTTCGAGCTGGGAGTCGATCTCCCAGGCATCGGCGTGGTCGAGCTTTTCCTGCAGCTCGCCCATCTCTTCCATCAGCTCGTCGGAGTAGTCGGTGGCCATCAGCTCGGCGATCTCGTTGTACCGCTTGAGCTGGACCATCGTCTCGCCGAGGCCGTCCTCGACGTTCTCACGAACGGTCTTGGTGTCGTCGAGGACCGGTTCCTGCATGAGGATGCCGACCGAGGCACCGGGAGCGAGGAACGCCTCACCGTTTCCGGGCTGATCGATTCCCGCCATGATCTTGAGGATGCTGGACTTACCGGCGCCGTTGGGGCCGACGACGCCGATCTTCGCTCCCGGATAGAAGCTCATCGTCACGTCGTCGAGGATGACTTTGTCGCCGTGCGCCTTGCGCACCTTCTTCATGGTGTAAATGAATTCAGCCATGACGCCCAGCTTATCGGTGCGAGCGAGTCTCCGGCACCACCGCCCGAGGGCGCAGCCGCCGTCCACACCCGATCGTAGGTTCCGATGCAGCGCGGACGGCGGGTCCCGGGAGTGCGTCAGGCCGGAACGGACTCGCGCACGTCGTCGTCGATGCGGTCGTGATCGCGATCCTCATCCGCGTCCACGGGTTCGGTCGCTCCCGGATCGCCGTCCGTCGCAGCGTCGGATGCCACCGCTCGCGTTCGGTGGATCGAGACGTTGCAGCGCGCGAGATCCGGTCCGACGGCACTGGCCCGCATCTCGAGATCCGCGCGTTCGACTCCGTCACGATTGGTGTACTCGTTGGTGCGTAGCTGTCCGTAGGCGATGATCGGGTCGCCCTTCATCAGCGACGCCCCGACGCCGCGCACCAGGCGACGCCAGCACGTGACCGTCAGGTAGAGGGTTCCACCGTCGGTCCATTCGCCGGTGTTGCGGTCCTGCCGTCGGGCGTTGCTGGCCATCCGGAAGCTGAGGACCTCGTCGCCGGTGGGCGTGGAGCGCTTGACGGGATTGGTGATGACTGTGCCGACCACGGCGCATTGTGCTTCGTACATGCTGTCTTCCCCTCGATCGATGTCGCGTGATTGCGATCGAGTTCGAGACTGCTACGCGGAGAACGTCCGTGGTGAACGAGTCGGCGAAATGTGGACAACTGCCCGGTCTGTGGATGAACGGCCGGAATCGGGGTCCGTGCGAGCCGAGAATGTCGGGGAGGTGTGCTAGTCGGGAATTTCGGCGTACGTGTGGCCGTCGAGCACGGGAACCACGCGGCCCGCAGTGAGCGAAGCTACAAGCGCCGCAGTCGAATCGGCGTCCGGCACCGCAACGGTCAGTACCGCGCACGCGCCGTAGGAGGTGCCGACCACCAGGACTCCGTGCCCCCGCAGTTCCGATTCCACCCGGCCGACCTCGGCGTGATCGAGTTCGAGCGTCATGATCTCGCGTCGCTCCCGGGTCAGGAACGTCGCTCCGGACAGGGCCTCGGTCACCGCGCCGCCGTAGGCACGCGCCAGTCCGCCGGTGCCCAGCTTGGTTCCGCCGAAGTATCTGCTGACGACCGCGACGACGTTGGTCAGGTGATGGCCGCGGAGCACGTCGAGCATCGGTGTACCTGCCGTGCCACCGGGTTCACCGTCGTCGTTGGACCGCTCGACTCGTTGTGCCTCTCCCGCGGTGTCGACGCGCAGGTCGGTGGACGACGCGTCGACGATGAACGCCGAACAATGATGTCCGGCAGCAGGATCGGCCTTGCGAGCTGCGGCGATCACCGCCCGCGCCTCCGCTTCGGTGCTCGCGCGATCGACGACGGCGACGAACCTGGACTTCTTGACGTCGGTCTCGCACTCGACGCGGCTCGCGATGGTGCGCAGTGGGGTCACCCGGTCACTCTCATGCAGCCACACTGTCCACGACATCGTCTGCGGCACGGACCAATTGGGCGTACATGCCGTCGTTCTCGAGCAGGGACTCGTGGGTTCCGACCTCGCGAACGACGCCGTGGTCGAGTACTGCGATGCGGTCCGCGGAGCGCACAGTGGACAGTCGATGCGCGATGAGGATGGTCGTTCGCCCCTCCATCAGGCCGTCGAGCGCGGTTTGCACTGCGCGTTCGGTGCGATTGTCCAGAGCACTGGTCGCTTCGTCGAGCACCAGGATCGGCGGGTTGCGCAGCACCGTTCTGGCGATCGCGATGCGCTGCTTCTCACCGCCCGAGAAGCGGTACCCGCGCTCGCCGACCATGGTGTCGTAGCCGTCGTCGAGGCCGTCGATGAAGTCGTGGATCTGCGCCGTGCGAGCCGCCGCGACGATCTCCTCGTCGGTGGCGTCGGGTTTGGCGAATCGCAGGTTCTCTCGAATGGTGGCGTGGAACAGGTACGTCTCCTGGGAGACGACGCCGACCAGGTCCGCGATCGTCTCCGACGCGAGCTCCCGCAGATCGATGCCGTCGATGGTCACCGTTCCGGCCGTCGGATCGTGCAGCCGCGCAACGAGATAGCCCAGGGTCGTCTTACCGGATCCGGTGGCACCGACCAGGGCGAGGGTGCTTCCGGCCGGGACCTCGAGGTCGATGTCGCTCAAGGTCGGAACCGTCGCCGCGGCGTAGGTGAAGTCGACACCGCGGAACGCGACGTCGCCGCGGACGGTCTCCCTGGGCAGTGCCACCGGGTGGGCGGGCTCGGCCACGTCGATCGGCAGATCGAGGTACTCGAACACGCGACCGAACAGGGCGAGCGAGGCCTGCACCTCGACACCGGTGTTGAGCAACTGCATGGTGGGCCGGAACAACTGGGTCTGCAGAGCGGTGAACGCGACGAGGGTGCCGATCGTCAGCGCGCTCCCCTGCCCGATGGTGATGCCGGCGAACCAGTACACCAGTGCAGGCATGACGGCGAAGCTGATCTGGATGGTGGCCATTCGCCATTTTCCGGCCATCATCGCCGCGAGTTCCACGCCCGCGACCTCGTGGGACCGGGCGGCGAACTTGTCGGTCAGAGCCCGGGCGGAACCGGTGGTCTTGCCCAGCAGAATGCCGCTGACCGACAGTGATTCCTCGATCTGCACCGACAGGTCGCCGAGCAACTTCTGTCGTTTCGTGGAGATCTTGCGCCGCTCGTCGCCGATGCGGCGGGCGACGCGGACGAAGACCGGCAGGATGATCAACGAGAACGTGGCGAGCTTCCAGTCCAGCAGGAAGAGTGCGACCACCGTCGCGGCAACGGTCGTGGCGTTCTGCGCGATGGACGTGGCGGTGTTGGTGACCACCGATTGCATGCCGCCGATGTCGTTGGCGATACGTGATTGGACCTCGCCGGTGCGGGTGCGCGCGAAGAACCCGAGGGATTGGCGTTGCAGGTGCGAGTAGACCTGGACGCGAAGATCGTGCATGAGTCGTTGACCGACGCCGTTGGACATCCAGGTCTGTACGACGCCGAGAGTGTTGGTGGCGACTGCAACTCCGATCATGCCGAGTGCGATGAAGCTGACGAGCGTGACGTCGCGGTCGGGTATCGCATGATCGAGGAGTTCGCGAAGAAGCAAGGGGGACGCGAGCGCGATGATCGCGCTGACGACGATGATCGCGCTGACGGCGGCGATCTTGCGGCGGTAGGGCGTGAACAGAGCCAGGACTCGGCGCACGGGTGCTGGATCGGACGCGAGGAGAGAACGTTCGGGTCGGCTTTCCAAGTAGACCTCCGTGGTAGCTGAAGTGCGGGGTCACCGAAGTGATATGCAGAGGCTACCTCACTATGAGGTAACCAGCAACCGTCGCTATGATCCGTTGCATGGAAACCGGACACTCGCCCAACCTGAGCGATTCGTTCATGGCCGTTGCGCGGCGCATCCGACGCAGCCACATGGCTGCGTTGGAACCGTTCGGCCTCAATCCTTCGCAGAGCCGAGCCCTGCACGTGTTGGCGCGCGAGCCCGAGTCCGTGCGACTACGCGATTTGGCCGAACACCTGCGGATCGTGGCGCGGTCGGCCACCGACATCGTCGACTCGCTCGAGGCGGCGCATCTGGTGACGCGGCAACAGGATCCGAGCGATCGGCGAGCCGTCCTGGTCGAGTTGACCGACACCGGCCGTGCGCTGCTGGACCGGATCGACGACGCACGCCGTCAGGTGTCCTCGGACATGTTCGACGGCCTGGAGCCTGCGGAACGCGTCGAGCTGAACCGACTGTTGAGCAAGATCGCCGAGACGGACTGACCCGAAGGCCGATCAGCGCTCGCCGGTTCGATCGCGTCGAGCGAGCTCGGCGAACATCGCATTGTGCGCGGCCAGATCGGCATCGTGATCGCGCTCGGCGGCGCGGTCACCACGCCTGGCATCCCGATCGTCGCTGCGGGACCACTGGATCAACAGCGCCAGCATGACGAGCACCAGCGGAACCTCGCCGGTGGCCCAGGCGATACCGCCGCCGAGCTTCTGATCCCCGAGTAGGTCGGAGTTCCAATCCAGCCCGAGCGTCCGGTAGAACCAGGCACCCATCACGGTGTTCATACTCATCAGTGCCACTCCGAAGAAGGCATGGAACGGCAGCGAACCGAACACGACTGCGAGTTTGGTGACCGGAGCGATCTTGCGCGGAGACGGATCGACGCCGATGACGGTCCAGTAGAACAGGTAGCCGCTGAGCACGAAGTGCAGGTTCATCAGCAGGTGCGCGCCGTGACTGTCCAGTACCGCTCCGAAGATGCCACCGAGGTAGAGCACGTAGAAGCCGCCGACGAAGATCAGCGAGGCGACGAGCGGATGGGTCAGGAACTGCGAGATTCGACTGTGCAGTCCGAGCAACAGCCATTCACGAATCCCGGGAACGCCGTCCTTGCCCGCCGCGGGCAGCACCCGCAATGCCAGCGTCAACGCACCACCGAGCGCGAGGAGGACCGGTGCCAGCATCGAGAGCATCATGTGACCGGTCATGTGCACGCTGAACACGGCCGTGGAGTAGCGACCGATTCCCGAGGACGTGCTGATCAGAAGCGTCAGGCAGCCCAGGACCCACGCCACGGTACGGCCGACGGGCCACGCGTCGCCGCGCAGCCGCAGTCGACGAACGCCGATCAGGTACACCACGGCCATGACGATGGCAGCGGTACCGAAGATCAGATCGAAGCGCCAGTCCAGCGCCATCCGCGCGAACGTCGGCGGGCCGCTGAGGTCGTATCCGAGTGCAGCCTCTGTCGGCGTGAGATCGGGGTCGATCTCGGCGGGAGGCGGTGTGCGGCCGAGCCCGACGGCCAGTCCGATGGTCGCCGCGAGGACCAGCACCTCGGCTCCGGCGAAACGAAGCAGCGGCCCGCGGGCCGAGGGATCGGCGACCAGGGCCGGTAGTGCGCGGCGACGCTGCATCCAGCCGAAACCGCCCAGCACGATCAGGGCCACGATCTTGCCCACGATCAGCAGGCCGTAGATGGTGGTGAACAGGTCGGAGATCGATACCCGAACCAACGCGTTGATGACGCCACTGATGCCCATCACCACGAAACAGACTCCGGCGATCGTAGAGAATCGGCGAGCCGCGACATCGGCATGCGCACCGTGCCTGCGAACGTGTGCCAGCAGCGCGAACAGTCCGCCCGCCCACAGCGACGCGGCTCCGAGGTGCAGGATCAAGCTGTTGGTGGCGATGTCGTGCGATCCGCCCGCCGAGGAGTGGCCGCTCAGCGCGATCGGAAGCAGCGTCGCCAGAGAGAACCCGAGCAGTGCGGGAGTCCAGGCCCACCGCAACACCGTGCGCGACGCGATGGCGAGCACAACGGCCATGATGGCGGTCCAACGCCAGGCGCTGGCGATCTCCACCTGGTCGAGTGCGACCCACAGGTTCGCCGGCTTGATGGCTTCGGTGAAGGGCTGCCCCGAGGTGTCGGAGAGTGTCAGCGGCACGAGGAGCAACGCGCAGACGGCCCAGACGATCGAGGCGACCGAACCGGTCCGCACGGCGCGGTACCCGTCGACGTCGAGCACGCCGTTCTTCTGCGGCGGTACGAGGAACGCGGCCAGCAGGAACGATCCGATGGCGATGACGGCGGCGATCTCGCCTATCGCCCGTAGGGCGGGTAGACCGTAGGTCGTGGCCGGGCCCGGGTCCGGTATTCCGAGCAACACCAGGGCGTCGGACGCGGAGAGCATCACGATGAGTGCGGCAACCACACCGGCGATGACGCCTGCGGTGACGAACACCGTGGTCGTGGCCGAACGCGGATCCACATCCGCCCGGACATCGTCCGCCTGCAGTTCGGCGGTCGAGGGTTCGGTCTTCTCGAGATCCGGTGTTGCCATACCACCAGAGTAAGAGGTGATCGGCGGTAGTCGAAACGCGAGTCCTACACAGCGTCGTACTTGCCCGTGCTCACGGCCTCGGTCGCGTCGTGGTGGATGCGTCCGCGTCGGGCGCGCAGCGGTTCACCGGTACCGCCCCAACGGTGGGCGATGATCTCCGCGGCGATCGATACCGCTGTCTCCTGCGGCGTCCGCGCCCCGAGGTCGAGCCCGATCGGACTGGCCAGACGAGTGAGTTCGGTCTCTGTCAGACCCGCCGCACGCAACCGAGCCGTGCGGTCGTCGTGGGTACGGCGTGATCCCATCGCGCCGACGAACGCCAGAGAGGGGATGCGCAACGCCACTTCGAGCAGCGGCACGTCGAACTTGGGGTCATGCGTCAACACGCAGACGACGGTGCGTTCGTCCACCTCTCCCGCCGCGAACTGCTCGGACAGATAGTCGTGCGGCCACGCGACCACGACCTGCTCGGCGGCGGGGAACCGCTGCGGAGTCGCGAAGACTGCCCGTGCGTCGCAGACGGTGACGCGGTAGCCGAGAAATACGCCCTGCTGCGCCACCGCGGCAGCGAAGTCGATGGCTCCGAACACCAGCATCCGCGGCGGCGGAGCGTGGCTCGAGACGAACACCTCCATCCCCTCCCCTCGTCGCTGACCGTCGGGGCCGTAGGTCAGAACAGCCGAACGGCCCGCGGCGAGAAGCCCTTTCGCATCGTCGGCCACGGCGGCATCGGCCCGCGCGCTGCCCAGCGAGCCACGGGTGCCCGATTCTCCGACGACGATCCTTCGGCCGAGCCGTTCCGGATCGGAGTGTGCGACGACGGTGGCCACCGCCACGGGCACGTTGCCGCGAACGTCCGCGACGAGAGCCTCGAATTCGGGAAACGTGTGCCGAGAGATCCGCTGCACGAAGACGTCGAGCGTTCCGCCGCAGGTGAGTCCGACGGCAAAAGCGTCGTCGTCGGATATCCCGTATCGCGTGAGGACGGGCGCGCCGGAATCCATCACGTCCTGTGCGAGCTCGTACACCGCACCCTCGACACAACCGCCCGAGACCGATCCGGCAACGGCACCGTCCGAACCGACGACCATCGACGCACCGACCGGACGCGGAGCCGAGCCGAAGGTGCGAACCACCGTCGCGACCGCTGCCACGTCGCCGGACTGCCAGCTGTGCAGTACGTCGTCCAAGATGTCGTGCATCGAACCTCCTTCGGCACAGGTCGGAAGGATTCCGAGAACACCGGCTCCCCTCAGGATGCCAGCTCGCCCCGTGCCTGCTTCGACGGCACGGGCGGAAAGGTACACTCGTCAACCGTGCTCGAGCGGGTCCACCCCGCACGCGCCAGCCTCCGTAGCTCAGGGGATAGAGCAAGGGCCTTCTAATCCCTTGGTCGCAGGTTCGAATCCTGCCGGGGGCACACTCTGACCAGCACGAACACGTGACGCCTCGGCCCACTGTGGTTGACTCGACGGTAACGAAGGGTCACACGTGCATCAGCTCACTCTCGGAGTCCTCTCACGTTCACGCAAGCCGAATGAGCGGCGACTGCCGATTCATCCACTTCATCTCGATCGCATCGATGCCGACATCCGAGCCCGCATGTTTCTCGAATCCGGCTACGGCGAACCGTTCGGAATCTCCGACGAACATCTGGCCACCCAGGTAGCGGGCATTCACACGCGCGACGAACTCATCGCTCGCTGCGATGTGATCCTGCTGCCGAAGCCGCAGGCCGAGGATCTCGCCGCGCTTCGCCCCGGGCAGACCCTGTGGGGTTGGCCGCACTGCGTCCAGGATCGAGCCCTCACCCAGATCGCCGTCGAACGCAAACTGACGCTGATCGCGTTCGAGGCCATGAACCACTGGACGCAGGACGGCTGGTTCAATCTCCATGTGTTCCACAAGAACAACGAATTGGCCGGCTACTGCTCGGTGCTGCACGCACTGCAGCTGATCGGTTCCACGGGCGATTACGGCCGACGGTTGCGTGCCGCGGTCATCGGTTTCGGGGCCACGGCCCGCGGTGCCGTCACCGCTCTGAACGCGCACGGCATCCACGACGTCGACGTCCTGACACAACGCGGTGTCACGGCCGTCGGGTCGCCCATTCATTCGGCCAACATCGTGAACTTCGATCTCGACGACGCCGATCCCCGACGAAGCCGAGCTCTCACGCCCGAGGGACGGGTGCCGCTGTCCCAGTTCCTCGCCGACCACGACGTGATCGTCAATTGTGTTCTGCAGGACACCAATGCACCGTTGACGTTCCTGACGAACGACGATCTGCCCACTCTCGCACCGGGCACCCTCGTGGTCGACGTCTCCTGCGACGAGGGAATGGGCTTCGAATGGGCCAGACCCACCTCGTTCACCGATCCCATGTTCACCGTCGGCGACAACGTCAAGTACTACGCCGTCGACCACAGCCCGTCCTATCTGTGGAACTCGGCCACCTGGGAGATCAGCGAATCGTTGCTGCCGTATCTGCGAACCGTCCTCGACGGCCCCTCGGCCTGGAGCCGTGATGCCACCATCGAGCGATCGATCGAGATCAGGAGCGGCGTCATCGTCAACCCCAATATCCTTGCGTTCCAACACCGCAGTGCGGAGTACCCGCACACCGCCGCATGAACGAGGACGCAGCGTCGATCATCGGCTGGACCGAGGACGGTAGCGAGCGGACGTCTCGCTGGCAGTCCGAGAACGGCGCTCCCCCACCGCGCGTGGTGCGGATCGTGAACGATTCGACCACCGCCGACGTGGCGTACAAGATGGCCACGATCGGTGAGGCGTTGTTGTGGCGCGGCGATTACAACAACGCACGACAGCTGTTGACGGCGATGACCCGGCGGGTACCGGCAGCGAAACACCTGCCGGACGCGTCGGGTGCGGAGCGGTTCCATCTGCACCGCCAGTATCAAGCGCGACGTGCGCGAGTGCTGGGAATGCTTCTGGTGGAACTCGATTCGGATGTCCGTCTCGATCTCGGCCGGGCACCGGACGTGCGGGCGGCCGTGACGGACGCTCTCGGCCCGGACGCCGCGCCGTGCGTGCTGTCGTTGCGCGAACTGCTCGGCATGGTCGGCGCACACGAGTGGCGACGCAAGGGCGTCTTCGTTCCGGCGCTCGACGCCTCGATCCATCCGCACTACGGAGTCTTCTCCCCTGTCCGCGGCGAGTACGTTCGGCTCGTCGCCGACGCCCCGCTGCCGGACACGGACCGAGCGTTCGACATCGGCACCGGCTCGGGCGTGCTGGCTGCGGTACTCGCCCGGCGCGGGGTGACCTCGGTGGTCGCGACCGACAAGGATCCGCGGTCGGTCGCGTGCGCACGAGCCAACATCGATGCTCTCGGGTACGCCGATCGAGTCGAGGTGGTGCAGGCCGACATCTTCCCGTCCGGCCGCGCGGGACTGATCGTGTGCAATCCGCCCTGGATCCCCACGAAACCGACATCGGGCATCGAACATGCGGTGTACGACCCCGGGTCTCGAATGCTCAAATCCTTCCTGAGCCGGCTCCGCGGGCACCTGACGCCCGACGGTGAAGCATGGCTCGTGGTTTCCGACCTCGCCGAACTGCTCGAATTGGTCACTCGCGCAGACCTTCTCACCGCCATCGACGCTGCGGGTCTGGTCGTCGTCGGCCGCACCGACACCACCCCGACGCACTCACGCGTCTCTGACAGCTCCGATGTGCTGCACGAGGCGCGCTCGCGCGAGACCACGTCGTTGTGGCGGCTGCGCGCACGCTGAGCGTGGACACACGACAGCGCCGCCCGAGTGATGCTCGGGCGGCGCTGTGTGGTCTTGTACCGCTCTACCGTTCGCGGGTCTCGAACTCACCGTTGATCACGGTGCCCAGCGGGGCGTCACGCTCCGCCTTCTTCGCGGCCTCGCGCATCTCGATTCCGTCGGTGATCAGGTCACCGATTTCACGAGTGACGTCGCGGACGGCTCCGGCGATGATCACCACGATCCGGCCGACGTGAGTCGCGGCAGATTCGGTGAATTCCTGCACGGTGTCCTTGTTGCGCTCGAACTTGCCTACCAACAGGACCGCCCCCTTCGAAGTCGTCACGCTGCGCTGGTCTTCTTACGCTCGACGATAACACCGGCCGGAGCCGCCGATCCCGTGAGCGAATTGGGCAGCGCGAGCTTGAAGATCTTGCCCCACACGGTGCCGATCTGGTGGAAGAAGCCGCCGGTGTTGTACGGCAGATCGTACTTCTCGCACAGGGCCTTGACCTCGGGCGCGATCTGCGGGTACCGATGCGCAGGCAGGTCGGGGAACAGATGGTGCTCGATCTGGTGCGAGAGGTTGCCCGACATGATGTGGAACAGCGGGGTGCCCTCGATGTTGGCCGAACCCAGCATCTGGCGCACGTACCACTCGCCGCGGGTCTCCTCTGCGGTCTCTTCCTGGCTGAACGTCTGAACTCCGGTCGGGAAGTGTCCACAGAAGATGATCGAGTAGGTCCACACGTTGCGGATGAGGTTCGCGGCCACGTTACCTACCACGGTCGAGACGAAGAACGGCCCGGTCAGCGCCGGGAAGATCACGTAGTCCTTGAGCGCCTGCTTGCCCGCCTTGCGCCACATGCCCTGCAGCAGCGGCTTCACGTCGTGCCACTTGCGCTTGCCCGCCACGATGTTCTCGGTTTCGAGGTCGTGCAGCATCACGCCCCACTCGAAGAACGTCATCAGCAGGAACGCGTAGACCGGGTTACCGAGGTAGTACGGGTTCCACTTCTGCTCCTGGTCCATCCGCAGCACGCCGTAACCGATGTCGCGGTCCATGCCCACGATGTTGGTGAAGGTGTGGTGCATGTAGTTGTGCGAATGCTTCCACTGATCCGCCGGGCAGACGGTGTCCCACTCGAACACCTCGGAGTTCAGGCCGGGCTCACGCATCCAGTCGTACTGGCCGTGCATGACGTTGTGGCCGATCTCCATGTTGTCCAGGATCTTCGCAACACCGAGGGCACCGACTCCGGCCAGCCACGCAGGCGGCAGGAAGGGCAGGTACATCAGTGCGCGTCCGGTGATCTCGAGTCCGCGCTGGGCCTTGATGATCTTGTAGATGTATTCGCGGTCCTCGTCGCCGAGCTTGGCGACGGTGCGGGCGCGCAGATCGTCGAGCTCGCGGCCGAGTTCCTGGACCTGTTCGTAGGTCAGCACGGTCGGCTCGTCCGGCAACGTCTCGTTGCGGCGGAAGGGAAGGACTGTGGTGGGCAGGATCGAGAGAATCGTTCCGAGCATCTGCTGGTCTCCAATTCGATCGGGTCGAGATGGGTCTGGACTGTCGGTCTCAGGGGTGGATCTAGATGTCGATGTCGACGTCGCCCACGGCAACGGACACGCACAGCTGGATCTTCTTGTCGGATTCGGTGTCGGTCTCACCGGTCTTGATGTTCTTGGTGCAGCCGGACTTCTTCACCGAGGTGCAGGTGAAGCAAATTCCCATCCGGCATCCGTTCGCCGGTGAGAGGCCCGCCGCCTCGGCCTGTTCGAGCAGCGTCTCGCCGTCGTTCTCCGAGGACACATCGCTGCCGGAGAACGTCGTGATTCCGGTGACGTCGTCGCTGACGGTGGCGAACGAGGGCGTGAACTCCTCGAGGTGCAGCCGCTCGCTCAATCCTGCGTCGTCGAAGAACGACGTCACGCCCTTCATGAGCCCAGGAGGTCCGCACAGGAAGGTGTCGGCCTCGGCGAACCACGGGGCCACTGCGTCGAGATGTTCCTGGCCGAAGAACCCGTACAGGTCGCCGCCCGTCTTCTGCTCGGTGTACGCGAAGACGATGTTCACGTTCTCGTGCTCTGCAGCGATCTTCTCCAGGTCCTTCTTGTACGCCACGTCGTTCTCGGTGAACGCGTAGTGCAGGAAGGTCAGGTCGCTGCTGTACCCCTCGTCCAGCAGCGACCTGAGCATCGACAGCACCGGCGTGATGCCGCTGCCACCGCTGATCAGCAACGTCTTCGCCGGGCGTGGTTCGGGAAGCTCGAACGTGCCGTCCGCCTGAGACAGGCTGACCACCAGACCGACGTGCGCGTTCTTGTGCAGGTACTGCGAGACCAGCCCCTCGGGATGCGCCTTGATCGTCAGTTCGATCCGGCCGTCCGCGCGGTACTGCGAGCAGGCAGGCGAATAGCAGCGGGTGTGACGAACACCGTCGATCACGACGCCGACCTGAACGAACTGGCCGGCCTTGAATCCCTTCCACTGACGCGTGGGGCGGATGGTGAGAGTCAACGATTCTTCGGTGGACCGGTGTATCGCAGTGACCTCACCGCGCAGGTCTCGAACGGTCGTCATGGGATCGACCAGTTCGAGGTACCGGTCGAGCGCGTGGGGTGTGGCCATGGCCTCGAACAGGGAAAGAAGCGAGAACTTGCGCAAACCCGAGGTCCGCGGCGGACGTTCTTGAAGCGTCATTCCATCCTCCCTAACCGGATCGAAACCTACGACCCATTCAGTGAACGATTGTGCACTAACATGAGTGTGGCAGAGCGACACCGGTACCTGTCAACGTTTATGTGACAGCCGTTACAGAGCGAATCGACCGTTCCGTGGGTGTCGGGGAGGAACCGGAAGGGAGATCACAGAATGCGCGCCCATAAACTGGACGTTGTGACAGAACCGGGGACCCGTGCCGAGCGCAAGGAACGCACGCGTCAGGCATTGATCGAGGGCACCCTCGACCTGCTACGCGAGCGCTCTTTCGCCAGCGTCAGCCTGCGTGAGGTCGCCCGATCCGCCGGCATCGTCCCCACCGCGTTCTACCGACACTTCGCGTCCATGGAGGACCTCGGCGTCGCGCTCGTCGAGGACAGCATGCGCATGCTGCGGCAGATGCTGCGCGACGCTCGACGCAACCCGAGCGCCACGACCGCCACCGAATCCTTCGGCATCCTGGTCCGCCAGGTTCGTACCCACGAGGATCAGTTCCGATTTCTCAGTCGTGAACGGTACGGCGGCGTCACCGAGGTGCGGCGCGCCTTCGCCACCGAGCTACGCCTGTTCGTCAGCGAGCTGACCATCGACCTCTCCCGCATGCCCGGCCTCGAGCAGTGGGACGTCGCCGACCTCGAGATGACGGCCGACCTACTCGTCTCGACGATGCTCACCGCGGTGGTCGGACTGTTGGAAATCGACAGGCCGGGTAGTCAGAACGAGAAGGACCTGATTCAGCGGACCGAGAAGCAAATCCGCATGATCATGCTCGGAATGAGCCGATGGGAACCACGACGGGCTTGACCGTTCGAGAACGAGACGGCCGCGAAGGGATGTTCATGACCGAGGTACGAGTCGGCGAGTACGTGTTCGACGTTGCGATATCGGGTCCGTCGGACGGTGTTCCGGTGGTTGCACTGCACGGCTTTCCGCAGACCAACGCGTCGTGGACCGCGGTGACGCCCGGCTTGGTGGACGCAGGCTGTCGTGTGATCGCCCCGAACCAGCGGGGCTACTCCCCCGGTGCCCGCCCGATCGGTGTCGAGCACTATCGCATCGAACGTCTCACCGGCGACGTTCTCGGCCTGCTCGACGCACTCGAGGAGCCTTCGGCGCATCTGGTCGGACACGACTGGGGTGCGGTGGTCGCCTGGCACGTGGCGGCCGAGCATCCGGACCGCGTGCGCACGCTCACCACGGCGTCGGTCCCGCATTCGGCTGCATTCAACTGGGCCATCCGTCAGGATCCGGATCAGCAGGAGCGGTCGCAGTACTTCGGCCTGCTTCGGGAGCCGGAGAAGGCCGAGCGAGTTCTGGTGGAGAACGACGCGCAGCGTCTGCGCGCGATGTTCGGTGCCGAGAGCCTCGACGACGAGTACGTTCGTCATCTCACCGTCCCCGGGGCGCTGACGGCCGCATCGAGTTGGTATGCCGCGATGACCAGAGAGTTCGCGAACCTGCCGCCGGTGACCGTGCCCACCACATACGTCTGGAGCAACGGCGACACCGCCATCGGTCGAGCGGGAGCGGAGCGCTGCGGCGAATTCGTCGATGCACCATACCGATTCGTCGAACTGGACGGCATCTCGCACTGGATCCCTGAGGAAGCCCCACGGGAACTCACGGCCGAGATCCTGGCCCGTATCGACTCCGTTCAGACCTGATCCGGAGCCCGCACCTTCAGCAACGCCAGCAGACCGGCAGCGAGAACGATGATCAACCCGGCGATACCCGCGCGGTCGGCGTCGAACATCCACACGAACAGGCCGAACAGAGACGGTGCGAGGAACGACGCGGCACGACCCGTCGTCGCGAACAGTCCGAAGAACTGACCTTCTCGTCCCGGCGGAGCCAACCGGGCCAGGAAGGTGCGAGCGGACGACTGCGCTGGTCCGACGAACAGGCACAGGATCAGCCCGAAGATCCAGAACATCGTCGGTCCCGAGACGAACAGCAGAACGGTTCCGGCCGCGATCATGGACGTGAGCGAGAAGACGATGACCTTCTTGGGTCCGATTCTGTCGTCGAACCGCCCGGCGACGATGGCACCGAGGCCTGCGATGACGTTGGCGGCGACGCCGAACAGCAGAACGTCACCCGCACCGATGCCGTAGACACTGACGGCGAGAACGGCCCCGAAGGTGAAGACACCTGCAAGTCCGTCTCGGAACAGTGCACTGGCGATCAGGTAGTACACGGCGCGCCGGTCTGCGCTCCACAGCTCACGGACATCGCGAAACAGAACACGGTACGAGGCCGCGAACCCGGCTTCGGCGGCCTTCGGATCGGCGACGGCTCGCGGCACTTCGGGAACGGAGAACATCACCGGGACGGCCGAGACGGCGAACCACACGGCTGCGAGCAGCGCGACGAGTCGGATGTTGAGTCCACCGTCGGTACTCAGACCCAGAACCCCGCGGGTGTCGCCGTCGCCGGCGATGAAGCCGACGTAGCACAGAAGCAGCAGTACGATTCCGCCGAAATAGCCCATGGACCAACCGAACCCGGATACCCGGCCGATGTTCTCCGGCGTGGAGACCTGCCGCAGCATCGAGTTGTAGGGGATGCTGGCCAGCTCGAACATGATGGACCCGAGACCGAGCAGCAGCAGGCCCAGCCAGAGATAGTGGTAGTCGTCTCGGACGAAGAACAGGCCTGCCATGGCGACGACCGTCAGCGTGGTCAACACTCCGAGCAGCCACTTGCGTTTGCCACGCGCGTCGAAGTATTGCCCGCAGACCGGTGCGAGGAGCGCGATCACAACGCTGGACACGGCAATTGTCCAACTGAACCAGGTGGTGGCCGAGATCGAACCGGGTAGGTCGTCGCCGACTGCATCGGTGAGATACACCGAGAACACGAACGTGAGAACAACGGCGTTGAACGCCGCCGAGCCCCAGTCCCAGAACCCCCAGGCGGTGACCTGCTTGCGCGTTGTGGCGACTCCGACGACAGCGGCCTCCGGCTGGGTTCCCATGTTTGCCAACACTAGTCCGCGTCGGACTCGCGCCCAGGTGCACCTAGTTGCATAAGCACCGCGTTGCATACATACTCTCGGGTGTGGCTTTGGAACACGCGATCCTGGTTTCCCTGACCGAGCTCAGCGGCTCGGGATACGAGCTCGCCCGTCGCTTCGACAAGTCCATCGGGTTCTTCTGGAGCGCAACGCATCAGCAGATCTATCGGACTCTGACGAGAATGGACGGGGCCGGGTGGATCACCGGCGAGGCGGTCGCGCAGGACGGCAGGCCGGACAAGAAGGTGTACTCCGTCAGCGCTGCGGGCCGGGCCGAACTCGACCGCTGGATCGCCGCGCCGACCGACCCCTCGCAATTACGCGAGGAGCTGGCCGTCAAGATCCGCGGTGCGGCCAACGGCGACATCGAGGCTCTCAAGGTCGAGGTCGCCCGCCATCGCGATGTACATGCCACCCGCCTCGACGTCTATCGACTGATCGAGAAACAGGATTTTCCGGCTCCCGCTGCCCTCACCGGCACCGCGCTGCATCAATATCTGGTGCTGCGCGGCGGAATTCGCGTCGAAGAAGGATTCACCGAGTGGTGCACCGAGGTATTGGAGAAGCTGTGACGATCGAGCAGACCGCTGGCCCGTATCCGATTCTGTTGTCGCCGTTGGATGTCGGCGCAACCACGCTGAAGAACCGCGTGATCATGGGATCGATTCACACCGGCCTCGAAGATCGCGCCCGCGACACCGGCCGATTGGCGGCCTACTTCGCCGAGCGTGCCCGCGGCGGAGTCGCACTCATCATCACCGGGGGTTATGCCCCCAATCGCACCGGCTGGCTGTTGCCGTTCGGGGCCAAGCTGACCAATCGCATCGAAGCCCGCCGACATCGACGGATCACCGATGCCGTGCACCGCGAGGGCGGCAAGATCGCACTGCAGATCCTTCATGCCGGGCGCTATTCCTATCAGCCGCTGAGCGTCTCGGCGTCGTCGATCAAGGCCCCCATCAACCCTTTTCGGCCCAGGCGACTGACCTCGCGGGGCGTCCGCTGGCAGATCCGCAACTTCGTGCGCTGCGCTCGGCTCGCCCAGAGCGCCGGATACGACGGCGTCGAGATCATGGGCGGTGAAGGCTACTTCATCAACCAGTTCCTCTCCGAGCGCACCAACAAGCGACGAGACGAGTGGGGCGGTTCGGCGGAGAACCGCCGGCGAATGGCCGTGGAGATCGTGCGACAGACGAGGGCAGCCGTGGGCCCGGACTTCCTCATCGTGTTCCGGCTGTCGATGGCCGACCTGGTGGAACAGGGCCAGAGCTGGAACGACATCGTTGCCCTGGCGGAGGATGTCGAGGCTGCAGGCGCGAACATCATCAACACCGACATCGGCTGGCACGAGTCGCGAGTGCCGACCATCGTCACCTCGGTACCACGGGCTGCATTCGCGGACATCACCGGCAAGCTCGAGAAGCACGTGGCCATCCCCGTCGCCGCGTCCAATCGCATCAACATGCCCGAGATCGCCGAGAACATCCTCGCCCGCGGCGACGCACAGTTGATCGCGATGGCCAGGCCGATGCTCGCAGATCCGTTCTGGGTCGAGAAGGCCGCGACCGACTCGGCGGACCGGATCAACACCTGCATTGCCTGCAATCAGGCCTGCCTCGACCACGCGTTCGTCCACAAGAAGGTCTCCTGCCTGGTCAATCCTCGTGCCGGACGTGAGATCGACCTGCAGCTGCTGCCGACGAAGAAGACCAAGAAGGTCGCGGTCGTCGGAGCCGGACCCGCAGGCCTGGCTGCCGCACTCAATCTCGCGCAACGCGGACATGCCGTCAGCTTGTTCGAGGCCAGAAGCGAGATCGGTGGACAGTTCGGTATCGCGCGGCTCATTCCCGGCAAGGAGGAATTCGCCGAGACCATCCGGTATTTCTCGAGCGCACTGCGCTCCGCCGACGTCGCAGTGCACCTCGACACCAGGGTCACCGCCGCAGAACTGATCGCGGGCGAGTTCGACGAGGTGGTACTCGCCACCGGCGTCACTCCTCGGATTCCGAACATCCCCGGCATCGAGCATCCGTCGGTGCTGTCGTACGCAGAACTGGTGCGCGACGGCAGGCCCGTCGGCGATCGGGTCGCGGTCATCGGTGCCGGCGGAATCGGTATCGACATCTCCGAGTTCCTCACCACCGACGCCTCCCCCACGTTGGATCTGAAGGAATGGAAGCAGGAGTGGGGCGTCACCGAGCCCGAGGCCGCGCCGGGGGCGTTGACGACTCCGGTGCCCGCACCGTCTCCGCGTGAGGTGTACCTACTGCAACGCAAGCCGGGACGCATCGGGGCCGGGCTGGCGAAGACGACCGGTTGGGTCCATCGCGCTGCGCTGAAAGCCAAAGGTGTGCATCAGCTCTCGGGCGTCAACTACGAGAAGATCGACGACGCGGGGCTGCACATCTCCTTCGGTGACAAGCACGAACGGTCGCGCGTTCTCGAGGTCGACACCATCGTGATCTGCGCGGGCCAGGAGTCGGTACGCGACCTGGTCGACGAACTGAAGGCCGCGGGGACCACCACACACGTCATCGGCGGTGCGGACGTCGCAGCGGAGCTCGACGCCAAGAGGGCCATCGAGCAAGGCACCCGGCTCGCGGCCACGATCTGATCTTTTCCGCTAGCCTGTCTCACCGTGAGCCTGCCCAAGCCCAGTCCAGATGCCCGCGCCGTCGTCACCGGAGCCTCCTCCGGAATCGGTGAAGCCCTGGCCACCGAACTCGCCGTCCGCGGACATTCCCTGATCGTGGTGGCCCGACGCGGCGAGCTGCTCGAGGCGTTGGCTGCCAAGCTCACAGCCGAGCACGGCGTGACCGTCGAGGTGCGTCAGTCGGATCTGTCGAATCGTCAGCAGCGACAGGAACTGGTCACCGAGCTGGCCGAGCGCGAGATCTCGATCCTGTGCAACAACGCGGGTATCGCGACGTTCGGACCGGTGGCCGGTCTCGATCCAGCGTACGAGCGCGACCAGGTCGAGCTCAATGCCGTTGCGGTACACGACCTCACGTTGGCCGTCATGCCCGGCATGATCGGCCGCGGAGCAGGTGGCATCCTCATCACCGGTTCGGCGGCAGGCAACATGGCCATCCCCAACAATGCGACGTACGCCGCGACCAAGGCCTTCGTCAACACGTTCTCCGAATCGCTCCGCGGTGAGCTCGCGGGCACCGGCGTCAACGTCACCCTGCTGGCTCCGGGACCGGTCCGCACCGAGACACCCGATCCGGCCGAGGCCTCGATCGTGGACAAGATGGTTCCCGACTTTCTGTGGATCGACAGCGCCTACACCGCGAAGCTGTCCCTCGACGGCCTCGCGAAGAACAAGATGCGCGTCGTACCGGGACTGCTCAGCAAGGGCATGTCGGCGGCCGGGCAGTACAGCCCGCGTAGCATCTCCGCTCCGATCATCGGCAGCTTCTACAAGAAGCTGGGCAACTGATCTCAGCGCCTGCGGCGACGTCCGGTTCCGAAGATGCTGCGCGAAATTTCCCGCCCGGCAGCCGAGGCGGCCGAGCGGAGAAAGCTCTTGACGGCAGGGTTGCCCATGATGCGCTCGGCGGCCGACGGGCCGTCCGGCTCGCTCGGCGGTAGATCCGGCAGATCGGCCGGCAGCGGCGGGATGTCGAACTTCTCGGCCGGAGCGGGCGCGTTGGCCACCCGAGCGTTCATCCGCTCGTAGGCCGACTCACGATCGACCGTTTCCCGGTACTTCGCGGACAGTGTGCTCGACGACGCGGCCGCCGCGATGGCGTCGTTGCCGATGGTGTCCATCAACGAGCGCGGCGGGCGAATCTTGGTCCAGGCCACGGGCGTCGGGGCACCTTTCTCCGAAAGCACCGTCACGATGGCCTCGCCGGTACCCAAGGACGTCAGTGCCTTCTCGAGGTCGTAGGCGTCGGTCTTGGGGTACGTGCGCACCGTCTTGTTCAACGCCTTCTGATCATCGGGTGTGAAGGCGCGCAGTGCGTGCTGAATTCGCGCTCCCAACTGGGAGAGAACGTCGTTGGGGACGTCGGTGGGTAGCTGCGTGCAGAAGAAGACGCCGACCCCCTTCGAGCGGATGAGCTTGACGGTCTGCTCCACCTGCTGCAGAAATGCTTTCGACGCGTCGGCGAACAGCAGGTGCGCCTCGTCGAAGATGAAGACCAGCTTGGGTTTGTCGACATCGCCCACCTCGGGCAGCGTCTGGAACAGGTCGGCCAGCACCCACATCAGGAAGGTGGAGAACATCACCGGCCGTGCTGCCTGCGCTCCGAGCTCGAACAGCGTGATGACGCCCCGTCCGTCCGGCCCGACTCGCAGCAGGTCCTCGGTCTCGAGCTCGGGCTCGCCGAAGAAGGTGTCGCCGCCGTCTGCTTCGAGGTTGACCAGCGCGCGCAGAATGACGCCTGCGGTTGCCGAGGAGACGCCGCCGATGCCTTTCAGGTCGGCCTTGCCCTCGTCGCTGGTCAGGTGCATGATCACCGATCGCAGGTCCTTGAGATCGAGCAGGGCGAGCCCCTGAGAATCGGCCCAGTGGAAGATCAAGCCCAGGGTGGATTCCTGAGTGTTGTTCAGCCCCAACACTTTACTGAGCAGAATCGGCCCGAAGGCGGTGATGGTGGCGCGGACCGGTACCCCGACTCCATCGGTGCCGAGCGAGAGAAACTCCACCGGATGGCCGGTGGGAGCCCAGTCCGCAATACCGGTGTCCGCTGCTCGGCTGCGAATCTTCTCGTTGTCCGCTCCTGGCTTCGACAGCCCCGACAGGTCACCTTTGACGTCGGCCATGACCACGGGGACGCCTGCGGCGCACAGCTGTTCGGCAATTCCCTGCAACGTCTTGGTCTTTCCGGTTCCGGTGGCTCCTGCCACGAGGCCGTGTCTGTTCAACGTGGCCAACGGGATTCGGATGCGGGCAGACGGATCGGTGACGCCGTCCAGCACCACGGTTCCCAATTCCAACGCGGCACCCTCCGAGGCGTATCCGGCGGCGATCTCGGCGGCTCTGCCGGTCGATGCCTGCGGCTGCCCCTTTTCCGCAGCCAGCGCTTCGGCTTCGGCGGCGTCGGCGGCGGCCAGCGCTTCGGCTGCGACCCGTGCTGCTTCGACGGCAGCGGCTTTGGCTGCCTTCGCCTTCTCTGCCGGGCTGAGCGTAGGTTCCGGCTGCGTCGGGTCGACTGTCATGTCCGCGTCCTCCATGAACGTGTGCTGATGCTGATCTGGCTCGATCGCCACCGCAAACCCTAGTGGCATCGCAGCTCGCACTAGTGTGGTGCGAGTGCAGGACAAACTCGTGTGGATCGATTGTGAAATGACCGGCTTGGACCTGAGCAAGGACAAGCTGATCGAAATTGCGGCGCTTGTGACCGACAGTGAGCTCAACATCCTCGGGGAGGGTGTCGACATCGTCATCCACGCCGACGACGACGCGTTGGCGAACATGCCTGCCGTCGTCACCGACATGCACGCCAAGTCGGGCTTGACCGACGAGGTGCGGGCGTCGACGGTGACGCTGGAGGAAGCCGAGCAGCGCGTTCTGGCGTACATCAAGGAGCATGTCCCGGTGGCCGGGACCGTTCCACTCGCAGGAAACTCGATCGCGACCGATCGCGGATTCATCTCCCGCGACATGACCGCGCTCGACACCTACCTCCACTACCGCATGATCGACGTGAGCTCCATCAAGGAACTCTCCCGCCGGTGGTACCCGCGGATCTACTACGGACAGCCTCCCAAGGGCCTTGCCCACCGGGCTCTGGCAGACATCAAGGAGTCGATCAAAGAGCTGAAGTACTACCGCCGCACGGCATTCGTGGCGCAGCCAGGGCCCTCTACCAGCGATATCGCCGCAGTCGTTCACGATCTCGACACGCAAGCAGGGGCGGATTAGCAACCCGGGATTCAACCCGCTAGTATTGTCGACGCTGCTGATGGAGAGCCCGAAACGGTTCTGCTGATGCGCACATGGTGGGTGTAGTTCAGCTGGTAGAGCACCAGGTTGTGATCCTGGGTGTCGCGGGTTCGAGTCCCGTCACTCACCCCATACGAACAAGGCCGGTCTCCTCGCGAGACCGGCCTTTTTCGTGCGTCCATCACCCAGCCCAGAGGGCCGCCCCGTCACCCCCCACATCCACCCTGACCTCGAATTACGTTGTTGTAATTCAACTTTCAGGTTTCCTGTGGGGTTAATGTGACGTACGGTTACCAATGGCACTTTTGGGGAAGAAAAGTACCAATGTGATTCATGTGTTTTTTGCTACGTGAGTTCAGCGTGCCCCGAAGCGTCACCGAACATGTTCTTACGTTCTGCGCGCACCCATCCGACGGTGCGCGGAGGACGCAGACGAGGAGGCTTTTCGTGGGTCGCAGAATGCACAGAGTCATAGCGGGTTCGATCTTGTCGGCAGCACTGTGCATCGGCACAACCGGCGTGCTCAGCCCGGCGGTGGCCACCGCTCAACCCACGATCGAACTACCTCAGATCCCCATACCGCAGCCCGATGCGCAGCAACGGGCCGCCATTCTCGCCGCCGTTCTCGACGCCACCGGCGTGCTCATCAATCAGGTCGCAGCCATCGTTCTGGACAGCGACGTTCTCTCTGCACCCGACGTCGCCGACGCACCGTCCACGGCAGACCTGCCCGAGATCGAACTCCCGACCGCGCCGCCGACCGTTGGACTGGGCGGAGCGGTGCTCCCCATCGACGCGGGCAAGTACCGCATCAGTTCGGGCTACGGCGGACGCAACAACCCGACCGGTAACGGAGCGCAGTACCACCAAGGCGTGGACTTCGCCGCAGACAGCGGAACGCCCATCCACGCGGTGACCGGTGGAACCGTCGTTCAAGCCGGAGACGCAGGCGACGGCTACGGCAAGCTCGTCCGAGTCAAGAGCGGCAACACCGAGACCTACTATGGCCACCAATCCAGCATCGCCGTCGCCGTCGAAGACGAAGTGGCACCGGGCGACGTACTCGGCGCAGTCGGCAGTACCGGAAATTCGACCGGACCGCATCTGCACTTCGAGGTACGCAACAACGGTTCGAGCATCGAACCGGTGGCGTACCTGAAGACCCTGGGTATCGACCCGTCGTTGTACCAGACTCGCGACCGTAGCTGATGCGGCCGGGCCGGGTCCGAGATCAGACGGTGGTGGCGTTCCCGGCTTTCCACTCGTCCCACGGGATATTCCAGTCACCGAGGCCGTCGGTACCCGACAACGTTCCGCCGACGGTGTTCTTCACGACGACGATGTCGCCGCGCTTGGTGTTGTCGTAGACCCACTTCGCGTTGGTGGGACTCAGGTTCAGGCACCCGTGCGACGCGTTGGAATAACCCTGCTGTCCCACCGACCACGGTGCGGAGTGGAAGAAGATGCCGCTGTAGGACATTCGCGTCGCCCAGTCGACCGGAGTGCGGTATCCGCTGGACGAATTCACCGGCACGCCGTAGGTCGACGAATCCATCACGAGATGCTCGAAGCGGTCGCCGATGATGTAGACCCCGTTGTCGGTGGGGGTGCTGTCCTTGCCCATCGACGTCGGCATGGTGATGACGTCCTGGCCGTTGACGTTGAACGTCACCTGCTTGGTGTTGTCGTCGGCGGTGGCGATGACGGCGTCACCGATCGTGAACGACGTCGTGGCGTTCTCCTGGCCGAAGATGTCGTCACCGAGATCGCGCCCGTACACGTTCACCGCCACGTCGACCTTGGTGCCCGGCGCCCAGTAGTTCTGCGGACGCCAGCGAACTTCTTTGTTGTTGACCCAGTAGAACGCGCCCTCGACGGCGGGCGTGGTGGTGACGGTGATCGCGTTCTGCGCAGCGATCTTGTCGGTGATCGGTTCGTCGAACTGAACCGCGACGGGCTGCCCGATACCCACGACGTCGCCGGGGTTCGGCAATACGTAGGGCTTGGTGAAGTTGCCGGGTTGGCTGGTGGTGAAGCTCGATACGGTGCTCGACGCTCCCCCGAGTCCGTATGCGTCGGCCTGAACTCGGTATTCGCGGTCGTAGCCGAGCGGTTCGGTGTTGGTCCACGACAATCCGTCGGGCGAGATCGCACCCGAGACCGGCTCGCCCTCCGGGTTGAGCATGGTCACCGAGGACAATTTGCCGTCGGCGACCGAGACGGTCACCGGGTCCGCCGGCGAGAATCCGACGGCACCGTCGAGAACGCTGGAGGTCAGCTTCGGCTTCATCAGCTCGGTCATCGGGTTGGAATCGATCGGCACCGACGGTTCGGAGATGTCCGAAGCAGAACTACATCCCGACAGGACTGCCACCGAAGCAACCACTCCCAACGCGGCGATGACGAATCCGCGATACACCCTCATGAACCACACCACTTCCCACTTCGTGCCCGACCGGGACGATTGTGCCAGCGAAGAATCGGACACTCCACTCGACAGCCCGTTCGATGAGTAACGTTCGAGTACCAATCGCAGACCGGGAAGTTCGTGTTACCTCACGTCCGCCTCCTGCGTTCCTCGGGGCCGCATCACCGCCCCCAGCGGAGCACGGTGAGGACAACGTCATATCCGGCTAACTGAGGTGTAATGACGGCGCACCCTGGGCCGGGCACTGTGGAATGCATGGTCACCACGGTGAAGACACTCTGCGCGTACTGCGGCGTGGGATGCGGCATGGTGCTCGAGGTCGGCGGCCCATCCCTGACCTCCGATACCACCACGACCAGGCCTGTCGTCACCAAATCCGTCGGCGACAAGTCTCACCCGGCCAACTTCGGCCGACTGTGCACCAAGGGAACCACCACCGCGGACATGCTCGCCGGACCCGGACGGCTCGAGAAGGCTCGGATCCGGCACCGCCGCGGCGAGCGCCCGGAGAGCACGGACACGTCGGTGGCGATCAACGACACCGCCCGGCGGCTGCGAGCGATCATCGACGAACACGGTCCCGATGCGCTCGCGCTGTACGTCTCGGGGCAGATGTCGATCGAGGCCCAGTACCTGTCGAACAAATTGGCCAAGGGTTTCATCGGCACCAACCAGATCGAGTCCAATTCCCGACTCTGCATGGCGAGCGCGGGAACCGGATACAAACAGTCGCTCGGTGCCGACGGCCCGCCTGGATCCTACGAGGACTTCGACCACGCCGACGTCTTCTTCGTCATCGGCTCCAACATGGCCGACTGTCACCCCATTCTCTTTCTGCGGATGATGGACCGAGTCAAGGCAGGCGCGAAGCTGATCGTCGTCGACCCCCGTCGCACCGCCACCGCGGACAAGGCCCACCTGCACCTGCAACTCGAACCGGGTTCGGACCTCGCGCTGCTCAACGGTCTGCTCGCGCTCATAGTCGAGAACGGCGACATCGACCCCGAGTTCATCGCGGAGTTCACCGACGGGTGGGACGCCATGCCGGAGTTCCTCAGCGACTACACCCCGGAGAAGGTTTGCGCCGCAACCGGTCTCGCCGAGCAAGACCTGCGGGCCGCCGCCGCGATGATCGGCGGCGCAGAGAACTGGATGAGCTGCTGGACTATGGGCCTGAACCAGTCGACGCACGGAACCTGGAACACCAATGCGCTGTGCAACCTCCATCTGGCGACCGGTGCCATCTGCAGGACCGGTAGCGGCCCGTTCTCACTGACCGGTCAACCGAACGCCATGGGCGGACGGGAAATGGGATACATGGGCCCGGGGCTGCCGGGACAGCGAGCGGTGGTCAACGACGGCGACCGCGAATTCGTCGAGGACCGATGGGGCGTTCCGCGTGGAACTCTGCGCACCGATGTCGGCGGCGGAACCATCGAGATGTTCGCCAAGCTCGCTGCCGGTGAGATCAAGGCCTGCTGGATCATCTGCACCAATCCGGTTGCCTCGGTGGCCAACAGAACGACGGTGATCGACGGTCTCGAGCGCGCCGAGTTGGTCATCACTCAGGATGCCTTCGCCGATACCGAAACCAACGAGTACGCCGATGTGATGCTGCCCGCTGCGTTGTGGACGGAAGCGCACGGAGTGATGGTCAACTCCGAACGCAACCTCACGCTGTTCCAACCGGCGCTCGAGGCACCGGGCGGTGCGCTGCCGGACTGGAAGATCATCGCCGACATGGCGTGCGCGCTGGGGTACTCCGATGCCTTCACGTATGCGAGCGCCGAGGAGGTGTTCGAGGAGATCAAGCAGTTCTGGAATCCGAACACCGGCTACGACATTCGCGGAGTCACCTACGATCGCCTACGCGAAAGTCCCATCCAGTGGCCGTGTCCGCCCGACGCGTCGACCACCCGGCACCCGATCCGTTACCTCAACGACGGGGTCAGCCAACGACGACGGGTGGCCGAGGACGGTTCGATCCCCGCGTTGTCCTTCCCCACCCCGAGCGGTCGCGCTCAGTTCTTCGCCAGGCCCAGCATGATGCCTGCGGAGATGCCCGACGACGACTACCCGTTTCTGCTCAACACCGGGCGCCTGCCGCACCAATGGCACACCATGACCAAGACCGGCAAGGTCGCAAAACTGAACAAACTCGATTCCGGGCCCTTCGTCGAGGTGCACCCACACGACGCCGATCGGCTCGGTCTGATCGACGGCGACAGCGTCGAGGTCGCGTCCCGCCGAGGCCGAGCCGTCCTCCCTGCCGTCGTCACCGATCGAGTGCTCCCGGGCAGCTGCTTCGCACCCTTCCACTGGAACGACGAATTCGGTGAGTATCTCGCCATCAATGCCGTCACCAACGACGCCATCGATCCGTATTCTCAACAACCCGAGTTCAAGGCGTGCGCTGTCACGCTCACGAGAGTTGTTGCAGCCCGATCACCCTCACCCGCGGACGACGAGCATTCCCACGATCCGGTCGATGCACTCGCCACGATCGTCGGCCGCCCTGCGGGCCCTTCGGAACCCCTGACCACCATCGAGCAGCGTTACATCGCAGGACTTCTCGACGGTCTGGGCAGTGAGGCGGGCCGCAGCGCCGCCGGAACGCCCACCCTGCCGTCGCAGACTCCCCTGTCCCCCGAGACCCACGCATGGCTCGACGGCGTTCTCGCAGGACTGTTCTCGCGTAGGCCCGACACCGACGGTGCTGTCTCCGGCGTATCGGCCGATACTGCTGATCCAGGCGGTCGCCCGGTGCTGCTGCTCTGGGCCTCGCAGACCGGCACCGCCGAGGAGTACGCCCAGTCCTGCCTGGCCCACCTGCGGGGAGCCGGTCTGACGATAGCCGAACACTCGATGGATACGTTCACCGTCGATCGTGTGCCCGCCGAGGCCGATGTGCTGATCGTCAGCAGTACCACCGGTGACGGCGAAGCGCCCGACAACGGTGCGACGTTCTGGGACAGCCTCGCCGCCGAGTCCGCGGCGACGCTTCCGGGAATCCGTTATGCCGTACTCGCTTTCGGGGACTCGAGCTATGCGGACTTCTGCGGCCACGGACGCAGGATCGACGAGCGTCTCGCCGAGCTGGGTGGCCGGCGACTGCTCGAGCGCGTCGACTGCGAGCCCGACTACGAGAGCGAGGCGGCGGCGTGGCTCGATGCGGTGGTCGATCTGCTTCGGCGCGATGACGACACCACCATCGAGGAAGCACGGGTGGAGTCTGCCCGCACCGTTCCGCAGACCCGCGCGGAGCCGGAGCGGTACAGCAAGAAGTCACCGCTGGTGACGACTCTCGTACGAAATCGGGTACTGACCGCACGCGGATCGGTCAAGGATGTCCGTCAGTTCGGATTCCATCTGCCCGACGGCACGCTCGAGTACGAGGTAGGCGACGCGCTCGGAGTGTGGCCGCGAAACAGCGATGCCTATGTCGACGAGTGGCTCGACGCCACCGGCCTGGACAGCGATGCAGCCGTCGACCTCGCCGGACACGGCTCGATGTCGCTGCGCACGGCGCTGAGCCGCCACCTCGAGATCGCCCGTGCAACACCGGATCTGCTGAAGTTCGTCCATCGACGGACTGCGGACGACGATCTCGAGGCGATGCTGCATCCCGACAACAAGCATGCCCTGTCCGACTGGATGTGGGGTCGTCAATCGATCGACGTGCTTGCTGCACACCCGGTTCGAGCCTCGGTGGACGACTGGCTGGGAGTTCTGAAACCGTTGCAGCCACGGCTGTACTCGATCTCGTCGAGTCCGAAGGAGAACCCCAACGAGGTACAGGTGACGGTCTCGGCGGTGCGGTACAACGTGCACGGAGTTCCGCGACGTGGCGTGTGCTCGACCTACCTGGCCGACCATGCGTCGAACCACGATGTGGGAATCTTCGTGCAGAAGACCTCGCACTTCAAGCCGCCGGACGACCCCACCACCCCGATGATCATGGTGGGCCCGGGTACCGGCGTCGCCCCGTTCCGCGCCTTCCTGCACGAGCGTCGCGCACTCGGGCACACCGGCCACAACTGGCTGTTCTTCGGTGAACAGCACGCCGACACGGACTTCTACTATCGCGACGAACTGACTGCGATGCTGAGCGACGGGTCGCTGAACCGCCTGGACGTCGCCTTCTCGCGCGATCAGAAGGACAAGGTCTACGTCCAGGATCGGATGCGCGAGCACGGGGCCGAGCTGTGGAACTGGATTCACCGCGGTGCCCACTTCTACGTGTGCGGCGATGCGTCCAGAATGGCGAAAGACGTGGACGCCGCGCTGAAGGGCGTGGTGGCACAACACGGCAAACTCGCTCCCAGCAGTGCCGAGGCCTACGTCAAAGCCCTTGCCGCAGAGAAGCGATACGTACGCGACGTCTACTGAGTCGATGGAACCGTGCGGGTGAGGAACTCGATCTGATCAGCCACCACTCGCTCGAACGCCTCACCCAGGTAGATCTCGAAGTGACCGGCGTCGTAGGTCTTGATCTCTCCCTGCGGTGCCGTACGCGCGTAGCGCAGAGTGGCCTTCGCCGGCGCAACCGAGTCCGTTTCGCAGACGACGAACAGGATGGGGCACCGAACGTCCTTGGCCCGACGCCCGGGCCGGTGCCGCACGATATGCAGCGCAACTCTCGCTGCGACTCGATTGTGAAAGGTCTCGTCGGCGTCCGGCGCGAGTGCCAGGTAACCGTCGTAGCTGTCGGGTGAGGTCATCAGCGCGGTCGTCCCGGGTCGTCCGGCTGTGTTCACCATCAGCGGCGGTCGACCGATCACCGAACCTGCCAGGTCACCCAGTGCCCGGCCGGACAGCTTCATCGATGTCCAGGTGTTCGACGCGAGTCCCGAGGCAATTCCGTCGGTGAACGGACACTGCGAGATCACTGCCGCGACCTGCTGGTCTCGGGCGGCGGCGACGATGACGTGACCACCGCCGAACGATGAGCCCCACAACACGATTCGGGAGTTGTCCACATCTGCACGTGAGCGGGCATGAGCAATAGCCGAGGCCCAGTCCTGCAATTGCGCGTCGATGTCGAGCAGCTGTCGTGGCTCGCCGCCGCTGGACCCGAAGTAGCGATAGTCGAATACCAGGCAGGCGTATCCCGCGGCGCGGAAGCGCTCGGCATAGGCGTCGAGCCGCATCTCCCGAGTTCCGCCGAGGCCGTGCCCCATCACGATCACCGGAGCCGGGCCGGTGTCCCTCGGAAGATAGAGCCACGCCGCGCAGGCGTCACCGTGAGAATCGAACGTGACATCGATGCGATCTGGGATCGAGCCCCCCGGCTGCGAATTCATGCGCAGACAATAGCTCACCAGGTCGAAGCAATGGCCGAGAGTCGGTCGATCAGCGTCCGGAGTGCTCGGCGGCGTAGGCGTCGACGCGTCCGTAGGCGATCTTGGGCGTCCAGTCGCGCTGCACCAAGCCGAAGTTCTGCTCGGTGTCTGCTGTGTCGGTGCCGGCGTCGCGCAGGCTGTACACGTAGGCCGGTCCGAGCCAGTCGTTGCCGAGGACGGCATCGAGAACGATCCCTATGCTGTCCGCTTGCACCTGCTCGCTGACACTGTTGGGTGCGGTCCCGGTTGGCGCACCGAACTCGGTGATCCAGATCTGCTTGCCGCTGTCGCCGCCTGCGATCATGGTGTCTCGCATGGACCACATCTTCATGGCGGTGTTCCACGACGCCGTGTCCGGGTCGTTGGGTAGGTACGGCCACGTGTACGGGTGAACGTTGAAGGCGTCGAAGTACTTGTTGGATCCTTGCGCGTACATCTTCGACAGGAACGTCGTACCCGCGATGTTGCCGTCCTTGTCCTCGGAGGGTGCCATCCCGCCTGCGAGCACGGTGGAATCGGGTTGTACTTGCTTGATCGCCGTGTAGGTCGCTCGAAGCAGCGCCGAATAGGCCGCCACATCGGGAACGGGCTTGAAGAACGTCACGATGTTCGGCTCGTTCCACACTTCCCATATCTTGATTCGGCTCTGGTACCGCTGAACCACGGTCTTGGCGAACGCAGCGAAGGTCGCAGGGTTCGCAGGACGGGAGTGCGAATCGTTGACGGCACCGGCTACACGTGCCCATCGCGGTGTGTACGCGACGATGCCGTGCACGCACATCCCGTGGGCCACAACGGCATCGATCACCCGATCCGTTCGGCTCCAGTCGAACCTGCCCCGCGTCGACTCGATGGCAGACCAATCGATGTCGAGACGAACCGCGAAGGACCCCGCGTCGCGGGCGAGCGTCAGTTCTCGATCCAGATCCGTCGGAGACAGCGCACCTATCGAAGCGCCCGGTGACACTCCGATCCGAACGGCATCCGACTGCCGCGAACACGGCGGATTGTCCCCCGGTACCTGTTGCTCCCGCAGGACGGATGCGGCCGCCGGCATCGACCCGGCAGCCAGGGACAACAACACGACTACAAGCGCGGTTGCCGCTCGCCGCGGTGAACTCGGTTTCATCGGCAGATGTTAGCAACCTCGGTGAATTCGAAATCGAATACCGGCAATATTGCTTCGCAGCTGGGTTTGTCTCGGTCCTCGGCCGCAGAACCACGCCGAAAACCGAATTATGGAATGCAGTGACTCGGGCGTCGGTGAGACGTCACGGCCTGTACTACCATCTGGACAATGACAACAGGATTTCCCGGTTTCGACGACCGCCTGAACGAGTTGCTGGCCACACAAGCGGAGAAGTCGGGTCTGTCCCCCGAGGCATACATTCGACGCGCTGTGGTCGATCAGATCGTGCGAGAGCTGTCCGAGGATCCCGATTCCGAGGTCGGTGCGCTGCTTCGAGTTCTACAGGAGGGCGTGGACAACGGTGTCGACCCGATCGAGGCCACCCGAGTGTTCGGCACCCCGATCGACGACCCGGACAGGCTTGCCGCAGTGACCCGAACGGGCTTGATGGACACCGACTCCGACGCCGGGTACGACCGGGTCGTCGCCATGGTGGCCGATGCCCTCAGCGTTCCGTCGGCTGCGTTCTCGCTGCTCGACGACAAACGTCAGTACTTCAAGAGCGCTCTCGGGCTGCCTGCGGAACTCGGTGGCGCGCAGGAGGTTCCTCTCGACGGATCGATCTGCCGCTACGCGATCGACCTCGGACAACCACTCGTCGTCGAGGACGCACGGCTCAACGACATGCTCAAGGATCACCCGTCGGTGCAGGGCAACCTGCTCGTGTCCTACCTCGGAGTCCCGCTCACCGACGACGAGGGCCATTCAGTCGGAACCCTCTGTGTATGGGATCAGCAGCCCCGTCAATGGACTACCGGCCACGTACAGATACTGCAGGATTTGGCGTGGATCATTCGCGAGCGAATTTTCGAATAACCGGCGAAATACCCATCGGGTATTAGCATTTTTCGGCCCACAACCGACTTCGAGTTTTTTTGACAAGTCGACCGGGTTGCCTCTTTCGTCCCGGTATACATTAAAAGGGATATTCGGGACCACCGATCCGAACTAGCCACCGGAAGTAGATGTGCCCAAAACCCTGGATTCATTGCGCACCAGCTCTCGGGCTGCCGAGGCGGACACAGTCGTAGACTCTCGAACACTCGTGGATCGACTCCGAGTCGATCCGTGGCACTCGGCGATCACCGTGGCCGTCGACGTCCTCGCTGCTGTCGTGGCCGTGGCTGCAGCACTGCTGTGGTATTCGGGGAGTCTCACCGAGACCGGCTGGCTGCCATGGCTTTTCCTGCCGCTCCTCGTCGGCATCCTCGCCGCCAAGTCGATGTATCGCCGCGGACTCCGGCGCAACTTCCTCGACGAGATCGGGCCGGCCGAAACCGCCGTCGCATTCGCATCACTGGCGTTGATGGTCTCGATGTTCGTGGCCGACACCGACTATCGGCCGAGTGCCGTCGTACTGCGAATCTGGGTGGCGAGTGCCGCGACGATCGCCGTTGCTCGCTTGATCCGTGTCGTCGTGCAGCGGTTGATTCGAACCAGGTACGGCTCCGCCGCACCGACCATCGTGTTGGGCAACGATCCGATTGCCCACCAACTCGTTTCACGGACACGGCAATTCCCGGAGTACGGTCTGCTTCCGGTCGGTTACGTGGGCGAGGCACCGGTCGCCGACCTGTCCTCGGCGGGCGACCCGGCCGATCTGCCTCACCTCGGAGTTCCGAGCAACTTCGAGACCATCGCTCGCAGAACGGCAGCAGAAGAACTGATCGTCGCGTTCGCACCGACGGAGGATCGGGAGCTCCTCGGTGCCATAAGGACAGCGCATCGACTCGGCATGCGAGTGTGGGTGGTGCCGAGGCTGTACGACGCAGTAGGTGTCAACGCCCGCGTCGAGCACATCGGCGGTCTGCCGTTGATGGTGCTACCGCACGTGAACCCCAAGGGGTGGCAGTTCGCACTCAAGGGAGTTCTCGATCGGGTTCTGACCGCGTTCGGCCTACTGCTGCTCTCCCCCGTCTTCCTGACGCTGATGCTGCTCGTGCGCCTGAGTTCCCCTGGACCGATCTTCTTCAAGCAGGAGCGAATCGGGCGCGACGGATTGCCGTTCGATTGCCTGAAGTTCCGTTCCATGCGGCCTCCCCGTGCCTCCGACGCCGAGTTCGAGCGGAAGGCCGGTGACGCGCCCGGCGGCGTCGAAGGTGTCGATCGACGAACGCGCGTGGGAAAGATCATGCGACAGACCTCGATGGACGAACTTCCGCAGCTGCTCAACGTCCTTCGCGGCGACATGAGTTTGGTCGGTCCGCGGCCGGAGCGCCCCGAGTACGTCGACCTGTTCGAGATGCAGATCCGTCGGTACGGAGAGAGGCATCGCGTGAAGGCAGGTGTTACGGGATGGGCACAGGTGCACGGCCTTCGCGGACAGACGTCCATCGCCGACCGCGCCGAGTGGGACAACTACTACATCGAGAACTGGTCGGTGTGGCTCGATGTCAAGATCCTGTTTCTCACGGTTCTCGCCGTTCTGAAGCGCGCCGAGGACTGATCGTGGTCTACGCCGAACACGACCGCGTTCGGGGCACCGCGTGATCACGTACGTCGCGCTCGGTGTCGGCGCAGCGCTGGTGCTCGCGCTGGGCTGTGCGGTGGCCTCGGCGATCTACCGTCGGCCACAGCGCGGGGTTCTCTTGCTGGCCGGACTTGTTCCACTGCACGGACTTCTGGTTCTCGTTCCCCTCCCCGGGATCGTATCGGGCTGGAAGGAGGGTCTCGTCGTCTTCACGGTCCTGTGCGCGTGGTTGCGTCGACCACGGCACGTCCGCGGCTCGTCGCCTCGAGTGTTCGTGCCGTGGTGGCCGGCCGCTGCGGTCTTCGTCGTGTTCGGCAGCGTGTCGGCGTTCGCCACGTACGGAGTCGTGGGCGTGTTCGGCATCAAGGTCACCTTCTTCTACATCCTGCTGGTGGTCGTCATGTGGCTCGCACCGTTCGACGACACCGATCGGGACCACCTCGTCTCCGTTCTCATGGGCATGGGCGTGTTCACGTCGGCGGTCGGCATAGCGCAACTGGTGGCCGGTCCCGCCGCACTGGTGTCGCTGGGGTACGAATACGGCACGCAGGTCCGAACATCGGGCGGACTGCTGCGTACGTTCAGCACGTTCAATCTGCCGTTCCCCTTCGGCCTGTACGTGATGTTGGCGTTGCTGGTCGGAGGTGCGGTAGCGCTGGCCGATCCGCGTCGGCGGCGAAACCTGTTGTTCCTCTGCGCGACTCCGATGATGGTGATCGCGATGTCCAGCTCGATCGTGCGAGGCGCGATCCTCGGACTCGCCGTCGGGGCCGTCTACTTGATCGCCGTGCGTTTCCGCTACCTCGCCGCGCCGTTCGCGCTGGCGGCAGTGGCCGTCGCCGTCACGGTCCCCTTCGTACCCAAGATCACGTCGGTCTTCTTCTCGTCGAGCAGCCTGGGTCAACGCGGCGACGGCTGGGCCAACATCATCGCCAGCATTCTGGTTCATCCAGTCGGGACGGGGCTGGGATCGAGTGGGTCTGCAGCAGACCGCATTTCCACCGCAGAGGGTCAGGCGTTCACTCGATCCGGACTGTCGACCAACTATCAACCGGACAACTACTACGTCAAGGCGCTGCTCGAACTGGGGCCGATCGGCCTCTGGGCCGTCGTGGCGCTGTTGGTGACGTCGTTGCTGTGGTGCACCCGCCTGTCCCGGGCACTACCGGGTAGCGACGGTGCGCTCGCCCTCGGAGTCGGTGCGTCGATCGTCGCCGCGATGTTCGCCAGTCTCGTCTCCACGTATTTCGAGATCTTTCCGATCGATGTCTATTTCTGGCTCTTGTTAGGAGTGGTGGGATGCGCAGCAGCGCAACACGAATCGTTTTCGGGGCGCTCGCCCTCCGACCGGGCGGAAGCGGCGTACAGACCTACATTCGCGAACTCCTGAACGAGCTCCCACATTGCCTACCGGGTACCGATCTCGCCGCGTGCGTGCAGCGCGACGCCGTCGGCGATCTTCCACCCTCGGTCGCGGCGATGGAGAGGCCGGTCACCAGCGGTGCGGCTCGCGCTGTGCTCGGTGCCCTCCCCGTCGGTCGTTGCGATGTGGTGCACGGCCTCGACGTCGACCTGCCGTTCCTCACCAAGGCCTTCACCGTTGCGACGGTGCACGACCTCTCGGTCATCGACATGCCGTCGGCTTCCAGTCGATTTCGCGCACTGGGTGAGCAGAGACTGGTACGGCGCGCACTGCGTCGCGCAGATCTGCTCATCGCGGTCTCGCAGTTCACCGCCGATCGAATCAAGGCGGTCAGCGGGCGCGACGCCACGGTGGTCGGCCTGGCACCCGCAGCGTGGGCTCGCGTCCCCAGCGAGGGCCGGGTGGACGCCGTTCGACGCAAGTACGACTTGCCGGACCGTTTCGTCATGCAGGTCGGAACGGTGGAGCCTCGCAAGAACGTTCAGCTGGTGGCGGACGCAGCGGAGAGTCTCGGACTACCGTGCCTGTTGGCCGGGGCCGGCTCCACCGGCCCCCACGCCCCCCGCAATTCACAGGGGCTCGGGTACGTGGACGTCGAGGATCTGCCCGGCCTCTACGCTGCCGCGACCATCACTGCGTACGCCTCTCGGTACGAGGGCTACGGACTCCCGCCCGTCGAGGCGATGGCCTCGGGCGGCGCGGTCGTCGCCAGTGCCGTCGGTGCCCTCCCCGATGTCGTCGGCGACGGTGCCGTTCTCGTCGAATCGGAGAACGTGGACGACTGGGTACAGGCGATGAAACCCATCGCTTTCGACGGAGATACCCGCGCAGCCCTCGTCGACGCGGCAGCCGTGGCAACCCGCGAGATCAGCTGGCGTCGAACGGCAGAGCTCACCGCCGGCGCATATCGAGCCGCAGGCGTGGTCTGATGGCCGAGGACCTCGCACTCGACGGCACCGAGCAACCTCCCGACTACCGTGCAGTGGCCGCGGATCCGAAGGCCGCTGCCAAGGCCACGATTGCCGTCCTGATCAGCCGAGTGATCATCGCAGCCCTGGGATGGGCAGGCAGCGTCGTGGTCGCGCGGTCCCTCGGACCGGACGATTGGGGTCAGTTCAGCTTCGTCTTCGCGCTGCTCGGCTTGATGTCCGTCGTCACCGATCTGGGTGTCGGACGCGTCGTGCTGGCGAAGTTGATGGACGACGATCCCGAGGAGATCGGTCGAACGGCATCGTCGTTCCTGGCTCTGCGGACCGTCCTCGGGCTGCTGGGGTACGTGCTGGCCGTCGCATACGTTCTCCTGCTGCAGTATCCGAGCGAAGTGGTTCTCGCCACGGTCGTGGGTGGACTGGTTGTCGTGTTCGCCACGCCGGGCCACGCCCTGAGCGTCCTCTTCCAGAGCCGTCATCGCCTGGTCCTGGTGGCCGTCGCCGAAAGCGCAGGCCAAGCACTCCAATTGGCCTTGACCGTCCTGGCGGCCGTGCTTGCCCCCACCCTGCTGATCTTCGTTCTCCCGGCCGTGGCCAACGAAGTGTTCAAGTTGGTGACCAAGGGCTTCGGCATCGGCAACCGTTCCATGGGTCTGCGACCGTCACGGCACATCGAAATCCGTCGCTGGGGGCCCTATCTGAAAGAGGCCGTACCACTGGCGATCGGCTTCGCTCTCACCATCGCCATGCTCAAGATCGACATGTTGATGCTGAGCCTGCTCGACACGTTCGAGGCCGTGGGACTGTACTCCATCGGCTACAAATTCTCGGACATGATCGACACCTTCGTGTTGGCCGCGGTGGCACCGATCAGCACCCTGCTCGTCGCGTCGTGGCCCCACGACACGACAGCATTTCGAGCGCGCACACGTTCGGCTGCACTGCTGTTCGCACTGTTCGGGGCGATGGCTGTCGCGGCGTTCGTACCGTCCGCCGAGCCGCTGATCGGCTTGCTGTACGGCGACCGTTTCGTCGACGGAGCGCACGCAGCCCGTCTGCTCGTGATCGGCGCTGCGCTGATGTCGTTGGTGATGCTGGGCATTTTCGTGCTCGCATCGGCCGGAATGCAGCGACACTACCCCGTGGTGGCGTTGGTCGGCCTGGCCCTGAACGTCGGGTTGAACCTCGTTCTGATCCCGCGAATGTCGTACGACGGAGCTGCAATCTCCACGGTAGCGACGATCGGAACCACGCTCGTCCTGCTGTGGGCAGTGATCGCGCGGAGTATGCCGATTTCCAAACTGTTTCCTGTGCGGTCGATTTCGGTCGTCGTCGTGATCGCGGCAGCTGCGACGGTCGGCGGCTGGTTCCTGGTGCAGTACCACCCCGGCTTGTGGCTGCTCGTCTCCGCTGCGGCGGCGCTGCTGGTCGCGATAGTGCTCTACGCGCTCGTCGCGATCGGACTCGTCGAGTCACCACTGCCGGGAGCGGCAGAGAAAGGACGGCACCGTGCGCGATCCGAGTGAGAACCACGGAAACAACGGACACATCGCCCGATTCGGGCGGCTCGGTCCGGACTCGAAGTTCGGTTTCGCGATCGCAACAAATCACCGTGCTTGTTATTCCAATGTTGTTGATGTGCAATTTCATTCACGGGCGGCACGGCTACGCGACCGACACCCGACCCCGGCTATCATCGAGCCCGTCGGCTCCACGAACCGCCGAAGCGGTACATCCGCTCGCATCAACGACGGAAGGATATGCGGTTGATGTCCGTCCACGATGCCGTACACCGAGGCGACGTACCCCCACCCATCGACCTGGCCGGCCATATGCGTGAGCTGGGCCGAGCATTTCTGCCAGCCCTCGTCATCGCGCTGCTGGTCGGTGCAGGGGTGTTCTACCTCAGGAGCGAACTCACCGACAAGCAGTACGCCGCGTCGGTCGTCACCGAGATCGAACCGGCCCAGACTCTGGTTCCCGGTGACGCGTTCATCGAGCAGATGCGCGCGCCGTTCATGGAACTGGCAACCGATCGCAGTGTTCTCGACGAGGTACTCGCTCAGGTCGATTCCGATATGGACGCAGCGGAACTCGCCTCGAGCGTGGAGCTCTCCCCCGGCACCTCGCCTGCACTGCTCATCGTGACGGTGACAACCCGATCTCCCGAACTCGCCGCGGATCTGGCCGAGGCGATGGTGTCGACCATGGCAAGCACCAGCACTGCCAATGCAATTCGCGACTCCGGCGATCGTACGAGCGATGCACAGTCCGCAGTCGACGCGCAACAGGCTCGAATCGATGCCCTGGCACCCGACGATCCGAGTCGGCCCGCGGCCGTCTCCGAGCTGGCCGATCTGCGCGCCCGCCTGAGCGAGGTTCAGGCCACAGCGGGCGGAGATCGACTCGTCGTGCTGTCGAACCCCGAACGGAGCACCACTCCGGTATCGCCGAAACCGGTCTCGGAGGCACTCGTCGCAGCGCTCGCTGCTCTCATCGTCGCGGCCGAACTGATCGTGCTGCTCCGAGGACGCCTCGGACGCAAGCCCTCTCGCTCCTGGGCCCGTCGGGTCTCGCGCAAGTACGGTGCACACTTCGACCCGAAGTCGGGCGATACGGTGCCGCCTGCCGTAGCTGCGCGGATCGCTGCGCTCGAACGCGGCGACCGGACTGCCTCGAGAGGCGCTCGACACGCTGCTCCCAAGGGCGAGAGCGTGATCGTCCTGTTGGTCGGCGAGGGTGCCGTGTCGGAGTCGGATCACGATCAGGACCGGACAACCGAACCTCGCCGAGCCACCGCAGAATTCGGCGTATCGGACCCGTGGTGGCAGCACATCGACGTGGGTGACGTCGAGACCGTGGTGGTGCTGGTTTCGAAACGCGGACGAGACAAGAAGGCGGCTACCGCCGCACTGCGGCTGCTCGACGACTTCGACATCCCCGTACATCTGGTCCTGCAGAGCGGTAGGTCGACCCGACGGGTGGAACGGACCGCACAGACGATCGCGCCGGAAGGCCAGAGACATGCCAGCTGACAGAATTGCCGTCGTACACGAAAGATTTACCGAGATTGCCGGATCCGAGCACGTCATCGAACAACTTGCTCTGCACTGGCCTGCGGCCGAGGTGTTCGCACCGATCTCCCGGCCGTCAGGGGTACCGGCCGGAATCAGTCGCGAGCCGCACACGACCGGACTCAATCGGGTGTACAACGCGTTGGGCCAACGGTCGTACGCGCCCGTTCTTCCGCTGATGCCGCTGGCCTTTCGCCGAATGCCGCTCACCGGTTTCGATGCCGTGGTCGTCAGCCACCATGCCTTCGCTACCCAGGCCGTGTTCGCCACCGACTCCCCGGTGATCGCCTATGTACACAGCCCGGCACGGTGGGCCTGGGACCCCGAGTTGCGCGCAGGCGAGGGTGGCGGTCGAGCCGGAGCGGCGATACTGACGGCATTGTCGGCCGTCGCACGTCGATGCGAGATAGCCGCCGCACCGAAACTGACCACCGTGGTGGCCAATTCGAGTGCAGTTGCGCGTCGTATCGACAACTGGTGGGGGCGCGACGACGCAGTGGTTGTCCATCCTCCCGTCGACACCGAGGGATTCACACCGGATCCGTCCGTCGAGCGAGAGAACTTCTTCCTGCTCGCGGGACGCCTTGTCCCCTACAAGCGTCCGGACATCGCGGTCCGCGCTGCCGCCGAAGCCGACGTTCCCCTCGTGGTGGCAGGAGACGGTCGCGCGATGAACGCCTGCCGAGAACTTGCCGGACCCAAAACGACCTTCTTGGGACGAGTCTCACACGAGAAGCTTCTCGAACTGCACCGCACGACGCGAGCCCTTCTGATGCCGGGCGTAGAGGACTTCGGGATCGTCCCCGTCGAGTCCATGGCAACCGGAACACCCGTCATCGCCCTGGGCGACGGCGGTGCGATGGACTCGGTGGTACCCGGGAAGACCGGGGTGCACGTATCTCCAGGCTCCGACGACGACGTGATCGCCGGATTCGCCGAGGCCATGCGCTCCTTCGACCCTGCGGACTACGACCGCGCCGCCATCCGTACGTGGGCGGAAGGCTTTTCTCGCGCCAACTTCCGCAGTCGAATGCAGGAGGTCGTCGATGCCGTCCGCTGAGCACCGCTACCGCGCGACTGCGCTGGATCGAGTGTTCGCCGACACCCGGATAATCACCGCTGTCGGTCCGGTTCGTGGTCTCGACGTCGGACGTACGAGACGAACGCTCACGGCCGCCGAACAGACCGATGCCGAGGCACACCTCGCACTGGAACCGCGGTCGTACACTCGGCATTGGCGCTACCGCACCGACATCGCAGGTGACAACGTCACCGCGAGTACCGGCCCCACGAACGACCTGGGTCGGATGCTCACCGAGATTCGATCCCGAGACGGCAAGCGCAGCCCGCTCGACGTGATCGTGTTCGACGACCATCTCGCCATCGACTACTCGCACGGAATCGGAGATGGCCAGATCGGCGTGATGATGTTGGCGGCATTCTGCGACGATGCCGACGGGACACTGGTTCCCGGGCTCGCGTCAGGATTGCCCGCGAGTTCCACGTGGAAAGCATTGTGGCGTCACTATTCTCGGAACCCCAAGACCATCTTGGACTTCCGTAGGCTGCGCGGACGCCATAGACCCGAGGTCGACGACGGGTCTGCTCCCCGCCAAAGAATCGAGAACTGGGAAACCGCGAAAGTCAGCCGTGCCGGGTACATGAGCCGAGCACGGGTGGACGAACTCAAGCACTGGACGGCCGAGAACATGCCGGGTGCGACAGCCGCGTCGATCTCGATCGCGCTCTGGAGCGCGGCACTGCGCGCAGAAGGCGTCGACGTCGCCGAGCACATCATGGTCTTGTTCAACAGTCGACGCTACCTCGATCCCGCACAACAGAATTCGCACGGGAACTTCGCCGTCGGTATTCCACTTCACCTGCCGTCGGGCACGACACCCGTCGCTATCGCTACGGCGATGCGTGAGGTGATCGAATCCGGTTGGCCCATAGCGGTACTGGGGATGTCGCAGCTCCGCGACATCGCAACGCGAGTTCGGTCGTCCGGTGGACCGCAGGTCGACGATTCGGTCGTCGACGTTCCTGGGACATTGAGGTTGGCCGTCAGCGACCTCGGGCGAGTGCGAGTGTTCGATCACCTCGACTGGGTCGACGACGGCAGGCCACCGCAGATGGCCGCATCACTCGAACCGGACGGCCCGGACGGCTGCACGATGCTCATTGCCGAGATTGCCGGTGGGCGGACCTACACAGCATCGTTCTGCAGCAAGATGATCGACGTCGCGGTCGTCGATTCAGCGCTGCAGAGGATGTGCGGAGACCCCGTCGCTCTACTGCACCATGCCTGACGAGTCACGAGTTCGCTTTCGCGAACCACCCTTGCCACACAGACGGGCCAACACATGACCGACGAGTCGACCGTGCTCTTTCTGGCCCACACCGGACAGGTTTCCGGTGCGGAGAAGGTGCTGCTCAATTTGATCGACGAGGCCGAGCGCCGCGGCCACAGAACTGTGATCGCCTGCCCCGCGGGACCATTGGCGCGTCGCCTGCCGAGCGGAACCCGGCACATTCGGATCGACGAACTCGGGCTCGGGGGTGAGCACGGTGCCGCACGCGGTATCGCCGCGCTGCGCCTGCTCGGAAGGTGGATCGGTGCCGCACGCGCAGTGCGCTCCGTCGTGCGCGCACCCGACACGACAACTGTCGTCAATTCCCTGTTCGCGCTCCCGGTCGCACGATTGTGCCGGCCGACCCGCGGTGCGTCCTGGCTCGTTCACGACACCATGAACTCTCTCAAGCAGCGCGTGGTGGTTCGATTCTCCCGCCCGGCAATTCGGGTCGCGGTGTCGGTCTCGGAAGCAACGGCCGTTCCGCTCCGCGCGGCAGGCCTTCCGGTGGTGGTGGCACACAACGGAGTGCCGTGGCCGGTGACCCGTTTCGGCGGCGAACTTCACACCCCACCGGTGGTCGGCATGTTGGCGTTGCTGACACCATGGAAGGGGCACCGAGTTCTCCTCGATGCCGTCGCCACACTCCCCGGCATCCGAGTCGAGTTGGCCGGCGGAAGCTTTCCCGGCGATCGCGACTACGTATCGGAGCTCCACGAACGTGCCGCCGAATCGGACCTCGCCGGCAGGGTGGAGTTTCTCGGGCACACCGATGCAGAGTCCGCACTCCGCAGGTGGGATGTCGTGATTTCGGCCAGTACGTCCCCGGAGGCCGGTCCGTTGTCGGTACTCGAGGCAATGTCGCACGGGCTGCCGGTGATCGGAACGGATCACGGCGGTACCCACGAATTTCTCTCCGACGGCGCGGGGGTACTGGTCGAACCCGGTGACTCCGCGGCTCTGGCCGAGGCGATTTCGACCGTCATCGGTGACGCGGATCGACGGCGCCGACTCGGTGACAGCGCTCGCTACCGCGTGGCCAGTCGCCACGACATCGGCGAAACGCTTCCCGAACTGTTACACCGGCTGATCGGCTGAACGCCGCTTCGATCGCTGAACGCATCAGCTGGTGAAGTGCAGAAACATGATCCTCGTCACGGTCGCGTGTGATTGAATCCTGAAGCGGTCGACGGAAGGGGACACACGTGACACGCGCTTCGTACCGGCCGAACGAGCACTATCACTGGGGTGTCGGAGTAATGGCCTCCCTCGCGCTGACCACGGGGGTCAAACGGGTCGTCTCGGCTGCGAGTCTGGCCATGGCCGTCGTGGTGACCCTCGAGATGGCATTCGGTTACGGTGCCACCACCCCGATCCCGTCGATAGTGCAGTGGACGTGCATGATCGCCGCGTACATCATGGGCGCATTCTGGTGGTTCGGTCCATGGCCGACGCTCCGGCAGGCCTTCGCGTTCGTCGTCATCGCCGATATCGCGATTTTCGGGGCCACCATCACCGCGGACTTCGAGCCCGAGGTGACACTCGGAAAGTGCACGTTTCTCATACCCCTCGGCATGCTGGCCGGTTTCCTCTTCGACAAATGGAGGCTGGCCGCACACATAGCGCTGTGTGTGCTGGCTACCTCCATCGTCGCGGTGTACATCGTGGTGGACAGAGGTGTCGACACGTTCGTCGCCGTCGTCCTGTGGGCACCGATCGTGGTGACTCTCACCGGCTTCGTGCTCATCTTGCAGATGACGAGCCAATCCATGCGACTCGAGTTCGAGTAGTCGAGCTCTGTTCGATCAGAACGTCAGCAGGACCTTGCTCGAACGCGATGCATCCGCCGCCAGCGCGAATGCGTCGAGCGCCTCGGTGACGGGATATTCGGCCGTGACGACCGCTCCGACGTCGAGGGAACCGTCGGCCAATGCCTCGATGACGTCGTCCATCTCGTCGTTGAAACGGAAGGAACCGACGAGGTCGATCTCACGCGTGATCGCCAACGACACCGGAACCGGCTGATCACCGGCCGGGGGTAGCCCCACCATCACGACGCGGCCGCCGCGCATGGTGCCGTTGATCGCCGACGCCAGACCGTTGTGATTACCTGAGCACTCGAACGTGACGTCTGCCTCGACGGAGGCGATCGCCACGCCGTCGCGAGCATCGATCGTCCGGTGCGCACCGAGTGCACGTGCCACTTCGAGCGAGTAATCCTGCAGGTCGACCGCGACGATGTTCGCCGCACCCGCCCGCGCGGCCACCGCCACGATGAGGGCACCGATCGGACCGGTCCCGACGACGAGGACAGTTGCGCCCCGAACGGTTCCGGCGCGTTCGACAGCGTGCCAGGCCACGCTCGCGGGCTCGGCCAGCGCCGCGATTCTCAGATCGAGTCCTGCCGGCAGGGCTCGGAGCATTCGCGTCGGGACGGCGACGTGTCCGATGAACAGCCCGTCGTTGTGCGGTACCTGTGCCGCGCTGCCCATGTACCGACAGCCGGGCGACAGGTTGGGGCGATCGGCCGGGTATTTCGCGCCCGTTCCGCCGGGCGTGGCCGGATGAACGGTCACCGGGGTGCCTTCGACGGGACCGCTGCCGTCCTCGGCACGACGAACCACCGTTCCCGATGCCTCGTGGCCCAACCGCATCGGCGCTTTCAACACCGACTGACCCGCAGCACCGTGCTGCCAGTAGTGCAGATCCGATCCGCAGATCCCGCCGTAGGCGATGGCGATGATTGCCTCGTCCGGTGCCGCGGGTGTCACTGCGACGGTGTCGAGACGCAGATCGTCGGCGGCATGGGCGACCAGGGCGACGGTCTTCTCGGGAATGCGCGGTACTTCGGTCATGGTGGTACTCGTCCGTCCGTTCTCGTTCATCGGGTGACAGCCTCCTCCGAGGTGAGCAGGTCGAGCTCGTCTCGGCGCGGCATACCCTCCCAGTCGCCGGGGACCGTGCACGCGAAGGCACCCACGGTCGTCGCCGTTCGCAGCCGCTGGTCGATCGGTGCATCGACGAGCCGTTCGGACAGATAGCCGGCCACGAAACCGTCCCCTGCGCCGACCGAGTCGACCACGTCCACCGGCACTGCAGTGCAGACGTATTCGGTGCCTCGGGCCCGTACCAGTGCACCGCGGTCGCCGAGCTTGATGACGGCCTCGTCCGTGCCGAGCTCGCACAAACGTTCCGCCAACTCGGAGGCAGTGCCGTCACCGACGGCGATGGCTGCCTCCTCGGTACCGGCGAACACGATGTCGGCCTGCTCGATGATCTGCCGATACACCGGTGCCGCTTCGGTTCTCGTCCACAGTGCCCGGCGATAGTTCAGGTCGAAAGACACCGCGATGCCGCGCTCGCGGGCTCGCTCGACGTAGAACAGCGTCGCTTTGCACGCCGTATCCGACAATGCCGGGGTGATTCCCGTGACGTGCAGCGCCCTGACTCCGTCCCAGAGTGTCTCCGGGATGTCACCGATACGGAAGCGTGAGCCTGCACTCCCCGCTCGGTAGTACCAGACCCGAGTCGAAGTGGAAGTACGGCGTTCCTTCACCATCAGGCCGGTGGGTGCATCGGGGTCTCGAACGACGTGTGCGTCGAGTCGTTCGGCGTGCAGTTCCCTGGCCACCCGGTCACCCAGGCTGTCCGAACCCACTCGGCCCACCCAGGTGACCGGAACTCCCAACCGCCGCAGTGCTATTGCGAAATTCGTCTCGGCTCCCCCGATACCCAGCCGCATCGTCGAGACGTGTGCGAGTGGACCGAGGTCCTGGGCAGTGGTCAAAGCCATGGTTTCGCCGAAGGTCAGTACCGACACTGCAGATCAAGCCTTGACGAGTACAGGATCGGTGGCGTTGGCCGGATCGGTCAGGTCTCTGTCGCGGGTTTCCGGAGCGAACGACGCGGCCACGAGTACCGAGATCGCCATGATCATCATGTACACGGCGACGGGAACCCAGGAGCCGGAGAACGCGGTGATCAGAGCCGCGCACAACAGCGGAGCGATGCCGCCGCCGAACACCGAGGCGAACTCGCGACCCAATGTCACCCCGGCGTAACGGTATCGGGCACCGAACATCTCCGGGAAGTAGCTCATCGTGACGCCGACTGCTCCCTGGCATGCCAGGATGAATCCGATGATCATCACCAGGGTGATCAACGTGTGCGAGCCGGTGTTCAGCGCCATGAAGGTCGGGACCGGCAGAACGACGAGCAGGCTGACGATGCCGATGTACACCGGCTTGCGACCCACCTTGTCCGAGAGCCATCCGAAGCCCCAGGCCGCGATACCGCCACAGATAGCTCCGATCAGCAACACCTTCGGGATGAACGTGGGGTCCACGCCGACGTCGTTCTTCATGTACGAGGCCATGAACACCTGGTACGTGTAGGACTGTGCACTGATGCCGACGGTCATGAACATGACGATGAACAGCGGCCGCTTTCCGTTGGCGTACACTTCCTTCACCGGTGCCTTCGGGCGCTCCTGGGCCGCTTTGAGCTCCTGGAAGACCGGAGACTCGTTGAGCTTGCGCCTGATGATGAACGCGGCAACGGTGACCAGAATGCTGCTGAGAAACACCATTCGCCAGCCCCAGGACATCAGTTGGTCATCGGGGAGCAACTGGGCCAGAATCCAGGCGATGGCTCCGAGCGCGGTGCCGAGTGCCGCTCCGGTCATGACGAGGGCAGCCAATCGGCCACGTTTGCCGATTTCCGCAGTCTCGGTGAGAAGCGTTGCGCCACCTGACTGTTCGGCTCCCGCTCCGAAGCCCTGAAAGAACCGACACAGTACCAGCAACACCGGGGCAAGTAGGCCTACCTGTTCGAATGTCGGCAGCAGCCCGATGGCCATCGTTGCTCCTCCCATCAGCATCAGGGTCGCCACGAGCACCCATTTGCGACCGAGGCGGTCACCGTAGCGAGAGAAGAACAGCCCGCCCAGCGGACGAGCAAGGAACCCGACGGCGTACGCGCTGAAACTGGCGATGATGCCCGCGGCCGGAGAGATGTTGGGAAAGAACAGTTTGTTGAAGATCAGCGCAGATGCCGTGCCGTAGATGACGAAATCGTACTGTTCGAGCGTGGTGCCGATGAGGCCGGCCCACGCCGCGCGTCGTACCGCGGTCGGATCATGCTTGGCCGGAGCGATTCTCGGAGAATCCGATGGTTCTGTGGTCGTGTCCATGGTTGTCCTCGGGTGAAGTTACGGCCTGAGCCGAAGGAAGGAAGGAAGAAGGAAGGAGTCAGTCGAGTGTGGTCCGGGATGCTGTGACGACAGGGCGGAGCGAAGAACTCCCCGCTTCGACGGCTGCTGCCATCGGACCATGACGGACAACAGTATTCATCAAATCCGCTGTGCGTGTGATGAATTCGGGATACTCGGCCAGTTCGACGGGGAGGATGTCGCCGCGTTCGAGAACCGATCGAACGACATCTTCACTGGACGCTGCCGAGGCGGCAAGTCCTGCCAATCGCGCACGTGCTGGGTCGGCCATTGCACGTGCGTGCGGGCCGGGATCGAAACCTTCGGGAGGGCACACGCAGCAGAGATACGCGGCCAGGGTCAACGAGAGATGTTGCGGTACAACGCCGTTGCGCAGGTGATACAGCACGGGGGTCGGGATTCTCTGCGCCAGCTTCGCCGAGCCGTCGGAACCGACCTGTGCCGTTCTGTGGCCCAGAGCGGAATTGGACCACCGTACGAACAGCTGAGCGATGTAGTCCTCGATGTCCACGTCGCCCGGAACGGGCACGGTGGGGAGGTATTCGTCGACGAGTACCGCTCGCGCCGCGGCCTCGACGAACGGCCGTCCGATCGAATCCGGGATGGTCGCGCGACCGTCCAGAGCGCCGAGATAAGCAATGAGAGAGTGCGTTCCGTTGAGCAGCCGCACCTTCATGAGCTCGTAGGGTTCGACGTGCCGAGCGAATACGGCACCGCCGGCCTCCCACCGCGGACGACCTGCGACGAAGTTGTCCTCCATCACCCACATCGTGAACGGCTCGGCCGGGACGGCGATGGTGTCCACTGCACCCAACCGGGCAGTGGACTCTGCGTCGTACGACTCGCTGCTGGACGGGACAATGCGATCGACCATGGAGTTGGGGAACGTCACCGACGTCGCCAACCAATCGATCACGTCGTCGGCACCGCAGCGGGTGAGGAACTGGCGCACGAGAGCCGCCGTGCGGTCCCCGTTACCCAGCAGGTTGTCGCAGCTGGCCACCGTGATCGGAGTTCCGTGACTTCGAGCCCGCACCGACAACGCTCGCGCGAGCTGTCCCACGGTCGTCGTCGGCGTGTCCGGCTGGGCCAGATCCTGCTGCACTGCAGTCGATTCGAGATTCAGTTCACCGGTCAGGGGCGAGAACGTGTAGCCGAGCTCGGTGACGGTGATCGAGACGATCCTGACGTCCGGGTCGGCAATGGCTCGGACGACGGCCGCGGGATCGTGCGCGGCAACCATGACTCCGGTATGCGCTCCCGGCACACTCACGCGCGAGCCGGACGGAGAGATCTCTACGACCCCGTAGAGCAGGTCCTGCGCGAGCATGGCATCCGTGATCGTCCGAGATCTGTTGGCCACACCCAGAATTCCCCAGCGTCCGCCGTCCTGCGCCAGCGCGGCCGCGGTGTACACGGCCTGGTGTGCGCGGTGGAAGTTCCCCAGGCCCAGGTGCACGATTCCGGTTCCGTCCGGCCGCGTGGGGGCGAGCCCCGAGCCGGCGAGTGCCGAACGGGACAGTCTCGCTTCACTCATCTCGTCACCAATCCGTCATGGAACCGTCGAGGCGACGCGCAACCGGTAGATACGCGGGTTCGTACGGATACCTCGCCGCCAACGATTCGTCCATGTCCACGCCGAGGCCAGGCGCATCACCCGGGGTGAGATAGCCGTCTGCGAACGACCATGCGTGTGGGAACACTTCGTCGACCAGCGGGTCGTAGCCCATGAATTCCTGAATTCCGAAGTTGGGCGTCGCCATGCCCAGGTGCACACTCGCGGCGAGGGTGATCGGCGAGACATCGGACGGTCCATGGGGTCCGCAGCGAACCTGGTGCACCTCGGCGAGCGAGAAGATCTTGCGCACATGACTGATGCCGCCGGCATGCGCGATGGCGACGCGAATGAAGTCGATCAGCTTCTCGGAGATCAGCTGCTGGCAGTCCCAGATCGTATTGAACACTTCACCGATGGCGAGCGGAGTCGTGGTGTGTTGGCGCACCAGCCGCAGGGCGCTCTGGTCCTCGGCGGTGGTGACGTCCTCGAGCCAGAACAGATCGACGTCCTCGAGCGACTTGCCCAGTCGCGCAGCCTGTTGCGGAGTCAATCGATGGTGCGCGTCGTGCAACAGTTTCAGTTCGGATCCGACGTGTTCACGTACCGCTGCCAGTACGCCGGGGACATGATTGAGGTAGGCGTCGGTATCCCACACTTCCTCGACCGGAAATGCACCGCGCCCAGCAGGTTCGTATCCCTGCGCCCCTCGGTGCACGCCGTACACCGAGTCGAGACCGGGAACTCCCGACTGGGCACGCACGGCGCGAAAGCCCTGTGCCCGACGCCGGTCGACCGAGTCGATCAGTTCCGCGGTGTCCCATCCGGTGGCATGGGTGTACGAGAGGATGCGATCCCGGACGGCTCCGCCCAGAAGTTGGAAGACCGGCTGCCCCAGCGATTTTCCCTTGATGTCCCACAGTGCGAGGTCGACTGCCCCGATCGCGGCCATCGTCACCGATCCGCGTCGCCAGTAGACACCGCGGTAGAGGTACTGCCAGGTATCCTCGATGCGCGCCGGATCTCGGCCGATCAGCAACGGCGCGACGTGATCGCGTAGGTACGACGCCACCGCGAGTTCCCGGCCGTTCAACGTTGCGTCGCCGTAGCCCACGACGCCGTCCGCGGTGGTCACCTTGAGGGTGACGAAGTTGCGGGTGGGGCTGCAGACGATCACGTCGGCAGCGATGATCCTGTCGGTCACGAGATCACTGCCTCTGCCATGAAGTTCTTGCCGGCAACGATATTGATCAGTGGTTCGTGCGCTGCGAGTCGACCGATGTTGGCGGTGATGTCGTCGACTCGGCCTTCGAAGGTTTCGCCGGTGATGCCGGACGAGTGGGGTGTCATCAGGATGTTCGGCAACGTGTGGAACGGATGCGGCGATGGTGCACCGACACCGTCCGCAGACGGGTAGTCGTACCAGACGTCGATGGCGGCTCCCCCGAGCGAACCGGTCGACAACGCCTCGAACAGCGCATCCTGTTGGACGAGTGGTCCGCGTCCGACGTTGATCAGGACCCCCTCGGCTCCCAGGGCCGCAAGTTCCGTGGAGCCGATCATTCCGGTGGTGCGCTCGTTCAGTGGTGCGGATACCACCACGACGTCGGCCTCGGTCATCAGGGCGGAGAGGCGGTCCGTCGAGGCAGCCCAGGTCAATCCGTTCTCAGCGGCGTCGACCGAACCGCTGCCCGTGACCGCGATACCGGTGCAGCCGAATGCGCGCAGCAGTGCCCAGGACTGCGCGCCGATGTGGCCGAAGCCCACGAATCCGACGGTCGCCGAACCCAGTGAGCTGGACTGCCGAAGCGTCCGGTCGTAGACCGGCGACGCCCATCGGTCTTCCCGCAGTTGCCGGTCCTGTTCGAGGAATCGGCGGCGTAGCACAACCGCGGTGGCGGCAACGTACTCCGCGATCGACCGCTCGTGGTGAAAGGTGTTGGCCACCAGTGTCTGCGGGCTCAGAGCATCGAAGGCCACGCCGTCGGTGCCGGCTCCGGCGACGTGCACCAACCGCAGCTTGGGCGATGCTTCGGCCAGCGCGGCCGGGAACTTTCCGCCGACGTACACGGTCGCGTCGGCGACGTCGGCGGCAATCGCATCGACGTCGAAGTTCTCGTGCCACGACAGGGCGACGTCGGAGGAAATCCGATCCTCGAATCGGGCGCGATGGGGCAGCAGGTACGAATCTGCGATGACGACCTTCACTTCGATTCGTCCTTTCCCGGAACGAGAGTGCGTGTGTGGACGGGGCCGGACGAGGCACGGACCACGAGTTGGGTGGGGAGATGGATGGTGCGCGCGGGCGAATCGGGCTCGGCTGCGCGTTGGAAGACCAGGTCGGAGCTGACGAGACCGGCGCGACCCATCGGCACGCTGATGCTCGTCAGAGCAGGATGCGCCAGTTCGGCAAGAGGTGAGTCGTCGATGCCGACGACGCTGAGATCCTCGGGAACCGCCAGGCCCATCGACCGGACTCCGTTCATGACTCCGATGGCCATGGGATCGTTGTGGGTCATTACCGCGGTGGCCCCCGTCGCGACGACGCTGGCGGCGGCGGCGTGACCACCCGCAAGGGTTTCCTGCTGCCAGCCCAGCACGTCCAGCACGATTCCTCGTGCGGCACAGAACTGTTCGACGGCGTCGACACGTCGCGCGTTGGACCAGGATTGTGGCGATCCCTGGACGTACGCGAGGTGCGAGTGCCCCAGAGCTGCCAGGTAGTCCACGGCTTGCCGAATTCCGTCCTCCGAATCGGCGACGACGCAATCACATTCGTCCGAGGACCGGTTGACGAGTACGAGCGGGGTGTCGCCCGCCAACTGAACGATGTCCTCTGCGGGCAGGCGCGGCGCACAGACGATCAATGCGTCGACTCGCCCCTGCAACTCCCCGATCACCTCACGCTCACGGTCGGCGCTTCCGTCGGTGTCGGTCAGGACGATGGTCTGCCTGCGATGCCAGCCCTGGGCCTGGGCAGACTTGACGAAGCTTGCGAAGACGGTGTGGCCGATGTCGGGTACCACGACCGCGACGGTGGTCGCCGCAATGCGAGTGTCCGACGATCGACCCGAGGCGGCGACGTAGCCGATGTCGTCGGCGACCGCGATGATCCGGGCGAGTGTGTCGGCACCGATACGGTCGGGATTGCTGAACGCGCGCGATGCCGTCGACAGGGATACGCCTGCTTGCTGTGCCACCTGCGTGAGCGTTGGTGCCATGGTTCACCTCGGGGGTTCGTTGTGATGCTGAGCACAACGATTGCAGATGTTGCGCAAACTTGTCAATACCTTGCACAAGCCCTTCCGTGTCGACCGCGCGGCGGACTTTGACAGACTCCATGGACCGCTTCGTCGACGAGCAGGAGATTTCACGGTGCGTACATTCCCCCTCCCCCACACCGGAACAGAAGTCTCGAGCATCGTGCTGGGGTTCATGCGCATCACCGACGTGGACGACGACCGGATCAGGAGGTTGGTGGACACTGCCCTCGATGTGGGCGTGACGGTGTTCGATCACGCGGATATCTACGGCGGTGCCCCGCACACATGCGAGAAGCGATTCGGCGACGCGGTGACACTGACCCCGTCGCAGCGTGAGGCCATCAGCATTCAGAGCAAGGTCGGTATCCGCGACGGCTGGTTCGACTTCTCCGAAGAACACATCGTCACCACGGTCGAGGCGTCACTCGCAGCCCTCGGTGTCGATCACCTGGACACACTTCTGCTGCACCGACCGGACGCACTCGTCGAGCCCGGGGAGGTCGCAGCAGCGTTCGATCACCTGCACGAGTCGGGCAAGGTCCTGGGCTTCGGCGTCTCCAATCACACACCCGGCCAGATCGAGTTGCTGAAAACCGCTGTGAAACAACCGATTCTCTTCGATCAAGTACAGCTGAGCATCGTGCACTCGCCGTTGATCGCGTCAGGGCTGACCGCCAACATGGGCACCGAGGATCAGTCGATCGACCGCGACAACGGTCTGCTGGACTACGCGAGAACGCGCGGCATCACCCTGCAGGCATGGTCACCGTTCCAGAGCGGGACGTCCTCCGGAGTGTTCGTGGGTGACCGCGAGAACTACCCCGAACTCAACGTGGCGCTCGACGAGATCGCCGACGTACACGGCTCCACCCCGTCGGCAGTGGCAACGGCCTGGATCACCCGGCACCCGGCCGACATCCAGGTCGTGCTCGGCACCACGAACCCCGATCGAGTCGTCGAGGCCGCCGGAGGTTCCGATCTACGCCTGACCAGGCAGGAGTGGTACCGCCTGTTCCGGACGGCAGGCCACACACTGCCCTGAACGATGCTCAGCGCCGTCACATCTGCCGTTACCTCTTCGTTACCGACTAGCTATCGATCCGTGATGATCAGTCTTCGATTCGGTGACGTTGCGCTGTCAGGATTACTGCACGGCATGCAACGGAACCTGTAGCCCTCGGGTTCCACCCAGCGCATGTCGGTCGTTAGGCCATCCGAACTGAGAGGTTCGCACCGTGACTGTCACCGACCACTTCGATTCCCGCTTCGCAACCGCCGAGACCGCCGATGCTCGCTTCTCGATCAGTATCGAGTCCTACTCGCCTCGCCTGACGGTGGTTCGTGCCGGCGGCGAACTCGATTTGACATCGCGCTCCAGCTTGGCTGGGGAACTCGACGAGGCGCTGCGCGGCGAATCGGTTGTGCTGCTGGACTTGTCGGCGGTGTCGTTCATGTACTCGGGCGCAGCGAGCGTGATCATCGACGCTGCCGCTCGCGCGGCAGACCGCCTCGAGATCTTCGCTCCGACGCGGCCCGCACGCATGGTCCTCGACGCGCTGGGTTTGGCGACGATCGTCGACGATCCTCGCGCAGCCTGACCTGTCGAGGTTTACCAGTTCGTCGTTTCGGTGACCCTGGGCTGACATGGACTCACAAACGGCTGCGGCCGTGAGTCGTCTCCACTGAACCGAAGCGGCTCGTTCGACTTGCCGCGTGGAGCATTTCACGCACACCGAGGCAAGGATCGACAATGTCCGACCAGTTCAGCAAGTCCGACCCGACCACCGCATTTTCGATGCCCGACCGGGCCGAGCAAGCTCGCCTCGAGCACCCGGGACTGACCCGCGACATGGTCTCCACTCCCGATCACGGCGAGAATTCCTACAGTGGATCGGATCGACTGCACGGCCGCAAAGCACTGATCACCGGCGGCGACTCGGGCATCGGCCGTGCTGTTGCACTTGCATTCGCACGCGAGGGTGCCGACGTGGTCATCGCACACCTCGAATCCGAAGGTCCGGACGCGCAGACCACTGTCGACCTCATCGAAGGAGCCGGGCGCGCCGGTAGAGCCATCGCCTGCGATCTCACCGACGAGTCCCAGTGCGTGCAGCTGGTCGACACCGCCTCCGAGGTACTCGGCGGGCTCGACATCGTCGTCAACAACGCCGCTTTCCAAATGGCTCAGATGGGCGGCATCGCCGATATCACCACCGAGCAGTTCGATCGGGTACTCAAGACCAACCTGTACGCCTTGTTCTGGATCTCCAAACGCGCTGCCGAAATCATGGACGCAGGATCGACGATCATCAACACGACCTCGATTCAGGCATCGAATCCCTCTCCGGAACTGCTGGACTACGCGACGACCAAGGCAGGAATCGTGGCCTTCACCAAAGGCCTCGCCGGCGATCTTGCAGAGCGTGGCATCCGTGTCAATGCTGTTGCACCCGGACCGATCTGGACGCCGCTCATTCCCGCGACGATGCCGGCCGAGAAGTACGAGAAGTTCGGTGAGACCGTACCGCTCGGACGCCCGGGCCAGCCCGCGGAGTTGGCTCCGTCCTATGTGTTCCTGGCATCGAACGAGTCGAGCTACATCACCGGCGAGACCATCGCCGTCACCGGCGGAACGCCGTTCAACTGACCCCGTCGGCGTCCTTGGATGCACGCCACGCCAGAAGAACACCGCTCCCCTCGGGGCGTCGCCACGGCAGGAACAGCGCAACAGCGATCGCGCACGTCATGGCAGCCGCGACGGTGACAAACGACGCGAGCTGGAAGCCCTCCAACGAGGCCGCCTTCATCGCGTGGATCAGGTCGGCCTTCTGCGTCGCAAAGATCGGGTTCGTGGGTGCTTTCACGATCTCGATGACGCTGACGACGGTCTCGCGAGCGAACGCCTTCTGATACGGCTCCATGATCGCGTCGGGAATCGCATCGATCTTCGGACTCACCTGTGCGGTGTAGACCGATGCGACGATCGACCCGAGCACGGCAACTCCGAGAGTTCCGCCGATCTCGCGGGTGGTGTCGTTCACCGCGGATCCTGCGCCTGCCTCGTCGAGCGTTACCGAGGACATGATCGACTCGGTGGCAGGGCCCTGCACGATCGCCAAGCCGAGGCCCATCAGAACCATCGATACGAGAACCGGCCCCAGATAGGGCGTTTCGACCTTCACCTGCCCTGCGATGAACATGCCGATGCTCATCACCACCAAACCGAAGACGATCACGGCCGTGGTTCCGATGCGTTGGGCAATGATCGTCGCCAGCGGCGCACCGATTGCGATGGATATCGCGAAGGGCAGAGAGTGGACGCCGAACTGCAGTGGGGTCAACTCCATCACACCCTGGAAATACTGGGTGATCATGAACAGGAAGCCGAACATACTGAAGTACGCCACGGCAATTGCCAAGGCGGGCAGTGAGAATCGCCGGTTCCGAAACAGGTTCAGATCCAGCACCGGAGACGGTGTTCGCAGCTCCCACCAGACGAATGCGACGATGGCAGCCGATCCTGCCAAGTAGGCTCCGATGCTAGTAGCAGACAACCAACCGTTGTGTGGCGCTTCGATGATCGCCCAGACCAACACCGTGATACCCGCCAACGACAGCGCGATGCCCAGGGGGTCGTACTTACCGACGTGCTCTGCTTTCGACTCCGGCACGCAAGCCAGCGCAGCCACCAGAACGAGCAGTGCCACAGGGACATTGATCCAGAACACCGAGTGCCACGAGAAATGCTCGAGTAGGAATCCGCCCGCCGTCGGGCCGATGGCGATGGCGAACCCGGCCATGGCAGTCCAGGCCGCGATGGCCAGCGCTCGCTCCTTGGCGTCGGTGAAGATGTTGATGATCAGGGCAAGGGTCGCCGGAAACACCGCGGCCGCACACACACCCATAGCTGCTCGGGCCGCGACCACCTGCCCGAGATCGGCGGCCACGGCACCGCCTACCGACATCACCGCGATACCGGCCAGCCCGACCACCATGATCTTCTTGCGGCCGTAGCGATCACCGAGATGACCGAACGCAAGCAGCAATCCCGCGAACGTGAGCGTGTAGGCGTCGACCACCCACTGCAACCCACTGATGTCGGCACGCAGCTGCAGCCCCATCGAGGGCAGGGCGACATTGACGACGGTGTTGTCCAGCACGACGAGCAGCTCGGCCGCGCAGATGACGATCAGCGCGAGGTATCGCCGACGAAATTGCGGCACATCCGCCAGATGACGGGAGGTGGTGGGTGACGACATCTGATTTCCTTCCACTATGACGATCGACATAGTTATTGAAGGAAAGTTAGCTGTAACTGTCAGTTATAGCAATACCGGCCGCCCATCCTGACCGACGTCAGCGGCCGGCCGACGCCTCCAGTACCGCCTCCAGCAGGGCCGACAACTCCCCCTCGGTCCGATCCAACGCCGCCGTGGATCGCTGCGCCTTGGCCATGATCAGCGCACCTTCGATGGCGGCGATCGCGAATGTCGCCAACGAGTACGATCGCTCGCGAGTCAATCCGCGCTGCCACAGCGACGCCGCGATCACGTCCTCCCAGGACGAGAAGGACTCCCCTGCCGCGGCCAGCGCCTGCGGCGCATGCAACCCCTCGAGCGCGGCAGGCGCGACAGGACAGCCCGCCACGAAATCCGTGGCCAGCAGTTCGCCGCGGAATCCGTCCAGAATCGCCCGCACGGTCGCAGACGGACCGGCCGAAGCCAGGCCGGCCGAGATCATGGCGCTCATCGCGGCACCCGCAGTACGGGTCGCCTCTTCCACCAACTGAGGTTTGCCGCCCGGAAAGTGGTGATAGATCGAGCCGCGCGGTGCGCCCGCGTGATCGATGACGTCCGCCAGCGACGTCGCGTCAACACCGCGTCGACGAAACAGGTGTGCGGCGCTGCGCAACATGTCGTCCCGAGCACTGCTTCGATTCGCCATCCCAACCCCTCCCGAGGACGCCACAATGATTGACGTGACGACTCGTTACATCTACAGTCCCTCTGTAGCTATGTTGTCCATCATAGCTGGAGCCGCAGTCCAGGAACCGGAGCAACGCCATGTCCCCTGACACCGACGTGATCGAACTGAGCAGCCCGCTCACCCTCGCCTGCGGGCAGATCCTGCCGAATCGCGTGATGAAAGCAGCTCTCAGCGAAGGACTGTCCACCGCCGAGCACGGCCCGGACTCGCGCCTCGAAACGCTGTACCGCCGTTGGGGTGCCGGCGGCTACGGCCTGGTGGTGACCGGCAACGTGATGGTCGACCGGTCCCATCTCGGCGAACCGGGCAATGTCGTCATCGAAGACGACCGCGACCGCGATGCGTTGGCCCGCTGGGCGAAAGCGACGTCCGACGGCGGTGCACCCATCTGGATGCAGCTCAATCACCCCGGTCGACAGGCCAATCCGCTCGTCACCCGCACAAAGCCCGTTGCGCCATCCGCCATCGCACCCAACATTCCGGGGATTCCGGCACCTCGGGCGTTGAGCGAGAACGAGATCCACGACATCATCGGTCGATTCGCCACCGCGGCGGCTGTGGCCGAGACGGCCGGCTTCGACGGCGTCCAGATCCACGGGGCGCACGGCTACCTGGTGTCGCAGTTCCTGTCGCCGCTGTCCAATCGACGCGACGACGCCTGGGGCGGCGACCTCGACGGACGGATGCGATTCGTGCTCGAAGTCGTCCGCGCAATCAGAGCGGCGGTGTCCCCGAGTTTCGCAGTAGGAATCAAACTGAATTCGGCGGACTTCCAACGCGGCGGGTTCAGCGAGGAAGAATCACGCATCACCGTCGAGCATCTCGTTCGGGAATCCATAGATCTCATCGAAATCAGCGGTGGCAGTTACGAATCACCGGCGATGATGGGCACCGCGAGCACCCGCGATCGCGAGGCGTACTTCCTGGAGTACGCGCGGACGGTGCGAGACGCGGCCGCAAGCGTGCCACTGGCGGTCACCGGCGGCTTCCGTACCCGCTCGGTGATGAATGCGGCAGTGCAATCGGGTGAGTGCGACATGGTGGGCCTCGGCCGTCCGACCGCCCTCACCCCTGCCGTCGCGAACTCTCTGGTCGACGGCACTCTCGACCGGGTCGAATCGCCGCGCGTGGCTCTGCGCGTCCCGTCGAAATCCAGTGCGTTCAAGCAGATCAACGGCGCTCTCGATCTGCAGTGGCACACCGACCAGTTACAGCTCATCGGTGCTGGGCGGCAACCGAATTCGAGCCGTCCGGCATGGAAGACTGCGGCTACGATGATGCAGCGCAACGGCTGGGACGCGTTCCGCAATCGCCGGGGCTCCGCTCGGGTCGAGACATCTGCTGCCGCGACGAAGTTTCGCCGCGAGCGCTGGATCGGCAAGCACATCGCGAATCCGGTCGTCAACGGACTCACGTCGATCGGCGTCCGAACCTCCCTGGTCACCGATATCGAGACCGTCGGCCGCAAGTCCGGCCTGCGCAGGCAGGTACCGGTGTCGGCAGTGTTCGACGAGACCGGAGCCTGGCTGATCTCCCAGCACGGAACCCGATCCGGTTGGGGAGCCAACATCACCGACGAACCCAGAATCAGAATTCGTGTGGGCAGCCGATGGCGTACCGGCACAGCAACGTTCGTTCCCGACGACGACGTCGCGCTCCGAGCGCGATCCTTCTCGAACAATCCGGTGCTCGGACGCCTCATCGGCGCGGGCTTCCGAGCGCTCCAGACCGACCCGGTGTCGGTGCGAGTCGAGTACGACGATTGACCGACTCTTCACCATCGACTTAGGTTTGGTTTACTTAATTTGTGAAGACACTCCCCCGCTTGCACGTCGTCCTCGGCGCGGTCCTTGTTGCATCCCTGCTCTCGTCCTGCGGTGTCGACACCGAACCGGCGACGTCGGACTCGGCGACCCATTCGGTCACCACGCAGTTCGGCACCGTCGAGGTACCGGATCGAATCGAGTCGGTCGTCGTGATCGACGGACGACGCGACCTGGACATCGCCCTGGCGTTCGACCTACCCATCGTCGGGATGCCGGTGGAAACCGAGGCTCCACCTGAAATTCCCGGCCCGCTGACCGAGCCCACCAGGATGCTGCTCGCAGACGGAGTGCCCGAGCTGTATCCGCGAAACACCGTCGACCTCGAGGCCGTCGCACGCGTCGATCCCGACCTGATCATCGGCCGCGACGAGGTGATCGAAGAAATCTACGACCAGTTGAGTGCTATCGCGCCGGTGTTGCCGGTGGGCTCCACCGGAACCGGAGTCAGCTGGCAGCAGGACGTGGCAACGATCGGCGCGGCACTGAATCTGCAGGCCCGATCCCGAGCAGTTGTCGACGAATACACTACTCGCGTAGACGAACTCACGACGCAGTACGCCGATGCCATCGCCGACACCACCGTCCTGCCGATCAGTACATCGGAGGAAGGAGGGATCTCGATAGGACGTGACCGGGTGACGTCGATCGCGCTCGAGGATGTGGGAGCCCGCTTCGGCTCCGCGTGGAGCGCAGCCGCTCCGGAGATCGAGTACGGACCTGAGAACGTCACCGCCGCATCCGACGCAGTGGCAATGATTGCCGCCATCACGTCCGAAGAGGACTTGCAGGCAATGAACGCCAACCCGCTCTGGACCGGATTACCGGCTGTTCGCGGCGACCGCATCGTCCGGACGGACAAGTTCACCAACGACGGGGGTCCGCTGACCGCGCTGTGGACCCTCGGCTTGGTCGAGAGGCTCTACACCCCGAGTTGATCGACGGCGGGCGTCCGACACCCGTCGGACGGCACCTCTTGCACTTCCTCCATACGACAAGTGACACAGGACACAATTGTGCCGACTATGGGTTCATGACCAATTTCCCCACTCTCGACCCCGAACTCGCCGCTGCCGTCACGATGCTTCCGAGTGTCGATTTCGGCGACCTTCCCGCAGCACGATCGACCTTCACCGCACTTGTCGACGCCATGCTCGCCGACCTGTCCATGGACGGAGTTTCCCTGCGCGAGCTCGCCGTCCCTGGACTCGACGGTGCACCGGACGTCGTCGTTCGATTCTTCACACCGGAGCACGTCGACGGACCGTTGCCCGTGCTGGTGTGGATCCACGGCGGCGGATTCGCCATCGGGACAGCCGCGTCCAGCGATCCCTACTGCGTGGACGTCGTCCGTGAACTCGGTTTCGCAGTAGCCAACGTCGAGTACCGGCTCGCCCCCGAGACGCCGTTCCCCGGGCCGCTCGACGACTGCTACGCGGCGCTGGCGTACATCCACTCTCATGCGGACGAACTGGGCGTGGACCCGGACAGAATCGCGGTGGGCGGTCAGAGCGCCGGTGGCGGCCTGGCGGCAGGAACGGTGCTGCGGGCTCGAGACGAGGGCGTGGTGCCGGTGGCGTTCCAATTGCTCGAGATTCCCGAACTCGACGACCGACTGCACACCGTGTCGATGACGGAATTCGTCGACACACCGATGTGGCACCGGCCCAACGCGATTCTGTCGTGGCAGTACTACCTGGGCGAGTCGTACAGCGGACCGGACGACCCGAACGTCTCGATCTACGCCGCTCCCGCTCGTGCCACCGATCTGGCCGGACTCCCACCGACGTACGTCTCGACCATGGAGCTCGATCCGCTTCGTGACGAGGGCATCGACTACGCGGTCCGGTTGCTGCAGGCAGGCGTGAGCGTCGAATTGCATTCGTTCCCCGGCACTTTCCACGGATCCGCGCTACTGGCGACAGCAGAGGTGAGCAAGCGCGGACATGCGGAAGCGTTGGACGCCCTGCGTAGGGGCTTGCGCCTTCGCGTACCCGCCTCGTAGCGTCGCTTCATGCAAGGACTGATGTACCGGCTCGCGGAGCTCGATGCCGACTCCGCGGGTCTGGTGCGCGTGATCGACTATTTCGACGCACTGATCAGACATGGTGCCGACACCACCGCGATGCTCCGCGCCAGCGCTGCTCTCGCCGATTGCGTGGTCGGAATAGACGTCGTCGGCACGTCCGGCGGACACCGCCAGCGTGCGCGGTGCGATCCGAAGGGCCGCTGGCTGACTCAGGCCGCGGGCGAGCGGTCGGCAGCCAAAGACGTTGTCGTCGACGACGTCGTGATGGGCTCGGTGTGGATCGAGCGCGCAGGTCCCGCGCTCGCTCTCGACGACATGCTCGTCGATCGAATGGCCCTGACCGCAGCCGTCATTCTGGTACCACGGCACAGTCCGTCCGCTGCCGAACACACCCGTTCGGTGTTGTTCCCTGTGGACGACATCGCACTGCTGAGCTCGCTGACCGCCTTGCACATCGAACCGACCGACCGAGTGAGAGTGGCCATGGCAGCCGCGGACTCACCGCCGGGACCTGCCTCGCCGACGGCTGGTCGGTCGGTGCCGATCACGGTCGACGACCACGTCCTCTACCTCCTTACGGACGAACCGCCCGCACCGCCGGTCGGCTGCTGCCATCTGGGTGTCTCCCTTGCCCTGCGCGCCGACGATCTCCATCGACACCTCGGGAATGCTCGATTCGCCCTGGCGCAGGCAAGTGAGTACCGACCCGTCGTGATCGCTGATCGGCTCGGTGCACTGAACCTGCTGGACAGGGGAAGTTCGTTGACACTCCGCGACGTTCCCGACCTCGTGCGCGCGAACGAACTGCGCGCCACGCCTCACGGCCGGGAGTTGCTCGGCACGCTTCGCGCGTACCTGGGATCCGGAAGCCTTCGGGCGACAGCAGACCGAACGCACCTGCACCACAGCAGCGTGGCGCACCGACTTGCGAAGGTCTCCGAAGCAGTGGGGTACCCGGTCGATTCGATCGAACACCGTGCCCGCGCGACCGCAATGATGATGGTGCTCGACGGCAGCGACACCGCAGTCGCATAATCAGTCGATGGAACCGACGCCCACGGGCACGCTGCGCAGCACCGACACCGGCTTCGCTCTCGAGCTGACCAGGACCATCGCCGCTCCGCGCGAGGACGTGTGGGCCAGCATCACCGAATCGTCGCGAACGGCAAGGTGGTTCGGGCCGTGGGAGCGCATCTCGGAGAACACCGTTCGCGTCACGATGCGGTTCGAGGAGGGCGAGCCTGCATCGGACATGGCGATCGAAGCGTGCGAGCCGCCCGGCCGGCTGGCCGTGCGAACGCTCGACGTGATGCAGTGGCCGCTCGAGGTTCGCCTCGACGACAGGGACGGCTCGACGGTCGTCGTTCTGGTGCACAGTTGTGAGAGCACGGACGGTCTGGGCGACATCGGTCCCGGCTGGGAGTACTACCTGGATATGCTCGTCGCATCCAGGGACGACGCCCCGCTGCCGAGTTTCGACGACTACTACCCGTCGCTGCAGGAGTACTACGCGTCGCTTCGCCCGCAGTGAATCAGTGACTGCGTAGCGCGTCGATGAGCTCTTCCTTGTTCAGCTTCGAGTAGCCCTCGAGACCCAATTCCCTGGCTCGGTCGGTCAATTCGTCGACCGTCCAGTCCTCGTAGGATCCGGATTCTCCGCCCTTCTTGCCGACCTGGTCTCGCCCCTTCTTCGCTGCGGCATTCGAGATGCGGGCGGCTTTCTCCTTCGAGTTTCCGTCCTCGCGCAATTTCTCGTAGAGATCCTGGTCCTTGAGCTGTGGTTGATCGTCGTTGGTCGGCATACCGGCCCTCCGTTCCGTCGATAGTGCTCGTACAGCTACCCGCTTCGCCCCCGGGCAAACACGGACGCTTCCCTCGTTGTGAGCTAGAACAACAGAAAATGGGTACGTTCGGGATATGCCATACCTGGAACGATTCGACGACGTATTCGTGCTGAACCTCGGCAGTCGAGGTGTGGACGATACCGAGAACCGCATCAGCCCGAACTGGGTTGCCGAGATCAACGCGCTTTTGGACGAAATCGAGACCGGAACGGGTCCTGCTGCGCTGGTCACGACGGCGACGGGAAAGTTCTTCTCCACGGGAGTCGATCTGTCCTGGGGTGCCGAGAACCTCGACCAGATCAACCGATTCATCGGGACGGTGCAGGAGATGTTGGTGCGCTTCCTGACATTTCCGATGCAAACCGTCGCGGCAATGCAGGGACACACCTACGGTGGTGCCGCGTTCTTCGTGATGGCGCACGACTACCGGATCATGCGATCCGATCGCGGATTTCTCTGCTTCCCCGGCGTGAACATCGGTGCGACGTACAGCCCGGGAACCGTCGACATGGTGCGTGCCAGGTTGGCTCCACATGCGTTCCACGAGGCTCTGACGACCGGCCGCCGGTACGGCGGTGGCGACGCCATGGCGCTCGGCCTGGTCGACGCGGTCTCGACGCAGGAGCGGGTGCGCGAGGACGCCATCGCGCGCGCAGCCGAGTTGGCCGGCACCCGCGGTGACGTCCTGGGCGAGATCAAACGCACCATGTACTCGGCCGAGATCCGTTCTCTTCTGACGCCTGTCGCAGGCGTCGACGAAATGGAATGGGCCTCGAACTGACCGAGCCGCCAGCGCAGCGCTAACTACCTGCGACCAGAGGAGCGACCTCGGTGCCGAGGAGTTCGATCCCGCGCAACAGGTCACTGTGCGCCAGTCGCGGATTGGTCATCTGCAACGACAGCCGGTCCACACCTCCCAGTTGATCGCTCACTCGCAGGATCTTGTCCGCCACCGTCTTCGGATCTCCCATGAAGAACGCACCGTTGGGACCGGAGGTGGCATCGAACTGCTGCCGGCTGGGCCGAGCGAATCCGCGTTCCCGAGAGATCTTGGTGAACATCTCGTTCCAGCCGGGGTAGATGGTGTCGGCTGCGGCCGTCGTGGTCTCGGCGACGAAGCCGAACACGTGCAGGCCCACCTTCAGCTGCTCCGGCGGGTGGCCCGTCTGCGCTCCGGCGCGACGGTACAGATCGACGAGCGGGGCGAACTGTCGAGGTTCTCCGCCGATGATGGCAATCATCAGAGGGAGCCCGAGAAGCCCTGCGCGAGCGAAGGATTCAGGCGTTCCACCGACGCCGACCCAGATCGGCAACGGATCCTGCAGCGGACGCGGGTAGATACCCTGGCGGGTCAGCGCCGGGCGGTGCCGACCGGACCAGGTGACCTCGACGTTGTCGCGGATCTGCAGCAGGAGGTCGAGCTTCTCGGCGAAGAGCGAGTCGTAATCGGCCAGGTCGAGGCCGAACAGCGGGAACGATTCGGTGAAGGATCCACGTCCCACGACCAGGTCGATCCGGCCCTTGGAGATCAGATCCAGGGTGGCGAACTCCTGGAACACCCGTACCGGATCGTCTGCGCTGAGCACCTTGACTGCGCTACCGAGTCGGATGTTCTCGGTGCGCGCGGCTGCCGCGGCAAGAATGATCGACGGAGCCGAATCGTAGTACTCGCTGCGGTGATGCTCGCCGATGCCGAACGAGTAGAGTCCGACCTGATCCGCGAGGGCGATCTCTTCCAGCAGGTGACCCATTCGCTCCTCGGGAGCGATCACCCGGCCGTCGGTCGGATCGGTCACGGAAGAGACGAAGCTGTCTACGCCCAGATGCATGGTGGGACCTTTCGATTCGGGTTGGTCGACTCCATCAGCATCGGTGAAGATTCAATTATTCCGATCTGGGTCGAGCCGGCGACTACTCACCCCATCGTTTCAGCTCGTCTGCCGCGTAGTACATCTGCTGGGAAGCGCCGAAGCGAACGAGCAACTGTTGCTTGTCCTCGTAGAACCAGACCACGGTTCCGTACATACCTGCCATGGGCCCGATCAGCGGTGTGACTCCGTCGCCTACCTCGAATCCGTCCATCCCTGCACCGTACCGACCGAGGGTGCCGAAATCGGACACCCACCGTTCGGCTTATCGCTGTCCGCGCTTGCGTGCGCGCCGTTCCTCCAGCTTTCGCTTGCCGTAGCCCCATGTGATGCGGCCGAGACCCTCGAAGAGTCGGCTGGAGAGACTTCTGCGGTTGCTCATGGTGTGGCCTCGTTTCCAATGGTGATCATGTTCTGTCGGTCCGCTATCTGATGCAGCAGGCTTTCCGGTACGCCCTGCACCTGGTAGCTGTCGAAAGTGAGTCGAATCGAACGCGAGCAAGCACACATCGGTCACGGGTGATCTACGTCACTTACCACCTGTTGCGCGTCGCATCACGCCCGAGCGACAAGTCGATCGATCCACCCGATCACCTCGGGGTAGGCAGCGACGTTCGTGGCCGTGTGGTCGAACTCCGGCACGAGCTCGGTTCCGAAATCGAACTCGCGGACGGTGATGTCCACGGCACCCGCGGCGCGCCAACGCTGCGCGAGCAGTCGGCTCTGCTCGATCTCGACGGACGCGTCGTGGACGCCGTGCACGATCATCACGGGCGCGACGGGCGCGGTGAACCCGACGGTGTTCGCCACGGTCAGTGGCCCCAGCACGGGCCCGGTCATCAGTTCTCCCAGGGACGAGCCGTCAGCAGTCAGATCCTCGGATCGCAGCGGTCCGTACGCGAGCGCGTCGGTGGTACAGAAGTCCTGTGCCGCATCGAGAGCCGCACGTCCGCGATCGTTGAAGAGGGCGCGGATCCGGTCGGCGAGGTCGGGGTGTGCGCCGATCAGACCGTCGATCGTGTACAGCATCGTCGCGGCCCATGCGGAGCCGTCCTGGCCTTCGACGCGGACCACCGGATCGGTCGGAGCGGCACCGACGAAGGCCCCGACCACGGACAACTCGGGCGCGTAGGTGGATGCGAACTCTGCGGCGGCGGCCGATGCGACGCCGCCCGCCGAGTATCCGTAGAGCACGACGGGCGCGCCGGTCTCATGTGCTGCGGCCCGTGCCGCGTCCAGCAGTGCACGGGCACCGGCGACCCGGCCCAGGAACTCGTACTCACCCGGGGTTCCGAGCCCTTGGTAGTCCGTCGTGACCACCTGGTACCCCTGCGCCAGCAGTGGGAGCAGTGCCGGCATCGTGGTTGTCAGTCCCTGCTGGGTCGACCCCGAGCAACGATCGGCAACCCCGTAACTTCCTGGCGCATAGGCGATCACGGGCCGGGGTCCGGCACCGTCCCACGCCCGAGTCGGTGTCACCAGAAGCCCCGACACCGCCACCGCACGATCGCGGGGATCGGCCGATCGATACAGAATGCGTTCGGTGCGTGCTCCCAGGAGGTCGAGCTGCGGCACTGGTTCTCGGCGCACGATGGACCCGGGTGCATACGCCTCCAGGCCGACGACGGGCGCTCCGTAGAAATCGGCAGCGACGGGAGCCGCCGAGACGGGTGCAGCCGACATGACGAGCGCCCCGGCAAGGGCGAACGAAGCGAAGGTGACCCGTGGGAGTTTCATCTCGCGAGCAAGTATGCGGCGCTGCGCACCAATCCGCATTCGCTGCTCCGCCGCAACAAGTGCGGTGGCCGCGTGCACGGATCGCCATCACGATCATGGCGCTACTTACCTACTTGATCCACGTCGGGACGAGGCTGCGCACCTGTGGTGCGCCGGCCAACAGCGGTGCCACTTCACGTTCGTACGCCCGGTAGGCGGGTTGCTGGAGAAACGTGAGCGCGTCTTCGGCGGTGCGGTAGTGCTGGAAGGCTGTGATGCCATCGGGATCGTCGACGTCGAGACCGTAGTAGTAGGCGAGATGTCCGGGGTTGTCGAGGACGGCCGGTGCCATGTGCTTTTCCCAGAGGGCTCGGACGGCGTCGCGTTGGTTCGGCAGGGTCTTGTGAGAGACGATGACGGTGACACCGGACAGGACGGCGGTTTCGGCTGCCATGGAGAGCTTCCTTTCGACTGACCATCAGTTGCGGTTCACGGCGATCATGCAGCATGGGTCGGACAATCGACGATGGTGCGGATCCGTGACGGACTGGGCACGCTACTGGCAGCCGCAGGACGAAGAAAATATTCGGTTCGCCATACCGGAAACTGTTGCCGTACTGCGCCCGAGTGCATCTGCGATGCGGGTAGCCGCAGCCGACTGCGACATGTGCAGGGTACCCGTTCGACCAGTCTCGTCAGCACTCCTCGTCTGCGTGGCAAGGACATTCGACAGCCCCACCCGGGATTGTCTTCGCCGCGCTCGACTTCACTTCATCGTGCGCAAGAGTCCACATCCCCGCTTGATCAGGACAGACGCGGAGCTCCATGTGGATTGTCTGAAAACGTCAACATGAGACCGTGTGGTATGCGATTGTTCGAGGATTACATGTTCATTCCTGCCCAGTACGAGGGCTGGATCGGAAGCGGATACGTCTCGACGATAGTGTGCGCGGCGTCGCCATCGGAAGCCATCCAGGCGCTTCAGGCCGACGACCGTGAACGTGTCACGGCATCGGGCGTCAAGGGTGTTCAATATGGTTGCCGTACTGGCGCACCCACAGAATCCCAGCGAGGGAGACCACGTGGCACTCAACAATCGCTTCGACAAGTCGTTGTGACGCACCGAGTCAGTCTGTCAGCCCAGTGGGTCCGCGCCCGACGTCGCGGGCGCACCCCCAGCCTGCCTCATTCCTCGCGAACTCGGAACAATACGACCGAACTTGATATGCAGCGTTACCTGTAAGCCCTGCATATACTGCGCCACAGCATCTTTCGCGCTGTCACCGTGCAACCAAGCTCCAGTTCATGCAGTACTCGAAAGCCATCCGAAGAACGAATTCTTCTGCCGCCGTGGCCACCCGGTAGGGAGAATCGACTGCGTGCTCCCGCCTTTCTGGTGTCATCGGCGAGCGTCTCGATTCGGTTCGTCGCGGGATTGGGTTTATGGCAAAGACACGCTTGGACACCAATCCCCGTGACAGCATCGAACCGATCAGTCTTGATCGCCCATAGCAAGGAGCCCCTGATGAATTTCGCCGCCCGCCGCCCGCCGCCTGGCTGCCGCCGCTGCCGTATCCGGCGCGACCGCCCTTGCCCTGATTGCCAACCCCGCCCTGGCTGGAGCCGTCGTTTTCGCAGGCAACGCCGAGGTGACAGCCGAAGGCAATGTCATCACCGTCCAGTTCGCCAACGTCAAGTCCGACGGAGTCCTCTTCGGCTGCGAAGTCTGGGTAACCGACGACCCCGCGACCACGGTGATCGTCGACCAGCAATTCGTGCCGGTTGTGGGCGGATCCTTTGCCCCGGCCGTGGGCGGGACGGCTACCTACACCACGACACTGCCCGACGGTGACTACCTTGTCGCCGCTCTCTGCAGAGACTCCGATACCGGTCTTACTCTGACCCCGGATATCCCGCCTATCGCTTCATTCAACCTCGGTGACGGCGTACCGGTCACCCTGGTCACGCCCCCGCCTCCCGGCGGCGGGTTCTTCGGCAGCGTGGAGATGGGGAACCTGTTCGGCAGCTCGTAGCCGCCCACACCCTCATCACCCCACCCGGAGACCGACACGGACGTGGGTGTCGGGTGGGGACGGTGGCTGATTGCCCACGACAGCGACAGCCGCGATCGTCTATTGTCTGCGCTTACGGATACGAAGGCCCCAACTCGGGTTGGAATAGTTTCTGCGCTAGGGCATTCAGACGCCGTCGCGGGCAGGTACGAAAATATCGACGCTGGCTACGCTGGGTAACGGAGAATGCGACTATCGCGTTGCGACGTAACGTCGAGAGAGGGCTACACCCGCCTGTAGTCCGGCCGCGCAGAGCGCGGTCGGCCGCGTTCGTGAGCCAATGCCAGCTTTCCCGCGGCCACGTTGCCGCCTCGGCGCGCGCATCTGCCACGGTCACCACGCCGGTGTCAGAGCGCCGAAGAATCACCGAGTCGTCGTCCCAGTCGATCGAAGCAGCGCGTGCATCGAGGGGTCCGTGGGCGGCGATGATGTCGAGGTCGGCGTCGATCGGAAATGACTCGTGCTGCACCCGTCGCTGAAACTCGTTATGCAGCATCTGGTCCTGAGTCAGCGACGCTACGAACCACGGCCTCACCGTGCCGGTTGTAGAAGCCCGGATCAGCAACGCCGTCACCGCGCCCACCGAACCCGATCCTGAGTTCGTCACCGGCGCAACCACAATCGCCACGTTCTCGTCGATCACCACCACCGGCGCTCCGCCCAGACCCACGGATCGATCGGATTCCGATGCCGTTCCGAACGTGTCGTCGAAATCGCCCGACAGCAGCTGCTCCAGCAGTGGGCCCGTCGCGCGGCGCGCCACCGCCCACCGATCCCCACGCGCGATTGCCTCGACCAGGATGCTGACGTGGGCGACCATTCCCCCACGGCCCGTGGCCGCCGCGAGCCGGTTCACAGTCACAGTGCGGTCACCGATCTTCGTGTCGCGGTCGCGCCTGCTCGTCGACCACACTGCGAGCGGGGTTGTCACTGGTGGCGTGTGCCTCGCGGCCGGTGACGCCGGCGCCTTCGGGTGGGTGTGCGTACCAGCCGCTAAGACCGTCCGTAGCCATGGGCGCGCGAACCCCCGACCAGCCGATAGAGCGTGCTTCGGTGAGGATGTCGCGCTCGACACCAGCACGTTCAACCGGGAATTGGCGCCACCGAGCGAGGAGCCCCTCAACGAGTTCGAGAACGGTGACTTCGGGGCCGCTGCCCGGGTGCGGCCGCGGAGCGGCAGGAACATCGCTCCAGATGTGCGCCCCGATCACAGGATGAACGAACCCATCTGCAATACGCGCGGACATCATCCTGCTGTGCGCTCTCGCCCCGGCAGCACGTGCGCCGTCCCCACGATCACCACCGAGACGGGTGAACAATTCCTCCGCAAGTCGGTACTGTCCTTCGTTGATGCGCGACCCATCCGCAACGCGCTCATCTCCGGATTTGAACGGTGTGAAATGTAAGAGCACGTCCGCCACCACGTCGGCGATGTCGGGAGGTATCAATGGCGGCACCAACGTGAGGTCGCCGTGCACGGCCGACATGTAGCCCAAGCAAGCGATGGGAAATCTGCTCCAGTCGCTTTCCCCCACCACTACGGCCGTGGCGGCAAACACGAAGTCGTCGAACAGATCTCGGTGCACCGGCGGTAAGCGACGCATCGCGTTCGCGTCGGCCAGCGAGACACCGTCGTAGATGAATTGTTCGAGGACTCGACCCTCTACTTCTTGCAACCACGTATGAAAACCCGCGAACTAGGAGGACCGCCAGACGAAGCCGACGGACGCGGGGTCACCGAGCGCCAGTAAACACGCCCGGCCGTTCCTCCACAAGCCACGGCCTGAGGCGTCGTGGTCAGCTCGCCCTCGTCAGTTGCCGCGCTGTTGCCTTCGTGGTGGCAGGCGAATCAGAGTTCGGGCGCGGGCGGGTTCACTCTGTCGCACACAGGCGTGACGGGATCGGTGGGAGTAGTCCGAACGGCCTGTAGGTCCACCTGGGTGAGTCGCCGCCTTGCACGGTTCACTTGCGTTCGATTGCGAGGGTTCAAAAAGATGAGTAAGTGATGACTGGAGCATCCACAGACGTCCATCAGCTACCCGGCGGTGCGAATCCGGCACACAACTCGCAGGTCAGCGGCATAGCAACCGGGACCTGACTCCCGGTATTTGCGATTGGGAGTCAAGTCTCTGAAACGTCCTCCGCCGCTTGAAAACCCGCAGGTCAGGGAGTTGCGATTTTCGCGAAGCTTGCGGTCGGCTACACATACCCAGACAACAAAAAGCGCCCCTGACCAGCAAATATGCTGTTCAGGGGCACCTGTTGTGCGCCATCAGGGATTCGAACCCCGGACCCGCTGTACAAGAGATAACAATTCACGTGGATTCACTCGCGTCCATCAGTAGCCCGCTGAGCTGGGTTTTCGGCGAATCGAGTGACCACCCACGTCCGCGTGAATCCACCCGGGCCCGCCCCAAAGTGATGAGTAAAAGATGACCACCGGCGACCTGCTCCCGGTCCACCGGAGTCCCGTAAGATCCTGCACGGTATAAACGGACCGCCGTGGACATTCGACTCCACCATTATTGAAAGTGATGAGCTCCCTCGAACTGCTTGCACCCCAGCATCGAGACGAGGACGCGCTCCGGACACGCCGCACCGAAGAGAGCTTGCCCGTGCAACGCCCATTGCCGCTGACCTGCGAACCGTAGGCTACACCAATCCCAATGACCGCCGTTCACGAAAGATCACGGCCGAAAAGGTATGCCGGATCGTCATCGAGGATCTTCGCGAACATCGTTCGGAGCGGTAGGACATTCGGCTCGGCCCGCGCAAGACGACACGCACGATCCGCTCCAGCCAATTCGGACGAAGTCATACGTCTCCGCGCGACGGCCGGGCAGGTCTGCGTTCGAGATCGAACTCAATCCGGCCCGCCGCGGGCACCAAAATGTTCGACAGAACGAGTCTCTCTTGAACGGCGCAATCGAGACCACCTGCGTGACCCTATTATGTCCTTTCCCGAAGCCTAAAAAATGGACCACAGAGGGACTCAAGCCACGCCTTTACCGATTCAGGGCGGTATTGAATAAGCAGCCCTTGATCCCCGTTCGGCGTGTCGATTGCCGCTTACCATGGGAGTCATAGCCTAGAGTCGCAAGGTGCCTGTCGCGCAAAGAGCTGGTCAGTCAATAACCGCAGATGTCTTGATAACAGTCAAAACGTACCCAAACCCGTCGGTGAAACACCAAGAGATCGTCTGCACGGCCGGCGCACGCATCGATGGCGATCGGCCGTCATGGATCCGACTGTACCCAGTGCAGTTCCGCACCAGAGGAGACAACGAGCAGTTCCGTAAGTACGAGGTGATTCGGCTTGACGCCGTAAGCCGCGCACCGGCGGATTCGCGAGTGGAGTCGTACTCACCAGCGCCAGATTCGATACAACGTATTCGTCAGGTCGACACCCGCGCGAAGTGGGCACGACGACGAGACCTTCTCAGCAGCCTCGTCGGTGAAACGACAACATGCAACCTAAGGGCCTCCGCAACGGCTAAACCGATGAGCGTGCCGGCACCATCCTTAGGTTTAATCAAGCCCAGAGTCTCGCGTGTTGTCGTTTCTCGCGGGCTACCCTGGTCCGCCGACCAGCTAGCAAAAGTGAAGCAAGCGGCCGCTCCATCATTATTCGGAGATGAGCTTCAGGAGTTGGAACCCGCACCATACGACGTCAGGTACGAGTACAAATGTATGACATCGGAGTGCCGCGGGCATGCACAGAAAGTTCTCGACTGGGAACTGGGGCAAGCGGGACGGCGTTGGAGGAGGGAGAAAGGCGACACGCGCGCGATAAGTATGGTGAAGGAAAAGTGGGAGAATCAATTTCTCGATCCCTCACTCGACTTGCACTTCTATATCGGCAACCAACACCTTCATCGTCAATCATTTTCAGTTCTAGGGTGCTGGTACCCGCCGGCGGATGACCAGCTCGGATTGTTCTAAATGTGCGAAACTGCCAAATTCGGGAGTAATTCACCTACGGCGCTCGCCACCAGATCTCGATGACACGACCGATGATCGCGTTCGAAGCACAAGAGCGCAACCACGGCATCGTCGAGCATCTTTACAACATGCCCCACGGCTGACTGCCCCTGTTCGGATTCTAGGACCGCACGGAACCGGCCAAACGATTCGGCGATCCCGCTCCTATATCCCTCTCGGTTGTCTTTCGGATTACCCAGGGCGCGGTGGTGAACATACGCAATTCCAGAGTCGGCCAGCGCGGCCGCGAGCTTCGTCTTAGAAAGGCCAGGCTTCCGCGAGAGCGGGGTCAGTCGAACATCGACCAACACGTCGACGCGTTCAAGCTTGAGTCGCTCCACCAGCTGCCGAACGTCGCGCCCCTCGTATCCAATGCTAACCAACCGGGGGAACCCTGCTTTCGCCATTCCTACATGATGCCCGGTCAAGCGGTCATCGGGAAATGGCTGGTCGTCGACGCGCCGACCCCCAACGCCCAGTGGCGACGCTGGACAAACCGGGCGCGAGCATGACTCCACATCTCGGTCGAATCCGCCAACGGATACAGGTGTGGCTCACTCGCGAATGGAGCTTGCACCAATCCTCTGCGGACAATCCGAACGCAGCGTCACGTGAGGCAGATCCGGAGCCGGTCCCCATGCCAATCCAAACCTCGTGGTACGCACACGTACCATGAGAGTCCTTATGCCAAGACCGCAACGGTGGGAGCTGCTACTCAAGGCGTCCCAGCAAGAATCCTTGCTCGCAGTCCGCCTGTTCAACGATCCAGGTCGCGAGCGGTCGCTCGAAGGCTTTGTGATTCACATGCACATCGCCTGGCTCTATGCATTCCAGTCAAAGTGGATGAAAGCGGGCCACAACTACCATGTACTGCGTTCGGAAAACCCCCGTCGCTACAAGTACATCAACGACGAACGGATGTCCCAGTCCCTGGAGTGGTTTGTAGGTCAGGAGCACACGACCACGAATTCCGCAGTTCGCGCCAATCTTGAATTCTTTATTCTTCTTCGAAACAAGATCGAACATAGGCACACCGGCACCGACGAAGGCCTCATGACCGCAGTCAATGGTGAATGCCACGCAATGTTGCTGAATTACGAAGAGTTCGTTACAGGTTACGCCGGCCACGGCTACTCACTGGCACATCGTCTACACTTTCCCGTCTTCATCGGTGGCTTTACAGACCACGGCAAGAAGGACCTTTTACGCTCCACTCAAGCGCTACCGAAGGATTTGAGAACGTTTCTAGCGGATTACGACGCCGGACTCGACGACTCAGTTTCTCGCGATCCCCGCTATTGTATGCGGCTCACCGTCCTGCTGGAAGCCGGGAACCGGAAAGGCGACCTTTCCCTACAGTTCGTGAACCACCACGACCTAACGGATGAAGAGCGCACAGTCGCCGAGGGGATTGCGAGGGACAAAGGCTACGTTATAACAAAAGCCAAGACTCGTCCGGTATCTAATGACGACAAGATGAAACCGGGCATGGTCGCGGAACGCGTTCAGGCAGCGATCCCATACGTGTTCAGGACATACGAAATGTCTTTGTACTGGAAGAAGCACAAAATTCGACCCCCGAACGGTGCGGGGCAGCCTGAGGAAACAAAACAAGACTTTTGCGTGTTTGACCGCGTGCATGGTGACTACTTGTACACCGAAGCATGCGTGAAGTGGCTAATCAAGAAGTGCCAAACCGAAGCCGGGTTCAAGGAGGCAACCGGCATCAAGCCCCGACGGAACTGAACCCGTCCGATGGCGTCCGACTCTTCGAACAGCGGATTTTAAGTCCGGAAGGGTGGATTATGATGGACTCCTATGAATCCAAATTCTCATGCATCACAACAGCTTTCGTGCATGAAGGTACACACTAGTCCAGCCCGATCCGCACCGACTTGTGTCACTCTCGTGTCAACGAGAACAAACGATTGGACGCACCCGGATCAGTATGATCCCTCCCGCATCTACGTGGACCCGGTGTCCGATGTGGAGAACACCTCGATCTTCTGCGCCCGTCCGATAGGGCCAACATCTGTGTCAACGAACTCCGCCGCCTGTCCCACGGATATGGCAAGGATTCGAAGCCCTCAATCGCGACCGAACGCGACGTTCCTACGGACCTCCTCACGCACCACCCAAACCTGAAATACGCAAACGACCGTCACCGCACCGGCAGGAGATGTTGAGAGAAGCCCCCGGTTTACAGAGGTGAAGTATGCTCCGACCAAAGTATTGCTTCTTCGAGTCGGTGATTGCGGAGTATTGGCGAATGGATCGCGAAGAACATGACCGCTGGTTGATAGCGGCGCGCCGAACCGTCGAGTTGGACCGTCGTTCTAAAATGTCCCTCTCAGTTGCTGGCGAGGACACCGTTCGTTTCCGGTCCATGTATCCAATTGCGCGTCACGCACTGGCACAAGTGGGTGCCGCTCTCACACTGCACGATACCGGACGTAGTTTTGAGGCGTCGGCCAACGCGCGTGTCGCTCTGGAACATGCTCTTCTCGCGCAATGGATCGTGTTGACGGCCGATTCCGAAACGTTGCTAGCGAACTCGATCGACAAGTCGCACAGCCTCATGCTGAGAGGGCTCGAGCCCTTCGCACAATCCATCCCGGCCGACCTCCGTCCTCTACTCGTCCTACCTACTGCCGCACGTGTGCCCCCGATGGATCAGATTTGCGGCCGGTTCGACCGATCCGGACTGCTGTACACGATGTATCGAGGCCTGACAGGTGCCGTCCACCTCTCTGGCGCGAGCGTCGCCGAGTACGTGTCAGTCAATGGCGAAACAGGTGCGATCGTATTGCACCCCAAGCCGCGATCCCGGATGCCACCGACAGATTTCGAGAAGGCGCTGGGATGGGCGGCGGTGCTGGCCAAGGCAGCTTTGGAGATGCTGCTGGACGACGATTCGGATCTCGTCGAAGTAGCTGCGATCGCGCGGAACGCTGGCTTGCCGCACGACCTTAGCTTCGACGACCGATACCCTGAGCGGCAGCCACAGAATCACCCTCAAAGTGAAAATATGTGACACGTGAATATGCTTACATCGGCTAACCGCCTCGAAGACCTGGCGCAGCTCGCTGAGGCCTGCCGTGAAACATTTCTGGCGGTCGCTGCCGACTCACACTGGGCGCCTGCTCCACGATCTGCTGCTAGCCAGGCAAAACGGCTCGCTTCCAGTCAAGACCCGGCGTCGACCTCCGTTGGCCATATGGCAGGTTTCGATCTTATCTCCGAGGTGCTCGTCACCTATCTCGAAGTCGCGGCCGGGCACCTTGCGGGCCTTGGGGCGCTATACAGGGGTGGAGAAGTCATGTTTCCGCCGCTGCCACTTGCGCGCTCGATTATCGAGAATTGCGCGGCGGTGATGTGGGTCATCGGGACAACCTCGCCTTCCGAGAAGATTTTGGCCCGCGCCTACCTCGCGGAGTTTGCCAGCTGCGAGTTCGCCAAGATCGCTGCTGGGCGTATGGGATCCGAAGACGATGATGCCTACAAGGACGCGAACCAGCGTTGGACAGTTACCCGCGCTCGCGCGATTGCGGCGTTTCCTGGCACGAGTAATCAAGACCTCAGCGACGAGAAGCCAGGCCGCACGTTGGCTGGCGAGATGTTACCTGGGCTTGAAGCATCAGTGGCTCGAATGTTCAAATTTGTGCACGAGCAAGCTCAGGGCTCGGTCTCAGAACGACAAGCGCTCGGCATCTACAGCTTCCTGTCTGCCGGGACCCACCCCTCGCTCTACCAAGCCCGACAAATGAGGATCGCAGTCGACCACGGCGACCACCACGGTACCGACCTGAAGATCGAGATAAGCCACGTCGAAAATATCGCTCGCACCGCAATCCTTGCATTCTACAATGCATTGTCCTACACAATAAGTTTCTACGGGCTCAGTCGCGAACCTCACGACAACCTTACCGACGCAATCGAACTGGTATTCCCTGGGAGCCTGACCTAGTGGGCCGTCGACATCGCTCACTTCGTATCGGATGAGGCCATCTTTTCGGACGGAGACGGTTCGAAATCTCTAAATGTCGGACTTCGACAGGTTCCATTCGACATCGAATTCCTTCCGTGGGCCGGGTGCGTACCGGGCTGCATAAGCGTCGATCAGTTCGATTCCACCGTCAGTAAGCAGGTACGACGCGCTCGCGCTGATCCACCGATACTCGGGGCCAGGTATGCCGACATCCCCCGTCGAGTGTTCGTGCCCGGCCAGAACAGTCCAGAACAGTGTGAATCCAGCACCTCTGAGTACTGAAACCAGATCGCGTCTCAGGAGTAAAACATTCGGCCCGCCCTTGGTGGGTGATGGATCGATGACCGCTACACCGGAGCCGTCTCGCCATACGAAGTCCACTCCTTGTTGCAGTCCAAGAACTTGGAACAGGGTCCGGCTCGGGACGAAGCCTTGCGTCTCGCGATCTGCCGAGGTGTCACGGTCGGTGCCTGTTCCGCCGTACCACGCGCCGGTCTGTGAGAATTCGGTCGGCGGAGTTCCACCCTTACCGTTGTTCCATTCATCCGGGTCGTCGATGTCTTGCCAACGAGGCCCAGTCGGGTGACTTCCGAGCAACGCGTTGGAATTTTCGGTGATGTCAGGCATCCACAGCCCAGACCAGTCTTTCCCGACGGCCCACCCTCGCAGAGCAGATGCTGAGTTTGCAGGAACCAAGTACGCGTGGAGTGACATCCACGCATCTCGCGTAGGGGGTCGTAACGCCTCCACCTCAGGCGGGTGGTGTTGTTTCCACTTCGGATAGCTCAAGAGGTTGAGCCAATGCGTTCCGTCGGGATCAGTTATGGCGAGCATCTTCACGGGGTCCGGGATCCCCGTCACGTTGTCAGGGTAGCCGTCGACGATGGTGTCAGGGAAGGTGGCCATGACGGGAGAGAACCAGTGTTCATCGTGGCTTGTCGCGCTCGTCGATGGTTGCCGCGCCAACACGGTGACGTCGAGGTCCCGCCAAATCAACTGTTCGGGATATTCATATGGTCTCGGCGATTCTGACGACCATGCCGGTTTCAGTTGGAAGTGATCAGCGAGGGCACCGAGCACTTCGTAGAGTGCGATCCACTGGTACTTCTTCCCTATCCGCTCGTTGGGCCCGTCGGATCGTCCGCGGCGAAGCCCGCGGTCAATCGAATCGAACCTTGCCGGCGACCATCCGAGATTGCGGACGCGGTCGAAGATTGTTCGCTCGACTAGTTCGAGCAACGCGGGCCGGTCTTCTACGGTCAGGTCTCGAATCGCCGGCTCAAGAATGTAATTCCCGAAATCGCCCATTCCGGAGATCGAGTGCCAGATCGAGCTGTAGAGGTACTCGGGCGGTGCAGTGAGCTGCTCGATCTCGTCATGAGGTGTGGCATCGACGGGCCACTTGGCTCCGTACGGCGGAGCGCCAGTAGGCCCTTGCCACCCCGTCTTGGCGGCTTCATCGAAGACCGACCGAATGTAGTCGCGAGTGAGGAGGTGCTGCGGCCATGTGTCTGCCACGAACGCGGCCAACTCATCGGCGACTGTGTGCACGTCGTGTGGAACCGAGTCGCGAAGCACGATTCCACATGCAGCTGCGCTGACCCGTTCGATGACGTAAGGATCGTTGGCTTCCAGTAGCAGTTTTATGGCATCGACGAAGGCGGGCACGTTCTGCTCACCAACGGCAACCATCGCCTTGGTTGCTTGGTCTCGTACACGCCGATCCGATGTGGTCAGTAGCCATCCGAGTGCCAAAATGGCCAGTGCCCCAGTCTCACGATCGGGTACGACGCGCTGACTCGAGCTCGGAGGCCACGCCCATTCGATGAGCGTCCTGACCGGGGAATGTTCATCGGGATCCGACGCGCCAAATAACCACACGGACCATGCCGAATCTCGTTCGGCCAGATCTTGCCGTGCGAGGGACTCGTGAAGCCATCGTCCGTTCATGGGGTGGCCTGGTACGCAAGCGAGGCGGAATATCTGTGACCAGGTCTCATGGGCGTATCGGTTGCTGTCCAGCAGGCCCTCTGCGATCTGAATCGTGCGGGTAGTGACAGATGTAGGGTCGCGCAGAATCAAACTTTCCAAGTAGCTGTCGATGGCGACCTTCGGGACTTTGTTGTCGACCGTGGCGACATCGATGAGTTCCCTGCCATGTGTTTCTGGCAGGATTACCGCGAGCGCTCCGAGCGTGCCGCGCTCTCGCCACGAAGACAGCCCCGACGACCGAACCCACTGCTCGATCTCGGTCAACGATCTGGATGCGATCTCCTTGGACCTGGACACATCACCCAACCGCTGGTAACCGAAAGCTATTCGGTCGGTGCCGGTTTCGATCAGAATGCTGTTGTCGAGCAGCCCCTTCATCAGAGATTTCGACCACGGTCGACCCGGCAGTAGGTTCGTAGTTATTCGCGCAACGTCGGCCCTGTCGAAGTGACCACCTTCAAACTGCGCGAGCTGCTGGATCGTCGCCTGGACGAGGTTCCGAGCTGAGTCGTAGTCGCAACGTTGCGGACCGGAGAGACGTTTGTTCGTCGCCTCGACGAAAGCATCGCACACCGTGGTGAGCCCAGCTGAACCAAGAACGAAGCGGGAGGTGCCGAGAGTCTCTAATGCCTCGCAGGTCAGGCGTAGGAACAGAGGATTGCCGAACTCTGGGTTGAAAACGGGAAATGTAGGGACGTCGAGGTTGTATTCGGATGCGAAGCGGCGCACTGCGGTGTCCGTCGCCTCTTCGAAGCCGTAGTGCTCCTCGGTAGGCAAGTCGGTTGTTCCGACTACAGGCTCGACGAATTCAGTTCGACACGAAATGACCAGTCCCACGTGAGGATACCGCGCAGCTTTGGTCCGTAGAGCAGGGATCGCATCCGCCCACCTATCGGCGTCGTCGCTCTCGTTGATCGCGTCGATCATCAGCAGCGCCTTGTTTCCGGTTGCTTCGCCGGCTGCATCCAGAAGGGACAGCAAATCGTCTGTCGTACCGACGAACTCACCCAGTTCGGGGATCTGAGTCATCAATGCGCGGTTGTCGAACTCCTGTCCGAGAATCAAAATTGTGGGTTGTGCATCTACGATTCGACGGCGCGCAACATCGCACAGCAGGTGTGACTTGCCGACACCTGCCCGGCCGGTCAACAGCAATTCGCCGCGGATCGCCGCACGAGTGGCCGTGGAAATCCAGAGAGTCCAAGCCGCATTCAGGGCACTGAGTGACTTGCGAACGTTGCCGTAGAGCGTCGCGGCATCACCAACGTAGTATCCGCCCTCAGAGCGCGAGTGCGTGTGCAGAAGTTCGTCGAGTGCTCTGAGAGCCGAGATCGCGTCGGTGATTTCCTTATCGACACCTGCAAGGTCCTCGCATGTCTGTGCAGACTCGATCAAGCGTTGTAAAGCGTGATCAGCAATAGGCAAAACAGCGTCGCTGGTAGCTAGGGCACTGTCGAATTTCTCTTCTTGACCTTCAGGTGCTCTCCATCCCCACTGACGAGCGGAACGAAGCTGCGAGAGTGCCTGCTGCCAGCGTTCGATGTAGCTCGAGGTGCGACCGACCGCGTCGACGACCTGGACGACGTCGACCTCGACGTGCAGCTTCGGGCTGTATCGACGCCCGAGCTTCGCCGCTGTGTCGTCAATGCGGGTCTGCTGGTCCGACTTGGTCAGAATATTCGCATCGAACCAGTACTTGACTCGGCCTGCGTTCCTTGGTTCTGTCAAGGCGGTGGCCATCTGATGCATTCCTACATACACGAAATCGACTGAAAGGCCTTGCTCGCCGGCCAACGCCTGCCAGTTTGCGACCTCCTCACCCCACAGCGTGAACGCAGACTTTGCCCGATCGGTATCCCCTGCAGGCAGGTCGATAGGGAGAGCGACGAAGTATCTCGTGAGTGTGGACTCGTTTTCCAGAGTCCGTGTCAGTGACTTCTTGATCTGGCCAGCAGCTGAGCCGTCAAAGCCATGCAGATACTTCGCCTGCCAGGCCCAGACATCACCATTGGGCAACACGCCCTTACCCTCGCGTCCGCCATCGGGGTTCCCGAACCGAAAGAACGTGGTGCCTGCTGGCCAGTCGTCACGTTGTTCGATCAAAATCGAGGTCAATTCCTCGAAAGCGTTCGGGCGCGTGGCGGGTTGTCCGAAGGGGCGAATGTAGCGAAAGTCGATGTCGGGTGTTGACAGCGGCACAGGCGGACTCTTTCGGCAGGTGTTCGGGTCGGTCGGTCGTCCATCCACGCAGCCGAGCGCAGGTCACCGACACATTTGCCGTCCCAAAATACGCTGAACTGGCACTCTGCACATGATGGTGCGGAAAATGCAATTTAGAAGGTTGACATCGGCCACTGGTAGGTCGACTGAATCACCCGGCAAAAGGGTGCAGATCGCTCGGTGCGAACGCGCGTGGCGAACCGCCGTCAGGGCTCGAACGGATCCCACAAGAGTTTGATCCGGGATTCGAGATTCACGCGGTCGAAGCGTCCGAACCCCCGGCTCAGTTAGGGCGGTCGATGCGGACGGCTGTGGACACCGAGAATCAACTAACGAACGGGTAGTGACACTGAGCGGCACGGGGCCCTACATTCAGACAAAAAGGCGGCCTCGAATCTCTCCGAGACTGCCTCTGAACTGCTCGGTGTTGGGCTGACAGGGATTGAACCTGCGACCCCTTGACCCCCAGCAAGATCAATCATATTTCGATGGTCCCACCCGGACGCACCGAACCAACCTTGACCAGGCGTTTCTGTACAAACCGGTTCAGGTCGATCCACCCCCAGTTGACCCGAGCAGTGGCACGCTCGAACATCGATTGCTCAATGCGGATCCACCGAAGTCCCCCCACACACCACACAGGTCCACCGCTGCGAAAAGTGACTGAACCACCAACCCACGACGGTCTCATATCCAGACAGCGGGGACACCTTGAGCAAGAAGGCGTACATCGCCTCCCCCGACAATGGTGCCGCCCATGGCACCAACGGCGGAGGAGCCTCGGTCAGCGTGCTGACCACCGCGCCGGGCCATTCACCGGGATCATGTGCATACCAACCGGCTCCTTCGGGGGGGGTAGCGCCACGACAACACGGTCGAGCATGTTTCCGTACCTATCCGTGGGCACCGCCGTGGATAGCAAAATGGCGTATTGCCAACTCGGCACAGCATCGCTCGGGAGACACTCGACCCCCAATCGTTCTTCGAGGTTCCACCGCCCGCAGGCGACCGCGGATCGCGGGGAACTTCTAGGGAGTGCAGATTCTTACACCTGCTTCCGCCATTGGCTCTTCAGAATTTCGCAGTAAAAGAAGGCATCACAAGGCGTATCCCCGATCGAGACCGGACTCAAGGTGCTCCCCGGTGATCGAGTCACCGTGCTCTCCAACGCTGCGGGTACACAGGTGGCTGAACGGCTGGAGCACTTCGAGCGCCTCTATTGCGGACCTTGTGATGTCGCTGATCGGTGGCACTCCAAGGACCGCCATCGAGAGACGGTTTGGAGAACCAGTCGACCCACCAATCGCAGCGACCTCGACATTGTTAACGGCCTTGACCGGGCCGTTGAGGAATATGTTCTGGTCCGACTTCACCATTCTATTGAACTAACCACCCCAAAATTCTGTTGTCTGCGATCTCATCAATTGGGAACAGCAATAAGTGTGGTAGGTGTCCCCTATTAAGCTGCCAGACTGCCCGAAATGGCAGCATGTAAATTAACGTTTAGTTCCGCCTGCGAGTCAAAAACGGACACAGGGTGCATCTGCATGTTCTCATCTACGAGATGGTGCCGTGCCCTTGAAGACCTTCAGATTGTTCGTGTCGCGCAATCTCCAGACTCCTGGGGAGGAAGACCGGACGGCATGTAAGCCATCGTTCCGATGGCTCGCACCAACCAGGAAGTAGAAAAGAGATCATGGACATGAGCAGATCGAAAAATCGCCGGATCGTCGTAGGCACAGATTCCCAGGGTCGGTCGGTTGTCCTTTCGGACGCGCGGGACATGGCCGAATCCCATCCGGGGAAGGTGTCAATCGAAGAGGTCTGGTGGCAGCCACAGATTCCATTCCGTCCAGAACACGGCCTAGCGAGCCGGGTAGGCGAAGTTGGAATCGAGCCACCTTCGAGCGGAGCAGTAGTTCGCTTGCTGTCTGTTCCACCCGTGTCCGTCGGCCATGAGTGGGTACTCGATCTTCACTTCGACGACGCGCTCCATGTCATCACGTTGACCTCCGGGGCGCTCGACATAATCCTCGAAACCGGAGAGGTTAGCCTGGAAGTGGGTGACAGTATCGTTCTACCTGGCAGTATGCACGATCTACGCAACCTCGGACAGGTCCCAGCAACCTTCGTCTACACCTCTTTCCCACTCTCGCGCTGAGTGCTCTTCCGGGGGTCGGAGACCGCGCACCAGCGGAGACAAGATGCAAGGACAGACCCAACCTGATCCATATTCACGCGCAATCATCACGTCATCGCTTACGTCCGTGATTTAAAAATAACTGGGTTCCGACCAAACGCACATCCGAACGCTTGCATCCGTTGACGTAGAAGTGAAAATTGCGAAAATGCTGTTAGGTGCTCTGATCACCGGGCAGCTCGCCCTGCGCTCATCAGCCCGCCCTCACCAGACAGTCCCTAGGAGCCGTCCAGCGAGGGCGGAATTGGGGCGCAAAGATGCACCTTCTTCTCTTACGCAGCGATGCGCTGTTCTTCGTTCAACACCTAGCCGTGCGCCTCGTGCCGTTGCGGTCTAGTTGCTGCTTGTGTCGACTGTGGATCGGTCGGACGAAGAGATCCTCCCGGTTGGTCCAGTCGACTGCACAGAGGTTCGCAGATCCGTGTCCTTGGTTTCCGGCGTCATGGCAATGCCGGCCGCACCGAGGGTGAGGATCAACAACATCGCGTAGAACGCAGGGGCAACCGGGCTGTCGAGAGAGCCGACGAGGGCGGTGGCGACGAGCGGTGTGGTCCCTCCGAAGATCGCCGCGGATAGGTTGAACGAGAATCCATGACCGGTGCCGCGCACTGCAGTCGGGAATAGTTCTACGGCGGTAACAAAATAGCCGGCGGCAAAGATGGCGACTCCGATCGCTAGAAGGCTCTGTCCGACGATTGCACCCAGGAGCGTTCCGGATGCGGCGAGCGAGAACGCCGGGTACGCGGTCACCGCTAACCACGACGCGCCCCCGATGAGCAGTGGCTTTCGACCGATACGGTCACCCAGCGAGCCGAAGAACACTGCAATCACCGCGAGGACCAGGATTGCCGCGGCGTTGGAGAACAGAGCCGGCTTTTCATCGAGACCGCCTGTCTTCACGACGAAAGTAAACATGTAGCCGACGAGAAGATAGGCTCCTACGGCCTGTGGAACTTGCAGAAGTATCACTCGCAGCATCGATTTCCTCGAAGCAGCTACTTCCCGAATTGTGCTCCGCGCGTCACCCTGATTGGCAACTGCGGCAGTATATTCCTCCGGATCGTCGAGCGTGCGGCGTATCCAGAACCCTGCCACTGCGATGAGACCGCCGAAAATGAACGGCACTCTCCAACCCCAATCCATATAAGCCTCACTACCCAGAGCTGCTTGAACGCCGAGGACAAACACTGCGGCGAGCGAAGTCGGGACGTAGATGAAGCACACGGCAAAACCGATCCAACGTCCGCGTTTACCGTCCGGTGCGGATTCCACGATGAAACTGTAGCCGCCCGACGATTCGCCTCCCATCGAAAGTCCTTGCAGGAGCCTGCACAAAACGAGGAGCGCGGGCGCCGCGGTACCAATTGTTTCGTACGTGGGAAGCAGCCCTGTGACGACCGTTCCTCCGCCCATCAGCAGAATGGTCAACGACAATATCTTGAGGCGGCCGACCCTGTCCGCCATAAAACCGAACAGAACACCGCCCACTGGTCGCGCGAAGAAGGCCAGCGCGTAGATTGCAAAGGTTCCGAGCAAGGCAGCGGTAGGATTCTCTCGCGAGAAGAAGTGCAGCGCGAGCGCCGGTGCGGCGAGAGCGTAGATCGAGTAGTCGAAGACCTCGCAGACATTGCCAATACACCCTCCGATGAGGCGGCGGCGAGGATTTACTGCGTTCATTATCGATCCTCTCCGAAAATGGCGGATTCGGCACCGACTCGTTCGACATCTGAATCCAGTGCGTCGAACACAAAAACACCTTTTCCTGCATTCTGCTTGTCGAACTCTTCGTAAGCTTCGGCAGCCTCGCTCAGATGCCAACGATGACTGAATAATTCGTCGATCGGCAGCTTCTCGCGCGCAACGAATTCGGCGCACTGTCGTTGTTGGACGATAGACATCGTCCACGACGTCATGACTGTCACCTGGGTTCGATAGAAATCAGTCACGCGGAATCGTGCCTCACCCGCACCCAAACCGATCAGACAGATTTTTCCCCATGGTCGCAGGCAGTCCATTCCAGCGGAGATCGCAGAGGAGTTTCCGGAGGTTTCCAGTACGAGCGGCACTCCCGCTCCGTCGGTCAAATTCCGAATCATGTCCGAGGCGTTGCTTTTTACCGGATCGACGGTGGCTACGGCACCGAACCGCTCGGCATGGACCCGGCGGGCCGGTTCTGGATCGACGGCGATGACACGTGCACCCCTTGCTGTCGCGAGCATCGTCGCCGACAACCCCACCGGACCTTGTCCGAAGACCACCAATGTCGATCCCCCTACGTCGCCGAGACGTTCCAGGCCACCCCATGCCGTGCCGGTGCCACATCCGATGGCCGCGCCTGCCTCGAAGCTCAGCGAGTCATCGAGAGGCACCAAGGTCGCTGCCGGGACCACAATGTACGGAGCGTGTCCTCCGTGCTCCTGAGTCCCGAACGCACGAAACGGAGCTTTCGTGCACATCTGCGGCCACCCGGACCTGCAACTGTCGCACGTCGTACAACCGATGTAATGGTGCACCATAACGCGGTCGCCCGGCGCCGCGAGCTGGTCTCCTACTCCGGGCCCGACACTATGGACTACACCGGCAGGCTCGTGGCCCGCAATCGCTTGTCCGACCGTGTCGTCCCCGTCCCGTGCGGCACGGTATACGTGGAGATCGCTTCCGCACATGCCGGACGCTCGTACGGCGACAACTACTTCACCCGGTCCGGGCTCTCGAACCGGAAAGTTGCGGATTTCCACCCTGCGGTTGCCTGTAAAGACGATGCCTTTCATGGCTTACTTCCTTCTGTCGTTTTCGGCAGCACCGGCATTCTGAGACTCGGATTGGTCTCCGGCACAGATGGTTTCGATGTCTCCTGGTTGGCGGCGGGTCGATGGCGACCGGGCTCCAATATCGAAGGTGTGCTCTACGACACTAAGACGGTTCAGGCCTATAAGTCAACGATTGACTAAAAGATTTCTCGGCGTCGATCCCGAGTCCATTCCCGATTTGTCCCAGGCTATTACCGTTATTGATTTCTGCGTCTTTGAGACATCCGGTGGCGGTGTGAGCCGTGAGCTAACGGCAAGAGAACGCATCGCCAGTACGCTTGGGCACGCGCCCTCGGATTGTGGAGTTCAGATCCGCGTCGGCCTCTCTTCCGCCCGGCAGCAGGCGTAGCGGACAATACGAATCCATGACAGGTTCTCCCGCACTTTCCTCTGACGTCGGCCGACACAACTTGTCTCTGGTGATGGCCGCCGCCGCAGAGAACGCGCCATGCGCGCGTATGGAGCTGCGTGAGCGGACCGGCTTGGTCAGCGGGACTGTAACTACCATGGTGGAGGACTTGATTGCGCGGGGATTACTGGTCGAGTCCGGCAACGTCCAAGGACGACGGGGGCGACCGCGAAGGCTGTTGATGCCTGCACCGGATCGTGTCCGCACAGTGGCAGTTCAGCTATTTCCCAAATCGGTTATCGGCGAAGTCCGAGACCTGGCGGGTCAAGTTCTGTGGTCCGCGCACAGAGCCCACACCATCGAGCCAGGCGATGGATCAGGTTTCGTTACGGCGCTGACGGACATTTTCGATTCCGCCATCGAACACGCAAACCACGCCAGCAACGCGTGGATCGCGAACCCCGTGGCTGTTCTGCCGGCGATCGTTGCGCACGACTCGAACATCGTGGCCGCCCTGCCATTGGGCTTACGCGCGTTCGACGTTCGAACACCGCTCCAAGAGGCTTTAGCGCAACCCCGGAGCATCGAAGTGATCAACGAGGGGCGACTGAGCGCCCTAGCCGAATACACAACCTACCCGAGCGATACTCGGCCTCGCGCCATGGCATATATCAGCGCACAACGTGAGGGAGTGGGCGGTGCCTTGCTGATCGAAGGCGACATCTACGGCGGGTCGCACGGACTGGCTGGACTCGTCGGACACGTCGGCGTCGACATGGCGGGTCCGCAGTGCAGTTGCGGGGCCCGAGGATGCCTCGGGTTGTACCTCAGTCTCCACGCGCTCCTCGAACGCGCAGGCCTCGACAGTTCGCAATCTGTTACGGAGCTGATCGATCTACTGGAGGCCGACAACGCCGCCGCGCATGCTTCATTGCGTCGTGGAGGCGAGGCGCTCGCATCTGCCGTCGGAACAATGAGCAACTACACCGATGTCGACGTCGTTGTACTCGGCGGTATCCTTCCTCCGTTGTTTCCATGGTTGGAGCCGTACGTCAACGGCCTCATCCGCTCACGATCCGAAAGGGTGCCACAGTTCAACCCCCAGATCACTTTGGCCACATACGGACTGGAATCTCCATTGACCGGTGCCTGGCATCACGCGCGCAGGACCGTACTGGACAACCCGACCATCGTTCCGTACCTGACCTGAGTGCCCTCGTCGACAATCCACATCTAAGGCAAGCGTGTACAAGGTCGCACGTATTGCTCCCTTCGCAACATCGGCCGCAGCAGCCCACCCGCGACGACACACGAGACGGACGCTGACCGGTCCCAGTCCCTTCGAGATCAAATCGTCAGAGTCGGACGAGCTGATGCTCGAGTAGAGCCTCACGGAGAGCGTCGAACTAGCCTGTAGACGTTGACTGTTCGGCTATCTAGACACCGCTCTGAACGACCTTCGGCAAGCACTTCATTGGCGTCAGCCTGTCCCCTCGCACGTTGGCGCGCACGCACGCATCCGCCTTGCCTTTAAGGGCACACACGATGCGGACCACCCAGGTATCGATGCACTGGTACTCCAAGCGAGCGCGCCCACACGTCGGACAACGCGACATCGACCGACGCATCGTCGAACCGCACGTAGGCGACAACTCGTTGAATGTCACGCATGATTGTCACGATGTCATCTGTGGCCCACGACGACCTGCGGAATGCGCTCGGCAGAAACCCGCTCGGGCCAAGGATCGACCAAGACTCGTTGGTTCTTGAACTGTTCTACTCTGCGGCGCCCCCGGACCGACTGTGGTCAGCCTGCCGGCGACGCCGTTATGTGTCTGCAGCTATTGAGCAGATCCCGCATGCAGGTCGGGCTTCTTGACCGCTGCACCGTCGGACGCGGAATCAACAACGGACCGGGAGAGTGCGGTGGCGAGAGCAACGTCCTTGGTCTCCGGCGTGTACCGCAGGACAACCATGCCTACGACTCCCGCGACGACAACCATTGCAGCAGGAGCAGACGGACTTACCGCGTCTATCAGGCTGCCGGCAATTATCGGTGTGAAGCCCCCGAACACTACTGTTCCCATTCCGTAGGACAACCCATGCCCTGAGTACCTGCTCGACGTCCGGAAGAGTTCGAGCATCGTCACGATCGACCCGGAAACGAACAGGGACGTAGCAGAGGCGAGCAGCAAGCTGCCGCCGAACGCACCCCAGAACGTGGCGGTATTGACCAAGAACATAGCAGGGAACGCAATAACCGTCATGTAAGCCGCACCTGCCCACATCAACGGCTTTCGGCCGACACGATCTGCCACCCGCCCCAAGACTGGAACCAGAATCGCAATGGACGCACCTGCGAGCGTGTTGGCCAGCAAGGCCGTGTTCGGATTCATGCCAAGGTTCGAGACCATATGGGTGTAGAGGTACGTGATCCCGAGGTAGTACGCGATCAGCGTGGGCGCAAGGAGCAGGAACACCCGAAGCAGGGCAGGCCATTCCTCGACAACTGCTGTCTTGAGCGGGTTCTTGCTCGCAGCTACGCGTTCCTTCTTAGCCTTGACGAACTCCTGAGGATCACTCAGTTTTAAGCGGATCCAGAGACCACCACACGCCAGAAGTGCACCGAGGAAGAAAGGTAGACGCCAACCCCAGTCGGTGTAGGCGTCGTCACCGATCGCTCCACGCAAGCCGATGATCCCGAAGCCGAGCACCAGGCTCGGCAGAATGGTCACGGCATAGATGATGGCAATCCATGATGCTCGCTTGTCCGACGGTGCCGATTCCAGTACGAAACTCAGTGCCCCAGAATGCTCTCCGCCAGTAGAGAATCCCTGGATCAACCGGAAGATCAAGAGAAGGATGGGGGCGGCCATTCCGATACTGGCATATGTCGGCAACAATCCAATTGCCCCAGTTGCCACGCCCATCAACAAGATCACCGATGCCATGACGCGAATACGACCGTATTTATCGCCGAGATACCCGAACACGACTCCTCCCAATGGGCGGGCAATGAAGCCGACAGCGAAGATCGCGAGCGTCCCCAGCACTGCCGCAGAGGGATTGGACTTCGGAAAGAACAGCAGTGCGAGCGTCGGTGCTGTCACCGCGTAAGTCACGAAGTCGAACCATTCCACGAAAGTTCCGACTGCTCCGCCAAAGAGACGACGTCGGGCCGTGGGTTCTTCGATCAAAGCGACTGCGGGCGTTGATTCCTGAATCATGCGAATTCCTCGGTTCAGAGAAGCGCCGGGCAACTGCCGCAGCGGGGGAATCGATTCGTGGGACCTTCGATGCGATCAACACTAGCGTTGCCGACCGTGACAGGCAACACATTCGTTGATCACGAACTGGTTGCGGCCACCTCGCGGAGGGCCCTCTTGTTCACCTTCGTGGCCGACCTCGGCCACTCTTCGGCGCCCAGAAAGAACACCTGACGTGGGACTTTGAAGCTTGCAATCTGTCCCCTGCAGAACGCAATGATGTCGTCGGCACTTACAGTGGCACCTTCGCGCAATTCGACGAACGCGACGGGCACCTCATCGAGTCGGCGGTCGCGCTTCGCGACGACCTGCGCAAGTACGACATCGGGGTGCGTACACAGATATGACTCGACCTCGATGGCGGGGACGTTCTCACCACCCACCTTGATCATGTCCTTCAGCCGGCCCTCGTAGCGAAGATGCCCACTACTCAACGTGCGGAACAGATCTCCGGTGTGCAGCCAACCTTCCTCGTCGATTGCGGCGGCGGTCTGCACCGGGTCTCGGTAGTAGCGGGTCATCATTGCGTAGCCCTTCACGTAAAGCTCACCCAGCTCGCCGAGCGGCACAATACCCAACGTCACCGGGTCTACGATCTTGACCTCTACCCCATGTACAGGCATCCCGGAGGTGACCGCCCTCAATTCGACGTCGTCTGTAGGCTTGGACAAGGAAAAGTGACCTGCCATCTCGGACATTCCAGATCCGTTGATGAGCAATGCTTTCGGGAATCGTAATTGGACGAAGCGCATCTCGTCGGCACTGCCGACCGTGATCAACGACGTCGCATCCCCCAAGTCGACTTCCCGGAAGCCCTGTGCGTCCATCAAAGTATCGAAGGCCGACTGGAACATCGGCCACAGCGAGGTCGGACGCCACTTGCGCACCATGTCCAGCGCCCGCCCACCGTCGAGATACACGTCGGTCAGATACGTTGATCCCATTGCTACACAGGCAATCAGGCCCTGCAGTGCCGCGATGTGGAACAGCGGTGCCGGTGACCAGAACACCCTGTTCTCACGCGGCTCAGGGAATGGGACGGCCTGCGCCGTGCGTCCGATGGGCCCTCGTGTCACGGCCTCATGCGACAACACGCAACCCTTGGGTGAAGCAGTGGTTCCCGAGGTGTAAATGATCACGGCGTCGTCGCGCAGTCGCACCCGTTGTCTTCGCACCTCGATGTCGGCCTTCGTCACCGAGTGAGCAAGTTCGTCCACCGCCGATGCACCGACGATCCCGGGTCCCCCTTCACCCTTCAACATGACGATTTCTCGAAGGTGTGGTGCTTCGTGGAGCGCCAGGCCCAACGAGTCGCTCGTCGCCACTCCTGGAAAAGCTGCAGTCAGTTCCGTTCGGAAGTCCGTGCGGGGTGCGAGTGCGTCCGTGGTGAGCACGACCGAAATCTCGGAATGGGCAATGATGTAACTCAGTTCGCGACTGCGAAGACGTGGGTTGAGCGGCACGAGTACTGCGCCTGCGAGCGCCGTACCGAACGCGGCCTCGACGAATTCGCGTGAGTTGGGCGCAAGCACCCCGACCTTGTCACCGGCCCGCAGCCCGAGGGCGATGAGCAGGCGGCCGATACGGACCGCGCCGGCCGTCATCTCCCGGTACGACAGAGTCTCGTTCGGCAGTACGAACGCGGGATGATCGGGAAAACGTTCGCCGGAACGGATGAGCACATCGCCGAGGGGCATGCATTCGCTGAACACGGACTGGTTGTACATGGACCTGATCCTTGCATTCGTAGATCGTCCCAAGTCGATTCTTTTTGGAGACGGGGCTTTACGAGCCGAATCCGAATACTAGGCCGGTCCCGCACGGTCGTCAACGCTCCCGTTAACGGTCACCCGTTTTGACGAAATTGGTTTCAACGCATGTGTTGACGAGTCGTTAACGATCATGTTGACTGATCGAGAAATCTCGATACGGAGGAACGATGACCAATACGACGACCAAGGTGCATCACAAGACCGAGTCGCACGGCGCACCTGCCTTGACAGAAGACGAGGTTCGCGAGGCGGTCGAAGGAGCCTCGGTACCGGTGTTGCTGATGGTCCTCTACCAGGTGACCGGAGACGAGTCCTGGATAGGACCGCGATTCGCTCCCAGTCATTTCCGCGGAGTCTCACCTCGCCCGACCGGCGATATTGCCGAGGCCGATCAACGCGTCGTCCGCGACGCAGCCGTCGACGCGATCGCGTCTTTGCTAGCGCACCGGCGCCTGGTGCTGGATCTGCACGACGTTCGCGACATGGAGAAGGCCGCGAGCTTTTTCCTCGGTGAACCGATCGACCGGCGATACGCAGCGATTCTGACCGAGGAACTCCGTCGACGCTCCGCCGACAGCGGCGAACTGGACGAATTACCGGACGTCACCCCTCCTGCGGGGACGCGCGCCATCGTCATCGGAATGGGGATCTCCGGGCTTGCCGCCATCCACCTACTGCAGCAACTCGGTATCGAGTTCACCGTGTTCGAGCGGGGTACCGATGCCGGCGGCGTGTGGCATCAGAACCGCTACCCCGGCGCGGGTGTCGACACACCGAGCCACCTCTACTCGTTCTCGTTCGATTACCGAGACTGGGATAGACATTTCGAGCTCCGGGACGAGCTCTACGAATACTTCAACGGCGTGCTCGACTCGTTGGATGCCCGTACCGAGGTCTCGTTCGAGACCGAGGTCGTGAGCGCCGTATACGACGACAACACCGCACTATGGACCGTCACCACCCGAAACCGGGACGGTGATCTGGACACCCATGTCGCGAACATGGTCATCAGTGGGGTGGGTTCGCTGAACCAGCCGAAACTACCGTCGATCGCGGGGCGCGAGAAGTTCGAGGGACTTCAATTCCACTCGAACAGATGGCCGGATGGCTTTGATCTCACCGGCAAACGTGTAGCGATCGTCGGGGCAGGCGCGAGCAGCCAACAGATCTCACCATCGATCGCTCCGATCGTCGAACACCTGGCCATCGTGCAACGGTCACCGCAGTGGGTTGCACCCTTCGACCAGTTCCGCGAGGAAGTGCCTGCTGCTGAACGCACACTCCTGCAACATCTTCCGCTCTACAGGGCGTGGAACTGGATCGGGCTCTTCTATCAGCACGGTGACAAGATCATCGACGCACTCAGGGTGGATCCGTCGTGGCCGCACCCCGAACGATCGGTGAACCGGAGAAACGACCGACAGCGCGAATTCCTGACGGAATACATCGAGTCCGCCTTGGAAGGACGACCCGATCTGATCGAAAAAGCCGTCCCCGATTATCCGCCCTTCGGCAAGCGAATGCTCCTCGACAACGGGTGGTATCGAACTCTCAAGCGCGAGAACGTCGATCTGTTCACGAGCGGTGTCTCGGATGTGACACGGACCGGACTCACATTGTCCACGGGTGAACAACTCGACGTCGATGTCATCATCTGGGCGACAGGATTCGAGGCTGCACGGTTCTTGAGTTCACTCGAGGTACGCGGCGAGGGAGGGCTCGACCTCAGCAAGGCCTGGGACGACGACGACCCCCGCGCCTACCTCGGCGTTTCCATTCCGCATTTCCCCAATTTCTTCATGCTCGGTGGACCGCATTCGCTGCCGGGTAGCGGAAGCTTCATGTACTTCATGGAGCTTCAAGCTCGGTACCTCCGTGACCTTCTGGCCGAAATGTTCCGCAAGAACATCACTGCTATCAGCGCTACCGAAGACTCTACGAACCGATACAACGAACTCGTCGATACGATGCACTCCAAGACGGTGTGGACCCATCCAGGATTCGCGACTTACTACCGCAATTCCAAGGGCCGAGTCATTTTCGTCATGCCCTTCCTGAACGTCGAATACTGGGAGATGGTCAGACGCCCCGACCTCGGGGACTTCGACATCCTCGAAGACGCAGCGGTTCAGCAGGCACGGTAGTGCGGTCACCGTCGCATCGGATATTTCCCAACCCCACCAGCACCACAGAAAGGCGGCAATCATGCCCGACACACTTCATCTGAAGACACCCGCAAAGGTCGACACCGCGACCACCGGTGACCCCTCGGTCGCGGACACCGTATCCACGGTCATCGCCGACATCCGCGACCGCGGCGACGCTGCGGTCCGCGCATATTCCGAGAAATTCGACAGGTGGAGCCCGGAAAGCTTCAGACTGAGCGCAGAGAGAATCGACGAGATTATCTCGACAGTTCCTGCCGAGGTCATCGCCGACATCGAGACCGTTCAGCGTAACGTCCGAGTTTTCGCTCAGCATCAGCGCGATTCCTTGCACGACTTCGAGGTCGAGACCTCGCCGGGTGTCCATCTAGGACAACGCAATCTGTCGGTGTCCGCGGCCGGAGCATATGCACCGGGCGGTAGATACCCGTTGGTCGCTTCTGCGCACATGACTACCGTGACGGCGAAGGTCGCAGGCGTTCCACACGTCACGGCGTGCACCCCTCCGATCCGAGGCGAAGTCCCTGCAGCAACCGTTGCCGCGTTCCATCTCGCAGGTGCGGATGACATCTACCTACTCGGTGGTGTGCAGGCGGTTGCTGCAATGGCACTCGGCACCGAAAGCATTCGGAAAGTCGACATGCTCGCCGGCCCTGGCAACGCCTTCGTTGCCGAGGCCAAACGCCAACTGTTCGGCCAGGTGGGAATCGACTTGTTCGCCGGGCCAACCGAGGTCTTGATCGTCGCCGACTCGAATGCGGACCCGTTCATTGTCGCAGTGGACCTTCTCAGCCAGGCCGAGCACGGTCCGGATTCGCCTGCCGTTTTGATCACAGATTCCGAAGCCCTCGCTCGCAGCGTTATCGAGCACATCGACGCGATCCTGCCCGACATGCCTACCCGCGACTTCGCAGGTGTCGCATGGCGAGACCACGGACAGGTGATCGTCACCGCCGACATCGAAGCCGCTTACGCCCTCGCCGACACATTTGCGTCCGAGCATGTGCAGATCTTGACCGACACGCCGCGTCAAGCACTAGAAGCTATGAGCAATTACGGTGCACTCTTCCTCGGCGAGAAGACATGTGTTTCGTACGGAGACAAAGTGATCGGCACCAATCACACCTTGCCCACGCGCGGTGCAGCGCGTTACACGGGAGGGCTGTGGGTAGGAAAGTACCTGAAGACCGTGACCTACCAGGAGATAACCTCGGAGTCAGCGAGCGCCCAACTCGGAACCCTCTGCGGAAGAGCTGCGCGGGTGGAGTACTTCGAGGGCCACGCCCGCTCGGGTGATGTGCGTGCAGCGAAGTACGGCGGCGCACCGCTGCCATGGGCTCCAGCCACACTCTCGGTCCGGCCGCGGTAGACACTGTGCTCACGTTCTCGCTTTCAGGAAAGACTGCTCTGGTCACCGGAGCGAACAGGGGTCTGGGAAAGGCCATCGCAGGAGCGCTCACCGAACTCGGTGCGACAGTCTACGGGACATCGAGAACCGATGCCGGTGTTCGGCAAATCGAATCCGAGCTCGGCACAACGGGTTTCGTTCTCGACCTGGAGGACGTGAGCTCGATTGCGCCCTTCGTCGAGCGTTTCAGTGCACGTCTGCGCGGCACCTCCCTCGACATTCTGGTCAACAACGCGGGGGTCAATCACCCCGCACGGGCACTTGATGTCACGATCGAGCAGTGGAATTCCATTGTCGACACCAATCTGCGAGGTACGTTCTTCCTCACCCGAGCCGTTGCACAGCAATGGGTATCGGCCGGTACCTCTGGTGCTATCGTCAATATCGGGTCTCAAGCAGGCGCGGTGGGGATCGAGGAACGCACGGTGTACTGCGCGACCAAGGGTGGCCTCGACCAACTCACCAAAGTTCTCGCAATCGAGTGGGCCCCACACAGCATCCGAGTCAACACCGTTGCCCCCACTTTCGTACGGACCGAGTTCACCGCTGACACCCTGTCGCGACCCGGGTGGGGCGAAACTCTGCGCGCTCGGATCCCGTTGGGCCGCTTCGGGGAACCCGAGGATATCGTCGGTGCCGTCGCCTTTCTGGCCGGGGACGCAGCCGGTCTGATAACCGGCCACACTCTGCTGGTCGACGGCGGTTACACCGCGTGGTGAAAGGTGAGGAACGCATGAACATGACCGGGGCATCGTTGAACAGCGAATCCGTCGTCGTCATCACCGGTGCCGCGACCGGGATCGGGCGAGCGATGACGCTATCGTTCGTCGCTCGTGGAGCTCGAGTAATCGTCGCCGACATCGACGAAGCGGCTGCCGACGGACTCGTCACCGAGGTGTCCGAGCTCGGCGGAACAGCCTTCGCCGCAAGAGTCGACGTCAGCAATGCAGATTCGGTCGACCTTCTCGCCGATTCGGTCTTCTCTCGGCACGGTCGTGTCGATGTTCTGTGCAACAACGCCGGAGTGTCGATGCGGCCCCACCGCGCATCCTGGAACGCGTCGATCAGAGACTTTGCGTGGGCGATGGAGGTGAACTATTTCGGCGTGGTGCACGGGATCGTCAGCTTCGTGCCCAGAATGCGCAAGCAGCCCGGCCACAAACACCTGGTCAACACATCGTCTGTGACCGCGCTCGACATCGCTCCTGGACACGCGCCCTACGCGGCCTCCAAAGCCGCAGTCACCGCACTGTCCGACGCATTGCGATACGAACTCGAGGACCATGGCGACGACTTCGGCGTCACCGTGTTGTACCCAGGCCTCGTCCCTACTTCGATCGCGACCAGTGAACGCCTCCGGCCCGGCTCCGATAGATCAGCGGTTCGCAATATTGTGGCCTATGAGCCCGAACGAGCCGCGACGCTCACGTACAACCTTCCCGTAGCAGCAGAGACACTCGGCGAACTCGCCGTCGAGGCCGTGTTGTCAGGCCAGAACGCAGTGCTCACCCACGGCTACCCCGATGCCGAGATCGAGGCGCGCTTGAAAGACCTCCGAGACGGAGCGTCGGACCGGACGCTTCAGCAACTCACTCGCCACCTCAGCAAGGAAGAACCACGATGATCTCCACCCGATTCACGCAAGAGTTCGATATCGAACATCCGATAGTGTGCGGCGGGATGACCGGAGCCGGGCGAGCTGTCTTGATCGCCGCCGTCGCCAATGCCGGGGCGCTGGGATTTCTTTCGGCCCTGACGCAGCCGACGCCCGCTGCCCTGGACGAAGAAATTCGAAGAACGAAGGCCTTGACGGATAGGCCGTTCGGCGTAAATCTGACAATACTCCCCACGATCGCGCCCGTTCCTTACGACGAGTATTGCCAGGTCATCATCGACAACGGAATCTCGATTGTCGAAACAGCCGGCTCGAGCCCGAAGGACCACCTACCGTCACTCAAGTCCGCCGGTATCAAGGTAATTCACAAGACCGTCGCCGTGCGGCACTCGATCTCCGCGCAGAAACTCGGCGTCGACGCGTTATCCGTGGACGGGTTCGAGTGTGCAGGTCACCCCGGCGAGGACGACGTATCCAGTCTTGTACTCATTCCGGCCGTCGCGGCACGCACAGACCTACCGATCATCGCTTCGGGCGGATTCGCCACCGGCGCAGGCCTCGTCGCGGCTCTCGCGCTCGGCGCGGATGCAATCAATATGGGAACCCGCTTCGTCGCTACTGCGGAAGCTCCTGTGCATCGCAACGTCAAAGATCGGATCGTGGCCAATACCGAACGCGATACCAATCTGATATTTCGTAAATTCCGTAATACCGCGCGAGTTGCCAAGAATGCGGTATCTGACGAGATCCTCGACGTCGAGAAGCGAGAAGGAACGACATTCGAGGACATCGCATCGCTGGCGTCGGGTGCTCGGGGGCGTCAGAACGTTCTCGCTGAAGGCCGGATGGATGACGGACTGTGGTGGGTCGGACAAAGCCAGGCGTTGGTCACCGACATTCTGACCTGCGCGGATGTCGTGAAGCAGATCATCAACGACGCCGAAGAATTGATCGACCGCCGATTGACGGGCCTCGTCGCTTTCTAGCGTCGAGTAGGCCAATGCACGCCCTACTCGACGCCGATGAAACTCGGAGATTCGGCACCGAGCCTCAGCGCGTGATCAATAGCTGCACGTCCTGCACCCATCCTGACAGCATTTCGTAGATGCATCCGCATCCCTGGTAGGTATCTATGCGCTGTCGCTGCATCCGACGCCATGCTGATGAGTTCTTTCGTGATGTTCGGAACCAACTGTGCCCGGAACGGTAGTCCGCAATAGGTAATGAATCCCTCGAACGCTTCGGGAGACATCCGGAGCAGGGACTCCAAGAAGCCTGGAATCTCCTCCTGCATGGTAGTCCAGTACTTCGTGCCACCGATATGTTTGTCCCACAAATGTTGCCGCTGCTCGTCCAGGGGTGGCCAACCACCCTCCGGGCACGCCGCCGATGCCAGGGCACGAGAACTCTCGAAGAATGCATGGACTCCGACGCTGGATTGCAGCGTAACGATCTCGTGCAGCTGGTCGAACGTCGCTCCCGCCGCAACTGCACGTTCCGCCCATCTCCTGCTTCCGAGGGTGTCGAGGGACGAGGAGGTGGCGCGGAGTGCGAATTGGATCAACGCAACTTGGATTTCGGTCAGACCGTCCCCGTCGGGAACCCCTTTCAACAGCCGTGCCGCCTGCATGTCGACCTGTTGCTGACTGACTGTCACGACTCTCCTCGTCGATCGAAAAACGTTGTCGAGCCGAGCTTATCGACCTCGCTGAAGTGTTGGCAACACATGTGTTGACGGCGTGGTACCGGCTGCCTAGTGTGACGAGTACAGAAGCGGAGTCTCGAACCGGACACGTCTCGAATCAAGGAGCCACATGCCCGAACATCCGGCAATGCCCGACTACGTCAACATCCGGGTCGAGCACGATTCACCCGTGTCCTGGATCGTGCTGAATCGACCGGACAAGGCCAATGCACTGTCCAACGAACTGCTCGACGAGTTCTCCGACGCACTTGCGCGGCTGAAACATTCGGGCGAACCGGTGATCGCCATCCGGGGAGAGGGTAAAGGCTTCAGCGCCGGATACGACCTTGGACAAGTCGCTCCGACCACGGCCGCGGACCCCGTGGCCGACCGCACCCGATTGCAGAGGAATATCGATCGGTATCTCGCCATCTGGGACCACCCCAAGCCGGTTATCGCAGCAATTCACGGATACTGCGTCGCCGGAGCAACGCAGCTGGCCACCTTCACCGATATCACCATCGTTACCGAGAACGCGAAAATCGCCGAAGTCACCATTCCGATCGGGGCCGGTTACGTCTCGCCCGTCTGGGCAACCCTCGTCGGACCGAAACGGGCCAAGGAATTTGCGTTCGTTCCGGGCAACAGCATCGACGGACGAACCGCAGTCGAGTGGGGCTGGGCGAATCACGCCGTCCCGGAAAGCGAACTGATAGCACGCGTGGCCTCGCTCGCACGAAGAATCGCTCAGGTGCCGCCCAGCCTGCTCACCATCAAGAAGGTTTCGATCAATCGCGCGATGGAGGCGATGGGAACTCGTAATGCGCTGGGAGCTATAGCCGATGCGGACGCATTGGCCCACATGACCCCAGAGGTAGCAGCCTTACGTGCCCGCATCGCCGAAGAAGGCCTGAAGTCGGTGATCGAATCGTTCCGCGTCGCACCGACTTCCGATCTCTCAGCACCGATCCAGGCTATTCCCTTCACAGGCAACGGTACCGTTGACGAGCTGTCAACATGACCGTAGACTGACATGAACCATGGAACCGGATCGACACCTGAGAATGAATGGAGCGTCATGACTTCGGTCAACGAAGACAACATTATGGAAGTCGTACAGCGTCTTGTAGACGAAAGGGATATCGAACGAGTCCTTTTCCAGTATGCGTTTCATCTCGACGCAGCCGACCCCCAGTCGATGCTCCCCCTCTTCGTCGAGGACCTGTACGTCGCTTACGGCCCCTCCCACGGTGCCACCGGCGCAGAAAGCTACCTCGATGTGCTTTCGAACGATAAGACTGGAATCGCCGCATTCTTCGCAGGCACGAGTCATCACGTCAGCAACATCGTGATCGACTTCTTGAACAAGGACACTGCGAAAGTGCGGTCGGTTCTCTACGCGTGGCACAAGTACTACCGAGATCGTCCGGACGGGATCGTGTACGCCCAGTACCACGACGAGTTCACCCGGACCGACGAGGGCTGGAAGATCTCACGTCGCGAACAGAAGACGGCCGGAACCGAGAATTACCACGCGAAAGCCCACGCGCTCGTCCCGACGCCACGCACACAGAAGACGAGCTGACCGTGTCCGACGAACTTCTCTACGAGGTCCGGGACCACGTCGCCTACCTCACCTTGAACCGTCCGAAGGTCCTCAACGCAATCTCGGCCGAAGTCGACGAACAGTTGGCAATTAGATGGGACGAGATCGAGGACAACCCAGATATCTGGGCTGCCGTGCTCGGAGCAACGGGCGAACGAGCATTTTGCGCAGGTGCCGACATCAGCGGCGGTACGGCTGCGAGCCCATCCCGGCGTGCACTCGGAGGCGGCCTGACCGGCGTGGGAGGACCGCTTCGAGTACTGAACAAGCCCCTGATTGCGACTGTCCAAGGCTACGTCCTCGGCGGCGGGTTCGAGCTTGCCATGTGCGCCGACATCATCGTCGCCGCAGACAACACCCAATTCGGCCTTCCGGAGGTCAAAGCCGGAATTATCGGCGAATCCGGCGTTGTTCATCGGGCAATTCGCCATCTCCCACATCGCATCGCCATGGCACTGATCTTGACCGGTGACCGTATGGGGGCGCAGGACGCCTTGACTCACGGCCTGGTCAACGAGGTGGTCCCGTTCGAGGACCTGGATGCGGCCGGGGTGAGATGGGCGAAGAAGCTCACCACCGCGTCGCCGTTGGCTCAGCAGGCGGCCAAACACGCCGTCCTTTCCCGCGCCTCGTACCCGTTGGAAGTGGCACTGTCGACCAAGTTCGAACTGATCGAGGCCTACGCCGCATCGTCCGACGTCCTCGAGGGCCGGAAAGCGTTCGAGGAGAAGCGCAAGCCACAGTGGGCGGGGAAGTGACGCCGTGAGCCCCTCGCAAGAACGGCGCGAGCGAGGCCGGTCAACAGTGGCCTCTCGTAGCGGAATTTGTCGAACCTATACTGGCTGAACCATCCGAGAAGCGACGGTCACGAAGGCGAGGCAGGGCTGTGGCGAAGTCACCAGTCAGCGGAATTGCAAAACGGCGTAAGAGCGCGCTGACCGAAAATTCGGCCGACTATTCTGCAAAGCGAGCTGGGCTCCTCAGGGTCGCCGCAGAAGTGTTTCGCGAAAAAGGTTATGCCGCCGCATCATTGAATGACGTTGCGGCGGCATACGGCACCGACCGAGCTTCGCTCTACTACTATGTCGGCAGCAAAGAAGAACTGTTCCAGGAGTGCATCACGAGCACCGTGGTGACCAACTTGTCACGAGCCGACGAGATCGTGGCCAAGAAGCTACGACCGCGGGAGACGCTCGAAGCTCTCATTGCGATGCTGCTTGCATCTCAGGTGGAGCACTACCCCTACATGTACGTCTATATGCAGGAAGACTGGGGCCGGGTGTCATCGCTCGACTCGAAGTGGGCCCAGGAGATGGTGGACAACACCCACAAGATCGAGAAGTATTTCCTGGACGCCATTGCACTCGGGGTTGCCGACGGTACGTTTCGACCCGATCTGTCGAACACGTTGATAGCAAACAGTATTTTCGGCATGACCCAGTGGACGCATCGGTGGTTCGTGCCCGGCAAGAGCCGGTATTCGGCAGAGGATCTCTCACGCGTGTTCTCGGCAATATTCTTCGACGGAATCATGGCGGAGGGCGCAGCCGAGGACTGACAAAGCAGCCAGTGCGCGAGAGTCCGTTCACCCGAGGTCGGGTACGTCTGCGGCCGTACCCGAGAACCTCGGCTTCCGTTTTTCCAGGAATGCGGCAACGCCTTCCTTTCCGTCACCCATCGAGGCGTGCCACATCGCCAAACTCTCCCGTCGATGCGCCTCCACGGGATGCGCCGACCCCGAACCGGAATAGACCAGTCGACGAGACAGTGCGATGGCTGACGACGAACGCCCGGCGACGAATTTTCGGGCCAGCTCGATTGCCGCAGAAAGCAATTCCTCGGGTGGATGCACCGATCTGAGGAGCCGACCCGCCAGCGCCTGGTCGGCATCGAGAATATCCGCCGAGTAAATCCACTCGAGCGCTGTTTGCAGGCCGACAATCCTCGGCAGGAAGTAGGAAGACGTGGCTTCGGGAACGATGCCGAGTCGACCGAACACGAAGCCGATCTTTGCATCGGTGGAGGCCATGCGAATGTCCATCGCAAGAGTCATCGTCGCGCCGATACCGACCGCCGCACCGTTGATCGCAGCAATGACGGGCTTGTCGCAGGAATGGATGGCAAGCGTGACTTTCCCGCCGGTGTCCCGAACACCGGATTGGAACGGCTCCTCGGCCAGCCGCTCGCGCATGTCCGACACCGTCGGACTCAGCGACTCGTCCAACCCGAAGACATTTCCCTCGACAGCCAGGTCCATGCCGGCACAGAACGCTCGACCAGCACCAGTCACCACGACCGCGCGTATCGCCGGGTCGATGCGCACACGCCGGAATGCGCTCTCCAATTCTTCTGCCATCGTCACCGAGAATGCATTCAGATATTCAGGCCTCGACAGTGTCAGAACAAGAATGCCGACTTCATCGACGGACCAGTCGAGTGTCTCGTAGTTCATTTGCCTCCTTGATTACTTGCCACCCTGGTGAACAGGCTCGACCTGGACCTCAGACTGTCCATGCCATCCGTCCAGTCGTTGGCGACGAAGTGCACGCTGAGTGCGTCCCGCGAGGCGGGTGCTGGGAAACTCTTTCGTCAGGGTCGACCATTATCGTCACACTCCCACCACAGCCTGTCAACAGTCGCGTTGCCGACCTCGATTCGACGCAAGCACGACCCTTGAATACTCGGCCGAAGTCAATGGCCGAACATCAGAACGTGTCGCAGTCGACGACTTACAGGGAACGGCGGAATTTACTCGCGAAGCGCGAGACAGCCCGAATTCCTGCCGAGACGATGCTCAACGTCGAATTGACCCCAACCGTTGCAACCATTGTGCATAGCCGACGGCTATATGCATGATTCAAGATCGGTATTGGACACAGAGACATCCGGGCGCGTTAATAGTCCTGCACGAATGTGACACAGAACACCACTTGTCCCACCGGGCCGTCGATTGGGCAGCGATCGACGTGCTGCCCAATGAATCTTCACGAACACGTGTCGCTGACTGGTTCATGTGCATCTGAACAATTTGCGATCCACGCTGGCTGCATTCCTCAAAGGACCCTCACCTGTCCGGTAGCTCTCCGGACCCATTTCACGAAAGAAGCCTCTGTGAAGATCAAATGGATCGTGCCGGTCGTCGGCCTACTACTACTGACCACCGCGTGCGACTCACAGGCAGCGTCCCAGGACCGGACCTCGACGCAGGACTTATCGTCCTTTCAAGCGGTCGTCGACGACGCGCTGGCACCGGTGACCGACTGGACAGGCCCGACCGAAACACCGACACCACCGACCGACATCTCGATAGCAGTCGTGGTCTGTTCCGGGTCCGTGTCGGGGTGTGTGCGGCAGGCAGACGGGGTGACACAAGCCGGTGAAGCCCTGGGGTGGACAGTTACCCGGTTCGACGGCAAGGGCGATCCGGTCGGACAGAACCAAGCGATGACCCAAGCAATCAATAGTGGCGTCGACGCCATCATCCTCGCCGCGACAGATCCCGTTCCGCTCGGTGGCGCAATCGAACTCGCTGCCTCTCGGGGAATTCCGGTTGGAGCCGCGGGTCTCGGCATTGCCGCAACCGATGGCGTGTTGTTCGACGTCGCTCCGGACTACACGTTGTGGGGTGACCAGCTCGGATCGTGGATTGTCACGGACTCCGGTGGCACGGCGAACTTCTTGCCGACCGTCGACCGAGAGTTCCCGAGTTCCCCGGCGATCGCCGATGCGATGGTCGCAGCAGTAGACCGCTGTGACGAGTGCGTTGTCCAAGACACGCAACAGTTTGTCGTGACCGACATCGGGAACGGCCTCGGCCAGCGAATTGCCAGCGCACTGCAGGCAGAGCCGAGCATCGACTACGTCAGCGGAGCGTTCGATTCGGCAGCAGCCGACATGGTGCCCGCAATGGGCAACACGGGCCTCTCCGATCGTGTCACGCTCGTGTCTTGCGTCGGCGCACCGCAGAACCTTGGGTTCATTCGCGACGGCAACATCCAGGCCGCCGATGTCGTTCAGGACGACGTCTTCCTCGGTTACGGTGCTGTGGATCAGATGATCCGGGTCCTGTCGGGTCAGCCCCTCTGGGAGACACCCGGTGTCACCGATGATCGTTTGCGATACAGCCAGGGCGCGCCATCGCGCCTTTTGACGATCGACAATGTCGACGAGGTCACCGACCAATACTGGGTCGCCGAGAACGGTTACGTCGACCGCTACCTCGAACTGTGGGGTGTCACGCCGTGACCACCCCAGTGCGATTGGCCGTACGGAACCTCACTGTCTCCTATGGTCAACACGAGGTAGTACACGGCATCGACTTCGATGTAGAGCGCGGTTCGATCGTGTCTCTGCTGGGCGCAAACGGGTCGGGTAAATCCACCACGGTCAAAGCATTGACCGGAGTCAATCCGCTGCATGCGAAGTCGCAGGTCACGTTCAACGACAACCCAATTCGCGCCAAAGACCTCACCCCCGTAGCCGCCCGGAAAATCGGAATCCGGGTTGTTCACCAAGAGTCACCACTGATCGCAAACATGACGGTTGCCGAGATGACCGCGCTGCACACGGGGTTTCCCCTCGTGGGCGCCACCTTTGTCCAGAGGAGGGCATTGGCGCGAAAGACCGAGGGCATACTCCGCGAGTTCGACGTCGCGGTCCACCCGAACACGCTCTGTGCGGACTTGACGGCGGGCGAACGGGCGTTGGTTTCACTGGTGATTTCGATGGCCGGCATCTCTCCCGAACGCGCACTGTTGGTACTGGACGAAACGACTGCTCCGTTGTCCACTCGCGAGGCCGCGCGACTACTCGATCGAGTCAGAGGTGTCGCAGATCGGGGATTGTCAGTATTGATGGTCACCCATCGCCTGCCCGAGGTACGCGAATACAGCGACAGAACGATCGTGCTCCGAGACGGCAATCTCGTCAGCAACATCGGTGCCGACGATTTCTCGGAGGCCGACGTGATCCACGCAATGGTCGGCGGCGCGGGCCACAGCGCTTCCTCGCACGACCACGACCGCAGCCGCGGTCGCGGTCGCACCGATCGTCCTGCACTCGTCGTCGAGAATCTGGCCGGAAACGTCAGCCGTGAGCTGTCCTTGGCAGTCGGCACCGGGGAAATTCTTGGTGTGACGGGGCGATCGGGCGAAGGAGCCTCCGAGCTGCTTCGTCTCATAGGCGGGGTCGAGTCCACACATGTAGGAACAACAAGGATAGACGGCAACGACGCACCGATCACCGGTGCACGGGACGCCATCAGGGCCGGGATTTTCTACCTTTCCCTCGACCGACTCAACGAAGGCGGCATCGCGCTGATGACGGTGCACGACAACGTCGTACTCCCCCGAGTGGAACGTTACGGTGCCAATCGGCGCCGAGCCGCGTCCGACGTCGACCGGATGATTCGCGAACTCGACATCCGTCCGGCCGACCCGACCGTTCCGTACGCAAGCCTGAGCGGCGGCAACCAGCAAAAGGTGCTCCTCGCCAGGTGGCTGCTTTTGGAGCCGCGGATATTGCTTCTCGACGATCCCGCGGTGGGCGTCGACCCAAATACTCGCGAGATCATTTTCGACACCTTGCGCGAACTGGCCGCCCGCGGGACCACCGTCATCATCCGCTCGAGTGAGCCGGAACATCTCGTTCGTCTATGCGACCGCGTCATCGTCGTCAACGGTGGGCGCATCGTCGAAGAACTAACTGATCTCAATCTGGAGGACATCAGCCGTGCAACCTACGCATAGTGACAACGCCGTGGCGGAGAAATCCGAGGACGCGGCCGTTCGTACACCCGGCTCGTCGTCGCCGCGAACCTGGAAAGTCTCGACGCTGTTTCAGAACCACAGCATCTTGGCCCTGATCATCGGACTCACAGCGTTGTTCTCGATCCTGCTTCCCAGGACCTTCCCCACTACTGCCAATCTGCAGGGGCTCGCGTTGGGCCAGGCCGTGAGTGCGCTTCTGGCACTGTCGGTTCTGCTGGTCCTCGTCGTCGGCGAATTCGATCTGTCGGTCGGATATACCTTGGGGCTGTCGGCGGTACTCACGGCGAAGCTCGCCGGTGAGTCCGGGCTTCCGGTGCCGTTGACCGTCACGATTGCCTTGCTCGCCGGTGCATTCGTCGGATTGGCTTCCGGATTGCTGGTGGCTCGCTTGCGGGTCGTCTCGCTCATTGCGACACTGGGAGTCGGCTTGGCTGTCAGCGGTGTCACCGTGGGAGTCAGTGGGGGAATGACACTTTCGCAAAACATTCCCTCGGTTTTCCGAACCTTCGTTCAGACCGAGATCCTCGGAGTTGGTTCTGCAGTGTGGATTGTCGCGCTGATCGCACTGGTCATGTACATAGTTCTGACGAAGACACCATTTGGCAGCAAGGTTTACGCGGTTGGCGGTTCCGAGCAGGTTGCTCGGATGGTCGGTATACGCGTTCGACTCATCAAGTGCGTGATGTTCAGTGCAGCAGGTGCACTGGCAGCCCTCGCCGGAATAATGCAGCTCGGATTGGCAGGCGCGGCGAACCCCAGCTTCGGAGCGAACCTGCTCCTACCTGCCTTCGCGGCAACCTTTTTGGGTGCCACCACCGTTCGTCCCGGATTCTTCAATGTCGCTGGAACGATGCTGGCCGTCGTTCTTCTGGCCGTCGGATTTTCCGGACTGAGCCTGCTCGGGGCACCCTTCTGGTTCCAACCGGTTTTTCAAGGCGCAGCATTGGTAATCGGTGTTGTTCTGTCACAGTCGATTTCGAAGTCCGGACGCAAGTCTCGAGCCAAAAATCCTGCATAGGTCCAGACCGACACGGAACGGGTCTCCCACCGCGCGCGGCCACCGGCCGTGTTCGCGTCCGGGAGACCCGTCGCGCATACGTAGTCCAGCGTCAGGCCCGACCGAAAGAGACCGCTATGAAAGTCGGCACCCACGACATAGTGCCCATCATCGATGGCACCGCACACGAACCGATCGGTAACGCGGTCACCCATCCCGACGGCAAAATCTGGGATTGCGTCGAGCATCCCACCGACGAGACCGGTCGCATCCGTCTGGACATCGGCTCGTTCCTGATTCGAGTCAGAGACCGTGTCGTCCTGATCGACGCTGGAGGTGGAGTTCATTCCGGCGCGGACACCACAACTGGAAGCATGCTCGACAATCTTCGAGACGCTGGAGTCGAGCCGTCCGACGTGACGGACGTCTGTTTCACGCACATGCACTGGGATCACATCGGCTGGTCTACCGTCGACGGCCGAATCACGTTCCCGAATGCGACCTTTCGCCTGCACCAGGACGATTGGACGTACTTCATGACCGGTACCACTTCGGACCCCCGGATACGCGAAATCATCGCACCCATCGAGGACCACGTCGAACCGTTCTCCGTCGAACACGAGATCATTCCAGGCCTGATCGCCAGGCCGGCACCGGGGCATACACCGGGCAGCACCATTTACATCGTTCACGACGGCAAAGAACGTGCCCTTCTCCTCGGCGACACCCTCCACACTGTCGGCGAACTCACCGAGCCCGAATGGATCGGCATGTGGGATGTCGACCCCATCGCAGCGGGAATAATGCGCAACCGCATCGCCGACGAGCTCGCCTCCACCGGCGATCCATTCGCTCCCGCACATTTTCCCGAACTCGCCTTCGGCCGCCTGGCCACCCTCGACGGACTCCGTCGATTCACCTGGGCGCAGTGAGCAGCATCAGATTTTCGAGTATCAGAACTGATCGCCGACCCATCCAAGAACTCGTGCGACGGTGAGGCGTGAGGCCATGATTACGGCTTGGCCGCAATCCACCCGGTTCATCGGAGGTCGCGGGACGTCGAGCTGAATCCGGACCCCCACATTTATGGCTCTCCGCCGGCAGCTGACCGCCGCCGGTGGCCCGGGGTGCCCTGTCAGGGTATTCCACCCTGCCTGCCGATCGTCCTACGGTGGAAAGCGAAGCCGGCGTAAGCGAACGTGCTTCTCGTCGCGGTGGCGTTTGCGAACACGAGATGGCATGTCGGCAGGCTCAACCGTCCGCAGATCCTTCCCCAACGAGGCGACGGGGCGGATCACCCTTGACGAGACCTACGGAGGATTTATGCGTACCGTCCGGTTCGGATCGACCGATATCCAGGTGTCCAACATCGTCGCCGGCATGATGCGGATTGCGGGCAGTACCGATGAGGAGATCCGGCAGCTGTACAGGACGGCTCGCGAGGCGGGGATCGACTTCTTCGACCACGCCGATCTTTATGGGTTCAACCACCCCGGCGGTGGTCCGCACCTATGCGAGCGCCGGTTCGCCGAGGCTCTACAGCTGAGTCCGTCGGAGCGCGAGCAGATCACTTTGCAATCAAAGACCAGTATCGTCGCCGATCCGTGTGGATACGACCAGTCCTACGAGCACATCGTGACCTCGGCAGAGAAATCCCTGCAAGCCTTAGGCACCGACTACCTAGATGTGTTGCTGTTGCACCGTCCCGACGCGCTGGTCGAGCCGGAGGAGGTTGCCCGTGCGTTCGATCACCTGGAATCCACCGGGAAGGTTCGCGCGTTCGGAGTTTCCAACCACACACCGCGGCAGATCGACCTCCTCGAGACTGCGGTAACGCAGCGACTCGTCGCAAACCAGGTGCAGCTGTCTTTGACGCACTCCACAATCATTGCTCAGGGCCTGTCTGCGAACATGGCCGGGGAAGCGGACTCCGTGACCCGCGACGGCGGCGGCATCGTCGACTACTGCCGGATCAAAAAAATCACCCTTCAGGCGTGGTCACCCTTTCAAAAGGGCTTTCAGGATGGTGTGTTTCTCGGCTCCGAGGACTATCCCGAGCTGAACGCCGAACTCGACCGGCTCGCAAAGAAGTACGGTGTCACCCCGATTGCGATCGCGACAGCCTGGATCACCCGCCACCCCGCCGGGATCCAGGTCGTCCTTGGAACGACCACGCCGCAACGGGTGTCCGACGCCGCGGCGGGGTCGGACATAGCACTGACTCGCGGAGAGTGGTACGGACTGATTCAGGCTGCCGGCCACAACGTGCCCTGACCACCCCGCGCGACCCCTGAGGCGGCCGAGCAGCCACGGCTACCCGGGGGCCTCTCACTCACCTACAGCGGGTCCGAAGATCTACCCCGGAAACACGAAAGGTAAATCATGCCAGTCACTTTCGACTTCACGAACAAGAACGTATTCATCACCGGGGCCGGAAGCGGCATCGGTCGAGCCACGGCGGAAGCCTTCGCAGCCGCGGGTGCCGACGTCGCCGTCACCGACACCACAAAAAAGCCTCTACATGAGACCGCTGAGCTCGTCGAAGCGCACGGCCGACGCGTGCACATCGCCATCTGCGACGTCACCGACAGCAAGAGTGTCGAGGACGCGGTGAAGTCCTCTGTCGACGCTCTCGGTCCGATCGACATCGGGGTGAACAATGCCGGCATCGAGCAACCGCCGAAGCCCCTTGCCGAGATCGGCGATGAGGAATGGGACCGTCTCATCGCGGTCGACCTGCGTGGGGTGTTCGTCTCCATGAAGCATGAAATCCTCGCCATGACAGAACGAGGCGGCTCGATCGTCAACATTTCTTCAGGTGCCGGGGTTATCGGCATCAAAGGCCAGTCCGCCTACGCGGCTGCGAAGCACGGCATCCTCGGTATGACAAAGTCGGCGGCCCTCGATTACGCGGCGCAGGGCATCCAGATCAACGCGATCTGCCCCGGCATCATCGAGACTCCAATGATGGGCCGGTTCTCTGGTGACACACCGGAGGGGCGAGCGCGGGTCATCGCCCAGGAGCCGATCGGGCGCATGGGCACCCCCGAAGAGATCGCCTCAGCCGTCCTGTGGCTCTGCTCAGATCTCGGGGGTTTCACGATCGGCCATTCCCTGGTCGTGGACGGTGGCCAGACCGTCGGCATCAGCTAGCACCCGTATCCGCCGGCCGGCCCAAGTGTGACCTGGCCCGTGGTGTGGCTTGCCAGTAACGCATCGAACGCGCCCGTTCAGAAGGAGTAACCCATGAAGAACGTCGTCATCATCGGAGCGAACGGCCGGTCTGCACGAGAGATCACCTCTCGCCTGGCCCAGCAGAAAGACGTTGCCCTCACGCTGTTCCTGCGCCGGCCGCATCGCCTCGACGGCATCGCGACGGACACCATGACGCTGGTGGAAGGTGACGCACACGACCGGGACGCGCTCCGTACAGCGATGATCGACCAGGACATCGTGATCGTCGCCCTCGGCGGCGAAGACCTTGATACCACCACGGCCGCAGTGGTCGACGCTGCGGAGGAGGCCGGCGTTCGACGAATCGTCACTATCAACGCGGGAGGCATCTACGACGAGCTGCCGGAGCCCTTCAACACCTGGGACTACCAGCGCGCCGGGGCGACCCGCCCCAGGAACCGGAAGTCCGCGGATGTCGTCGAGCAGTCATCGCTGGCCCACACCATCCTCCGCCCGGTCTGGCTGACGGACGAGACGGTGACGGATGTGGAACTCACCCGAAAAGGCGAAACCTACAAGGGCACGGAGACCTCGCGCGCAAGCCTCGGAAAGTTCATCGCGGACATCGTCACCGACCCCAACTCGTACGTCGGTGAGAATCTGGGGATCACGCAGCCGGGTACGGACGGGGACAGACCGACGGCGTACCGCTGATACCCGTCACTCGGTTCCGATCATGTGGCGCAGACCAAAGAGAACGTTGTCCAGTGTGTACAGGCATATCACGCGGGCCTCGGGTCGAGAATCCGCAACAGTCGAGTCACTCCCTCTATGCCCTGCCGAGATCGACTCGAGGGTTCACGACATCGCAATCGCGAGCGGGTTCAGCACGAACCGAATCGGAGGAGCTAACTCGGAGCTGGCGTTGGCACCGCAGGACGGTTCGAGTGCTTGGGGATGTCGGTCGTACCGCTCGCCCCTTCAGCGCGATCAATGCAAAGGAGCAATACCCATGCCGCACGACAGTTTGTTCAGCGCACTGGGTCGACCAGGTCGATCAACCGCATCGAGCGCAGTACTCGAAGACGCTGGACACTCCACTTCGGCTGCAATGACTGAACCGTTGAGCGCCGCAGAACCGGTATCCAGGACGTCTCGGATATGTGCGGGACGGAACACCCGATGAGAAGTACGTACCGTGCTGCATTCTGCGCCGCCGCGTCCATCGTCGCCGTCACCCTTTCCTCGTGCGCGTCGCCGTCAGCCGAGGACGAGACGGCACCTGGCGGGTCCGCTGCGTCCGTAGAAGCACCCGCGGCGTCGGACTTCGGTGAGGCTTCAGTCGTGACCGATGGCTTGGATGCACCCTGGGCGATAGCTTTTTTCGAGACCAGCATGCTGATCAGCGAACGCGACACCGGACAGATCATCGAGCTCGGCGCAGACGGCAACCGCAGCACTGCGGGAACAGTTGATGTGGCCCCTGCGGGCGAAGCCGGGCTCTTGGGGCTCGCGGTCCGCGAAGGTGACCTTTACACATTTTCGACGGCCGCAGATGGAAACCGCATCGACCGATTTGACGTCCTCGGCGCACCCGGCTCCCTCACCTTGGGTGAACGAACCACTGTACTCGACGGCATCCCGGCCGCCAGCTATCACGACGGCGGCCGGTTGGCTTTCGGGCCGGACGGGATGTTGTATGCCACAACCGGGGACGCCGGACAACGTGACCGGGCCCAAGATCTCTCGTCGCTTGCCGGCAAGATCCTGAGAATCACCCCCGAAGGGGCTGTACCACCGGACAATCCCTACCCGGACTCATTCGTGTACAGCTACGGTCACCGTAACCCTCAAGGCATCACATGGGACGCAAATGGCGTGCTGTACGCAAGCGAGTTCGGTGCCAACACGTGGGACGAACTGAACCGCATCGAGCCCGGAAGCAACTACGGCTGGCCACAGATAGAAGGCATCGGGAATACCGAGGGCTTCGTCGATCCGATCCACCAATGGGCCACGAGTGAGGCCAGTCCGAGTGGCATCGCTATCGATGGTTCCACCCTGTTCATGGCGAATCTCAGGGGCGAACGCATGATCGAGGTGAATCTCGACGACCCCGCCTCGGTAGTCGATCGACTCGTTGGAACATACGGGCGGCTGCGAGACGTGACCGTCGCCCCGGACGGCTCACTATTGATACTGACCAACAACACCGATGGGCGCGGTAACCCAAACGCCGGCGACGACAGGCTTCTCCGCTTCAGCATCCGATGACGTGAATGCGCGCCGATGCCGCAGCTTCGCAGCGGTTGGGAAGAGGAAGTGCGTCGATCCGCAAACGTCGACAAAGGACAAAACATGGACAACGAAAACCGGCGCGGTCAAATACCCGGACCCGCCCCTCAGATGCCCACCGTTGTGCTCTTTGTCGTGCTGATAGTTCTGCTGGGGGTGCTGACTTACCTGGACGCGTGCGGTAGTTGAAACGACCGTGTAGCTCGATAGTTCGGATGACGGCGACCGTTGGAATGTGGTGTGGTGCCAACCACTCCTGTCCCGGCCGCTATCAGTCGCGGCTCACCTAAGTTGTTTCCGAATGCAATCGATGTCACTGAATCCTGACATCGAGATCTGTGTCACTTAAGCTTCATTCGAGCGAGCAGCCGCACAACGATTTTGGCAAACCCTACCTCCCGTCAATGATCGATAGATCGTCGAGAATACCGTCCTCGTTCGGTCAAAACCCTTTAGTGCGAATAGCTTTGGCACGCCCACGATCGCGAACGCATGAGGCGTACTCGAACTTCGGGCATTTCTGCCACAACCGTGCCGTACTCCATTTCCCGATCGACCCTGATGGGGTTCCCTGTCCGTGCCTTCCACGGATGCTTCGTAGCAAATAGTGTCGAAGACGGACCAGGTCAAGGCATATTCCTGTCCTAGGGGGCAAGTCGGTATCGCCACCCCAGGACCCGACGCCGATCTCGCCCGCGCCTGGTCCGAACTCGACACCTATACGACCCCATCCGAGAGAATTCAGCTGTGTCTATTTCCACCAATAAACGAAAGTCCTTGCCGTTCCTCGTCTACGTCCTCGCAATGGGTACGTTCCTCATGGGCACGTCGGAATTCGTCGTTGCCGGACTCCTGCCCGATATCGCCTCCGACCTCGCAATCGGCATCTCCGAAGCCGGACTGCTGGTCACTGCGTTCGCGATTGGCATGATCGCCACCCCGTTGATCGCGGTGGCGGTACTCAAGATGCCCGAACGGACGACTCTTCTGCTCGCGCTCGCCGTCTACTCCGCCGGACACATCGTGGTTGCACTCACAGACGACCTCTCCATCGTCCTCGTGGCCCGCTTCGTGACCGCGCTCGCAACGGGCGCATTCTGGTCGATCGCTGCATCTGTCGCGTCCCGCGTTGCGGGTCCGGACGCCAGTGCGCGCGCCATCGGCCTGGTCCTCAGTGGCGGCATTCTCGCGACGGTGATCGGCGTGCCCCTTGGCTCTGTCGCCGGCCAGCTGGTGGGTTGGCGCGGTCCGTTCTGGATCCTCGCGGTACTTGCCGTACTCGCATCAGTGCCGATTGCCCGCTTCGTTCCCGGTGGTCGTTCGTCGTCGACGGTCATCCCTCTGCGGTCACAACTCGCATCGATCGCCACCGCGCGACTCTGGGTGGTCATGACAGCATGCGTGCTGATCTCGACTGCCGTCATGTCCACCTACTCGTTCATCGCGCCCCTACTCACAGAACGCTCCGGCCTGTCCGCCGGACTTCTTCCCGTGGGTCTCGCCGTCTTCGGCGTGGGTGCCGTCACCGGCACGCTCTACAGCGGTCGGTTCGCAGACCGCGCGCCCTATGCAACCGCGCTGACCGGTGGCGTCATAGTCGTGATCGCACTCGGGTTGCTGAGCGTCTTCTCGTCGTTCGCTGCGCCATCGATCGCCCTTCTCGCACTAGCCGGGATGGCCGGTCTGGGCACGAACCCCGTGCTCATGTCGATGGCGGTCCGATTCGCAGAGGGCGCGCCGACTCTGGCCACCTCACTGTGCACATCGATGTTCAACCTCGGAACCGCCGTCGGCACATGGGTAACCGCACAGGCGATCAGCGGATACGGACCCGCCGCGATTCCTGTCGTAGGTGCACTGTTCGCGGTGCTACTCCTCGCTCCGCTGGCGACACTCGTGATCATGGACCGGGCACGTCGGGGTATCCATGGTGCGTCTGCATCGAAGCAGTCGGTGGCCCGTGACGAGGTGTCGGTGTGCTGACCGATCCCGTCGTCAACGCATCGCGGTGCCACGGTCGTTCGGAACGGTGAGCACACCGTCGACGATCCCAATTGTTCAGCGACGTCGGGCGTGGTGTCGAACCACACCCGACGTCGTGTCCAGAGCGCTCGAGAGCGTTGCATGCCCGCCGCCCACGGCCGAGGCGCGACCATTGAACTGTTCACTTCACCCCGATCTTCAGCGCGCCTATCGGCAGCGAAATGCGACATCGGCAGGAGCCGACGTACCCCTCGATTCCAATCCACGGTTCACCGATGGTCGCCGACACAGAAGCACCGAGAGACGTGCAGGCCCGTCGCTTGCGCAGGCTCACCGACGAGAAGACGTAGGTCGGTGTACCTACCCGGGCGGATCGGCTCGGATCACCAAAGGAATGGACCCGGCGTTCGAGTTGCTGGTCCTCGAATCGTGGGGCCGATGTTTGAACTCGCCCGATGTCCGGGACTGCCGGTCCTCTTGCCCTCGCTGCGGAGAAGTCCTGAACGCAGTGATCGTCCGCTCCCAAAGCCGAGAACTACTCGAAAACGACGAGACCACGCGGAGTTGAACTCAGGGTGTGACCTTGGGGGTTTCAGCGCAGATCGATTCGGCCCGAGGGAAACAGCGCGGACGCCGTCGCGGTCATGGTCCGGCGAGCATGGTCCGCACCGACCGAACCTCCGCCGAACGTGTTCGCGGACTCACGAGAGGCGATTGCGACGACGTAGCGATGGTCTGGACCGACGAACCCGGTCGACAGATGGATCCAGTCACTGCCCACGCAGCACATCCACCCCTGCTTGACCCCGATCTCGCTCTCATCTGGCAACGCGTCGGGAAGTCCGAAACGCTGGTAGTAGCCGTCCGCACCCAAACGCGTAAAGTTCTCCAAGTTCGAGAGAATCGCAACCGACCGAGAGGGCGAAAGACCACCAGCACCGTCGATCAGTGCGGAGTAGAAGGTGACCACATCGTTCATCGTGGTTCGAGTCCGCCACCATTCGTCGCCCGGCCGCACCGATGTGAAGGGCAACCCATAACGAGCAGCCACGCGCTCGACGATGTCGTTGCGCCCGAACCGGTTCCAGAGTTGCTCGGCCGCGGAGTCGTCCGAGGAGCGCAACATGGCGTCGATTTGCGCCATGTCACTTCCGCTCAGATCGACCTCACCTCGATCGTCACGGAACAGCAGATCGTCCGCGATGAAGAGCTTCGACACCGATGCGGTTTCGATGGGCTCCTCGTTGCCGTTGGTGGCCCGGCTCCTGCTGACACGGTCCATGAAAGCGATAGACACTCGCGCACCGTTCAGCGCCCCGACCTCGGTAGCCGTGCGCATTCGCACTTCGAGGCGAGCCGCGTCGAATCCTGACACTTCGGTGGCCGTCGCGGCAGATGGTCCCGCACTCTCGACAGCGCTCGGAGCAGTAACCAGGTCGGTTGCAGTGCAGTGCATCGGCGCCGATACAGACAATGAGAGGACGACGACTGCAGTCACAGCAGCACGGCCGACTGCAATTCGAGACCCGGCCCGAGCGAACCGCTGGCGCGGCACCTCAGCGCTCTGCACGAGAAGTCCTCATGGAAGGCGTTTGTCGTAGGGGCACGGGGTCGAGTAAACAGCGGGAACGGTGACGGCGGGAGTCCCTGCTGTGGGGTGTACTGACAGGGAACCACTCAGTGGACGAAAGACCAGGTCACCGCCGGCATCGAACTTGCCACTCGGCCGTCGACACGACAGTGTGGGAAGGACAGGAATCGGTACTCACAACCCCAACACGAGGAGTTAAGACAAATGACCACGATCGCAATCATCGGTGCGGGTGAAGGTCTCGGCTCCGCCGTGGCTCGCCGCTTCGGACGCGAAGGACTCGCAGTAGCGCTGATTTCCAGGAACCAGGACAACGTCGACCGCATCGCCGCCCGACTTGTCGACGAAGGGATCACCGCCCGTGGCTTCGCCGCCGATGTACGGGATGCTGAATCGCTTACGGCAGCACTGGATTCAGCAGTCGAGCATTTGGGCCCGATCGAGGTACTGCAATACAGCCCCGTGCCGGCCAAGGAGTTCATGAAGCCCGTCTTGGAAACCAGCGCCGAGGATCTGGCCGGTCCGGTGGAGTTCTCGATCTACGGTCCTGTCACGGCCGTGACACACGTGCTGCCCGGAATGCGCACGCTCGGGCGCGGCACGGTGCTGTTCGTGAACGGGTCGAGCGCTGTTCGCCCCGGAGCCTCCGTCGCGGGCACCTCGATCGCGTTCGCCGGGGAAAGCGCCTACGCGCAACTGTTGCACGATGCCCTCGCACCCGAGGGTCTGCACGTCGGTCAGCTGATCATCCCGCGGGGAATTGGTGCAGGTGAGCCCTCGCACGAGCCGGATGCCCTCGCACAGTCTCTGTGGGAGATCCACACCGAGCGTAAGGAATTCCGGATCTTCGTCGCGCCTCTCGACTGAGCCCGGAGCCGGCGGTCGAGCGTCGACGAAGGGCACCTTGCCGGTACACCCTTTCTCAGAGACTCCCTCGATCGCCGTCCACGGTGTTCGCTGATCACATGACTACTTCCGTGAAGGCCTACGCCGCCACCGCAACCGACCAGCCCCTGTCCCCCATCACGATCGAGCGCCGCGATCTCGGACCACACGACGTCCTTATCGACATCGAGTTCGCCGGCATCTGCCACTCCGACATTCACACCGCACGAGGCGAATGGGGCCCGGTGTCGTACCCGCTGGTCGTCGGCCACGAGATCGCAGGAACGGTAGCCGAGGTCGGATCCGAGGTCACCAAGCACGCCGTCGGCGATCGCGTCGGAGTCGGCTGCATGGTCAACTCGTGTGGTGAATGCGCCCAGTGCGTCAAGGGTCTCGAACAGTACTGCCTCGTCGGCAACATCCAGACCTACGGCGGCACCGACCGCGACGGCACGACCACGCAGGGTGGCTACTCCCAGCAGGTGGTCGTCACCGAACATTTCGTCGTAAAAATCCCAGCGGGCATCGCACTCGACGCCGCCGCGCCGCTGCTGTGCGCCGGGATCACCACCTATTCACCGCTCCGCCACTGGGGAGCAGGTCCCGGCAAAAAGGTCGCGGTGGTCGGCATGGGCGGATTGGGCCACATGGCCGTCAAGATCGCCCACGCCATGGGTGCCGAGGTGACGGTTCTGTCGCAGTCGCTGAAGAAGCAGGAGGACGGACTTCGACTGGGAGCCGACCACTACTACGCAACCAGCGACCCGGACACATTCGACAAGCTCGCGTCCACATTCGATCTGATCATCAACACCGTCAGCGCCTCGATCGATCTGAACGCACACCTGTCTCTGCTCGCCGTCGACGGCGCGATGGTCAATGTGGGCGCTCCCGCAGAACCCCTTCCGCTGCAGGTCTTCTCACTCATCCCCCACCGCAGAACGTTCGCAGGATCGGCCATCGGATCGATCGCCGAAACTCAGGAAATGCTCGACTTCTGCGCCGAGCATCATCTCGGAGCCGACATCGAAGTCATCTCCGCCGACCAGATCAACGACGCGTGGGAACGAGTGCTCGCCTCCGACGTTCGCTACCGATTCGTCATCGATACCGCGACATTCGTCTGAGTCCCAATCCGACTATGTGCCGGCCGTCGGTGCAAGCCCGAAAGGTGCTTGCGCCGACGGTCGGTGCCGTCGTCTCCGTGAAGTCGGCACTGCAGGTTCTGCGTGCCGGACGGATTCCGGTGCCGTTCAGGCGCGCGGTATCGCCATGTATTTGTACTCGAGGAACTCGTCGATCCCTACCCGTCCACCCTCGCGCCCCAAACCGGAGGCCTTGACGCCGCCGAACGGCGCAGCAGGATTGGACACGATGCCCGTGTTCAGACCTACCATGCCGACCTCGAGGGCATCCCCGACCCGGAAGCTTCGATCGACATCCTGGGTGAACAGGTACGCAGCGAGACCCCACGGGGTGTCGTTGGCGAGACGCACGGCTTCGTCCTCCGAGTCGAACGGAACTATGGCAGCCACGGGCCCGAAGATTTCTTCGGACATGAGGTCCGCGTCGGCAGGCACGTCGGCGAGAACAGTCGGCAAGTAGAAGTAGCCCGGACGGTCCGGCCTCGTACCGCCACAGATCACCTCGGCTCCTCCGCGGACGGCATCGCCGACGAGATCCTCGACTTTCGCCAGGGCTTTCGCATCGATGAGAGGGCCGACTTCCGTACCCGCGTCGACGCCGTCCCCGAGCGTGAGCGCGCCCAACCGCGCTGCCAGCCGCCTGGCGAACTCATCTGCGACCGATCGTTGCACGAGAATGCGATTGGCCGCCGTGCACGCCTCGCCCATGTTCCGCATCTTGGCCGCGAACGCGCCTTCCACGGCTCGATCCAGGTTCGCATCCTCGAACACGATCAGCGGAGCGTTGCCGCCGAGCTCCATCGACGACCGCATGACGTGCTGGGACGCCTGCTCGAGAAGCCTGACACCGACCGCCGTCGAGCCTGTGAAGCTGATCTTGCGGGCAATTCCACTGGCCATCCACGGCGACACGACAGCCGAAGCATCGGTCGTGCACACGACGTTGACGACGCCCTTGGGCAGGCCGACCCGAACAAGAATGTCCACTAGTGCGAGGGACGCGAGCGGTGCAAGATTCGCGGGTTTGAACACCACGGTGCATCCTGCCGCGATGGCCGGCCCGATCTTGCGCGTAGCCATCGCAAGGGGGAAGTTCCACGGCGTGATGAGAACGCATGGTCCGACAGGTTCACGAGAGACGATGATGCGACTCTTTCCGTCACCCGTCGTTGTGACGTCGCCGCCGATGCGAACGGCTTCCTCCGAGAACCACCGGAAGAACTCGGCTGCGTAGGCGACCTCGTCTCTCGCCTGCTCGATGGGCTTGCCCATCTCGCTGGTGATGATGTGTGCGAGGTCCTCCTGCTCGAGCAGCATCAGTTCGTACGCCCGGCGCAGGAGCTCGCTCCGCTCGCGGGGAGAGGTCCTGGTCCACTCCTTCTGGACGCGGCCCGCGGCCTCGATGGCACGACGCGCGTCCCCCGGCCCTCCGTCCGCTACCGTCGCTATGACGTGCTCATTTGCCGGATTGATGACCTCGAAACGGTCACCGGATGCCGCTTCTCCCCATTCCCCACCGATGAATACACCGGTGGGGACTGCGGCGATAGCCGCCCTTGCTCGTTGGGACGAACGGGAGTCGCCGAGTTGAGTAGTCATGGTGTTCTCAGCCTACTTTCCGGTGATGGAATGTCGTCCCGTCGCCGGCCGTCCAACTCGCGAGCATGCGGCGCATGCAGGCTCAGAAGGTATGCAGTACCGCGCGGAAGAATTCTGTGGGCTCGACAGCTTCGATGGTCACGGGCCCCTCGTTGGCCAGGAACTCGTAACCTGTTTCGGCACCGTACTTTTCGCCGCCGACAAGCACGTTGCCGTCGAGCTGGAAGAGAATCTCGATCGACGAGAATTGTCCGGCCCCGTAGGTCGCCCCTGCGTCCAGGCGGACGAACCCGAGGCGGAGGTTGCGTTCGGTGAAGTTACCGAGCCACTTGTCCCACACGCCCGAGTCACCCTGCTGGATCCAGTCGTACGCCTCTGGGTTCATGGCGATTACGTCGGTGTACCGCGGAGGAGCAAACTCGAGCTTGCGGCCGGTGGCGTGCTCGAAGATCGCCTGCGAACCGTCCGAGGTCTGCTCCACGCCATTCTCATCGGTGTAGTGGTAGAGCCCCTTCTTGAAAACACCCTTTTCGTTCAGCTCGGCGTTGGTCGCCTCACGCTGCGCCACAGAGAGATAGCCGTTGCCGCTGGCTCCACCTGCCTGCAGAACCAGTGTGCGCAAACCTTCTTCACGTTCCTGCGGTCCGTAATGGACACTCTCCGGGAAGTAGCCGACCCAACCCTGTTCCAGGTAGTCGGTCTCCGAGTACGGCAGCCGACCCTCGACGACGTAACGGACCTGATCGAAGTCGTGCCGGTGACGCGGGGTTCTCCACCCACCGCTACCGGTGTAGCCGGTGTTCAGGTCGTAGTTGTTGGGCGAGCCGTCCACACCGAACAGTAGATGCTTCTGTTCGAGCTTTCCCTCACGCATTGTGCCGACGGCTTCCTCACCGGTCTCCGATGCCCTACTCACTCGCATGTTCTGCTCCTTCACCACGTGGATGTTCGATCCGAACTCCGTTGACAATATCCCACAGTTCGGGATATTGTCCAATAATAGATAGATGCGGGTCACAATCCCGCAGTCACCGAGACACAACACACCGCGACTTCGACAAGGAACGACATGACGACAGCGCTCACACACGCCCCACAGGATTCGGGAGTTCCCGCTTCGGCGCGCGACTTCAGCGTGGAAGATCGGGTGGTCATCGTGACCGGTGCGGGACAAGGCATCGGACGTGAGATCGCACGACAGTTCGCTGCAGCCGGGGCTCTGGCCGTCGTTGCAGATCTCGACGAAGCCAGGGCGAAGTCTGTCGTCGGCGAGATCGAGAACGCAGGCGGAGTCGCGTTGGCCGTGCGGGTCGATGTCGCCGACGAGCAGGCCGTCGGTGCCATGGTGGATACCGTCGTCGCGAAGTGGGGCCGTGTCGACGTACTCATCAACAACGCATCCGTGTTCGCGACCATCGAAAAGGGACCCTTCGACGAAATTCCCGTCGCACAGTGGGAACAAGTATTGCGGGTCAATATCACCGGGACCTACCTCTGCGTCCGGGCAGTGGCGGCTCACATGCGCAAGGCGGGCTTCGGTCGCATCGTCAACATCTCCTCCGATGCGGTGACCCGCGGCACGGTGAACTACCTGCACTACGTGACTTCGAAGTCCGCACTGATCGGTATGACCAATTCGTTGGCGCGCGAGCTCGGTCCCCACGGAATCACCGTCAACTGTATTCGTCCCGGGTCGGTCGCCACCGAGGTCGAGCGAGTCATCAACCCCACGGCCGAGGTGCGCCAGCGCGCCCAGTCGCTTCAGTGCATTCCACGCGGAATGGTGCCGACCGATCTCGTCGGAATCATGTTCTTCCTGGCTACACCTGCGTCCGCATTCGTGACAGGGCAGACGATTGCGTGCGATGGGGGCTACACACACAGCAGCTAGGCCACCCGACGTGACATCTACCCCGAGGAAGGCTCGACCATGAGGCAGTACCCGCACCTGTACATCGACGGTCGATGGGTCGAGCCCATCGCACCCAGACAGCTCGAACTGATCGACCCCACGCGCGAGGAACCGTTCGCCACCGTCGCACTCGGTGGCGTTGCAGACGCTGACCTCGCGGTCGAGGCCGCGAGGCGCGCATTCGTTACCTTCTCCGAGACCTCTGTCGAGAGTCGAATCGCGTTGATCGACCGCATAATCGAGGTGTACGAGTCGCGCCTCGACGAATTCTCGGAGCTCATCGCACAGGAGGTCGGCATTCCGGTCTCGAACCGTGCACAGGTCGCAGGACCGGCCGATCATATGAAGGTTGCCCGCGACATCCTGCGCGACTATCCGTTCGAGTCGAGGGTCGGCACAGCGATCGTTCGTCGCGAACCGATCGGCGTGTGCGCGTTGGTCTCGCCGTGGAACTGGCCGGTTCAGACGGGCGTCATCAAAATCATCTACGCCTTGGCGGCCGGGTGTACCGTCGTCGCCAAACCGAGCGTCGAATCCGCTGCCAGCGGCGTACTTTTGGCCGAGGTGCTCCACGAAGCCGGTGTCCCCGCCGGCGTGTTCAACCTGGTGAGTGGTACCGGTCGCGAAGTAGGTGACCGGCTGTCCCACCACCCCGACGTCGACATGATCTCGTTCACCGGATCCACCGGTGCCGGCAAGCTCGTGGGAGCTGCAGCGGCGACAAGCACTGTGAAGCGGGTATGCCTCGAACTGGGCGGCAAGTCTGCGAACATCGTCCTTCCGGACGCCGACCTCGAGAAGGCCGCACGATGGAACATCCAGCGATGCTTCGTCAACACCGGCCAGTCGTGCCACGCCCCCAGCCGAATGCTGGTGCACGAGAGCCAGATCGAGAAAGTCATCCCGTTCCTCCTCGACGAGGCGGAACGCTTCCGCATCGGTGACCCACTGGACAGTTCGACCACCATGGGACCGGTCGTCAGCGCTGCCCAGTTCGCATCCATCCAGGATCTGATCCGGACCGCCATCGACGAGGGCGCCGTGCTGGAAACGGGCGGCCTCGACCGACCGAAGGGCATCGACCGCGGCTACTTCGTGCAACCGACGGTGTTCACCGGAGTCACACCGAAGATGACGATCGCCCGCGAGGAGGTATTCGGACCCGTTCTGGTCGTGCTTCCCTACCGCGACCAGGACGAAGCAGTGAACATTGCCAACGACTCCCCCTACGGCCTCGGTGGCTACGTGTTCGGGGGCGACCTCGTGAACGCCAAGAAGGTGGCGAACCGCATTCGCGCCGGACGCATCAGTGTCAACGGCGCAGCAACGGACTCCCACACACCGATGGGTGGCTACAAGCAATCCGGAATCGGTCGCTCGATGGGCAGGCTCGGCCTCGAGGAATATTTGGAAGTCAAGTCTGTCTACGGGTTCGACGACGAAGCGAGCGACTTGCCCGCCTTGTTCGGCTGAACACACACAGATCAAACAGGAGACCACAGCACATGAGCGACGAAACCCCAGTTCTACTGCACAATTTCGCCAAAGAGAAGCTCTCCAGAGGCGAACCCGTCTACTCGATGACCGTACGCCTCGTCCGGACAATCGACATCGCGTCGATCGCATATACCGCGGGTTTCGACACCGTCTACATCGACCTCGAACACAGCAGTTTCTCACTTCAGGATGCAGGCCAGATATGTATGGCGTGCAATCATCTCGGTGTCACCCCTCTGGTCCGCGTTCCTGACCTCGATCCGGCGCTTATCGCACGCGTGATGGACTCCGGCGCAATGGGAATCGTCGTTCCGGGTGTTGCGTCTGCCGACGAGGCGCGGGCCGCTGTTCGAGCCGTCAAGCACGCGCCGCTCGGTGAGCGCTCGCTTGCCGGGGCAGCCCCCCAACTGCATTATCGAACATTTCCCGCTGAACAAGTCGTGCGCGAGTTGGACCAGGCGTCGATGGTCATCGTCATGATCGAATCTCAGGCGGGTCTCGACGCGGCCGAGGACATCGCGGCCGTCGAGGGAGTCGATGTGGTGCTCGTTGGCGCCAACGATCTGAGCGTCGAACTGGGTGTCGCTGGGCAGGTGGATCATCCGAAGATTCACCAGGCGTACCTGCGCGTCATCGCTGCATGCAAGGCCGGCGGAAAGACTGTGGGAATCGGTGGTATGGGCGGTCGTCCGGACCTGATTCGTCAGTACTTGGAGATGGGTGCCGGATATGTCTCGACCGGCAACGACATTTCGTTCCTCGCCGGTGCCGCCGCACAGAAGCGTCAGCAGTTCTCCTGACGCGAGAAAGCAGCTACATGCCCATGAAAGTATGCATTTACGGAGCCGGAGCCGTCGGGGGACACCTCGCGGGCCGTCTTGCCGCAGGCAAGGGCGGACCCGAGGTCTCGGTTATCGCGCGAGGCCCCCATCTCGCAGCTGTGCGCGAACACGGCCTTCGGGTGCAAACCCACGACGGTGAACTGCACTCGCATCCGTTCGCGACCGAGCGCCCGGGCGATCTCGAGCCGCAGGACATCGTGTTCGTCACGGTCAAGGCCCCTACGCTTCCGTCCATCGCCGCAGACATCGCGTCGCTGCTGCACGACGACAGCCTCGTCGTGTTCGTCTCCAACGGAATTCCCTGGTGGTACTTCCACTCCCACGGTGGACCTCTGGACGGCACCGACCTACGACGACTGGATCCCGATGGCTCCCTGTTCTCGCTCATCGGTCCCGATCGCACAGTGGGTGCCGTGGCGTACACGGCGGGAACCGTCGTTGCACCAGGCGAAATCGCTGCGGTCAATCCACGCAACAGGCTGATACTCGGCACGCCCGATGGTCGAGTCGACAGTCGCGTGAATGCCATTGCGTCGCTCTTCGACTCGAGCGGTCTCGAAGCGACCACTACATCGACGATCCGCGACGCCGTCTGGGCCAAACTGTCGATGAATCTGGTCGGTGGCGCGCTGGGCGTACTGAGTAGCTCCGTGATGAAGGATGTCCTCGACAAACCCTCTATCGCCGCGACCGCGTTGACGATGGCGACGGAAAACAGCGCCATCGCCCGAGCGCTGGGATGCGAACCGGCCGATGCGGAGGACGTTCTACGAAAGCAATCGGCGTCGACTCATCTTCAGAGCGTTGTCCAGGATCTGCAGGCCGGCCGACCCATGGAGATCGACGCCCTGTTTCGAGTCCCTCTCGAGCTGGCCGCACTGGCTCACGTACCGACACCGACGTTGTCTTTCGTGATCGAACTGGTCACTCAACGAGCTCGTGCTTCTGGCCTCTACCGCGACCCGGCTTGAACCGTTGGACGTCACCTACCACTGTCAATTACGGAGATCGCACCCATGCGCGCAACATCCGACACGATCGTTCTGCTCACCGAGTACTACACGGCCATGCAGAAAAACGATCCTCGACAATTCGCAAAGTACTACGCAGAGAACATGACTCTGACGTTCGGGAACAGCCCAGAGATTGTCGGGCGGGAGAACGTCGTCTCGGCCTTCAGCGCCGCGCTGGACAGGGTCGAATCACTCGCACATGATCTCGTCAACGCTTGGGAAGAGGACGGCGGTGTCGTCTTCTTCGAGTCTCTCGGTCGTTGGACCCTGCGCGGCGGCGAGGTCGTCGAGATCAAGGCCGCCTCAAGGATCACCATTGTCGACGGGAAGTTCGTGGACCAGAGAATCTATGTGGACAATGCACCTGTAGACGAAGCACTGCTGCGCGAGTCGGCGACATTCGACAACGCAAGGAAGGGTCACTGATGACCGGAGAGCACCGCGAGTTTCAGTCTCGCCTGATCGTCACAGGCCTTGACGACGAAGGCCTGTCAACTATCACGAGTGATGGTCCTACGACCGACCGACTGGTAGCCGACGGCTACACCCGGAACCACCTATGGCAGGGAACCGAGGTTCCGACTCCGGTCACGGCTCCGAACGGCCCTCCAAGTGCCGCCGTGATTCCGCCCCCGCCGGCCGGATACAACTACGTCATCACCGCTTTCGCCCCAGACAACGAGTGGGACTACGAAGGCGGCTACGCGCGAATCCTGGCGGAATCGGGCGCAGGAGATGCGATCGACTCGACAGATCCCCCGGGTATGCACACGACGGACACCATCGACATCGTCACCGTCATCTCGGGTGAGGCATGTGTCTTACTCGACACCGGCGAGACGATCATGCGGCCGGGCGACACCATCATTCAGCGTGGAACCAAGCACGCGTGGCGAAACCGGACCAACGAATTCTGCGTGGTCTCCGCAGTGCACATCAGCGCGACTCGCTGACTCCCGCCGACCGAAGATTCCGGTTCCCTTGCCGCATCGGCCGCTGAACCGGAATCTGTTGTCCGTCAACATTACCGAAGCAGTCGCATCCTGGGCCGATGTCCTACACCCTGGATCCTGCTCCTTCAAGAGACGCACGGCGACGGCGCGCGACAGTTCTTACCAAACTGTTGACTATTTCCCATATGGCAGGATATCTTCAATTATGTGAGTGCGGTCACTTCGGGCAGCAACTGCACGATGCGGCACTCCATCGATGCGTAGACCACCAGGCAGCGCGGCCACTACCGCCCGCCCCGTGGCCCACGCCGCGCCTTCCACACCATAGAACCTGCCGCTGCCGTGCCAACCACGGATGCACCCACACTGTTGCCGAAGACCGACCGCAAGACCGGACATCGACCGAGACATGCGAACTTCCGCGGCACAGCCCGTTCATCAAGAAGGAGAATTTCTGTGTCCGACAAGTTGGACTCCACGCGGGTCTCGACCGACCAAGGTAGTCGCGAAGACCCCAGAACGTTTCTGTTCCGTCTGACGCTGATCGCCAGTATCGGCGGGTTGCTCTTCGGGCTCGACACCGGCGTGATCGCGGGTGCACTCGTGTATCTGCGCGACGACTTCAATCTCACCGCCGTCAGCGAAGGGTTGGTGGTCACCTCGCTACTGTTCCCCGGCGCGACAGCAGGTGCACTCCTGGGTGGCCCGATCGCGGATCGCTTGGGACGCAGAAAGTCATTGGTCATCGCTGGCTTCATATTCATTGTCAGCACCATCGTCTGTGCTCTCGCTCCGACAGTCGCAATTCTGGTCGCAGGACGAATTGCCTTGGGTTACGCGGTCGGAGTCGCATCCGTCGTCGTGCCGCTTTATCTCGCCGAGATGGCACCGGCGTCGCAGCGGGGCCGCATCGTCACGATGAATCAGTTGATGATCACCGTCGGACTGTTCCTTGCCTTCGTACTCAACGCGCTGCTGGCAAACCTTGTCGACAGCTCGGTGGTGTGGCGCTACATGATCGGCATCGCTGCGATCCCTGCCGTCGCCTTGTTCTTCGGCATGCTCGCGTTACCCGACACCCCGCGTTGGTACGCGAGCAAGCAGAGGTGGGACGAAGCGAAAAACGTGCTCCGACGTGCCCATGTGGCGGAACGGGTCGAAGCCGAGTACGAGCAGATTTCTTCGATCGTCGAAGACGATCAGATCAAGGGAAAAGTATCCGTCCTCGCCGTGCTTCGCAACGAACCGTGGATGAAGCGCTTGATCATGGTCGGCATCATTCTGGCGGTCGCTCAGCAGACCACAGGAATCAATGTGGTCATGTATTACGCACCGACAGTCCTGGAAACGTCCGGCCTGACCAGATCCGCCGCTCTACTCGCATCCGTCACGGTAGGTATTGCGATGATCATCTTCACGATCATCGGAATGTGGATCCTCGGCCTCATGGGACGACGCAAGATGATGATGTTCGGCTTCATCGGTGTCGCGGTGTCACACTTCGGGCTCCTGGTCACGTACATGATGCCCGAGTCCACCGTCCGTTCGTACCTGATTCTGCTGTTCATGCTCTCGGTCACGGGTTTCATGGTGACATTCCTCGGAACGACGGGCTTCCTGGTGCTGTCGGAACTATTCCCCCTGCCTATCCGTGGGTTTGCTATGGGTGCCTCGCTCGGCGGGCTCTGGATTGCGAACTCACTCATTTCGTTCCTTTTCCCGATCCTCGCGGAGCGGTTCGGGTCCGTGGTGGTGTTCGGCGGATTCATGGTGCTGAACGTTCTTGCCGCACTGTTCGCGTTTCGGTTCATCCCCGAGACCAAAGGCCGAACCCTCGAAGAAGTGGAAATCGAGATGCGAGCTCGCGGCACCGCGTCGGCAGCCGGTTCGTAACCGGACGCAGAGCAGACCTCTCTCACTCACCTAGCAGAATGCGATTACCCGAAAATGACTGAACGCAGATTCGCCGGAAAAGCTGTATTCGTGACCGGAGCCGGCAGCGGAATCGGCCGCGCAACCGCCTTGGCCTTCGCGAGCGAAGGTGCGGACGTGGTTCTGGCTGACATAGATGCCGTCGGAAACGACGAAAGCGCCAGGCTCGCAGCCGAACACGGCGGTCGAGCGGTAGCGATACGCTGCGACGTTTCGTCCTCCAGCGACATTCGTAACGCAATCGAGCGGACCGTCGAGGAATTCGGTCGGCTCGACATCGCGTTCAACAATGCCGGCATCGAACAGCCGGCCGCACCACTGGTCGACATCGAGGAAGACGAGTGGACACGGCTGATCGACATCGATCTGCGAAGCGCTTTCCTCTGCATGAAGTACCAGATTCCCGCGATGCTCAAAAACGGTGGCGGATCCATCGTCAACACGTCGTCGGGAGCAGGTGTCATCGGGATTCGAGGGCAGGCTGCATACGTCGCTGCGAAGCACGGATTGATCGGACTGACCAAGTCTGCCGCGCTCGACTACGCCGACCAGGGCATTCGAGTCAATGCGGTCTGTCCCGGAATCATCGAGACGCCCATGATGGACAGGTTTTCGGGCGGCACTCCGGAAGGCAGGGCTCGTGTGATCGGCCAGGAACCCGTCGGACGCATGGGAACCGCCGCCGAGATCGCGTCTGCGGTTCTGTGGCTCTCGTCAGACCTCGGAAGTTTCGCGACAGGTCATGCAATGGTGATCGACGGAGGTCAGACCGTCGGTCTCTGACCGACCTTCCGGTACCGGCAAATCGCCGTCAGACAGTGTGAGAGCACCTCGTCTGGCGGCGATTTGCCTTGTCTGCTTGGGAGATTCGATCACAAGGAACTCGAGACCGGTCCCGCCCCGTCGGCAGCGTCGGCGCGACGTTGGATGTCGGCCACTCCGTCCGAAATCTTCGACGCTGCGAGCTTCACGGCCGTCACTGCCCGCTGCACGTCGACATCGCGCCGCTCGTTCACATCCCACGCCACCCCAACACTTCCCAGTGCCGTCTTCTGTCCGGTGAGAACAGGTGCCGCGACTCCGCAGACGCCAGGGTTGAACTCCCCCACCGTGACGACGAAACCGTCTTTCTTGAATGCTCCCAAAGTCGTACGGAAAGCGCTCCACGAATCTCCCAGACCCGCCTGCTGGATCTGCTCACGTTGACGCGGGTACAACGCCTTCAGACGGTGATGTGGAAGGTACGCCAGGATTATTTTGGACACCGCTCCATGAAACAACGGACGCCGTTCGCCGCGAGAAAAACGGTTGGCCGGACTGAGCGGAGCGCGGTACTCACCGACACAGAGGACCGAGTCGCCGAATGGTCGACACAACAACGCGGAGTGACCGATGTTGTCGACAAGATCCTCCAGCACACCGCGGCTGGCCAATAGAAGTGGATCGGTCTCGCGAATCTGGCGATCCATCTCGATGATGCGGGGACCGAGAGTGTATTGCCCGTTACGCACCGCGGCGATCAACCCGGCATCGTTCAACGTCTTGATGTACCGATACCCCGTCGATCGAGACGTATCGAGGTATTCGAGGATCGCGGCGGTGGACCACATCGGCTGGGCTTCGCTGAACAGTTCCAGAATGTGGAGCATCTTCTCCAGGCTGCCGGCCGTGTCCGGGCTTTCCGCCACCTCATCGAGGTCATTCGATGCATGAGACCGTGCCATCGTTCGAGTCCGACCCATTTCTTCCGTCGTTCGCCGCGTACCACTCATCCTAGTGCTCCGGCCCACCATGATGCGTCACACCGCACTGACGCCCGACCGACCGGATATTAGCCAGTGATGCTGGCTACTTATCCGCCATCTTACATCCGAAAACGCGCTTACGGGCGTATGTTGATAAGCATTGCTGGCTATCAATAAGGAGGGTCACGTGGACGATCGGGTCGATGGACTCCGAGAAGACATCGTGCTGTTCAACCGCGCTATTCGAGCGAACGTTGCTGGCCACCTACTGACGCCCACCCAGCTTCAGACACTTGGGAATCTCGACCGCATCGGCGCAATGAGCGCCCGTGAACTGGCAAATGTAGAGCGGGTGACACCGCAGACCGTGGCTCGGACGGTCACACTCCTGGAAGAGCGCGGACTGGTTACACGCATCCAAGACCCCGATGACGGTCGCGCGCAGATTATTTCGATCACGCAGGAGGGCAAGGCGAAGCTCGGAGCCGACCGCCGCAAGCGCGACGAGTGGCTGGCGAACGCACTCGATACGCATTGCAGTTCGGTGGAACGTGACGTGCTCTTCGCTGCCGGTGCCCTGCTGCGTCGCCTGTCGAGCGCACCCGTCGTCGACGACAGCGTCGACGATCGGGCGGTGCGCGAATGACGCGGAGTACCGAAACGGAGCCGACGCGAACATCAATTCCCTTCAGCGTCCGAGGAGCGGCTGCCACCGGAACCGTGCTTCAACCGCTCAACTCGTCCATGATCGCTGTGGCCATTGTCGGAATCGCAGCTCAGTTCGGCCCAAGCGCCAACGTCTCGTGGGTCATCTCGGCCATGTACATCACAACCGCCGTCTGCGCGCCGATGGCGGGTCGCTTGGGATCGATGCTCGGCGCGCGCCGAGTGTTTGTGGCAGGTTTGGCTTTCGTGGCACTGGGTTCCGTCTGCGGGGCCTTCGCACCGAACATCGGGACGTTGATCGCGTCGTACGTTGTTCTCGGGATCGGGATCTCGGCGCATATGCCCAACGCCATGACCATGGTGCGCGCATACGGAGAACTCCACGGGCAGCAAACGCGCACTGCGCTCACCACCATCGTGATGTGCGGCCAGTCCGTTGCTGCGCTCGGCCCGACCGTCGGCGGGCTTCTGGTCGGAACGTTCGGCTGGCAGTCGATCCTGTGGGTGAACCTTCCCGTCGTGGCCATCAGCGCGATCGCAGTGTTGTCGGTCGACGTCGGAAACGAAGGTCGGTCTACGGTGTCCGTGCGAGAAGCTCTCGGAGCCATGGACGGAATCGGTATCGCGTTCTTCGTCACCGCAGTGGCGTCCTTGATGGTGTTTCTGGTGTCGATCGGAGACACCGTCCGATGGTGGATACTCCCCGTCTCTTCGGTCGCGTTCGTGCTGTTCGTCGTGTGGGAACGTCGCACGGACCAACCGTTCTTCGACGTGCGCGCTCTTGCCCAGAACCGTGCGCTGGCTGCGACCCTGGGCGGTGCACTCATCACCTACACGTGCTTCTACTGCGTGTTCTTCGGCATTCCACAGTGGCTGCAGGCTTCTCGGGGAATGACACCCATCGAGACCGGTCTGACCATGCTGCCGGTCGCCGGCGTCACCGTCCTGTCGACGGTCATCGGAGCCCGCGTGTACGGCCGGTTCGGCGCGCGACGCACCCTTCTCGCCGGCACGGTCATGATGCTCGTCGGCGGCACCCTGATTGCCACCGTCGAGTCCAGCACCGCCCCGATCTACGTTCTGCTTCTGGTCGCTGCCGTACTCGGAATCCCCAACGGCTTCCACAACATCGGCAATCAAAGCCTCATCAATGCGACGACCTCGGTCGACGATGTCGGCACCGCTATCGGGATGTACCGGACGATCGCCTTCGTCGGAGCAAATCTTGCGGTGGTCGTCTTGCAGATCACCGCAGGTCCGGTCGTCGACGACGACGGCCTGCACCGGACGGGCATGTTCATCATGGTGTGCGCCGCAGTCGTTCTCGCGGGGTTGCTCGCTTACCGTCGAGCGGCGACGTCGCGAGGGTGAGACAAGAAAGTGGGCCCCTTCCGTTGATTGCCCAGTAAGGCAACACAATCGAAGAAGGGCCCACTTTTCGGGGTCAGCGAGTCGTCACAGCTCCATGTAGACGCATTTGGTGTAGAGGTAGTTGTCCATGTGGGCAGCGTTGCCCTTGGCTCCGTATCCGCTCAACTTGGTGCCTCCGAAGCCGACCATGGGATCGATGTATCCGTAGCAGTTCACCCACATCGTGCCCGTGTGCACTCCACGGACCACCCTCATGGCGGTCGACAGACCTTGCGACCACACTGCACCGCCGAGTCCGTAGTCGCTGTCGTTGGCAATGTGAATAGCCTCGTCCACGTCGTCGAAGGGAAGAATCGAGAGCACCGGTCCGAAGATCTCCTCGCGGGCGATACGCATATCGTTCGACACACCGCCGAACACGGTCGGTGCCATGAAGTAGCCGCTGCCGAGATCGCCGCCCAACCGCTCGCCGCCACGGAGCAGTTCGGCTCCTTCCTCACGGCCGATGTCGGTGTAGGCCATGACCTTGTCCAACTGGGGCTGCGAGATGATCGGACCCAGGGTGGCCGCGTCGTCGAGGCTGTGTCCGACCCGGATCTCGTCCATGTACTTCAGGAGTCGCTCGGTGAATTGATCGACGATGGACCGCTGAACCAACACACGCGTTCCGGCGAAGCAGATCTGACCGGAGTTGGCAAACACACCCATGGCTGCTCCTGGTACCGCCTTGTCCAAATCTGCATCGGCGCAAACGATGTCGGCGGATTTGCCACCGAGCTCGAGCTGTAAGCCCTTGATGTTGACAGTCGAGGCCTTGATGATGCTGCGGCCGGTCTGCGTCGATCCGGTGAAAGCAATCCGGTCGACGTCCGGATGACTGGCCAGCGCGTTGCCCGCATCTTTGCCCAAGCCAGTGACCACGTTGACGACGCCGGCGGGAACGCCGGCCTCGTGCAGTATCTCTGCCGTTCTCAGAACGGACAGCGACGCGTCCTCGGAGGGCTTGAGTACGGTGGTACAGCCACTGGCCAAGACCGCACCGATGATCCAGAACTGGCCGCCCAACGGGCCGTTCCACGGGATGATCCCCCCGATGACACCCACCGGAGCTTTCAACGTCATCGTGGCGATGTCGCCAGGGATGCCATTCATCAATGTCTCACCCGAGATGTTCCCCGCTTGCGTCGAGAAGAACGACAACATCTTCATCAAGGCCGCCTTGGAGTTGCGCAACCTCGTGACCGGGGCACCCATGTCCAGTGCTTCGATCTGGATCAGTTCGTCGAAACGGTCGTCCATGATGTGCGCGATACGTGTCAATAGAGCTTGACGTTCGTAGGGAGACCAGGTGCTCCACTGACCGTGGAAGGCGCGGCGGGCCGCGACCACCGCCCGGTCGATGTCGGACTCGCCGCCTGCACCGATCCGGGCGAGAACCTCACCCGTAGACGGATTGACGGTCGTCAGAGTCTCACCGGAATCAACCGGAACATTGCGCCCGTCGACGAAGGGGTGGTGCACCTCCCGCGCCAGGAAACTCTGCGCACTGTCCAAAAGTACAAAATTCTGCAGATCCGTACTCACTTGCATCCTCTCGAAAATTATCGACGACACCGCATCGGTCGGTGGAGCGTCAACCGACTTGACGGTTCTTGTGTTTCAAAGCGCGCTCTACATCCATGAGCCGAAACTGATTCGCGTACAAGGATTTCACACCCGGTGTGCCCTCGGACAAACTACGCGCACGCTCGGGTGGAACTTCGTTGGAACCGGTCGGCTCGACAAGGGCCATATCGAGCCGACCGGGGTCTGATGCGCCGGGTCACACTGGCGTGAGCGCGGTCCGTAGCGCGTTGACGATGGCATCGGTGACGGTTTTGGTGTCTGCCGTGCCACCGATGTCGCGGGTGAGGACTCCCCCAGCTGTGGTTGCTCGAATGGCGTCTTCGATCTGCCTGGCCTCGGCGTGGCGTCCGAAGTGATCGAGCATCAGGGCTGCGCTGGCGATCGCGCCGATGGGGTTACTGATGCCTTTGCCTGCGATGTCGGGGGCCGATCCGTGGACAGGCTCGAACATGCTCGGATAACGACGTTCGGGGTTGAGGTTGGCACTAGCTGCGATCCCGAGGCTGCCGGCGAGTGCAGATCCGAGGTCGGAGAGAATGTCGGCGTTTAGGTTCGACGCGACGACAACGGACAGTTCCTCTGGGTGGAGGATGAATTTCGCGCTCATCGCATCGACCAGAACGCTCTCCGTGGCAACGTCGGGATAGTCCGCTGAAACTCGATGGAAGACCTCGTCCCACAGCACCATGCCGTACTGCTGGGCGTTGGACTTGGTGACCGAGGAGACCTTTGCGACAGTGCGAGTGCGCGCCAGATCGAACGCGAAACGCATGATCCGCTCGCAGCCCTTGTCGGTGAACAACGACGTCTGCAGTGCCACCTCGTTGCCAGGGCCGCGTCCGCCGAGGTTGCGTCCACCGAGGCCCGCGTACTCGCCCTCGCTGTTTTCCCTGACGACAACCCAGTCGAGTTCTGTGTCGTCCGCTTTGCGTAACGGGGATTGCACTCCGGGCAGAAACTTCACCGGTCGCACATTCGCCCACTGATCGAAGTTCTGTGTGATGTTCAGGCGCAGACCCCACAGACTGATGTGGTCCGGGACGTTCTCCCACCCCACGGCACCGAAATAGATGGCGTCGTAGGCTCTCAGAATCTCGAGGCCGTCGTCGGCCATCATTTTTCCTGTCCTCGCGTAATATTCGCTACCCCAGGGAAACTCGTCCCATTCGAAGGCGAACGCACCCCCGGAGTGCCCGGCCACGGCGTCCAGTACCCGTCTGCCCGCGTCCACCACCTCTGCCCCGACACCGTCGGCGGGGATCGACGCGATCCGATACGTGGTCGACTGCGAGCCCACTACTACCTCCGATGTCAGACAGATCACGCTTTGAGTCCATCAATTAAGACCTCGCAAGCTCCCCCCCGTCCAATACCAAGTTCCGATGTCACTCATAGGCTCGATCAATAGGAAGGGTTCGGCCGCAGCTAGACTGCATCGAACTCACGACGCTCACAACAAGGAGACAGGTTCGAGTGGATGCACGAAAGCTGAAGTATTTCCTGGCTATTGTCGATGAAGGAAGCATCAATCGCGCGTCCGAGGTGTTGCTCATCGCCCAACCCACTCTCTCTCAGGCCATCGCCGGACTGGAGCGCGAACTGGGGGTGCCCTTGTTTCATCGCATCGGTCGGCGACTCGTACTGAGCGCCGCCGGCGAAACCTTGGTGGGGCCGGCTCGAGTGGTATTGCGCGATCTGGACGACGCGGAAGCAGCCGTGCATGGCCTGAAGGGACTTCGAGGAGGACGCCTCGACCTGATCACGATGCCATCACCTGGGATCGAGCCTCTCACCACTATCCTCACCGCGTTCGGTCGGCTGTTTCCGGCCGTAACCGTCAATGCCCAAGCCGCATTCACCCCCGAGGAGGTCCTCCGAGCGGTTCGCACCGGCGTCAGCGAGATCGGCATTCTCGGCTCACCCCAGGCCGTTCAGGCACCGGACCTGCAGGTGGTGACATTCAAGAGCCAGCCTCTATTGCTGCTGTCGAGCCCCGACGCGGATCTACCCGACCGGCCCGAGATTCAGCGGTCAGAGCTGGCAGGGCTGAGGTTGATAGCTTCTCAACAGGGGTCGCTGATGCGATCGCTGGTGGACGACATTCTCGCCAGCGGGATCCCCGCCACTATCGCCGCCGAGGTCGCACACCGGACGTCCATTCTCCCCATGGTGCTCAGCGGCTTTGGCCACGCAGTCACTCCCTCTGCCTGGGCGGCGTCGGCAGAGCAGGCTGGTGCCCGAGTTCGCCGCATCGTCCCTGAGTCCTACCTGCACGTCGCCGCCGTGTGCCGACTGACACACATGACTCCCCCGGCACGAGTGCTGATGGACGAAGCCCAAAAGTACGCCGGCGAAGTACCGAATTGAGCATCACCGAGATTTTTTCCACATCCGAACATCGGCGTAATCGATAACTTCAATTGGCAAAACGTATTGGACATTTGAGGCTGCGTAACCCCTTAATAGATCGACTCGAACTGTGACCCAAGCGACAACGCGTGTCCGAAGCCGGACGCTGTCATTCGAGGTAAACGCGATAGGGGTTTTATATGCCGACCGAAACCGACGACCTGGTACATCACCTGGCGTACGCAGCTGCCAACACGACGTTCGAGACACTGGCACCGGAGGCGATAGACGCCGCCAAGAAAAGCATCCTGGACACTCTCGGGGTAATCCTTGCCGCCAGTGGCGTCGAACCAGCAGTACGCGCAGCTATCGACCTGGTCCGAGAGGGTGGTGGTACCCCAGAGGCGTCCCTCCTGGCTTTCGGAGGAAGAGTCCCGGCCATCGCGGCAGCGTTCGCCAACGGTGCCTTGGCCCACTGCCTCGACTACGACGATCAGACTCCCTGGGGCCAACATGCTTCCAGTTCCATCATCCCCGCCGTTTTCGCAGTCGCCGAGCGCAAGGGCGGAGTGACCGGCCAGGACCTCATCGCGGCGGTTGCGACGGGTCAAGACTTGTTCGCCCGGCTGCGATGCAACGTCGGTTGGCGTAAGGACTGGAACCTGTCGACGGTGGTGGGGGTGTTCGCTGCCACCGCAGCAGCAGGTCGCGTACTCGGCCTTTCCGCCAGTCAGCTCGCCCATGCACTGGGTATCGCGAGCATGCAATCGAGCGGTGTCATGGAGGTAGTGGCTGGAACCGGAAGCGACCTTCGTGGCATGTACGCGGGCTTTTCTGCCCGAGGCGCGGTGACGGCCGTTCTTTTGGCCGAGAAAGGCACCACGGGCGTCGACACCCTGTTCGAGGGCGAATACGGCATCCTGAAAACATACTTCGGCGGCGTATACGACCGCGAGAAGATTCTCGAGGGTCTGGGAACCGATTACCTGGGCAGCGGAACTCTCTACAAGAAGTGGCCGGCCGTCGGTACCGCCCACAGCCACATCCACGCGACCATCGAGCTACTGAAAGAAAACCACCTGACTGCGGACGATCTCAGCGAAATTCGTGTATTCGTCGGCGACTACCACGATCTCATGTGCCGTCCACTCGAAGCACGCCGAACTCCGACGACGCTGGTCGACGCGAAGTTCAGCCTCCCGTTTCTCGTCGCGGTCGGCGCAGTTCATGGGACCGTGAAGATCGCGCACTTCAGCAGTGAATCTCTGAAGGACACATCTGTCCTGGCCGTCGCTCAGAAAATAGTCCCGATAAGTGATGCGTCCCTGGACTGGACTCTCGAGTTACCCCCGGGACGAGTCGAGATCGTCACTCGGGACGGTCGGCGATACGAGAAGACCGGCACCGGGGTACCAGGAAACGACGATGCGCCGCTCTCCTGGAGCGATTTGGCCGAAAAATTTATCGACTGTGCGGCGGTCGCCGTTGTCAGGCATTTGGACGACAGTCTGGACGAGGTCGTGGACTCGATCAAGAAATTGGAATCGCTCGAGGACGCAACAGTGGTACTGGGAATTCTCAGTCCTGCTGCAAGCAATAGTTGTTCACCGGAGTACGAAACATCTTCGCAGACGACGTCGCCGAAAACCGGGGCGCGGTTGTGATCGCCATCTGGGCGCTCGTAGCATTCATTGGCACGATCGTGGTGTGGAATGCAGTGCTCAAACGAAATATCGGCGAGGCGATGCTCGTCGGCTTCGTCGTAGTCGGCGCATTTGCCGGCCGAGATGCGCCGAGGTATATGGCGAACGGCTTCGTCGACGCGATTCAGGCCGAAATTACTTTTGCGGCTCTGGCGTTCATCTTCATGAGTTTCATTCTGGCGAAGACACCGGTGCTCGATCGGCTCATCGATATTCTCAACTCATTCCTCGGGCGAATGAAGGGAGGACCGATTTACACCACGACTCTGGCCGGAGCGGTTTTCGGTGCGGTCGCCCACGTCGGCGCATCCATGGCCGCAGTAGTGGGATCGGTGACGGTTCCATGGATGAAACGTTCCGGCGTCAGCGGAGAGTTGTCTGCCACCGTCGTAGCCGGTTCTGCAGGTATGGGTTTGACGTTTCCATTCAGTGCCACGATGTTCATCCTGGTCGGATCGGCCACTGTCAGCGGCATGATGGACGCGGACGAAATCATCGTCCCCCTCGCCATCGCAGGCGTGTGGTGTCTCGTTTACCGACTTGTGCTCAATTTCTATCTGATACGCAAGAACGGCTTGCAGCCGATCGCTGTCGAGGACCGAATCCCTGCCCGACGCAGTCTTCGTGCTGGGTGGACCTCGGGCCTTCTACTCATTCCGCTGCTCATCCCCTTGTTCCTCACCCAGGGGCCGATCGCGAACGCACTCGGTCGATACACCGACTTGGTGATGTCGAGAGCGATAAGCATCATCACCTGGATCCCCGTGCTGATGATTCTGCTCGTCCTTTTTCTCGGACGTCGACACCTGCCCAGAGACGGCAAAGGCTGGTGGAAGATACTCGGCGAATCGGCACCTCAGTTCGGAATCATCGGCACGACGCTCGTCGCGGCGTTCTCCGCGTCCGCTGTTCTCGGCCAGCTGAGGCTACCCGAGCAATTGACCTCGATGCTCGAGTCATTGGCCGCACCGAAGTGGCTGATGGCAATCCTGGTCGGGATCATCATCGTCGTCATCGCGATCCCCCTGACGGCATCGGCCACCGTCGCAACCGTCGGACCGGTGGCCGTCGCAGCATTGGCCGGTGCCGGCGTCCCTGTACCGATTGCGGCCGCCGCGGTGCTGGTCTTCGCGTCGACCGAGGGAGCGTCACCACCGTCCGGCGCGCCGATCTACATCGCCGCAGGAATAGCAAGAATCGATCCGTCGAAAATCTTTGTGCCGCTGCTCAAGTACTACTGCATTCCAATTCTCGCCATCGGTGTGCTGATCGCGCTCGGCATTCTCCCCGTCTGAATGGATAGGACATCGTTCATGTTCCGCACGGCCGTATCGACACTTTTCCGCCTCAGCACCGTCGTCTTTCTGCTCGGAGGGCTGGTCATCGTCCTCTGCCAGGCGGCCGGACTGATCCTCGGCAGAGGGGAATTCGTTACTCAGACTTTCGCCTTGATGAGCCCTTACGTATTCGGCAGCGCGGGAGTAGCCGGGTTGCTTGCATTCGTGATGTCGTATCTCGGCGATCCCGAGGAAGACTCTGTGACCGAATCCAGCGTTCGTGACGCGGCACCGGATGCAGCATAGACCGCACGGCAATGAAAGTGGCCTGCGGACCCCACCGAGTAAAGCGCAATTGCACCGGCTAGACAACCGCATTCATCGACACGCGCGCGTCAACGCCGACACCCTCGTGCTGTCGATGTATCGGTCCGTCCAACTGCCGCAGCCGCTGTCCCGAAGCGCCACTTCGGTCAGCTATCAGTTGGGCCAGAATCGAGATTGCTGTCTCCTCGGGGGACCGCGCATCGAGGTCCAGTCCGAGGGGTGAGTTCACACGCGCGAGCACATGCTCGGAAAGCCCTGTAGCCCGTAATCGTCCTAGTCGCTCGGAATGCGTCCGACGTGAACCGAGCGCACCCACGAAGGCGAGCTCGTCCAGCTCCAATGCCGCCACCAACATCGGGACATCGAACTTGCTGTCGTGTGTCATCACGCATACGACCGTGCGAGCGTCGAGTCTGCCGGCAGCGTCTTCGGCTTTCAGATATCGGTGCGGCCAGTCGACCACTACCTCGTGCACGTTCGGGAAACGTTCGGTGGTTGCGAAGACAGGTCTGGCGTCGACGACGGTCACCCGATACCCGAGCAGCGTGGCAGACGCCCCCAATGCTCGGACGAAGTCATTGGCACCGGCCAGGATCATCCGCGGCGGAGGAGGGAAGGTATGAACAAACACTCGGGCACAGTCCCCCGCGTCTTCGACGATGCCGGTCGATCCCGACTCGTACACAGCAAGGGCACTCACAGGCAATTCTCGCGCCCAACCGTTGTCTAGCGACGCCTTCGGGTCGCCCAGTACGAAACGTCGCGGCTGATCACTCAGCACCGTGACCAGGGCGAACTGTCGTTCCTGGTCCCGGGCCACGATCAACCGATCGATCAATTGTCTGTGCGAGGGGTCGATTCGTTCGATAAAGACCTCGATCTCGCCACCGCACGGTAGTCCGATCTCGATTGCGTCGGGATCGGAGTAGCCGAACAGCTCGCGCGCGGACGTTCCGGTTCTGATGACCTCAACAGCCGTATGGATCACAACTGATTCGACGCATCCTGCCGACAATGAACCCAACGGTTCCCCGTCTGCGGTCACGACCATGCTGGCTCCGACAGCGCGCGGTCCCGCCCCGGACGTTGCCACGACACGTGCCAACGCGACAGGAGAGGTTTCCAGAAGACTACTGATGTCATCGAGCAATTCGTGCATTCAAGGGCCCTTCCCGGATCGCCGCGCGATTGGGCTCTCGGTATACGAGACCGCGTGCGATGCAAAATAGCGAAGTCGCTGATGCCGCTGTGTCGAAGTACGAACAATCAACTTATGATGCGGCGTTGGCTCGACGGTACGCCGCAATGACGGCCCTTGCCGTCAAACGTGCAGGCAGAGGGGTTCCCTGCCAGTACGTGCCTAGCCAGTGCCTGTCCGATCCACGAATTCGCTGCAAGCATGGGCCCAACAGTCGCGTCCCCACGTTCGTACAGTGCCTAGGAGAGTGCAATGGCCCCACAGCACGACACCGGTTCGCCCGAAGAAGCTAGCGTTCCACACACCATGACGCGCCGTACCTTCGTAGGTACCTCTATCGCTGCAGGTGGCGCGATTGCGGCCGTTTCTCTGTTGAACGGTTGCTCGAACGACGCAGGTGCCCCGGTCACCCCATCCGAAACGTCGCCGGTGCGATTGACGGTGAACGGTGCCGAACGTGAACTCGCCGTTGACAATCGCACGTCGCTGCTGGACATGTTGCGGGAGCACACGGAGCTGACGGGAACGAAGAAGGGCTGCGACCAAGGCGCGTGTGGGGCCTGCACCGTGCTGTCCGACGGTCAGCGGGTGTTGTCCTGCTTGACTCTTGCCGTTCAAGCAAACGGATCCGAGATAACAACCATCGAAGGTCTGGAGACCAATGGCCAATTGCATCCACTCCAGCAAGCATTCATCGACGAAGACGGCTTCCAGTGCGGATTCTGCACCTCAGGCCAGATTCTCTCGGGAATCGGCTGTATCCGTGAAGGTCACGCCGGCTCTCCCGAAGAGATCCGAGAATCCATGAGCGGCAACATCTGTCGATGCGGTGCGTACACCAACATCGTCACCGCCATCTCCCGCGTGGCGGAACAGGGAGGTGCGTGAACCATGTTTCCTTTTCAGTACGACACGGCTGCCGATGAGGCAGCAGCGCTGGACGCAGCCGACGGCGGTGCCCGTTATCTTGCCGGAGGGACCACCCTCGTCGACCTGATGCGTCAGACCGTCGAACGGCCCACCCGAGTCGTCGATATCAACGCGCTGCCCTACCGCGACATCGAACTCGACTCGAACCGCCTGCGCATCGGTGCCCTCGCTCGCATGTCCGAGGTCTCGGCCGATGAACAAGTGCAGGAACAGTTTCCGATGCTCGCCCAGGCGCTGGATCTCAGCGCCTCGGCGCAGCTGCGCAACATGGCTTCCATCGGCGGGAATCTGCTGCAGCGGCCACGTTGCCTGTACTTCCGCGATATCAATGCCAATTGCAACCGTCGCGAGCCCGGATCCGGTTGCGCCGCAATCGATGGCCGCAATCGCACGTTGGCGATCTTCGGAACCAGCACGGAATGCGTTGCAACCCACCCGTCCGATCTCGCCGTCGCGCTGACCGCACTGGACGCCACGATCGTCACCCGAGATCGAGACGGAGAGCGAACGATCCCGATCGCTGACTTTTTCAGGTTACCTGCGGACACACCCGATCGCGAGAACAACCTCGCGCCGGGAGCACTGATCACCGCCGTCGAGATCCCGATCCGCCCTGACACCAGACGATCCGGATACTTGAAGGTGCGTGACCGCTCGTCCTACGAGTTCGCGCTGTGTTCGGCTGCCGTCGCGCTCGACATCAGTGGCGGTACCGTCCGTTCGGCCAGAGTCGCTGCCGGCGGAGTCGGCACGGTGCCGTGGCGTCTGACCGGTGTCGAGGAACGACTCATCGGTCAGAGGCCGAGCCCCGAGTTGTGGACTACCGCGGCAGACGCTGCGGCGGAAGGCGCGCAACCCCTCTCCGAGAACGGATTCAAGGTGATACTGCTCCAACGCACCGTCCGACGTCAGCTCTCCAGAGTGGCGGCCCTGTCGTGACCACCCCACTGAATGCGAGACTGTCCGGTCAACCCCTCACCCGCGTCGACGGCCGTCGCAAGGTCACGGGAGCTGCGCTCTATGCTGCAGACAACCCCGTACCGGACCATCTGCACGCAGTCCTGGTGTGCAGTACGGTCTCTCGGGCAACCGTCGCGTCGATGGACACCGACGCAGCCAGTGGTCATCCCGACGTGGTCAATGTGATCACGAACTTCCCTGGTATCGAACTCCCCTACGACATCTCTCGGGTCAATTTCTTCGGCCAACCGCTTGCGGTGGTCGTCGCGAATACTTTCGAGGCCGCGACGCACGGTGCGGCTCTGGTGTCCATTCGGTACAACGAGGAACCGCAGAGCACCAATCTCGACGACGCAGCAGTAATGGGCCGCGAACCGAGCAGAATGGGTGCCCCGTACTCCCGCGGAGACGCCGACGCAGCACTCCGCACCGCACCTGTCGTCGTCGACCGCGAGTACTCCATTGCACGCAATTATCACAACCCGATGGAGATCCCCGCGACTATCGCGTCGTGGGACGGCGACCGCCTGACGGTGTGGGACAAGGTGCAAGGAATTCACTACAGCAGGGCCGCATACAGCGGCGCTCTCGGAATTCCTGCCGAGAACATTCGCGTCATATCCCCCTTCGTAGGTGGCGCATTCGGAAGCGCCGGCGAAACCTGGCCACATCAGTTCCTCGCAGCAGAGGTGGCGCGCCAGCTTCGCCGTCCGGTGAAGCTGTCACTGACGCGACCTCAGATGTACGCTGCGATCGGCTATCGCCCCACGAGCCGTCAGCGCCTTGCTCTCGGTGCCGATCGTGACGGAAGATTTCTTGCCACCGTGCACGAGAGCGAAGTCGAGGTATCGCGGTACGGCGGCTACGAGGACTTCCCCACGGAAGGGACGAGACTGATGTACACGTCGCCGGCATTCCGGACGGCCGCCAGCGTCGTTCCCCTCGATACCAGCGAGTCAACCTATATGCGAGGACCGGGAGCCGTCACGGGCGCATTCGCGCTCGAATGCGCCATCGACGAAGTCGCGGAGCAACTTCGACTCGATCCGATAGAAATCCGGTCGAGGAACGAGCCCACCGAAGACCAGACCACCGGAGCTCCGTTCTCGACGCGCCGACTTACCGAATGCTTTCAGCAAGGCGCACGGACGTTCGGGTGGTCTCGACGCAACGCGACCCCCGGTGCCGTACGTGACGGCGACCAGCTCATCGGCATGGGTACCGCATCGGCGCTCTACCACACCCTTCGCTCACCGTCTTCGGCGACGGCGCGAGTGAACTCCGATGGGACAGCCGAAATTTTCGCCGCCGCTAGCGATATCGGGCCAGGTACCTACACCGCGATGACTCAGCTGGCTGCCGATGCGCTGGGCTTGCCGCTCGACAGGGTCACATTCTCCCTCGGCGACAGCAACTACCCGGAGGCCGCAACCCAATACGGGTCACAAGGGATGGCGAGCGTCGGATCGAGCATCGAAATCACCGCAAACATGCTGCGTGATCGCATCATCAGAACCGCCGTACTCGATCCCGCATCCCCCCTGAACGGGGCTCGGCCGGACGAGATCGACATCGTCGACGGCCAGATGCAGTTGCGTGGCGACCCGGGCCGAGCAGAGACGTACCGGGACATGTTGCGCCGCCGCGGCGAACCGAGCATCGAAGCGTCCGAGACCTACACTCCTGAGGACGTAAGTGCCCGATTCTCCATGCACGCATATGGAGCCGTGTTTGCCGAGGTGGCAGTGGACGAGCTGCTCGGAACCGTGAGGGTGCGGCGAATGTACGCCGTGTACGACGCCGGCCGAGTCATCAACCCCAGGATGGCGCACAGTCAAGCCCTCGGCGGCATGACGCAAGGCATCGGTATGGCGCTGCTCGAATCTGCAGAAGTCGACTATCGCGATGGACGTCTGGTCAACGCGAACCTGTCCGACTACCTCGTACCGGTGAATGCGGACGTCCCCGTTCTGGACGCTGCGTATCTCGACGCCCGCGACGACATTGCAGATCCGATCGGCGTCAAAGGTCTCGGTGAAGTAGTGATGGTGGGAGTTCCCGCAGCGATTGCCAACGCTGTGTACAACGCCACAGGGCGCAGGGTGAACGATCTTCCCATCACCATCGAGAGCATGCTCTAACCCACGGCACGGAGCAGGTGCGGCCGGTAGCGCGTGCTGTCGGCCGCACCTGCTTTCATTCTCGGACTGTCACCTTTACTACCAATCGGCCGGATCCCCGACAGTGAAGACGCCGATCAGGTCTCCCCATTGGGGATTCGCGACCGATGATCGCGAGGCGGGTAATCCCTCCGCCGTCCCCAACCTTGGCCGAATAGTCCTGTGCTGCAACCATCCGCATCACCTCGACGAATGGTGCCCGCCGGAAAGCGTTGACTGCATTGTCCGTGACGATGCGGCGCTGCGGTCCCCCGTGATCAGCTCCATCGTGAGCCCCTGCTTCGGATTCAAGATGACGATCCTGGAAAAAATGTAGCTGGATCGAAGTACGTGCATGGGCGTGCGGAGCGGCAACGATTGGTCGTCTTCAAACGCGTTCCGCAATACCCCCAGTTACCATGTTGGAGTTCGTTACTGGGTTAGCCAGGAAGCGACGCCCCCGTTAAGGAGACGTCGCTACATCTAAGGTCGGTCCTGTATCTATCTGCCCTGCCGAGGACGTACGTGCCCGGCGCCGTACGAACCCCACGCCGTACGTGATGGACATCAGGCCGACACCGGCAGCGATGAAATACGGTGCGACGTTCGGGTTGGCACCGACGGTGCTACCCACCACCAGCAAAATCGTTACCCACAGCGCCGCGGCAGCAAAATTACACAGCGCGAAAGTCCGGAACGACATCGGGGAGGCCGCCGCCAAACGCGGACCGAAGGTTCTGGTGCCGCCGAACAGATGGCTCGCAATGGAGGCGACAGTGGCGTGGCGATCGAAACCACTCTGTGCCCGCCTGACAAACCTCGCTGAAGACATCTTCTTCGGAGGAATGGGCGTCGAACTCGCTCCGCCGCCACGACGGCGTCGTAGCAAGAAGGCTGTCTGCGCACCCCCGGACGACGCCACGACCATCACCACTGCCGCAATGATCGGATCCACGCGGCCGAGCCCGACGACCGACCCGACGATGAGCACGGTGCTGGTTCCCGGAAGGACGAGCCCCACGAGCAGCGCAGACTCCGCTAACAGGACGACCCCGGCTGCACCGAGAAGATACGGCGCACATACTCCGGCCAGGCAGACGAGAACAAGTCCGATATCGGGCACGGCCCCAACCTTCCTCTTACGTACGAGTAGCGGGTACGAGGCATCGAGCGCTACCTAGCGGCGATGCCGTTTATGAAGGTCACCGCACTGGCCTGTCGGCGCGCTCAGCAAGGACGGCGGACTAAGAGAGTCAATCGAGCCACGTTGCAAGAGCTGAACCGGTCGTATTCGTGATGGGAACAGCATTGCACGCGAAGCCGAAATATGCGACGTTGCGGCAGTGCCCCAACGAAAGGTGTACCGATAGGGCATCGTTCATTATCGCAATTGGCTCTAGGCTCATCTGATGGACAACAAAGCGGAGGTACGCGAGTTCCTGATGACCCGCCGCGCAAAGGTCTCGCCTGAGGAGGCAGGGATAACAGGCGGCGGGAACAGGCGCGTGGCCGGTTTGCGACGTAGCGAAGTCGCTGCTCTCGCCGGTCTGTCCGTCGAGTACTACGCCCGCATCGAGCGAGGCGCGATCGGCGGTGCGTCGTCCTCCGTACTCGACGCGCTATCGCGCGCACTGCGACTCGACGATACCGAGCACGCACACCTTCTCGACCTTGCGCGTGCTGCGGATGGCGTCCCCACCTCCGGACGCCCACGCCGAAAGACCGTGCGCGCCGCTGCACCTCGGATAAGCCTCCAGTGGGCACTGGATTCGATCACCGACGGCGTCGCTTTCGTACGCAATCAGCGACAGGATCTTCTCGCCACGAACAATCTGGGCAAAGCGTTCTACGCGCCAATCATCGGAGACGGTGGGCGAGTTCCAAATCTTGCACGTTTCCAATTTTTGGACCCGGTATCCCGCGAGTTCTACCCCGATTGGGATGCATTTGCTCAGATGTGTGTGTCGATCATGCGAGCCGAAGCCGGACGCGATCCACACGATAAGGGCCTGCAAGATCTGGTGGGAGAACTCTCGACACGAGACGAAACATTCCGGACGCTATGGGGCGCACACAACGTTCGCTCGCACGGCGCTGGCAAGAAGCGCTTCAATCACCCCATCGTAGGCGAGGTTCACCTCGCCTACGAGGAACTCGTCATCACCGCTGATCCCGGTTCCATCCTGATGGTCTACACGGCGGAACCAGGTTCTCCGAGCGCCGAACGACTACACCTCCTCGGCTCCTGGGCCGCCGAACACATCCCGAGTAGCAGTTAGTCCTGACACTGCCGATCTAGACCGCTGCCGGTTCGTCTCGTGCTCTGCGTCTTGGAAGGCGAACCGCCGAAAAAGCCACGCGTCGAGCACCCGCCCGCCGACTGGCAGGCGGGTGCACCGAAAAGCCTCACTGTCCGCTAGTCATCGGTCCGATCGAGTAACTGTCACCGTCACGCTGCCATCGATCGCGCCGACGACGTCGGGTCCGATCTCGTCCATGCTCCCCAGGATCACGATTCCCGGGAAGTAGCTTTGGTCGCCGTAGTACAGGACAAGATCATTTCCCGGCGAGTAGTACCCGATGTCCCCCGGATTCGGGTCCGCTCCCGAAGGTGAACCCTCAGTTGTCAATTCAGCAGGTAGCGGTCCGGTCTTCTCGACAGAACCGTGATCGGACAGTGTGATCGTCAGTGGAAGCTGCGCCAACAGGTCGCGACTTGCCGCGCTGTCGTTCAGCGTTCCACTGACCGTTCTGTCGCCTACCTCGATTTCGACGCGCATGCTATCTCCATTCCGTGGTGTAACAATCGGCTCGCCTACCGCACCGGTAGCTGGAGTCAATTGCTCTGCAGCAGCTTCCGATGTAGGTCCATCGGCTGAATCGGCCTCCGCGGAACATGAGGCGAGCGCGAGAACGCACAGCAGTCCAGCCATGGACGACGCCCCAAGCATTTTCAATTGTGTCCAGGCCGTCGTGCCTGTCTCGCTCACGAGCTCGAGTGGCGTTCGTAGGTCACACGAAACCCGTCGGCCGGATCACTCGGCGTCAGGACCAAAGTGTCGCCATCGACCTCGTAGTTTCGATCGAGGGTCTGCCCGATCAAATCGCGCGCCAACGCTGATTCGACTGTGACGGTGAAAGTTCCGGCATCCGGATCTGTGGTCAGGTCGCCGTAGAACGCCTCATATCCCTGCACCGTCAGAGCCGTGTCAGGTGCCTCGGTGTCCGGGTTCATGGCCTGGACGGACACGGTGTCGCTGGTGAAGGTGATCTGTCCCGAGTACGGAACCGGCTGTAGATCACCTTCGGTGCCGACCTCGAGCGAGGTCATGCGCCACTCTCCGGTCAGAGGGTCGCTACCCGCATCGTCCGAGCTCTGGGAACACGCGACGACCGAACCTATCAACCCCAATGTGACGGCCCCGGTGAGTATTTGCTTCTTCATTGTCCTACCTCGAGTGTGAGAAACGTTGTCCCGACAAACGGTAGGTGTACAAATCGGACATTGGGAGTCCCTGCCAGGGCACCTATCGCGATCTTCGGTCCGCTCGCGTACCGACCGATCAGGGGCCGGCGGGGTCGTGTCCGTCAGTAAAGGCCGGCCGACCGGGACATTCGAGCGTCGGTCTCATCGGTCCGGTGCGGTCAATGGATTGATATCTGGCGGCATCGGACCACGGTCGCCGGCACCGGCACCGGCAACCGCCCTATCCGGCAGCCAGATGCCGAACATGCCTTCCGCGCCGATACGTGCAGGATCCAACTAGCGTTCGACGAAAGCACCGGATCGATTACGCTCCGTGGCCACTAAAGCAGTGACCGAGCGATTGATTGCCCAACTAGCTCAGCGACCCTCGTACTCGTCATCGGTGATGTGTTCGGCCCAGGTCGTCGTAGTGGCGGGATCCTCGCCATTCTGAAGCATGGCGATGTGCTCCATGAACACGCCCGGAGCTGCAGCGTGCCAGTGCTCTTCACCGGGAGGGGTGTACAGAGTCTGCCCGGGGTGCACCTCGATGATGGTGCCGTCGCGGCTTCCGAAACGGGCGATTCCTTGCGTGACGCGCAGGTATTGACCGTTCTCGTGGGAGTGCCATGCCGTGCGAGCTCCTGGGGCGAAACGAACCGTCGCGACGACCATGGTCTGACTCGACTCGTGCGGGAGCGCGATCGGATCCAGCCAGACATCACCGGCGAACTGGGCTGCGGGGTTCTTCGTGGTGGAAACTGGCGGTTCGATATTCACAGTTCTACTTCCTATCGATCGGTTCGGCCGAATACGTTTGCAGTTCAGTTATTTTCGGCACCCGCAGGGTCGTCGAACAGCTTCTTCGCAACACCCATCGCCGCCATCCCCTTGGGCCAGCCCGCGTACAGCATGACGTGCGTGATCGCCTCGATGAGCTCGTCCTGCGTCACGCCGTTCTCGATGGCGCGGCCGAGGTGGAACCCGAGCTGCTCGGTGTCACCGCCGGCGGTGAGCACCGCTACCGTCAGGAGGCTTCGATCACGGGCGGCGAGTTCGGTCCTGTTCCAGACGTCGGCAAAGAGCACGTCGTCGGTGAGTTCGGCGAGCTTCGGGGCGAATTCTCCGAATATCGCCCGCCCACCTCCCATTTGCTTCGGTTGGTCTGTCACGGCAATCCTTCCTGGTCGATGTCACCAGCATGGCGCGAAAGGTCCGAGAAGGGGAGGCACTACCGAAGAGCGCACCGACAGGGAACTGTTCATTGCCGAGACCGAAGAGATACGAGCCCGTCAAGCTCTCGAGCCCTCCGACCAGCGCCCTGCCGCCCGATCCAGACAGCTGCGTCAATCGAAGACGAAAACGCCCTTGCCGATTTCACGTCGATCGAACAGCCGGTATGCACGTTCAGCTTCCGAAATCCGGAACTCGTCTGTGAACAGTGCCTCGATGTCGAGGCCACGCTCCGCCACGAACGCTGCGCACTCCTCTTGGAGGTTCTTGCTGAACGTGAGCGACCCCACGATCGTCTTGTGAAGGTGAATCAGTTCGTCACTGCTTATCTCCAAAGGTCCGAATACACCTACCATGCACGCAGTCCCCCACTGCCGAATAGACAGGACTGCCTGTTGTCGCACGGTCGCGTTGGCGCTGCACTCGATCGACTTGTCTGCACCTTCGCCGTCGCTGGTCAGCGCACGAACGGCGTCCACCGCGTCCACTTCGGCGGAATTGACGGCGAAATCGGCACCGAACCGCTTCGCCATCTCGAGTCGTGCAGGATCGATATCCACAGCAATGACGCGAGCACCGAATGCTTTGGCCAGCAGTGTCGCACTCAACCCGACCGGACCCTGACCGAAGATCGCGACCGTGTCGGTAGCGTTCAAATCGATCCTTTTGATTGCCGCGAATGCGGTACCCGTTCCGCACGAGATTGCAGCTCCGGTCTTGAACGACAACGATTCGGGCAGTTTGATCAGCGTGTGCGCAGGGACCTTCATGAAGTCAGCATGTCCGCCGTCACCGTTGAGACCCCCGTACACGATGCGGCCGTTCGGGCAGTACTGCGTCCAGCCCGAGCGGCAATACCGACATGCGCGGCACCCGTCGTAGTGATGCACCATGACACGATCCCCCACCTGTGCCTCGGTGGGTCGAACCGCATTTCCTACCGACTCGACGACACCGCTCGGCTCATGACCTTCGATCACCTGTGCGTCCGCGGGCCGCTGCGGGCTGTGCAAGTGATGCAGGTCGCTACCGCACATACCGGAGGCCTTGACCCGAATTACCACTTCGTCCGGACCTGGCACTGGATCCGGTAGGCGACGAACCTCGATCTTGTTCTCGCCCAGAAAAACTACAGCATCCATTTCGTGGCTCCCCTGTGTGGTTTACGGTTCAGTGGCCGGTTCGCGTGCGTACGACCGACACGTCGGTATCCTTTGCCGGCCCAGAGTCGGCTTCTTGACCATCGCCGGACCGAGCCTCCTCGGCTATCTGGCTGAGAGCCTCTCGAGAAGTGTCGACGCGGGCAACGGCGTACATCAGGGTCGCGATCACATACAAGCCAGAAAGAGCCAGGATCACCCCGACGATTCCGAAGTGGGAGTACAACCAAAGAACGATGAACGGGGAGAAGATCAACCCCACACGACCGACGGTCTGAGTCAATCCGCCGCCCCGAAAACGGAAAGCGGTCGGAAAGAACTCAGGCACTGTGCCCAGACACATCGTCAAGAACGATGCAGCCATCGCGACCAGGATGAATCCGATGACAACGATCAGCGCAGGCTGCTGCATGAAGGGATAGATACCGGCGAAAATCGCAGCTAGCGTTCCGAAGATCACGATGCTGTTTCGACGACCGATGCGGTCCGCGATCAGAACACACAGCAACGGCCCCACGACATACCCGGACATGATCGCAGCGTTGAAGCCTAGTGATCGAGACACGGTAAGCCCCTGTTCGACGAAGAACGTGGGCATCCAACCCGTGATTACGTTGGAACCGAACAGGCAAATGACAGTGAGGAACAGCGCCATTGCCGTCCGTGCGACCACTGGTCGGGAGAACAACACCGTGATCGGCACCCACTCCGCCTTCTCGCTGACCGGGGTCGACGCCGCATTGGAGCTCGACGATGAGTAGATCAGGGTATTCGGGGTGCCGTTCTGCCTTTCGATCTCCTGCATGACCGCTTCGGCTTCCTCGTACCGCCCGCGTGACTCCAACCACCGCGGCGACTCCGGCATCGAACGGCGTAGCCACCACGCAACGAGCGCACCGACGCCCCCGATCACGAACATCGCGCGCCACGAGAATGTGGGAATTACCAACCAACCCAAGACAGCGGACACTGTCACCCCCAGTCCGCCGAAGAAACCGAGGATTCCCAAATACCGACCACGACGAGCACGCGGAATGAATTCGGTGATCATGCCGTAGCAGATGACGTATTCAGCACCCATTCCTATACTCATGAGGAAGCGCAGGGCTATGAGAATTTCCATGTTGGGTGCCAATGCGGCGCACAACGCCAACACCGCGAACAGCCCCAGGTTGAACTGAAATGCGAAGCCTCGGCCGACACGGTCACTGAGCCAACCCGCAAACGCTGCTCCGATTGCCAGTCCCGCGAACGTGAACGACAAAAACAGAGAATTCAGTTGCAGCGTCGAAAATCCGGTCGGCAGCATCGAGGCAAGCACTGCAGCCGAAAGCTTGTTGTCAAACGCATCCCAGAACATTCCGAGCCCGACCAGAATGATCATGCGTCGATGAAACTTTCCCATCGGTAGGTTGTCGAGGCGTCTGCCCGCATCCATGCGTGTACTCACTGCCCCGCTCCCCTCAGCACCGGGTCGGTACCGAGACCGAGGAGCCACGCGCCTCGCATGGCTTGATCGACCGGACATGTTCGAAATTGGGTTTCCACAGCAACATACCTTTGGTTGGTGTTTCTATTTGTCGGGCGCAAACCGATCGCCGGGTGTTCCTCGCCAACTCGTTCAGCAGCACCATCCCGCCGACCGAATCCTGTTGCAAAGAGCACCATCGATCGAGAACCTGCAATCTTCCGCGATTCGTTCCTGATCGAACTCCGCTGCAGACGGGTTCGCCGCACAGCACGACCTACGAGTACAACCTCTCCGCCGATACGCTCGGCAAAAACCGGCGCGAGGTCACACCTGGTCGCGTGCAATGTCATGGTCCTTGATGTTGTACGAATCACTCTGGGCTCGTTGACCATTAAGTCGTCACAGCTCGCTCATGTCCAATACCGAAAGCCGATTTGACATATAGATCAGAGCGATGATTAGCGGCGAACTACTGGTCGAGTGAGGTACCGAACGCAGCGGATGCGCTTCACATCCTCTAATTTCGGGGGGGGTCATAGCCGCTGATTCGATGGATCTGTCGTATCGACTGCCGACCGAACACAGGGCTCGGCCGGCGATCACCCACACGCGATTCAGCCACTTCCGAGTAAAGAAGCGCGGATTTGCGAGCAGGCGTGCCGACCGGGTCCGCGCCCGACTTCTCGATCACCGGACGATTCACCCGAAGGCAACAGCTTCATTGCGAGGCTAATGCCGCACGTCCGTCTCGCACACGGTGGCATCGACATTGCTCGCTCGGCTGCATGGTGCATCCAGTCGCCATACTCGAGCGAGAACTCCTGCCGGACGTTCCATTGGAATACCGTCGAATTAGGCGTGGATGTACCCGCGTGGTGCCAAGCAAGAAGGATTGCCCCGAAAGATGTTCAGCTGCTGAGCTTTCGAGTTTCGACTGCTGCTATTCGAGAGGCTGCAGCACCGACGCCACTGCAGGACTCAGCGGGTGAGGGTGCCAAGGGTCGCGACGGCGAATGCCTGGGCGGCGTGATCCCACTGCCCCAGCAAACCGAGCAGGTTCTCCCCGTCCGCACGATACGACGGCAACTCACGTTCCAGAACCTCCAGAACGCCAGTTCGCAGCTCCGTGTTGAAGTTGATTTTGCCAACGTTCATCGTTGTCGCCCTGACCAGATCGTCTGCGGGGATTCCCGACGCCCCGTGCAAGACGAGTGGTATCGAGGTGCGAGAAGCGACGTTGCGTAGAACGTCCCATCTCAACTGTGGATCGCCGCTGTATCGGCCGTGAACGTTGCCCACTGCAACGGCGAGTAGCTGAGCACCGGTCCGATCCACGAAGTCCGCGACCAACTCCGGATCAGTGAGGCGGGCATCGGACGCCTCGGTGCCGGACGCGACGTGAGCACGGTCCTCGTCGCCGACAAGACCACCCAACTCTGCCTCCATCACGATGTTGGGGCCGATGAGCTCGCGTGCCGCTCGAACCAACGCAATGTTGTCCTCGTACGCCAGCGAAGAACCGTCTACAAGAACGGAATCGGCTCCCGCCGCCACGGCGGAGGCGATCATCTCCAAGTCTCCTGCGTGGTCCAACTGTATTGCGACAGGAACGCATGCTCCGTCTGCGAGACCTCGAAGCGCCGTTATCAGCCGGCGACCGTGCTCGGTCGCTGCCGATTTGGGGGCGACCAACAACGTCGTTCCGCAGCCGGAGGCCTCCGCAGCCGCAACAACGGCGAGCGCCGTCGTGAAGTCGTAACAGGTGAAGGCCGGCACAGCCGACCCATGCGTCAGGCTTGTGGAAACCAGACTATCGAGTCGAGTACGCATCAGAGGATGCCTTCCCAAGTCCCGGCAATCGAACCCGGTTGTAGACCGACCCGTAATTTCGTTCCGCGATACGTGCTCACGCTCGCCCCCCGACTTCTTGGTGGAACTTGCTACTCAGCTTTCGAGTGACATCGACCAGTGACAGATCGTCGCCGACGTTGCCAGGGAAGACGACGTACGGGATACCCCGGCCAGGCCCCTCGGCTGGCTCCCACAACGAGACAATGCCGGGCAGCATCGGCCCACGAACGATCGCGTGGCGGATCTCCATCCCGTGTGCAGCAACGTCGGAAGATGTAATGCCTCCCTTGGCGATGACAAATCGAGGTGGAAAGGCTTCGAGGGTCCGCTTCACCACAGCAACCACCGCCGCCGAGACGGTACGAGCGATTTCCAAACTCGACGACGCGTCGTCGGTCTTGACGAGCGATCGGCAGGTGTGGACGATGACATCGCTGCCGTGCAGGCCATCGACAACATCGGCGACGATAGCGTCCACATAAGGGTTGTCGAGCGATTGGCGACCGGCAAGCAGTAGTTGCTCGACACCGATTTCGATGACACGAGCCGAGCCATGAGCCGCTGTGAGGGCGTTGAGCTGACGTGTGGTGATAGCGACATGCGAGCCCACCACGATCAATCCGCCAGCGTCGGCGGAAGTGTTGCCCGCGTATACATCGTCCGAGACCAGTGCGGAACGAATCTCTTGGCCGATGCGTGCACGGACGAACGGCGGACCGACTCGGTAGAGCAACTTCTTTCCGCGGCGTTCGGCTTCCAGCAGTCCCAACGCGAGCGCTCGAAGGTCGTTCTCGGTGACGACGTCTGCGACGATCGGAGTCGAATTCGTTGCAGGCTCGATTGCATCGGCGATAGCGTTGGCCGAGATGAGCGGGTCCTGCGCTGCCGCACCCGCTCGAATCACATTCAAATCCAGAACGATCACGGACTGTGCGGGAAGTCGACCGTCCGACTTCTCTTCGATGTACTCGGGCAACGACGAGTGGACGAAGCCGAAGCTGGCATCGTTGGCGAACTCCGTTTCCCCTACGGGAATCAGTTTTCCGGTCTCGGTACCCGTAGCGCGCATGTAATGAACTCCACCGATGGTTATCCGCCCTGCGTCGGGAAACGCGGGTACCACCACAACGCCATCGGTGCCATCACCGGTTACTGCGGCCACGGTGGCGGCGATGACGTCGGGCTCGAGCGGAAAATGTCCGCGCAGGGTCGAATCACCCCGACTGACGAACGACAGAGTCAAGTCTCCGCCGACGGTGGCCGCTGCTGTCAGCGCGTTTCGTACCGCCTCCTCGTTCCGAGCAGCGGCCTCAGCCGGGCTCAGGCTGCGAGTGTTGGTCAGTACGTAGACGGCGGGCTTGGTTCCCTCGTCTCGAATGCGGTTGAAGGCCCAGTCGAAATCACTCGGTTCCCAGCTAGTGAGTACCGGTACGTCCCACACGGACTGAGTACCTGTGGGGTCATCGTCAAGAACAACCAACACGCGAGGACTATCGCCGTCGTGCGCAATGTTCTCCGACACTGTCGAGGCCGAAATAGCTACCTCGTCGGGAAAAGCTGACAACACTTCATGTTCGAGCAACACTGCGCACCCCATTGTGACGGTTAGTTCGGTTTCGAGACAGACCAACTGGAATCTGTCAGACGGCCAATTGAGAGACACGTTGAGCCAGGTAGCCAACACCCATCCGCGGACTGGACAACACCGTAACGCCGGTCTTCTCCTGCAATACCTCGGCGAGGCGGTTCATGGAAGCTTGCGCCAGGACGATCAAGTCGACCTTTTCGGCGAGGTTCGTCGCCTGCTCGATGATCAGCGCGTCGTGCTTTTCGCGGTCTCCCGCCATCAGAACCGCGAAAGCGCCTTCGCACAACCGCTGTTCGATCTCCACATCGCGGCCGATCTCGACTGCCTTCTTTTCGATCAGATCGGACGTAGGGCCCAGAGTGGTCGGCACCGTTGCCAGCACGCCGATCCGTCGACCGTCGCTGGCTGCTTGCAAAGCCATTGCCTCGTCGATCTTGACCACGGGCGTCCCGACGTTCTGCGCAGCAACGTCCAAAGCCGGGCCGAGCGAAGAGCACGCGGAAAAGATGATGTCGGCACCAGCGGCCTCTGCAGCCTGAGCAAGACGCGTCATTCGCACTTCACTGTTCGGCGAGATTCCCTGTTCACGAACAACTGTGGCCAAAACATCGGAGTCCACGAAATGCATCACCTCTGCACCGGGGATCAACTCGGCGATCAAGTCGTTGATCACAGGCTCGACGGAGACGAAAACGAAACTCGTGTGAAGAATTGCAATCTTTTTGGTCACGATATCCTCTTTCTTGGTGGAACCTGATTCTGAATCGGCGCGAAGTGGGCGAACACTTCGTGGGACAACCAGCCATATCCACAGGTCGCGAGGCCAACACCGTGTCGCCCCCGAGCAGCGGGCCGGCCGTGACCTCACCAGAAGCGAGACCGGACCGACGGTCAACGCGCTTGCGAAGCGACAGGTCCGCGGATACGGGCGACTGCATGGGCGCAGTCCGATCGATGTTCGAGCGCGATGCCACGATTCCCTTCGCCTTGGACGTCCGGTAGGTCCACCACCATTAACAGGCATCGACTATTCGATGTCCAATATCGGTTTGTGATCAGCCATATAGCCTGCCACTATCGACTCGTGCTCTGTATCACCACACGGGTTTAGTAGGACGGCCGCGCGCGATTACTCAATTCCCTCGCGTACAACATGTTTGACGATCGACGTAGAGTGTAGTCGACCGCCGGGGCACGGCGCGGTCCCCGATTAGCCTCACCGACGAGTATTCGACGCCCAGAGCAAGGATTAAAATTGGCATCGGCATTACGAGAACGAAATTGGACCATCCGTCTGCTTATCCTCGCCCTATCGGCTTCCATTGCAGTAAGCATCATCTATCTTCCACAGGCGCTCCTGACCGCCATGGCGGAATCGTTCGGTGTCTCACCGTTGGTCACCGGTGCAGTGGCAACCGCGGTCCAACTCGGATATGCGATCGGAATATTCCTGTTCGTTCCACTTGCCGACCGAGCACATCCGCGTCGACACATTACGATTCAGTCGGCTGCGCTGGGAGTGGCACTGGCAGTTTGCGCCCTGATGCCCAACGTCATTGCGCTCGCGGTCAGCTTCTTCGCGGTTGGGCTGGTGGCAAATATTGCGCAGGTCCTCATTCCGGTGGTCGGTAAATTGGCTCCGGGTGACAGACGATCCAGGGCGACCGGGACCATGGTCGGCGCTCTTCTGGTCGGGGTCTTCGGAGGCCGAATCATCGCCGGCCTGCTGGTCGAATGGATCGGATGGAGGCTCGTCGTCGCCTGTTTCGCTGCGACAATCCTCTGCACCATTCCGCTGACTCGGCGAATTCTGCAGGTGCAGTGGGTAACTCCAGCGCCGGGCAAAAAGTATCGCACGCTTCTGGCAGACACTTTGAGGCTCACCACGCGCAGCCCCGAACTCATCGGGTCCTCGTGCATACAGTTTTTCGCGTTCGCGACGTTCAACATGTTCTGGACTGTCAGCGTGATACACCTGACCTCGGAGACCCACGGCTGGTCTATTGCATCCGCGGGACTATTCGGACTGGTCGGGCTCTCAGCGGTTGTCTTCACCCCACTGTTCGGTCCAATCATCGACCGATTCGGATCTCTTGCAGTGATCGGAGTGAGCCTACCGATCCTGTTGTGCGCGTGCATATCTGTCGCATTCGACTCCAATCACATCGCACTGTTTGCGGTGTCGCTGTTCGTCGTGACAGCCTGCAACCAATCGCTGCAAGCGGCGAACCAGACGAGGGTGCTCTCTGCAAACGAACAGTACGAAGCGCGCGCCAACACCATGTTCATGGTCGCCGTCTTCGCGGGCGGTTCGACGGGCGCTGTCCTCGCACCTCTTGCGTACGGGCTCGGCCGCATGCCTGCCGTCGCGGTGATCGCAGCGATACTCGTCGTGCTCGATATCGCAGTGTGGTCCGCGGTCCGCGCGCGTCACAAGCGACGCACCGCGGGCCCATCGAGCGATCTGGAGCTGGTCGACGAGTCGACCAGCTCCAGATAGTCCAATACAATTGGCAGGCAGCTTATTTCAGTGGAAGGACCGGCCACCATCGGTCGCTAGCGCTGAGCCTGTGACGTATGACGACTCCGAGCTGGTCAAAAAGAGAATCGACCGAGCAATTTCGATCGGCTCAGCCAATCGGCCCAGCGCATAGTTCCCAACGTTGTTTCGGTGTCCATCCGCCATCGCGGTGTCCACCATCCCGGGGCACACACTGTTGACTCGCACTGTCGGTGCAAGCTCGGCGGCAAGAACGCGGGTCAGGTTCAACACTCCGCCCTTGGAGGCGGCGTATGCGGTGTATCCGGGAGCATTGGGTAGCAAACCTTGCGCTGACGCGATGTTCACAATCGTCGCGGTCTCCTCCTTCTGCAGCCAGGGGATACAACTACGCAGAACTATGTACGCACCGGTCAAATTGACCTCCAGCACGTGCCGCCAGTCACCCGCTGTGACATCGGATGCCAAGCCGCGAAACATAATTCCAGCGGCATTGACTACACCGTCGATGCCGCCCAGCGCAGTGGCCGCCCGATCGACTACGTCCGTGACCGCCTCCTCGTCCGTGATGTCGACTGCGTAACCGGTTCCGCCGGTGAGTTCGGCAGACCGCAGTACGCCATGTTCGTCACGATCCAGTAGCGCGAGCGAAGCGCCCTCACTAGCGAAGAGCTGGGCAGTCGATTTTCCGATCCCCGACGCCGCGCCGGTCACAACAATTCTGCGCCCGAGCAGTCGTTGCCCAGGCGTCGTCAGATGAGCTTCCATGGTTTCCGAAGGCGTCATGATGCCGCGTCTCTCTCTTTCGTATTCCGATCTCAACGATCAACGATCCGACTCAGCGCATCACGAAAGCATTGGATGGTGCACCGTCGTCGGTGGCGATAACAATGCTTTTGGTATCGAGATATCCGTCCACGGCTTCGATTCCGTGCTCGCGACCCAAACCGGACTGTTTGGTACCGCCGAATGGAACCATGTAGCTGTACGTACGGTAGGTGTTCACCCACACGGTGCCGACGTCGAGGGCCTTCGACATTCGTAGCGCGCGCCCGACGTTTTCGGTCCACACGCCAGCCACGAGGCCATACGCCACGTCGTTACCGAGGGCGATCGCGTGCTTCTCGTCCTCGAATTCGATGATCGAAAGGATGGGGCCGAACACCTCCTCCTGCGCGATCCGCATGTCGTTGGTGACGTCTGTGTAGATTGTCGGCTCGATGAACTGACCACCGGTCAGATCCGAGCCACTGGCCGGCTTTCCGCCGAGAAGGCAACGAGCTCCTTCGGCGTTTGCAATGTCGATGTAGTCCAGTACTTTTCGATATTGCGGTGGCGTAGCGATGGGGCCCACATTGGTCAGTGGATCGTTCGGATCGCCGAGTCGGATGCTGCGGGCAATCTCCACCAACTTTTCGGTGAACGCGTCCTTGATGGAACTGTGGACGAGCAACCTCGACCCGGCGGAACACATCTGGCCCGAAGCACCGAAAATCCCCGAGACCACTCCTGTCGCAGCCTTGTCCAGATCCGCATCCTCGAACACGATGTTCGGTGATTTTCCGCCCAGTTCGAGCGACACGCGCTTCATCGTGCGGGCGGCGCTCTCGTACACCTGCGCCCCGGTCGTATCGGACCCGGTAAAGGTAATCTTCGCGACATCGGGATGTTCCACGAGCGCCGAGCCGACGTCCGGGCCGAGTCCTGTCACGACATTGAACACACCGGCAGGGAACCCGGCCTGCCTGGTCAGCTCGGCGAATTCCAATGTACTGGCAGAAGCGAATTCCGACGGCTTCACGATCACGGTGCACCCGGCGGCCAGAGCCGGTGCACACTTGACCGCCGCGAACCACAGCGGCGAATTCCACGCAGTGAGAGCTGCGACAACCCCGATCGGCTCTCGGTACGTGAAAGCAACCGAATCGGACTTCTCTATGGGAATAGTCGATCCCTGAATTTTGTCAGCAAACCCGGCGTAGTAGTACCAAACCTCAGCAAGCGACGCCAACTGTCCGTTGACTTCAGCGAGAAGCTTTCCGTTGTCACGAACCTCGACGGCTGCCAAGTGATCGGCGTTCGCGAGGACAAGATCACCCAACCGGCGCATGATTTTCCCGCGCGCCGATGCCGACATCGACGACCACGGTCCATCGGTCATCGCGCGGCGCGCTGCCGATACCGCCCGTGTGACATCGTTCTGATTACCGAGAGGGATCTGTGCCCACGCTTCACCTCGATAAGGATCGACGGTGTCGGTCCATGTCCCTCCGTCGGGGTCGACCCAATCTCCGTCGACGAACAGCTGATACTTCTTCATAGTCGGTTCCCTTCGTGCGATTTGTCATGCGAGAAATGCCCATGCGAGTTCGATCACGGCGCAGGTCGAGCTCCGGCCGCACCGTGCACTGTGACGGCAACTCCGTCGGTCGTGTATTCGGCCAGCTCGATGTGACGGCCCTCGTCGAGATTGGACACCGCGTATACGGATCCGACGATCACTGCCAAGGTGAACACCATCACCAAGCTTGTGCCACCTACGGCGGCGAGAGCTGCTGCAACGAATGGTGCCGGGGCCGAGAAGATCAGGTTGGCGAACGTATGCGACATGGCAGCGCCTGAGAAGCGCACCTCGGTCGGAAACTGCTCCGCGAACAGTGCAGGCTGAGCGCCGCTGAGGAATTGAATGGAGCACAAGACCAAGGTCACTATCAAGCCTGTGACGAGTGCGTTCGCGCTGGCAAGGGTGAAGAAGAGCAAGATTCCGGCGAAGCAGCTTGCAAGTCCGATGTAGAAGACTTTTCTACGTCCGACGCGGTCACACACCCATCCACCGGCGATCGAGAAGAGGATGGATACGCCGTTGGCAATCATCAGGATCACGAACGCCGTCTGCGAGGACATCCCCGTCTCACTCGGAAGGTAGCTCAGCCCGTACACCGCGATCAAGTAGAAACTGAGTGACGAGCCGCCCCAGGCCAGAGTCAGCATGAACACCTTGCGGGGGTGCGTCTTCAAGACCGACAGTCCGGCACTGCGGGACTTCTCGATTTTTTGCTCGACAGCACTGTTGACGACGAACGCCGGGGTTTCCTCGAGCTTCGTTCGAATGAAGACGGCTACGACGACGATAAGGATGCTGCCGAGGAACGGCACCCGCCAACCCCACGACTCGAATTGCTGCTGGCTGAGTGTTGCACTGAGAACGACCAAGGCGAGGTTCGCGAGTACCTGACTGACCGGTGAGCCAACGATGATGAACGAGCCCAGTAGTCCTCGCCGGCTCTTGTCGCCGTGCTCCATCGTCATGAGTTGGTTTCCGATGGCTTCGCCGCCCAACGAAAATCCTTGAACGAACCTGAGACCCACGAGCACAGCGGCAATACCGAACCCCTGTCCCGTCGGCAAAAAACCGATCAGGATCGACGAGCCGCCCATGAGAATCAGCGTGGCGAACAAAACGGGCTTACGCCCATGTCGATCACCGAGATGGCCGAATACCACCGCACCTACCGGTCGTGCGACGAACCCGACGCCGAACGTCGCGAACGACGCCAGGAGCGCACCAGTGGACCCCAGACTGTGGAAGAACAGGACCGGGAACAGTGTTGCGGCGAGAGCGCCGTACACGGCAAAATCGAAATACTCCAGAGCAGACCCCAGCGTGCCACTCACGACGGCGCGAGTCTCCATCGTTCTGGGATGCGTACGCGCGGCCGGGATAGGAACCGCCGACTCCGGTTGACTACCTGTGGTCACTTCATTCTCCGAATCTCTCCATTGAGTCGCCAGGCGGTCGCTGCGGGTGGACCGGGGCCTGAACGTCCCGATGCGGAATAGCTGATCGATTTTTGGGTATCGATGTTGCTTCGATCACAACTCCCCTGATCCCATTAACCCCTGTCCGTAGACCCACGTCCAATACCGACATCCGAACACCCAGATAGCCGCTTCCTATTGCCCGCGTATCTTCGCGATGCTTCTTGACCCGACGTTTCATATATGAAACTATTCGGAAATCACGACGACTACCGCGAAAGTTGGGCTAGGGAATTGAGCGCAGAAGCACAGGATCAGAAGTACCGAGCGCCCGCGCTGGCGAAGGGTCTCGACATTCTCGAGCTTCTCGCTTCAACCGAAGACGGTCTTGCTCAGGCCGAAATCGGTAAGCAACTGGGAAGAACGACATCTGAGATCTTCCGAGTTCTGATGGTGCTGCGCGAGCGAGATTACGTCCAGGTCGATGAAGCCGACCGATACCGACTGACGACAAAGTTGTTCGAGATGGCGCACCGCACCCCTACCATTCAGCGTCTCACTGCAATTGCAGGGAGCGAGATGCAAAAGCTTGCCAATCGTATCGGCCAGAGCATTCACCTCTGCATCCTTCATTCTGGTCAATTACTTGTCGTCGCTCAGGTCGATTGCCCCGATACCAACGTGCACACCGTTCGGCTGGGCGCGCTCATTCCGATCGATAATTCCGCATCCGGCCGGGTACTTGCCTCGCAAATGGATCCCGGCGACCTCGACATTTTACTTACCCTTGCCGGGCCCGGTGACAATGACCAACGCACCAGGTTTCTAGCAGATCTCGCCCAGGTCCGGGCAGCAGGCTATTGTCAAGGAAGATCCCTTACGATCGAAGGTATCACCAACATTTCTGCACCTGTCTTCGACTTCACCGGCAATGCCGTGGCTGCGATGACCACCCCGTTCATACACCGACTGACGGGAACCGGAAATGTAGATCCAGACCATGCTCGGTCGTTGTTGGTACAGACTTGCGAAAGCCTTTCCCGCAGAATGGGAGCTGGAGCAAGCTGGAAACACTGACCTTGAATCGGATACCGGTTCAACTCAATCGGCTCAGCTCCGCTGCGCCTTTTCGATCCGGTTACTACGCGAGGGGTCTCGCTGCGGAACCTTGACGAAAAGCAATAGAATGAAGGCCAGAGATAGTGCAACCAACGGGACGCTCATTCCGACGATGATGTCGCCGGGGGTCGCTATCTTACCGATGAGGAACGGTCCGAAAAACCCGCCTGCGGAGGCGAGCGAGTTGATCACTGCAATACCGACAACGGCCTGGCGCTTGGTCAGAACCTCGCTGATCAAGGCCCAATATGTCGGAATGTTCCCGATGACGCCGCATGCAAGCAGTATCAATCCGATCATCCCCAGCAGCGGCGAGTCTCGGAAGACACCCGTTGTGACAAGACCTACTATCGCAGTGGCAAAGCAGAGCAGAACAATCGGCTTTCGTCGACCGCTGATATCGGCGTACCGAACCAAGAGCAACATCACGATGGCACCGCAGACGTACGGAATAGCTCCGTAAATTCCGATGCTGGTGGGTGAATATTGCGGATTCAGCTGGGACACAACCTGCGGGAGGAAGAACGTCATGCCGTACGTGGCAACTCCGGCAAGGGCATTGATGAGTCCGAGGTAGAGAACCTTGCGATTCTTCAGTGTCTTGAGCTCGCTCGAGTGCTCCTGATCGTCGTCCGGCATTGCCGCGTACTCGTCCGCAATCGAAGTCTCCAGCCAATTTTTCTCATCGTCGTTGAGCCACTTCGCTTTGTTCGGACGGTCCGCCAACGTCAGCAAGATCCACACTCCGAGCAGGACTGGGGGCAAACCTTGCAGGATGAAGATCCAGCGCCATGAACTGAGCCCGAACCATTCGACGTGATCGAGAATTAGCCCACCGCTGAGGCTACCGACGATGAGGGCGAACGGCATTGCAAGTGCCATCACACCTATCGCGCGGCCGCGATCGTTGTTGAGGAACCAAAACGTCAAAAACAGAATTAGCCCCGGGAACAACCCCGCTTCAGCGATGCCGAGCAAAATTCGTGCGACGTACAGTTGGGTAACGGAGTGTACGAATCCGGTTGCAACAGTGACCATGCCCCAGGTAATCGCGATACGCGCCAGCCATACCCTCGCACCGACCCGAGCGAGGATGATATTGCTCGGAACTTCCAAGAGCACGTAAGCGAGAAAGAAAATTGCCGCAATTGCACCGTAGGTTGCCACATCGATGCCGAGCTCACTACCCATCGTGAGTTGGGCATAGCTGATCGAAGAACGATCCATATAGTTGAACGCATACAGCAAAAAGACAATCGGCAGGATCGTCTTGCGTACTTTCCTGACAACGGCCTTGCCGTCGACCGGTGAACTTACCGGCTGGGGATTTGTAGTCACCGCGCTACCTCCATCTTGATTGGACCAGAATGGTTTGAACAGGAATTTCGGAAATCAATACTTCTACGACAACGACCGCTCAGCGAACGAGCTCGATGATTTCGGTCAGGTTGTTGCACTCCTCCAACCCCCAGAGCAGGGTCGTCACTCGGTCGATGTCATCCGTCGGTAATGGCCGAACAGACACACGTGCACAGTCATCGAACTTCTTGGCCAGCTCTTCTACAGTCATCGGTCGCTCCGGCGTGCCAGGAACATCGGAACCCCGGCGGGTAAAGATTTGTCCGTTACGAAGTTGCACCTCAACTTTGCCATCCGGCAATTTCAGATCCCAGTTGAGTTCGGCATCCTGTACCGGAACCACCTTGCTCGCCACCGAAAGGACTTCAGCATCTTTCAAAGTGTCAATAGAGAAGTCGGACAGAAGCATCGATCCCTTCACCAGCGCTACTGCGACTGTGAACGGTAGCGAGAACTTAGCGTCCATCATGGTTTGAGGTGCTTGTCGAGCGTGGAGTGGGAGAGCCATCCGTTCTGCGAAGTTGCCCACGTACACTCTGACCTCGGCGATGTCGGCAGCGTCGAAGGGGTTTTCGCGTACCAGCTCGATTGCGGCATGAATGTATGTGTGCGCGTTTCCGACCGCTGGCCAGTACTTGTACGTCATGCCTTCGCTCAGGTAGTCGACTCCCAGGCCCGCAAGCATTTTCGCACGGTCGAAATTTCCACCGAAGTAGACATTGAAAATTCCGGCCTCCCCCTCGAAGAGGTTCTGCATTCCATGCATACCCTTCTCTGCCAGGAGAGTTGCATTCACACAGCTTTGAGCAATGAATCCCGCGTACAGACCACGGACATCGCTACCGACACCGAATATCTGCTCCATGGTGCCGCCCGCGGTGAGGCTCGAGATGCCCAACGAGTGGGCTATTTGCTCTGCGGTCAACCCCATCAAGGAGCCACAGGCGGCAGTGCCCGAGTACGTCCCGACGACACTCGACAGATTCCAGTCCATGTTCCATCCGACATTGCAACGGAGCCGGATGAACAACTCTTGCCCGATCGCCACCGCAGTGATGAGGTCCTTGCCGGTCACGGAGCCCTTGCGTTCGGCCAGAGCGAGGAGAGCCGGCACAAGTGAGCTGTCCGGGTGCGCACCCCACGGAGTCTGACTGTCGTAGTCGAGACCGTGTGCGAGAGTGCCGTTCGCGAAGGCCGCGGCCGCGGCGGGGACGCGGCCACCGAAGCCGAGGATGCTTGCTTCTTCCTTACCACCCGCATCGGTGACAAGCTCGACGATCGGTCTGACAGCGGGCTCCATTCCACTTGCGCCCAGAATTACTCCAATTGTGTCGAGAATGCTCTTCTTGGCGGCCTCGACCGCGGCAAGCGGCAAGTCCACATATCGGGTGTTTGCAGCGAACTCTGCAAGGTCCTGAGAGAGGTCACGATTCGTCATCGTCAGTTTTCTCCAATTGAGTGATTGGTGTTTTCGGGTTATCGGGTTGGCCGTTTCGGCGGCAATGCAGATCTCGAAACAGCAGACCGCCGATACAAAGTGTCGGGGGTGGCCAATGACCACCACGTCCGTGCCCCTAGAGGCAAGCGGTCTGTCCGCCGTCCACCGAAACGACTGAGCCCGTCATGAAGCTGGCGTCATCGCTGAGCAGAAAGACGATCGCCGCCGCAATTTCTTCGGGATAACCGATTCGACCAATTGGATGTTTTGCGTTGATCGATGCAGCCTTCACCGGGTCGTTCATCATGTAGTCGGTGAGCGGTGTTCTGGTCATTCCGGGGGCCACCGCATTGACGCGTATCCCTAACGGTCCCAACTCTGGGCACATCGATTTCGTGATTCCGGAGATCGCGAACTTAGACGCGACGTACGAGAGCCGGTTCGGCACACCGAGAATGCCTGCCCCTGAGGAGATATTCACGATCGCCCGCGGTCCCTGGGCGTCCTTCACGGCCAGCACGAAGGCCTGGCACATGTTTATAGTGCCGTCAAGATTCACAGACATGATCTTGCGATGCGCCTCAGGGTCAAGGTCGACGATTGTTCCTGCACCGGTGATCCCGGCGCAATTGACGAGCCCATTGATACCGCCGAGCTTCTGTCGCGTCGTGTCGAGAAGATTCACGGCTGCGGCGTGATCGCAGACATCCAGCACCGCTCCGTGCACGCGGTCTGCGTTGGACACGTTGGCGATTGCCGCGTCGACCGCCTCCTGCGTCACGTCCACGACGACAACTGTCGCACCCTCGTCGATCAACCGAGCCGAGGTCGCAGCACCAATTCCGCTACCCGCGCCTGTCACAACGACAGTCCGGCCTTCAAATCGCAACATCACTCAATCTCCTACTGATCGGCAGAGGCGCTCAAGCTCACACCTGACACTGGATGTGATGAGACGCACTTTCGTACATGAAAGAGCGTTTCATATATAGAGAATGCCGTCAAGGCCCGGAAACCCACCGGCTGGGGGCGGTCGCTTCAGATCGAGAACCACGACCAGCGCGAGCAGGTCGACTGGGCAGCGGTTCCGTGCTTGCCAGCGCTGGCGTTGTAGCGCAGCTCGTTTCGGCTAAGCCGTCGGGGTCGACAACAATCGGCGAGTTCTCTTGGGGTTGGCATATGCCGACTTCGGTCAGGCAACGATGACGAAGCGGTTATGCGCCTGAACCACATCGAGGACCATCGGTGAAGTCCGGTATTTACCCCAGCCCGGGTTACACGGCCTCGCTGACATTTCAAGCTGTCTCTCAACGCGAAGAATCCACAGCACCGACCGGCGACGGCAGCGAAGCCTCGGTCCGGGGTACGCATCCGGGCGAACCGGATCCGTTCTGCCCCCACTCCCCCGGGAACACAGCGCAGCTACGGGCGGACTCGAGCGGCGGTCGCAACGTGCCTGATATCTGCGAATATGCGTGTTGATTCACCCAGGTTTCTCACATCAGGTTCGGATGCCGCTCTGGTCACCGCGTAGCACTGGTGTGCGGCCGCGGTCGACACCTCGGTCGAGAGGCCGCTTCTTGTCGTTCGAGGAACTCGAGTTCATCGCCAACGGCGTCCGGGACGAGTGGACAATGCCCGCCATCGCGCCGCGCCTGGGCCCAGCAGTGCCGATCCTGATTCGAGAATTCGAACAGGACAGCTATTCAGTGGTCCTCACAAGGATCACCGGGCCCAGCGTGCTGCCCGTAAATCAGTCAACAACCCAAAATCTCGTAGCTGGCATCGACCAGCTGCTTCGGGAACGGGTGCAGGTGCTTCTCGAATGGAGAACTCGCCGAGCAGATCTCGGCGACACTGAGGAAGGAAGTTCCCCACTCGGCGAAGGTGCGTGCATCGCACGAAAAGATCTACCGAACCCGCTATGGTCAAAGTGAAGCCGGCCGCCCCAAGGAGCTGCGCAGGCAATCCCCTGACGGGCGAACCTGTGAAACTTACGCACGTGCGTACCACCGAGCGCGAATCCCGCGGACGCTCAACATCTCCGACCAGCCTGCCGATGTCGCCGATCGAAGCGTTCCCGGCCGCTAGGAGGATGATCTGATCATCGAGACCAAGGGCGGGTCGACGATCTGGACGTTTGGTCAAGCGGACGTTTCAAGTGGTGATGTTGGTGTATTGCCCATCGCTTATTCGGCGTCGTGGGTCAAAGATGCGATGAGGGCAAAGATCGCGGAACCGCCTGCGAACCTGGACCCTTCGCTTGACAGGGATCAGGGTCGGGGAGATGGCCAGACATGCCGAGATCAAAATCGCCACGGGAGCGCAGATCCAGTTCTGCGATCCGCACTCCCCGTGGCAGAGGGGCAGCCACGAGAACACCAACGGTCTGCTCCGTCAGTACGTCAAAAGGTACCGACCTGTCAGCGCACGACCCCGAGCGATCCGACGTGGTCGCGGTCCTACTGAACCCCCGCACCTGCGCAGCCCTGGGATGGGCTACTCCGTTCGAGGAGCAGGAGAGACGAGGGCTCGTTGCGACCACCACGTGAACGCGTCGCGCTTCCCGCACCAGATCGACGCGCCCGTCGTCAGTGGATTATCGGACAAAGCTTTCGCTGAAGAATTGTGAAATCTTGTCGAACGGGATGAGGTCTGTGCGATCGTAAAAGTCGATGTGTCGAGCGCCAGGGACCACGACAAGCTCCTTCGGCTCGGCAGCCTGCTCGTAGACTGTGTCACTGAAGTATCGAGAGTGAGCATGCTCGCCTGTGATCAGCAGGATCGGCCGCGGCGAGATGTCCGGCAAATGAGCCAACGCGCCAAAGTTGATGTGCGAGGGACTACTTGTGACAGTGAATCCGCCGATCGACCGAGGGTGGCGACCGCGGTCGGTCACGTAGTACTCGTGGAATTCCGCCGTGACCGGATCGACGGCGTCGGGATTGAACTCGGAGGGAAAGACCCGCGTCAGCGCCGGCTCACCTGAATCTACGTCCAACCAGCGCTGCGCGGCGATGGCTTGCAGTGCTGCCCGACGCTCCTGGTCGGTTTGGGAGTCGAGCCATCCGCCTCGCGCGATGCGGTTGATGTCGTACAACGCGGAAGTTGCAACAGCTTTGATTCGAGGGTCGACCTGGGCTGCGTTCAGCGCGAAGCCCCCACTTCCGCAAATGCCGACAGCACCGATTCGGTTGCGATCGACGTAGCCGAGCGATCCCAGATAGTCGACTCCTGCACTGAAATCCTCAGCAAAGATTTCGGCCGACGACGCGTGCCGTGATTCACCGCCGCTTTCCCCATTGAAGGAGGGATCGAATGCAAGGGCGACGAACCCGCGTCTGGCGAGTTCATTGGCGTACACACCGGGGCTCTGCTCTTTCACTCCACCATAAGGCGGTCCGATCACGATTGCCGATTGCGGAACCGACCTGTCGACGTCCTTCGGCGTGTACAGGTCGGCGGCGATGACGATCCCGTATCGGTTCTTGTACCGAACGGGAGTTCGCGTGACCTCGGTCGATGGAGAGAACGTGAGATCGCCTTCTTCTTGTGCCATGGCGACTAGAGCTCCTTCTTGATCGGGTTCCGATCAGCCAGACCCGACTGACCAGCGATAGTGAACGTGAAAGCGTGGTTTCGAGTGGGGAGGCAGGCCGGGACTACGGGGGTGCCCGACACACCCCGCTGATACGAAGCTCGCCGTGTTGTGGACAGGTGAACGAGGTAGAAAACAGATTTGCCGTGCAGAGCTTTCTGACGACACGGCGGGCTCGTTTAGGCTCCGAGGACGTTGACTCCATGCTGGTGCGGGGCTACGCCGCGACGAGGTCGCAGTCTCGGCTGGGGTGAGGATCGAGTGGCATATCCGGCTGGAAAGTGCACACATCAACCGTATGTCGGATGAAGCAGATGTCTACCGATCGATGAAGTTGACCCTAATATCCCGACAGAATTCCTCGCCGAGGCGGACCGTTATTAGGTCACGGCGTCCGCATCATTCCTGCGGACCGTTCCGGATTGCTTGACATCGATTGTCCACGTTCCAGACGCATACGAACCTACCCGCACATGATCCTCGTCCAGGATCAGAATATCCCCGCCTTGCATTAGGCGAACGAGGCATGTCATCGGGTAGCAGTCTGCTGCCCCATCGCTGATCACGTGGATACAGCTGCGGTTCGAACCCGAGTCGTAACGCCCTGAGACCTGACAGTCTTCTGCGATCGTTCCTCTCGTGTTCGTGGTCATTCAGCTGCTTTCGAGATCGTGTGAGTATCGGCTGACGGTCGGAGATCGGACTTCCGAAAACGACCTCGGACCAATTTGACAGCTTTCCCAGAGCCAAGTCCAGTATCGAAAGGCAATACGACTTATAGGCAAAAAGAGTAACTTCTCCTTGACGTCGCTCTCCGTGCGGTGCTGCAGGATAGAGTCCGCTGTGCAACGGCAGCTTCACCTTGCGTCCGAAGGGGGTGGGACCATCGGACCGAGGTCTCCATCGGGAGCCACATCCAGGTCCATCAGCACTGGGGCGTGGTCGCTGGGTCGTGATCCTTTTCGGGCACCGCGATCTACCCAGGCCGCACACACGCGTTGTGCCACAGGAGCACCCGACAGGATGATGTCGTAACGCACCCCAAGATTCTTGTGAAACATTCCGGCTCGATAATCCCAATAGGTGAACACACGCTCGTCAGGCCACCGCTGACATACCACATCGTGTAACCCCAAAGACGTCAGTCGCAGAGCGACAGCGGCTTCTTCTTCGGTAGCCGCCACGCCGACCTCGAAGGCCTCGGGTCCGTACACATCAAGCAGAGACGGCGAGACATTCAGGTTGCCTGCCAGCACCACCGTATCCGGACCAGTTGCAACCAGTTCACACAAGGCAGCCAGCCATTCGAGCCTGTAACGATGTTTGGGAGACGCATCGCCAGGCCCGCTGGGAACGTACAGAGAATGAAAGCTCACCCCGGCACACGTAGCCATGACGGCCCTACCTTGCGAACCCGCCAATCCCGATGCAACGTCATCGAGTCCGACACGAGAGAGGAGGGCTACGCCGTTTCGCCCACCCTCCCCTGTATGCGAGTACTCGTATTCACGTTCGGACAAATCGACGTCGAGCAAATTTGCAAAATCAGTATCCGAGACCTTGGTTTCCTGCAAGCAAACTACATCGGGTCGCCGCAAATCGAGCCAATCGACGAACTGAGTTCGTCGTTGCCTGATGGAATTGACGTTCCATGTGCCCACACGAATTTCTGTTCACCTCACCAAAGTTGCATTGCCGTCTTCTCGTCGAGTTGATGGGTGAACCCTAGTGCACTTTCGCATCCGACAATCGATCCATCACCGAGCGGACTGCCCAGATTCATTCGACTCACGTCGTACCGCAACGAGAATCCTGGTCGGTACCGATCCGAGGGCCGAACCGTCCACGACTGCAACCCAGGCGGATAACTGCCCGATGCCGCCGAACACAGCCTTCGCAACGCTGCACGTCGTCGTCGACGGCACCTAACGACCACCGGCACTCGTTACACGTACGCCTAGACGCAACCATCTTCTGCTCCGTCATGGTCTTGACCCGAAACGGCATACCCGTATTAGTTGATTCCAGCTCGAGTCCCCAGTCCACGCTAAGCGATCCGTTTCGCTACGGCGTCTGGCCATTGGAACACGAAGTACAGGGCACCCCGCGCCGGGGCTGGTTGGACGCGTGGGACAGTCTCAGTCATCGAGTACCAGCTCGAGATGTCGAGGCACCGTGGTCGCGGGCAAGAGCTTCTGCATCAGTCTGAATTGCTGAGATCAATAAGCGGTATCGAGTTTCGATATTGGACTTGACTCGCCGGATGGTGGATAAAGAAGGCGTATCTGTGACAGCACCTACCACTGCAGCGGATGCGCACAGTAGTGACCCCGACGGTTTCCTGATTCGGCGAATGCTCGACTGCCGTATCCCCGTCCCGGATATGGAAGGACACCACAATTCTCGTATCTGACACGCCCGAGCTCACCCCTGCTCTCGCGCAGCGCATCCACAGACACCACGTCGTCATCATCGGCTCCGGGTTCGGTGGATTGTTCGCGGCGAAACAGTTGCGTAAGGCCAATGTGGACGTCACTCTCATCGCGAAGACCACCCACCACCTTTTTCAGCCCCTGCTCTATCAGGTGGCCACCGGCATCCTCTCGGAGGGCGAGATCGCTCCATCGACACGGCTGATCCTCAAGAACCAGCAAAACGCGTCGGTCGTCCTCGGCGACGTCACCACCATCGACATCGAGAACAAGGCCGTCACCTCACGCTTCCTCGAGCGGACCACCGTCACCGAGTACGACAGCATCATCGTCGCCGCGGGCGCGGGCCAGTCTTACTTCGGCAACGACCACTTCGCCGAGTACGCACCCGGAATGAAGACCATCGACGACGCCCTCGAACTACGCGGACGCATCCTCGGCGCATTCGATCAAGCCGAAGCCGCCACCGATCCAGCCGAGATCGAAAGGCTGCTCACCTTCGTCGTCGTCGGTGCCGGACCTACCGGAGTCGAAATGGCAGGCCAGATCGCCGAACTCGCACACAGGACCCTCGACGGCACCTACCGCCACATCGACAGCCGCAACGCGCGCATCATTCTGCTCGACGCGGCCCCGAAGGTGTTGCCGCCGTTCGCGGATTCCCTCGGTCAGGCCGCCGCGAAGCGGCTGTCCAAGATGGGCGTGGACATTCAGCTCGGGGCGATGGTCACCGATGTCGACGCCGACGGTCTGTCCGTCAAGCACGCCGACGGAACGATCCGACGCATCTCGGCGCGCACCAAGGTGTGGTCTGCCGGTGTTGCCGCCAGCCCCCTCGGCAAGCAACTCGCCGATCAGTCTGGAGCCGAGGTCGACCGTGCCGGGCGCGTGCTGGTGGGCAAGGACCTCACGCTTCCCGGTCATCCAGAGGTGTTCGTGGTCGGCGACATGATGAGTCTCGACAAGCTCCCCGGTGTCGCGCAGGTTGCTATTCAGGGCGGACGTTATGCTGCACAGGTCATCGAAGATGGCGTCGAAGCTGTACGGGCGGGCCGAAAAGTGCCTGCGCGCAGTGACTTCAAGTACTTCGACAAGGGCTCGATGGCCACGGTGTCTCGTTTCAGCGCCGTCGCGCAAGTCGGTCCGATCAAGATCACCGGGTTCATCGCCTGGGTCATGTGGCTGCTCGTCCACCTGCTTTACATCGTCGGCTTCCGCAGCCGACTGACCACCGTGATCTCCTGGCTGACGGCGTTCTTCTCCAAGGGGCGAGGTCAGCTCGCAGTGACCGAACAGCAGGTCGAGGCGAGGGCAGCAATGGTCTACTTCAACGCGCCGGATACGAACGATGCAGGCATCGAAGTCACCGCACCGGAACCAGCGCTCGCCGCGCACCCACTGCAAGCGACCCGCGCGTAAGCCAGTAGAAACACGCACGATTCCGCCGAATGCAGTACTGCAAGCTCTAGGAAGAGGTAAAGCATTTGCCGTTGATCGGTCGGACTTCGCACATTTCTGATCGATTTTATGAAACTATGACCCGAAAGAGTAAACATGCTCCTGAAATCAGACAGAGCTATTTTGGATTTCGCTTTGAAGTGGCTCCCGTGGGGAGGGGGGTCTGACGAAGACATTATGGTCGGATTCGGACTATCGGCTGTGCAATTCTACTCACGCTTGCAGGCGTTTCTTGATTCCGGAGCGCGTCCGCAAGATCTGAACGAGGCAAAAGTGGTCGAATTATATCGACTGTGCAATTCACATCTTGCACAGGTTCGACGCCTACGAAAGTAAGTCGATTCAGCACACACCAGATCTCGCACAATATTTCACACTGGGCTCTGCCTCCTTGCACATACTACATGCGTTGCGTCGGAACATGCCCTCGTCGGTCTGTATCGAACGGCAGCTTTGGACGACACAGCCAATAACACCCTAGTCAATTCCGTGGGTACCAGATATTTGGACCGTCCGCCCCTCGCGAACAGAGATCCGGCCAAGCTTGATGCTGCGGCTGCAATCCAGCCGCTAGGCCGATTGGCTCGATCAATGGAGATAGCATCCATGATCGTCTTCCTGTGCATTTCAGCGGTGGCCTTCGCAACCCGGGGCACATGTTCCCGTCGACGGTGGATACCTGGACCGCTGACTTCATTGCGGACATATGCCGGCCTAAATGAGCTCCCTCAAACATTATTTCGTTCCTACATTTCTACAAACTCGCTCTGATCAGAAAGCAACCCTATGACCGCTGATCCAAGAATTACGAGACACACCAAAGTCGGCGTCCTCCGCGAGTCATCGGACGGTGAACGCCGTGTGGCTCTGGTTCCCAAGATTGTTGGCTCCTTGATCGGCAGGGGTTTGGCGGTTGTTGTGGAGTCGGGGGCCGGCCTGTCCGCCCTCATTCCGGATCAGTTGTACGTCGAAGCAGGAGCCGAGATCGGCGACCCGTGGTCTGCCGATGTGGTGGTGAAAGTTGCCCCTCCCACCGATGCCGAAATAGCGAAATTGTCGCCGGGTACGACGTTGATCGGCTTCCTCGCACCTCGTAACGCCGACAACAAGATCGAGGCGCTCGCCGCAGCAGGAGTGCAGGCATTCGCCGTCGAGGCAATTCCGCGTATCTCTCGCGCCCAGGTGATGGACGCGTTGTCCTCGCAAGCGAACGTCGCGGGTTACAAGGCAGTGATTCTGGCGGCGTCGGAGTCCACTCGGTTCTTCCCGATGCTCACCACTGCCGCGGGCACGGTGAAGCCGGCGACAGTGCTCGTGCTCGGCGTCGGTGTCGCCGGTCTGCAGGCACTGGCCACGGCGAAGCGTCTCGGCGGTCGACCGACCGGGTACGACGTGCGTCCCGAGGTTGCCGATCAGGTGCGTTCGGTGGGTGCTCAGTGGCTCGATCTCGGCATCGATGCCGCTGGCGAAGGTGGGTATGCGCGTGAACTGACCGAAGACGAGCGCGCCCAGCAGCAGCAGGCTCTCGAAGAGGCCATCAAGGGCTTCGATGTCGTCATCACCACCGCATTGGTGCCGGGTCGTCCCGCGCCTCGTCTGGTCACTGCCGCAGCGGTCGAGGGCATGAAGCCCGGAAGTGTGGTCGTCGACCTCGCAGGTGAGACCGGTGGCAACTGCGAGCTGACCGAACCGGGCCAGACCGTCGTCAAGCACGACGTCACGATCGCCTCGCCGCTGAACCTGCCCTCAACGATGCCCGAGCACGCAAGCGAGCTGTACTCGAAGAACGTATCTGCACTGCTCGAGTTGCTGCTCGACGAGAACGGTGCCCTCGCACCCGACTTCTCGGACGAGGTCATAGCACAGTCCTGTGTGACCAGAGCGGAACCGGACGAGCAAAGCGAGACCGGAAATGCTGGCTGAAGTGACTTCTCTCGGACGTCCCGCGAACGCAATGGCCGACCGGTTGACGTCACTTGTCGGCCACCTGGTTTCTGCCCTCAGCAAGCCCCTCGAAGCTCGGCATCTCAGCCTTGAATTGGACGCGGCATCGCGTTCCCTGATTCCGGACAGTGAGTATTGATGTACACCCCACTTCTCGCGAACATCGCGATTCTTGTGCTGGCCGGCTTCGTCGGCTTCGCGGTCATCTCCAAAGTTCCCAACACTCTGCACACGCCGTTGATGTCGGGCACCAACGCCATTCACGGCATCGTCGTGCTCGGCGCGCTCATCGTCCTCGGTCGCTTGCCGGAGGACGCGTCGTGGGGCGTGCGCATCATTGCGTTCGTCGCGCTGATCTTCGGCACGCTCAACGTCGTCGGCGGGTTCCTGGTCACCGATCGGATGCTCAGCATGTTCAAGTCCAAGCCTTTGTCCGTCAAAGCAGCGAGGGGTGACGACTCCTGATGAACAACCTTGTCAACATTCTCTACGTCGTCGCCTTCGGCATGTTCATCTACGGCCTGATTGGTCTGACCGGTCCGAAGACCGCCGTGCGCGGCAACTGGATCGCCGCCGTCGGTATGGGAATCGCTGTGATCGCAACGCTGATCGAGGTGCGCGACGCCGCCGCGATCAACTGGATCCTCATCGCCGCGGGCCTGGCGATCGGTGTGCTCCTCGGAGTTCCACCGGCCAAGCGCACCAAGATGACGGCAATGCCGCAGCTAGTGGCACTGTTCAACGGTGTCGGCGGCGGCACAGTGGCGTTGATCGCGTGGGCCGAGTTCATCGAGACCGACGGATTCTCGGCATTCCAGCACGGTGAAGAACCGACGGTCCACATCGTCGTCGGATCCTTGTTCGCTGCCGTGATCGGTTCGGTGTCATTCTGGGGCTCGCTGGTGGCGTTCCTCAAGTTGCAGGAACTGCTCAACAAGAACGTGGAAAAGGCGTTCGTCAAGAACGCACGAACCTTCCAGCTGACCAACATCGTCCTGCTGATACTCGCCGTGGCGGTCGCGATCTACATAGGAATCGAATCCACCCCGGGTCATGGCACCTCGGTCCTGTTCATCGTGCTGCTGCTCGTCGCTGCCGGTCTGATGGGCCTGTTAGTGGTCTTCCCGATCGGCGGCGCCGATATGCCCGTGGTGATCTCACTGCTCAACGCTCTGACAGGTCTCTCCGCTGCGGCTGCCGGTCTCGCACTCGACAACACAGTGATGATCGTGGCAGGCATGATCGTCGGTGCCTCGGGCTCGATCCTGACCAACCTGATGGCAACAGCAATGAACCGGTCCATTCCGGCGATCGTGTTCGGATCGTTCGGAGGCGGCGGTGCCGACGCCGCTATCGGAGCAGACACATCCGGCGGCGTCGTCAAAGCAACGTCAGCAGCGGATGCAGCGATCCAGATGGCCTACGCCTCGCAGGTCATCGTCGTCCCCGGTTACGGCCTTGCCGTCGCGCAGGCCCAGCACGCAGTCAAGGACATGGCGGCAATCCTCGAAAGCAAGGGCGTTGAGGTGAAATACGCCATCCACCCCGTAGCGGGCCGTATGCCAGGGCACATGAACGTGCTCTTGGCCGAAGCCGACGTCGACTACGACGCGATGAAAGAAATGGACGACATCAACGGCGAGTTCTCACGCACCGACGTCACCATCGTGATCGGTGCCAACGACGTCACCAACCCGGCCGCGCGCAACGACCCGTCCAGCCCGATACATGGCATGCCAATCCTGAACGTCGACGAGTCGCGCTCGGTGATCGTGCTCAAGCGCTCGATGAGCTCCGGCTACGCAGGCATCGACAACCCGCTGTTCACAGCCGACCGCACCTCCATGTTGTTCGGCGACGCCAAGAAGTCGGTCAACTCTGTGATCGAGGAGCTTAAAGCGCTCTAAACACCATTGTTGTAAGTGAAATGTAGGCCGGCTATCTCTTCGAGGTGCTAGACCACTCCGCAGAGATACCCGAAAGGTGATGACGCGACTTTGAGCACGAAGGGTAAGTGGTTATGGCGAACGGCACCGTGAAGTGGTTCAACGGGGAGAGGGGCTTCGGCGTCATCGAGCAGGAGGGTGGCGGATCCGACGTGTTCGTCCATTATTCCGAGATCGAGGGGCAAGGTTTTCGCAACCTGGATGAAGGTCAGCGCGTGGAATTCGAGATCGGTCAGGGCATCAAGCGCCCGCAAGCAACCGGCGTTCGCAGCCTCTGATAGCGCGGAACACGCACCAGGGCAACCGCATCGAATGATTGGGCACGCACGTGGCCGCACCCAATCCGTCCTGAGCGGCAGCACCATGGCGGCTGTCAGATCGTCACCAACGGGCAACTCCTGCAGACACTCGCATTCCCGTGTATGCCACTCGCGCGTCACTGCCTCTTCCGTTTCAGGGTGTGTGAACACATCAGCATGCCACGGCGGGCGGTAACCGCAGGTAGTGATCTCGCATGGCTTGTCGGCAGAGTCGAAGGCGAGCAGGTCGATCGAGACAACAGTGGCGCTGAACTGGTGTTCGGTCCCTCTTCGGGCTTCTTGCGCTGGCTGCCGAGGCGATTACAGAGCCGGTCCGATACTGGATACAGACCGTTATACAGACCAGCTGGTTGCTAGCGCGACTGCGGACAGTTCGTTACTGTGCCTAGTTACCAAGGGCAGCGAGGTGCGGGAGGCGCGGTTAGATGCCAGGGGAATGGAGAGCAGCGGTCACCGGCGCAAGTTCTGGGGTCGGCCGCGAAATTGCGTTGCAGCTCGCAAGCCAGAACTGGTCTCTTTCCCTCGCAGACAAGAACTTCGACGCCCTCCTGGACGTCCAGTCACAGTGTGCGGCTACCACCAACGTCACACACGTGACCCGTCTAGACGTCGCCGACCGGTCTGAAATCGACTCGTGGGCAGCGTCTTCACGCTCCGCCTTAGGCGATATCGATGCGGTCTTCAACGTCGCGGGCATCCTCTACAGCGGCGACGTCATCGACACTCCCCCAGCTGACTTCGATCTCGTGATGGCAACCAACTTCGAGAGCGTGGTGAACAGCTCTCGCGCCTTTCTGCCGGATATCATGAAGTCACGTCGAGGTCGAATCATCAACGTGTCGTCCGCCTTCGGTGTCATGTCTGCACCCGGCTACTCGGCGTATAACTCATCCAAATTTGCCGTACGAGGTTTCACCGAGGCCCTAAACCAAGAGCTGCGGCTCGCATCACGAACGGCCCGTGCGACATGTGTCATCCCTGGTGGACTCAAGACGTCGATCGCGCGGACGGGACGGGCGGCACCCGGAGTTGATCAGGCGCGGACTGCCGAACTATTCGATAACCACGTAGCCCGAACCACCCCTGAAGTGGCCGCCCGCAAGATTATCGCGGGTGCGTGGAAGGGAAAGTCGCAGGTGACAATTGGGAATGACGCTCGCCTCATCGACGTGACCACGCGCGCGCTCGGCCCTCATTACCAACAACTGCTACCTGCGCTCCAAGCACTGCGGCGGCGCTGACAAGCCGTCACCAACGGACAATTCACTCACCAGACCTGCGGGGGTCGGTCAACCATGTCGAATAGCTGGATCTTGATAGAGACGTTCGGAGACGAAGAGCCATCGGTTATCGGAGTTGGGTCTTCGCCCAAGTCCTTTGTCTCACCTCGTAATGTTCTACGCAGCTCCTCCAGCCGCAACGAGGCAATGGCCGCGGTAGCGGAAGCATTTTCCACAGGGGCTGTGGTGGATCGGCTGTCTAAAGACCGCTACAGGCGAGTACTGGCCGAACCACTGCACACCTTCGCGGGCCGCACCCATGGCGTGTGGGTGTGGCTCGGCCATCGCGACGAGACTCCACCTCGACGAGACGCCGCTGGGGCGTGGCAGTTCAACCTCACCAAGAGCACCGCAAGCGGTAGCAACGATCTACTCGACCTTTACCGCGTTCCGCAGGACGAGCGCGAGACCCAGCGTGCACTCGCGGGCGCGTTCACCCGACTTGTCACCAACCGTGACGAGAGCGAAGCTATGGCCAAGATCGTTCAATCAGCGCCTGGCACCACTCATCAGGCGGTCTGGACCGTCAGGACGGACGATAGCGAGCTTCGGGCCGCGCACTTCTCGTGCCGGATGATTGCCGAAGACGGGGTTTCGGGCACCGAAGTGATCCTGAGGGGTATCACCCACGACATCGGCCCCGCAGGGGAAATCAATATCGCTCCCCCACCCACGATTCTCGAGCATCGCGTTCTGGAGGCTTCCACCAAGGAGGGCGAGTACCGCGCACTGGTCAACCTCAGAACTCTCAACCTGTTGCGCTGGTACAACTCTGACCCCGCACCGAATATCTGCTGGGAGAACCTTCCGGATGAACCGTTACCGGCGATTCATCCGGACGACGTACCAATTGCGAAGCAAATGTCGAACGCACTCGCACGCGAACGCACCAACGGCGTGCTTCGCTTCAGGACTCTCGACGGAAATTGGAAGCCAATGACAGTCGACGCGGTTTTGGTCTCGCTCGATCAGCACACCACAGCCGCGCTCGTCACTCTGACCGAATTGTCCGAGGAGTAAATAAGTTCGCGGATACGGACGAATCCACATAGCCCGTTTTGGACTCCGAGCGGTCGAAGTACACGCGCATAGATTCAGTTTTATAGTTGCGTCTTTCACAAGGATTGCGCGCGTGTCGTGCGGGCATCGCGGGTTCGACTCCACGCAGCCGCCACCGTCCGAATCGACACCCCATATGCATCGGCGAACAGTTCGATGCGCTCCTCGTTCTCGGGCTTGCGCCCACGTTCGATGTCAGCGAGAACGGTAGTCGACATCCCAAGCAGCTGCGCAGCGTCGCCTTGAGACAGCGCCGCGTGCACCCTCAAGTCGGACAGTTTGAGCTGGGACTCCGGGATCGGAACCAGCGCCGCGACCGACGTATGTAGGGCGTTCGCGATCCGGCCAAGCGTCGCAGGCGGTGGCGTCGAGCGCCCCGTCTCCCAGGTCGATACCGCCTGCCTCGTTGCACCCACTTTCGCCGCGAGGTCGTCAGCACTGAACCCCGCCCGTACCCTTAGCTCACGCAACCGGTCGGCGCGAAACCCACGAACTCCGCTTCGCGGCACTGTCCCCAACTCCCTGTCGATCATTCAAGACGGTCCCATCTTCCTCGATCCGGCGTGACCTTGAGCTCTTGTGCGTTTTATAGTTGCGCGTTACAGTTGCTACCATGCACCCATTCGATTTCGGTTCTACGAAGCTGAACCAATTGCGCGGTGCACCGAACCTGTTCTACAGTCCTGATGCGCGCCCAAAAGGGATTCCTCGGTGCTTGTCCATCTCGGCACTGCTTGTAGCGCGGGACATCAGGTCGGTCTGTTCACAGAATCCGTCCAATCATTCCTGTCGGGAGTTCCACATGTTCGCGTCGCTCGCCCTTGCCGCATCGCAGTTGCCGTCGACGGCTGAGACCAGCAATTACCATCGTCGAACTTCAGCGCTGGGCCATGACGGACGAGGTGCGACGGCAGGTGCATTCAGCCGACATTGCCGCTTTCGCCGAAGTTACGGGGACGAATCAAAGTGAGTGCCGCACGGGATGCGATGGTGCCAAATCTTCTCTCACTGAGTGAGTTCTGCGCATCAATTGTCGTAAATCGGACACACGGCGACCTGATTGCATGCTCGCTCGACCATGTGCATTCCGGTCGCCATCAATACATCGGTGACGACGGAGCCCTGCTAGCCGAGTGGGGTCCATCCGCATCATGCAATAAGCGGTCCACTCCTACCCCTAAGCCGTAGACCTGGCAGCTCGGACTGCAACCCGACCCGAGTGGGCTTTCGCTGATAGTCCCACTCGTGAGCTACAGGAGCTCCCCCACGCCCTGTAGCTCGACCGGTGGACCGGCGCGAGGGTCGCGCAGTGAGCGCATTTCATCATGTTCAGCGCTGCGCGGCCCCGCCGGGACATCACCCCTCGAACTCACACCTGTTCGCACAGAAAGGATTCCGATACCCGATGTGGATTTTTCAGCAGCCGTGGTTCTGGTCGGTGGTCTTCGGCTGGCTCTGAGCCTCTAGCACGTGATGGGTGCGTGCGACTGGCCCACAACCTATGGATCGCACGCACCCATCCACTTCTCTCGACCGACTTACCTAAAACCAAGTGTCGCCAGAACGGTTGCTCCGCAATCGCATTCACCAGCACGACCCGATCGCCGGGTCGCACCAGGAAGGGATCGACACCAATGCCAGCATCACAGGGCACCGTACACCACCGCCCATCGAAGAAGCGAGGGCGGGTGATCAAATCGCTGCCCGCCGTGGCCGCGGTGACGATCGCCGGCCTGACCATGCAGGCCGCTCCCGCGCAGGCTGCACCATCTCAGCCGGGAGTTACCAGTCCTCGAGGATCACAACCGGGGGTCACGAGCACACCGCAGACGGCACCGGTCACCCCGCCGCCGCCAGCTCCGAAACCGCGTGAGTACTTGGACGGCTACCAGCCCTCACCACAGGTGCAGCAAACCCCGTCGCGTAGCTACGACGACTACCTGGCCGGTAACCAGCAGTCCTCGAACTACCAGAACACCTACTACGAAGCCCCCGCTTCGCAGGCTGCCCCGAGCGAAGCACCCCCGGCGCTACAGGCGACTCCGCCGCCACCGCCGCCGGTCCCGACGGTGCAGCGCAAGGTCATCGCCCCGATCGAGGCCCCGCCCGGAACCTTCATCGCCGGCGGCACGTTGGTGCCGGTCGATACCAACATCGTCGACCAGAACCTGCTCACACGTACCAACAACACGTTGCAGGCGATACAAGCCGATGGCGGAAACTGGCTCGTGGACAACGGTTTCGCCGACGCGCCCCGCGCCGACCGGATCGCAGCGGGTACCGCGACCGGTGTCATCACCGGTGGCGCTGTCGGCCTCGCGGCATCGGTGGTCCCGGCCGCGGTGATCACCGGCACCGCTGCTGCTATCGGCGGCGGACTCGGATTGGCTGCGACGACCGCGGCTACACCCGCGGTCATCTGGGCCGGGCCGGTGGGGTACATCTTCGTTCCCGGCGCGGCTGCACTTGCCGGTGCCGGCGTCGGTGCTGCCCTGTCGGCACCGATCGTGCTGGGCCTGACCGGCACCGGCGCTGTCATAGGCGGCATCCTCGGTGCCACCGTCCTCGGCGGCGAGCAGCAGATCATCGAAGAGCCGGCCCCCGCCCCGGCGGTTGTTCCCCCGGCCGTCGACAGCGTCCCGGCGATTCCGCCGGCCGCGACAGTCGATCTCCCCGGACCCGTCGGGCAGGTTCGCGACACTCTCGCTGCCGACCCAAACGGCCGCCAGGTTCTCGCGGCGGCCGACACCGCAGTCCAGAACGCGGCTTCGATCGTCGACAAAGCCGTCAACGATGCGTCGGTGTGGACCGCACCGGCGGCCTCGGCAGTGCAGGGCTTCACCTCGAAGGCCCTCGAACAGCCGCAGGTGGCTCAGACCGTCGAGACGGTGCAGTCGGCTGCAGCTCCTCTGGTCGATCAGGCCACTGCCGCTCTCGGCGGCTTGCAGGCGGCGTTCGCACCCGCCTGATTCGCCCTACAGCCAGCTAGTTGAACAAGCCAGGAAGGACAACATCCAGATGATCCGCCGTTCGACGACATCTCCGATTGCCAGTGCCACCGGCCCCGCCCGGTCAGGGGTGCCGTCGAGCTCGCCCCGTGTGCCGCGATCGCGCCGACGCGCGGTCGCGGCAGCCGGGGCTGCTGTGGTGTTCGTGGCCGTCGCCGCCGCTGTGTTGTTCAGCGGTGGCGACTCCGAGCCGGACACGACAGCCACCGACACCATCGCCTCTTCCTCGGTCGCGCCGACAACCGTTGCGGTCGGACCGGATTGCTCGATGCCGTCCGGTGATCAGAACAGCGGCCCAGGGGTCATCGCCGCGTTCGAGCACGCCTACTACGTCCAGCGATCGGGCGCGGCCGCGCACGTTCTGGTTTCACCGAACGCCCCGGCGAGTGCCCCGTTCTCCGTCGAAGCCAACCTCGACGCAGGTATCGCCACCGTCCCGGTCGGCACCACCTACTGCCTCGACATCGACCCGCTGCACACCGGTTCCTACACCCTCACTCTCACCGAGAGCGGCCCGAACGGGCCTGGGACGCAGTACCGCCAACGGATCACCACCGACCAGGTCGACGGTCGCTACGTCATCGCCGCCATCGAGCAAGCGTGATCACCCACCGCCGCCACAGCGCGAGATCGCCGCAGCACCGCGGCGAACAGCCACCACGAAAGGAACGCCAGGACATGAGCGATGCAGCGAGCGAATGGGCCGAGGCCGCCACCGCAGTACGACAGGCACGCGAGACCCTCGAGGCGTCGACCGCGAGCGAGATCCGCGCATGGGCCGAAAAGTCCAGGCTGACCGACTGGTCGATGTGGCAGAAGATCAAACGCGAGCTCTACAAGCAGCTCGACCTCGACTACGACGGATTGCGCGCCAGCGAAGCCGAGCAGGTCACCGACGCGGTCGCCTCCGCGGCGTCGGCCGCACCGGTGGTCGAGCTCTACGCCGCAGGCGATGAGCGCGGCAGCTTCGCCGTGGTCGGAGACGGTGACGAAACAGCCTGGTACGGAACATTTCACGCCAAGGACGCGGTGTTCCGGCAGGGCGATCAGACCTCGGCCGACGACTCGGCGGCCGGCAAGGCAGCCTTTCTCGCCGGCAAGCTACGCGAAGAGCTCGACGCCCCCGCGATCCGGCTGATACTGCACATCTCCAACCCTCACCTCGACGGCACACGGCTCGCCGCTCTAGCCGCGCGATACGGAGTGCACCTCGAACGCCTCGAGATCGACGACGAGAACCCGGCCACCGTGTGGTGCGAGGTTCCCGGACACCGGCCGTGGCAGGCCATCCGGCTCTCCGATCTACTCGTCGACGATCAAGCCGAGGTCGGCTGATGGCCGAACAGCACCCGCGCCCAGACGACGACAACCCCGTCGCGGGCTACGAAGCCGAGGACACCGTCAACCTCCGAGCTCAACGCCTACGCCGACCCGAATCCGAACCGGACGAACAGCCTGCAGAAGAGCCGGCCGACGACACCGCACCGGACCCGTACGGGGTCGGGCAGGACGCATTGGCAGCGGTCGAGACACCCGATGTCGACCCCGCAGCGTTCTACCGCGCACGACTGTTCGACCGCCAGGAAGAAGACCCGACCGCCGAGCCCGCCGAAGCAGGCCTGAGGGGCCGGATCAACGCCGCCCTGGGAACTCACCTCAAACCCAAGCCCACCTCTGCCGAAGTCAGACTGCGTCAGTCGATTCGCGTTGTGCAACAACCCCTTCCCGGATGCTCGGTGGTCTCGGTCATCAATCCCAAGGGCGGAGCCGGCAAAACTCCGACATCGGTCATGCTCGGTTCGACGTTCGGCAAGCACCGTGGCCACGGGGTGACGGTCTTCGACGCCAGCGAATCACTCGGCAGTCTCGGCGATCGCGCCGCCCGCACCACCGATCCGGAGCTCACGGTGTGGGATCTGCTCGACCATGCACACGAGCTGGCGTCCTCGTCGGCGGTGTCGGGATCGCTCAATGCGTTCCTGCGGCGTCAACCGACGATGGAAGACATTCTCGCTGCGGACAATTCGGCCGACCGTGAGCGCAACCTGGGGTGGGACGAATGCGCCGCGGTGATGGCAGTGCTGCGCCGACACCGGGACCTGATCGTCATCGACACCGCAGCCAATCCCTTGGCCGAGAGTTGGCAGTGGGCCGTGCAGCATTCCGATGCCCTGGTCGTTCCGCTCCCGCTACGCCTCGACATCGCCCGGCAGGTCTACCAGATGCTCGAGGGCATCATTGCCCGCGGCTACGGGCACCTGCTGGCGTCGACGATCGTCGTGACCTGTGCAACACCCGATTCCAACCCGCAGTTGGCGTCGGCGGTCTTCGAGGACCTGCGCAATCTCGGTGTCCAGGAAAGCAATTTCATTCAGGCCCCGTACGAATCAGCTCTCGCCCGCGGCGATCAGATCGTCTACAAGGACCTCCCCCCGGACACGATCGAGGCCTACACCAATGTCACCGCCCTGGTCGCCGACAACGTCGCCGCGGCACGAGCCGGCGCGGCCTATCAGTTCACCGATCCGTAGTCCCCGCAGCCGGCGAACCGACAGCCCGACAGCGCACCACCCCCACAGCTCTCGCAGTGGGAGCGGCGCAGCCGCGACCGTCGCGGAGCCTGACCCGTCCCCACCCCCGCTCGACGCACACGAGGAGAACACCATGACCGGCCAGAGAACGCACACCACCCCGCGGCGACGACAACGCCGGACACTGTCGGCGCTGACCGTCGTCGTCTCCGCGGTGGTCCTGGCCGCGGGCACCGTCCCCGCATACGCCGCACCGGCAGCGACGGCGGCGACCTCGTGCGCGAAGTACGTCGCGATCATGGCCCCGGGTACGTGGGAGACCAATGCCGCCGCGAATCCGACCACACCGGTCGGCATGCTCGCCACCGTCGGCAACGCGCTGAAACAGAAGTACGGCAACGACATCGAGGTCTACTACCCGGCATACGCGGCCTCGGCATTCGACCAGGGCCGCACCTACGCCGACAGCAAGGAAACCGGCAAGAGCGCGATCAACAACATCCTCACCTCCGCGTGCGCCACATCGAAATTCCTGCTCTCGGGCTACTCCCAAGGCGCGGACGCCGCCGGCGACATCGCCGCCGAGATCGGCAACGGTCGCGGTGTCGTGCCCGCGGCCCGCATCCTCGGCGTCGGTCTGGTCGCCGATCCGCACCAGGGCACCGCCGGCGGCACCGTCGTCGGGCCGAAGGTCGACGGCCAGGGCATCGGCGGGGTCCGGCCGGAAGGCTTCGGCTCTCTCGCCCCGGTGGTCAAGCAGCTCTGCAATCCCACGGACCTGTACTGCTCGACGAACGCAGGCAAGGACGGTCTGCTCGCGGGCCTCGGCAAAGTCTTGGCGAACAAGCCCGTCGACCCGGCCATCACCGGCGGGCAAACCGGAAGCGGATCGACCGTAGCAGCGTCGACGACCGCGCAGGGAGGCGTCACGGGTGCCGGGACACAGCCCGGGACGACACCGTCACAGTCGGCTTCGGTCAGCGATTTCTCGTCGTCGCTGGTCTCGGACTTCTCCCGCGTCGATCTGGCCGGTGCCGCGAACACCGCATCGATTCTCGGGGAGCGGGTGGCCACCCTGCCCGACTCGGTGGGAACCAACCGCACTCAGTCTCAGGTCGCCAGCGTCGGGGCCTCGGCGTCATCGCTGCTCAACACCCTCGAACCAGTCGCCGATGTGCAGTCGGTGATCGCCGCGAACCCCGGCATCCGCTCGACTCTCGACACCGCACCGGAAGGATCGCCGGAAGCGAAGACCTCCACGGTTCTCGACGCACTCGACCAGATCGACATTCCCGCAGTCCTGAGCACAGCGACCTCGATCGCCGACACCGCCTCGTCGGTACTCGGCGGAACCGGCACCACCGCAGGCCTGACCGATACGGCCGCAACGCTCACCGGGCAGGTCGCACCGTTGCAGTCCGTGTCCCCGGATGCGCTGACCTCGGCAACTCAGGTGCTCTCGCTGCTCAAGCCGAAGACAGTGGTCAACCAGGTCGTCAACGTCGCGACCGGCTTCACGAGCCTGGACTACCAAGGCATCGTCGACAACCTGATTGCCCTGCCGCAGAAGGTCGCTGCTCTCGACGTCGCGGGATCGCACAAGATCGCCGGGGACCTCAACAACCAGTTTGCGCCGATCGTGAAAATGGCTGCGGGAGTGGACCTGCACACCCTCGCAGCGTTGGTGGCGATGATCCCCGACCCCAGCGGCTCGGCGCAGATCGCATCCCTGGTGCTGAGCTTGCTCGGCAACGTCGACGTGATCCGCCTGGCCAACGATGTCGGCGCGATTCAGGAAGTCGCGTGGAAGATCCTCGACACCGGCAACCTCGCCGCCACCGCCGAGCTGCTCCCGATCGGGCTCGACCTCGCCTCGGTCGCGGTCGGAGTCCTGACCGGCTCGGCCGCCAAGACCAGCCCCGACCAACTCGGCGCTCAGACCCAGGTCACCGGTCAGTCGGCAGCGATCGGTCAGCAAGCCTCCAGCGGCGATTTCGCCGGTCTCGCAGGCAGTCTCGTCTCACTGGCCTCGTCACCAGGCGCCGGCGATGCCGCCGAGCTCGTCGGTGCCGGTATCGACGCCGCGACGTTCTTCGCCTCCGGCGCGCACCAGTCCTACGGCGACTTCAAAGTCGACTCCACCGGCCGCAGCGCCCTGCAATGGCTCATCGACTTCTTCACCCAGAAGATCGGGGGCTGACCAGCCGCCGAGCAGGCTCTGCAGCCGGGCGGGCATGACGCAGAGCAACCGAAAACTACTGCACCACAACCGAACTACACGTACCACCACAGGTGTCCGGGCGGGCACTGATCATCGTTTCGATTCGTGAGGACATGCACCGATGGCAGCATCACAACAGGGCAGCAAGGGCAGTGCCGGCGCACTGAGCCTGCTGCTGATCGCCGCCGTTGCCGCGATCGGCCTGTTCGGTGTCCTCTCGGGCGATCGCACACCGCCGGCCGACGAAGGCACCTGTCTGCCAGCCGGATCGGCCGTGGTGGCTCCGCATTCGGGCACGGTGGTGATGCCGCTGCGTGAAGGCACATATCAAGCCACGAGCGGTTTCGGTGCCCGCACCAATCCGGTCACCGGCGAGGCCGAGGGTCACCAGGGCCAGGACTACTCCGCCCCGATCGGGACCCCGATCTATGCGGCCACCGACGGCACGGTCGTCAAGGCCGAACACGCCACCGGGTTCGGCAACTGGATCATCATCGACACCACCGTCGACGGCCAGTCACTCTCGACGGTCTACGGACACATCAACGACGACGGTGTCGGGGTGACCGCGGGCCAGACCGTCAAGGCCGGTGACCCGATCGGCGGGGTCGGCAACGCCGGTCAATCCACCGGGCCGCACCTGCATTTCGAGGTCTGGCCCGGCACGCGCCTCGCGTCCGGAACGAGCCCGGTCGATCCCATTGCCTGGCTCGCCGCCGCCGGTGCCACCGCCCCGACCCCGAGCGCGGACATTCTCGCCGCAGCCCCAGCCGGCACCTCCCCCACGACCCCGACCACCGGTGCCGCGGCGCAGGGCGTATCGAGTCGATCGGTCAAACTCGCCGCCGCGATCAAACCCGGGTGCGGAGTCCCGGCCGGGTCGACCGGCCTGCGGCCGGGGTCGGTGCCGGCGGACTTCGAGCCGTGGATCGTCAAGGCCGGCACCGTGTGCCCCGAGGTCACCGCCCCGGTCGTCGCGGCGCAGCTCGAACACGAGGGCGGCTTCGATGTCAACGCCCACAACAACGGTTCGGGCGCGGACGGGCCTGCGCAGTTCATGCCCGCCACGTGGGCGGCGAAAGGCGTCGACGGCGACGGTGACGGCCGCAAGGACACCCGCAGCATCGCCGATGCGGTGATGAGCCAAGCCGCCTACGACTGCGAGCTGGCGGGCATCGCCAAGGACTCGCTCGCCGCCGGCAAGGTCAGCGGCGACCTGACCGAGCTGTACCTGTCGATGTACAACTGCGGTCCCGGTGCGACCCTCTCGCAGGGCCGGGTGTGCCAGAACGCCGAGACCCTCGACTACACCGCGAAGATTCCCCGCCGCGCCGCAGAGGCGTTCTCCGTCGCCGTCCCCCAGGCCACACCGGGCATCGTCCCCGGTGGCTCGTTCGGTCAGAACGTCGTCGCGGCCGCGATGCGCTGGCTCGGCACCACCTACGCCTGGGGCGGAGGTGACCGCAACGGACCCACCAAGGGAGTGAGTGACGGCGGTGGCCGCGCGGACATGATCGGCGACTTCGACAAGGTCGGCTTCGACTGCTCCGGACTGGTCCTCTACGCCGTCGCGCAAGCCTCCGGCGGCGCGATCGTGCTCCCCCACCAGGACTCGGCGCAGATCGCCGACGGCCGCGGCCGCGTGATCGCCACCCCCGGCGAGCTCGCTCCCGGCGACATCATCCAACCCCACTCGGGCCACATCTTCATCTGGCTCGGAGGAAACAAGGTCGTCGAGGCACCGCAGTCCGGCGACGTGGTGAAGGTATCGGACTGGACCCCGCCCGCGAGCGGCCTGACAGCACGGAGATTCGGATGAGAACCACCCGCACAACCGCCCTGACCGGATTGCTCGTCGCCGCAGCGGTTCTCACCGCGTGCGGTGGACAGGACACCGGCAGCGCCAACACCGATGCCCCGTCGATCCCGGCGCAGCAGTGGACACCGGGTACGCCCCCGCCGAGCGGCAGCGACCCCACCCGCACCCCGCCGCCGGCCGCGACCTCGCTCCCCGACATCGCGGCAGGGGTGGACCGCCAGGACCCGGACTCGGTGGCCACCGCGGCGTTGACGGTCTGGTTCACCTGGAACACCGCCGTCGACGCCGGACCCAACGATGCCGCCGCCCGCACCGCGCCGCTGCTCACCGCCGAGTACGCGCGTGAGATCACCTCCACCACAGCGCAATCGAGCCCCGGTGCGCAGTGGCTGGGCTGGGCCGCGAGCGGCGCGGTGCTGACCCCCGATCTCGCCGCCGACGACGAACCCGTTCCTCCGCAGACAGATTCGACGGCCTACCGGTCCTACCGCGTCACACAACGCATCGACGGGGCACCGGTGGGCGAGAGGGTCGTCGCGACGATCCTGCGGCGCAGGTCCGGCGGCTGGGAGGTGAGCCGCATTCAAGACAAATAGCCCCGCCTCGTACATCCACTGGCACTGCAGAACAACCCGTTTCGGAAAGGAACCCCCGATGGACACAGAATCCGTCACCACACCCACCACCCGTACACCGCACCGAGCACGCCGCGTCCTCGGCGTCCTCGCTATCACTGCCGCGCTGACCGTCCTGGCCGGCGGAGTCGCCGCCGCACAGGCGGTCAACCCATACGACGGGGTCAACCCGGACATTGGCTTGTTCGGGCCCGCCCTGAACCAGACTTGGAAGCGCCTGCTCGCGGCGATCTGGGGAGCCAGCATCGCCCTCGCTGGCCTCTGGGTGCTGACCTCGTTCCTCGCCTCCAGAAAGGCCCGCAAGCGCAACATGTCCAGCGATCTGAGCGAAGCGGGCGAGGATCTCAAGCTCTCCCTCATCATCTTGGGCGGTGTGGCCGCTGTCTCGCCGATCGTCGGCGCAGTCCTGCTTCTCGTCCAGCCCGGCGCGTAGCCGACCCGGCTCTACCCTCCATTTTCTTTGCCCCGACGCGGCACCGTCCGCAGAAACGAGCACTCATCATGGCCATCGACTACCGCAACGTCGGCTCCGAACCCCCCAGCTCCCCCAACACCGGCACCGTCTCCGGCGATCAGCACTCCGACAGCAAGTCCGGGTCCAAACGCTGGATTATTCTCGGGGCCGTCGCCCTGGCGATCCTCGCCGTCGTCTCGGTGATCGTGGTCGGTCTGTCGGGCGGTTCCGACGAGACCGGCGGCAGCGATGCCATCCGCGCAGTACACGGGCCCACGACGGTGAACAACGGTGTCCCCAGCGGCTACACCCGCGACACCCAAGGCGCATCGACGGCCGCGGTGAACGTGCTCCAGGCGTTCGATCAGGCCAGCCAGGGCCGCATCGACATGAACGATGTCCGCTCGACGATGATCGCCGCCGACCCCGGTGCCGAACTGGCCCGCGAGATCGAACTCGGCAGCAACCGCGACGAGAGCAGCGACGTGATGAACACTCTGCCGGCCGCGGTGCACGTGTCCTCGTTCGCCGCCGACGCCGCGCAGATCTCGGTGTGGTCGATGACCACCACCCAGTCCGACATCAACAACACCGGCACCGTCGCTGTGAGCACTCTGTGGGCGACCACCGACATCTCGTTGGTCTGGCAGGACGGGGATTGGAAGGCCAAGGACTGGTCCTACCGCCAGGGCCCGCGACCGGAAGACGCCTCTTACCCGGCCGCTGATTCCGCGCTCGGCGGTCAACTGACCGCCGGGTACTACACCTTCTACATCGACTAGGAGAGAACATGATTCGCCGTCTCGTTCTCATCGCGGTCACCGCCGCACTGGTGGCACTGTTCGGATCACCCGCTGTTGCGCTCGCCCAGCCTTCCGCCGTTCCCGCCCCCGCACCGGGGGCGGTCACCGCCCAACAACCGGCATCGAGGCTGCCCGCGCACTTCCCGGACGATCTCAAGAAATTCATCGGCGGCACCGAGGAATTTCGGAGCGGGCCCTGGTTCACGGGCAACTGCGCAGACCACGGCGGCGACCTGGGAACCTATATCTCCCAAGCACTCACGAACGAAAACCGGCTCCTGTACTGGACGGCGTCGGACGAGAACAAAGCCGTCATGCTCGGCGGTGCGGGCGCGGTCGGCTCCGACCCGCAGGCCCAGGCCACGGCCGAGATCACCCGCCAGGCCGTCGCCGACGGGACCGAACCACCCGCCGACGCTCTGCCGACGGTGTTTCCGGCCGGGGACACCAGCTTTCACCCACCGACCGGAACCTGCGCCGAGGACCTTGCCCGGTGGGGCACAAAGGAATGGGGCACATGGGGCTTCGCCTGGGCGCAGAGCCCGGACGCGGACTCGCTGACCGCGATCAAGGCGCTGCCCGGTGCCGACAAGGTGCCCGACGCCGCCTGGTCGGAACCGTGCTCGCAGGGTTCGGGCGACCAGTACTGCATGCACGCGTTCTTCGTCGATTGCTCGAAAGCCGAACGGGCAGATGCCAGCCGCTGCCAGGACTGGAACCTGTCGATCGGACGATTGTTCGCCGGCAACGCGAACTGGATCGACAAGAACACCTCGTTCACCGAGCGCCTCGAGGACACTCTCGGCAAGGTCATCGCGGCCACCCCTCAGTACAAGCTCGGCAAGGCCTACCTGCAGGCATTCTCCTGGATCTCGGGGGCAGCGAACGACGTCGTCGACTTCGTCACCGATCCGACCACCGTCATCGACGACTGGGTCAACGCCACCAAGAGCGGGGCACTCTCACTCACCGACGCCGTACTCCGTGGGCTGACTTCGACCGGCGACTTCGATCCCACCCAGCAGTGGTTCGTGACCTACTACGCCGGATCGACGGGTCTGGGAATCATGGTCATGTCGCTCGCGGTCCTGCTGGCGATCATGCGATCGCGGCACAAGGGCTCGCCGTCGGAGCTGGTGGCCAACGTCTTCGGCTACATGCCCGCCGGGGTGGTGATGATGCTGTTTTCCCTGGCCCTGGCTCAACTGCTGATCGAGTTCGCGTCAGTGCTCACCGAGGGCATCGCCAGTTTCAGCGGCTCCACGATCACCGAGATGGTGCAGAACATCTACGCCACGATGGGCACGCTGAACAAGGACACCGTCGTCGGCGGCTCGATCGTCGGCCTGGTCTTCTTCGGGATCCTGCTGCTCGGTGCGATGTCGGTCTATCTGGGTCTGCTCATGCACCAGATCGGGCTTCCGCTGACCGCGTGTGTCGCCGGAATCGGCTACGGCATGTGGGTGCACCCGACGTGGCGGACCAAGGCGCTGCGGCCACTGTTCACGTTCGTCGGCATCGTGCTCAGCAAGCCGATGCTGTTCCTGCTCATCGCGATCGTGCTCGCCGGGGCCAACAACGCTCTGCTCTCGGGCGGCGGCGGCTCGGGAGACCTGACCTCGCTCGGCGCTCTCGTGCTCGTCGGTGCCTCGATGGTCGTCGTCGGCCTGGCACCGTGGGCGATGCTCAAATGGGCACCGATCCTGCCGACCAAAGCCGACTCCGAAGGGTTCGGCGGTGGTGGTGGCTCCGTCGCCGGTGGTGTCATCGGAGGCGTGGGCAGCTCGGCAGTGTTCCGCAGCCGGAGTGGCGGAGGTGGCGGAGGCGGGTCGACCGTCAAACCGCGCTCGACCCGCTCCGGCGACGGCGTCGACAAGGCCACCCGATCGGCGCATACGGCACCGTCGAGCAATTCCACCCCCGGCCACACCACCGGGGCCGCCCACAGCGGCGGCACCGACAAGAGCGGGGCCTCGACACCGAAGCGCTCGACGATGGGCATGGCCGGCCGACTCGGCGGAAAGCTCGCGACGGGCTCGGCCGCAACGGTCGCCTCGGCCGGTGCCGCGGCGGTACCGATCGCCGCGCAGTCCGCAGCGGCGGCGATGAACAAAGCCAAATCCAGTGCCGAGTCCGCTCCGTCCGAAGCCGAAGGCAGGTAAGCGATGTCGACCGAGACCGTCGAGCACGACAGCGAGCAGAGGACCTCGATCCTGGGCGGTGAGATCGCACGCCGGGGTATGACCGGGATCTCGGCACCGGTGCTCATCACCTGGACCGCGGCTCTGATCATCGGTGTTGTCTACTACTTCGCTGCAGGCGGCGGTGCGATGACCGTCGGGCTCGTGGCCGTGTTCTACGTCGGGGTGTTCGCCTCGACGTACGAATTCGGCGACACCTCCCTGGCGGCGCGGCGGCTGCACCGGTTGCGGAACTGGTCGCGGATGCGGCGCGGGGAGCACCTCTACCGCAACGCCGACGACCCTGCCTACGGGATCGCCGATCTCGACCCCGGCTGGGAGTACCCGGTCCCGCTCGGGCGGACGGCCCCGCTCGACGTCGCCGGCACCGGCCTGGACGAGATGTTCATCGTCCGCACCGCGAACCCCGGCGAGCGGGCCTACTACACGGTCGTACTGTCCGTGCAGGGCCTGGCCGGCGGGCTGCGCACCGACGCGGCCTGGGCGACGACATCGGAGAAGTTCGGTCTGTTCAGCGCCTCGATGGCCCGCAAGACCTCGCTCATCCGCGGAGTGCAGCTGATCCACCGCTCCATTCCCGCGGATCTGACCATGCACGAGGACTGGGTCGAGCGAGAGGTCGAAAAGCTCGGCGACATGCGTCTGCGGGCACCGGTGGAGTCCTACGGCGACCTCATCGACACCATCCGGCCGCACTCGGAAGAGCACCGGGCGTACGTGGTGCTCAAATTCCCCCAGACCGACCACTTCGAGGCCGAAGCCGCGCGGGCGGCAGGCGGGAAAGGTGCCCGATTCGAGGGCGGTGTCGCCCAAGTGATCCGCGATGAGACGATGCGCGCGGTGAGCAAACTCGTTGCCGCCGGCATGGGCCGCGTCCAGGTCCTCGGTGAGCAGCGCACCTGCGCGCTGATCCGCGCGTTCGTCGACCCGTCGAACCCACTCGATCGTCACCAAGGGGCGCGGTGGTCGAACTGCTGGCCCTCCTATGTCGGTGGCCACGAGTCGGTGGTGGTATCCGGACGCTGGCACACCCGTGTCGGGTTCCTCCCGCCTGCGACCATCGAACCCATTCCGCTGGGCCCGTTGTGGCTCGCGCCGCTGCTGACCGGGGTCGCCCCCGACATCGGCGACGACGAGAACCCGCCCTCGCCGACGATCCGAACCGTCAGTGTCCGCGTCGATTTCGTGCCCGACGCCGTCGCCCGGGAAGCGGCGAGTCAGGACTTCACTCAGGACCGCGCCTCGCAGGAAAGCGCCCTCCGCAAAGGCATCATCGGCGACGGCTCGGCCGAAGTGATGGCCACCGCGTCCGGGCGTCGACGCCTGGATCTGATGCCCGGCTCGGGCCATCACGGCACCATCTACTCCCTCGCCGTGGCGGTCACCGGCCGCGACGAAGACGACCTCGAGCGGGCCTGTATGCGCGTGGAGGAAGCCGCCGACGAATCAGCGATCAAAACCATCACCTGGCAGGACGACACGCACGACGTCGCCCTGTTCACCACCCTTCCCTTCGCTCGCGGTCTCGCCGTGACGCGCTACACCAAGTAGGCCAGGAGATTTCGATGCCGCAACACACCGCCCATCGCCCCTCCAACCGACCCGCCGCAACCGATCAACCGTCCCGATCGGCACGCCCCCGCCTGGTCGGCGGCGACACCGCCGTCCTCGAGGCGGCTGAGGCGATCCCCAAGCAGATTGCCCGCCGCAAGCCACCTCGGCGGTTCACGCTCCTCGACCGCTACGGCTGGTACGAACCCCGCACCGAAGGCGCGTGGAGTACGACCAGGCAGTCCGAAGCGCTGAACCTGGCCATCAGCCGCCGCAGCGCCCGCCACCAGGGAGCGGTGACCGGGTTGAACCGGATCTCCCAGGACCTGGTGATCACCGATCCGTTCGAGCTCTACGGCACCGACATCTCCAACATCAATGTCTGCGTCGTCGGGGACATCGGCAAGGGCAAGTCCTCGATGATCAAGACCGCGTTCCTGTGGCGGCAGATCATCTTCGGCCGACAGGTGGTGGTCATCGACAAGAAACGCCAGGGCAGCGAGGGCGAGTACTCCATCTTCTCCCGCACCCTCGACGTGGAATCGGTCCGGTTCAAAACCGGTGGCGGCGGCGCCAGACTGAACCTGCTCGACCCGGCGATCACCACCGGCGGTGAACACGCCGGCGGGCTCGACGGTGTCACCCCGGCCGGTCAGGAAGCCCTCGTACTCGCCGTCCTCGCCGACACGATGGAACGCCCGCTGACCACACCGGAGAAGAGCGCCGTCGGCCGAGCGTTGGAGCTGGTCAACGCCGACGCCGCCGCGACCGGTCGCGCACCGGTGCTCAAGGATCTCGCCCGCCGCCTCGTCGAACCCTCCACCGACGACGGCACCTACTTCGGTGACCGTTGGTCCGAGCGCTCCCTTGAATGGGGCTACGAGCCGGGCCTGGCCCTGCTGCGTCTGGTCGACCGGGACCTCAAAGGCCTCGTCGACGCAGAAACCTCCCCGGAGGTCCGGGCCGCGCTCGAGCATCCGTTCGCGCACTTCGACGTCTCCGCGCTGCCGACCGAAGGGCCTGCGCTGCGGGTGGTGATGACCGTGATCAACACCTGGCTGGCGAATCTGCTCGCTGCGCGCTCGTCGGTGTCCAAGCAGACCATCCTCATCGTCGAGGAAGGCTGGCACGTCGCCGAAGGATCGACCGGCGCGGTGTTCCGGTCGAACATGAAACTCTCTCGCGGACTGGGTCTGTCGACCGTCTCGGCCTTCCATCACCCCTCGGACATGTCCCACGACTCCCCCGCCCGGGCGCTCATGCAGGAAGCGGGAATCGTCTTCCTGTTCGCGCAGGAACGCTTCGACGACGCCCGCGAGACAGCCGAGATGTATCACCTCCCGCCCGGGTCCATAGACATCATCATGGGCCTGGGCCAGGGCGAATGCCTGGTCAAGATCGGCTCGTCCGACCCGATCCTGATGGAACACGTCCGCTCCCCGCAGGAAATCGCCCTCACCGACACCGACGCCGCCGTCAAAGGAGTCAAGCCAGCGTGAGCACCTCATTGCCCTCCTCGTCAGCGGCCCGACGTTCCCGCACCATCGACGTGCGCGTGCAGCGCTCCGCGGCCTCGATCGAGTACGCCGACGACACCTGTTCGAGCAGGGAGGGGCGGTTCGCATCCCCCTCCGCTGCAGCACGATTCGCCGTCAGCCATGCCGCCGGCCTCGACTGGCCCGACATCACCGTCACCATCACGCACACTCCAGTCTCCGACGGTGCCGACGACGTCTGTGTGTCCGGTACCGCGGGCGAGATCGCCTGCGCGCTCGCCGCCATCCCGGCCTACAGCGCCGGCATCCGCACAGCGCGGATACCGGCACCGGGCTACCTGCATGCCGCCGTCGACGAGGTCGCCCTGCCGATCCAGGGGCAGGGCGGCGTCGGCCCCGATGGCGGCGTGAGTGCTGAGGCCGGCGTCGATGTGCGTGTGCTCTCGACTCGGCCCGACCCGCTGCCGAACTCGACGCTCCCGCTCGGGCAGTGGGCACCGGACCTCGCGCACCGCCTCGCGCACGACCTTGCCCGCTCGATCACCGAGCGCAGTGGTCAACGCACCCCGGCCACCGTGACATACCTCCCCGACCAGGGGCGGTACGAGATCACTCATCCCGCCCCGGTCTCCGATACCGACGCCGCCGCGGTGGTCCGGTACATCCGGATCACCCGACTACGAGCCAACCTCGCCGCCCTCGACCCGGTGGCCGACGCGGACTGCGCTGTCGGTGCCGCCGCCGAGCTGCATGTGCTCGAAAGCTATTCCCGCCGTGTCCCTTCCACCGACGACAGGACAGTTCGATGAGTGCGATGCAATCCCCTCCCCGCAGGCCCAGCAATCCGTTCGTTTCGTCCGAAGTCTGGGTCGGTGCCGCTCTGATCGTGGGTGTGGTGTTCGCTGTCGCCGGCGGCGGCTTGGTCTCCTCGCTGGTCTCGGGCAAGGTGATCGCGATGCCCACCAGCCTCGGTGAGCTGTTCTCGATCTTCCGTGGGTTGGTCACGAACCCGTCGGACCCCGCGGCTGCGTGGCCGGCGAGCGCGCAGCCGGGCACGGCGTGGGTGACCTGGGTGTGCATTCTGGTGCTCGGTGCGCTGTATACCGCTGTGGCGCTGTGGATCAGCTCCGAGATCGACGACTGGCAGCACCACCGCGGTCAGGCGCAACGTGGTTTCGCCGGACGACATGAGCTCGCCCGGGCGGGTATCGACGAGAAGAGTGTTCGCACCGCTGCCGTCGCCACCCGTTCGTCGTTGAAGGGCTCGCGGGCCTCGAAGCTGGACGCGAGCGAGGTCGCGATCGCGTTGGGCCGCAACATGGTCGACCCCGACAGGGTCGTCTACATCAAGCAGAACGACTGCATGCTCGTCGAGGGTGTCACCGGCTCGGGTAAGACCTGGCGCGTGGCGTATCGGCGCTGTATGGACGCACCCGGTGCACTGCTGGTGACGTCGACGAAAGTGGATCTGATCTCGGCGACGTACGAGCACCGCGCCGCGCTCGGGCGGGTGTCGATCTTCGATCCGGACAACATCACCGGATGGCCCGACCCGATCCGCTGGTCGATCCTCTCCGGTTGCCAGGATCCGGACGTGGCGATCCGCCGCGCACAGAGCTTGGTGTCGGCAATGCCGATGGGAGACGCCAAGAACGGCGGCTACTGGGAGGACAAAGCAGTGGTGCTGCTGCGCTGCTACCTGCACGCGGCTGCGATCAGCGGTGCGGATCTGGCCACGCTGCGCGTGTGGGTGAACTCGCGTAAAGGCCGCGAACCGCGCGAGATCCTGATGAGGACGATGCCCGGCTGGGAGGCCGAACTCGGTCAGATCCTCGACTCCGGATCTGATTCCTCCGACGACATGATCGGCGCGGCCAGCAGACTTCTCGCCCCGCTCGCCTCCCCCGCACTGCTCAAGGCCGTCGATGTGCCGATGAGCGAGTCGTTCGACATCGACGAGTTCATTCGATCCGGCACGGACACGCTGTATCTGGTGTCCAAGGGCAAGGACAATTCTGCGGCACCGTTCATCGCGGCCCTGGCCAGTGAAGTGCACTACCTCGCCGACCGGCATTCGCAGAGCTTGCCCGGTGGCCGGTTCGATCCCCCGATCCGGTTCGAGCTCGACGAAGTCAACAACGTCGCCCCGATCCCGGGCCTGCCGGATCTGATATCGGACTCGGGCGGCCGGGGCATCACCATTCACGCCTACGCGCACAACGAAGAGCAGAACAAGCTCCGCTGGGGTGCGGTCGCGGGCAAGATGTTCGCCGACAACTCGCCGGCCCGGCTGATCCTGCCCGGCCTCAAAGGCGACGAGCTGCAGGCGATCTCGAAGATGCTCGGCGATCGATACGAGTGGCAGCCCTCCGGCAATGCCCAGTCCGGCCCGACGCTACGAGAGGTGCCGGTGATGTCGCCGGCGCAGATCCGTCAGATGGACCCCGATCAAGGCCTGCTGATCTACCGGACCGCGCCGCCGATCCTCGTACACCTGCCGACGGTGTGGGACGAGAAGGAATCACGTGCCGCCGTACTGCAGTCGCAGCAGGTGTTCGACGAGATCGTGGCATCGGGTACCGCGCCTCGTGCCGAGGTGCAATCCGGCGCGGTGGTGCTCGACAAGGTCAGTGACGGGACGACACTGTCGTGACCGCACCAGTCAGCGATCAGGAAGAGTTGGTGCCGTCGCGGTTCACCTGGCGCTATCTCGATGCCGAGCAAGCTCGGGCCCTGTGGTCGGAGCTGATCGACTGGACCACGTGGCTGCGGGAGCGCTACGAGCTCGGCACCAAGATTCCGCAGTGCTGGTACCGCCACGATCCCGTCGTCGAGGAACTGAGCGCCCTGATGGCGGCGTGGACCGATGCCTACTACCGCGGTGACGAGTACCGGGACGACCTCACCGCCTGGCACACCCAGTGGTTCCGGCCGCTCATGGCGCGTATCCGGGACATCTCGGACTTCGACAGTTGCACCCACGATCGGTGCGCGCATCGCCCGTTGCCGCTGGCCACGCTCGCCGGCATCGAGGAGTTCGTCGACGCCGACGTCGACGCCCGGCCCGAACCACCCCTGCCTGCCACGCCTGCACCGGTCGTCGACGTCACCGCGGCCGAGGAAGTGCGCACCATCCCCGCCGACGACATGGACATGGCCATCGACTCCGGCCTCGCCGAACCGCTCGACCCCGCCGACCCCGACAGCCCCGTGAGCTTCGAGGGCATCGAATGGACCTTCAACGCCCGCGCGCACGCTTGGGTTCGAACGACTGTATGCACTGTCGGCTAGAAACGAATGAGGCTGCGATGCCCAAACCTAATTTCGCAACACCCAATCTAGTTGGTCACCAGGCCCGAAAACCTCGCTGTAGAAGAAGATGAAAGCTCGGGCAGTTCAGCTTTGAACGGCAAGAGCACCTTCAAGAGTTCGGATTTCAATGTCTACATAGGCACAGCAAGCGAAATGTGCTAGACGGCGACGGGCCGAACTACCGGAATGATCGCCAAGAATCCGGCCAAATTTCATCTAACGTCAAATACATCAGCCACAGATCAACTCTTTGCAATTGGAAGCTTAAGCCTCCCCGCCGGTACCCCAAACTCCAAAAGCAACGATCGGATTGTCATTTGATATGGACCCGTCACAAAGTCTTCAATCATTATATCGAGAAGAGTTTCAGACATTACTGGATCGACCGCACGCACCCATCGGTCCAGATAAAGCATGAAGTGTTCAATCCTGGCCCGGCGAAGTCCGACTAATTGCACTCGAAATAACCCATACTTGCGGACCGTCATAATTGCGCGATCCGAGCCTGGGATTGGGAGTACAAGGTCACCTATGAAGCGCAGATAATCTTCCGGATCATCGATGTACGGATTTACTAGCGGTGTTATTTCAGAATGATAATCCAACTTCGCGTTATTGCATCGCTCACAAGATAGCGTCAGATTCTCCCAGTCCACAACTTTTTCGGGGTAAATCACACGGGGTTCGATGTGTTCAATGTGACCAAACGCAACGGCGAGGAGTTCAGACTCACAGAATGCGCAACGCTCGAATGTTTCTTTGGTCAGCACGCGGCGGATTTCTTTGTTCCGCCAAGGGGCTGGTAGCGGTTTCCTTCCTTCAAGCTTGGCGGCAACATAACGGCGAGTCCATTCGTCCTTTTTTTCAGCTAGCACAGGTGGGATGTCAAGCTTTTTTAGACTACGCAATTTATTTATCGCCTTCACCCAGAAAACGATTAATGCCGAGAGGCACAGAACTCTTCAAACCCCGACTTATCAACTCTTCTTTAAGTCGTCGCACTGCCTCAGGTGTGATTGGCCGACTGAGATATGACTCCATTATGGAGTCAAACTCGTCGTCAGCCCAGACTGGCGTCGTACTCGGAAGGTCTAGCACCTGCGTGAGCGTGGCCTCTGCAGACTGAGCTTTGTTGTCAAAGTCCAGTTCAACCGAGTCGACTAACCTCTCATCGTTGTACTTTAATACAAACACGCGCGCATCACGAGAAGCTGTAACGATGAATGGGCTATGTGTAGCAACGATGAACTTGACCCGCGGAAATGCTTCCAACAAACTCGGAATTAGTGTTCGCTGCAGCGACGGATGCAAATGATTCTCCGGCTCATCAAAGCACACCGTGAACTCTTCGCTCCCACTTGATCTCAGGTGAATCTGCCAAGCCAGCTCAAACAACGCACTCATCCCGCCAGAAATCGAATCTATCGTGAATTGACCCGATGATGTTTCCAGCACAATCTCAGGCGGGTCCGCTCGCAGCTCCTGAAAACCAAGCGATTCCGGCAAAATCAACTTAAGAACTTTCTGGAAGCCACTCCATACCTTTTCGGCTTGAGGATCTGGCCGTACGGCACTGTTGCCTTCGCCGTAGACGGCCGCAGCCAAGAGAGCCTCTTTCATTCTTAGCATGCTCGATTTTTCACTACGCCCACCCGTGAAAAAAGACCGGATTTCGTTTATATACTCCGCAAGAATCTGATCGGCCTGCGCGAACTCCGCAGGAATGCTTGTGACTGGCTGATAGATGCTGGCGGTCCGGTGTGAGCCCAAGTAAAGACCAGTAACACCTAACTGCGGATTGATCGACAGGCTGTACTGGATGCTGTAGCTCGCTTCTGGAACCAACAACTGAGAAACCCCGCCGTGCGCGTACTTCAGCTCGCCCACAGCACGCTGGGGGATACCCTGGTAGTAGTCCGTCCCCGGTCTCCGGTTCAACAACTGCAGGAATTCAGCGAGGCGTTCCGGGCTAAGTTCCCCCGCCAGCCTATCCAAGTACTGCGGGTCCAGATTTCGAACGTCAAGTGAGTATAAATCTGCCGAATGACGTCCAGATTTTGGTCCCGCAAGTAAAGTAGAGTGCCAGCTAAAATGCTGGCCGAGGATCCCCAGCAGCGTGGTCTTACCAGCCCCATTTGCCCCCGTAAGGACAGTAAGCCTGCTCGAGAGATCGATGTCCACAAGTCCGAACTGACGAAAGCCGTATACAGTTAAACGCTCGAACCCGCTCGCAGATGAGTTCGGATCCATGTTCATGCCCGGGTAGCCTGCCATGCTGGGACTGTACAGGCCAATACACGCAACGAAGCTACTGTGCTCCCATCGCGAATGCGGATCGACGCTACCTTGCTACAAGTATGCGACTTCATTTCGGAGACTACTTCGGACCGTACCCAGTACGCCTATCAATTGCCACCGCCTGCTGAACGCGCTGGTGGGGACGTCTCTTTCTCCGACGGATCTCAGGCGTTGCTGCCTGTTGTTCCACTGCGCGCTGTTCAGCGGCTTCCCGTCGTGCAAGGTCTGTGACGACGATCGGATCGGGCGACATGGGTAGCGGGGCTGGTGTCGACTGCTGTCCGGGGCCTGCGTGTGCGGGCACCGACGCGGGTGCGGTGACTGTCTTGATGCGGGCGTTGACCTGATCCCACGCGCGGGCAGCTTCGCCGTGTTCGGGTCGGTCTCCGATGAGGGTGCGGTCGGTGTCGATGCCGAATTGTTCTCGGTAGGCCCCGACTTGGCCGGCGGTGATCTGCCAGCGCAGTCGGGCCCCGCCGGAGTCGGGAACCTCGCCGAGGTGGCGGGTCCAGGCGGGTTGTTCGTCGACGGCGTGCTGTCCGAGCTCGCGGGTGCGTTCGGCGATCTCGGTGTATCGGCGTCGTGTCCAGGCGACGAGTTCGGGGTCGATTCCTTCGCGGTCCTGAATCGGCGGCAGGACCCAGCTGGGGGCACTGTGGTCGCGTGCTTCTCGGCCGAGGGGCCAGCGTCGTTCGGCATCGTTGAGCAGATCCGCTGCGCTCGAGTCGGGGTCGGTGACACCGCGGCGCAGTTCCACGATTGCGGCGTGGGGGTCTTTGCCGGCGCGTTCTGCATTGCGTAGATGGGCGGCGAGGTCGGGCCACGCCCCGTCATCGCCGAGGATGGTCTCGGCGTGCTCACCGAACTGGGTCCGCAACGTCGGTTCGATGCTCTGCGCCCACGCGTGCATCTCATCGGCACCGTTCTCGATGTGCTTTTCGAGTCGCCAGTGCATCACGGCGGAGACGGAGTCGGCGCTGGCGAGTTCTCGCTCCGAGCGTGCGGCGGCCAATGTGGGGGAGGCGTCCAGACCGAGCTGCTCGGCGCGGCGGTACTGGTGGACGAAGGTGTCCCATTCGGCTTCGGCGATCATCGTGTTCGCCAACTCCGGACCCATGTTCTCGCGCACGATCGCTTCGATACGGTGCGCATCGATGAGCTCGCCCGCGTACTCGTATCCGCCGACGTTGTAGTCGAGCTTGCGGTGCGCGACGGCGGCGTCGCGCTGCTGTTCGGTCGCCGAGACGTCCGAGCCGTCGCGGCCGATGATGGTCCGCACGACTTCGTCGGCGATCTTCTTGTCCGGATGCACGTGGATCAGGTGCGGGTCGACGATCCGGTCGATGGGCACGTACAGCTGGCTTCTCTCGCGGCCGCGCGTGAGAGCGACGTAAAGGGCTTGCCGGTTCATGGTGTCGTCGACGAGGACGTAAACCTGGTCGACGGTCATGCCTTGCGACCGGTGGATGGTGGCGGCATAACCGAGCTCGCAATACTCCTTGACGTAGTCGGCCGGCAGTCGGATGCGCCCGCCGTGTTCGAGGTGGCGCACGGTCAGCGATCCGTCGCGGTGCGCAGTCTTGACCGTCCACAAGTCGCCGTTGCAGACTCGTTCGCCCCGGGTACCGGTGACGCGCAGGCTGGTGTCGTTGCGGCGGGTGACGATGAGATCTCCTGCGCTGGCGCGCAGTCCGTCGGACAGGTCGTTGCCGCCTTTCTTGACCAGTCCCTTGGCGAGTCGTTCGGTGCGGGCCCGGTCGTTGAGGTCGCGGACGGCGTGGTTGCTGCTGGCGATCATCAGCGACGTCGTATCGGTGTCCGAGGTCTTCGCCCAGGCGGTGAATACTTTCTCGGCGAGGTCGTCGGCCATGCCGTGCTGGACGCGGTCTTTCGCGGCGTACCAGGCGGCGACGGAGGTATCACCGTCGCGCAGTCGCAGCGAGATCTCGGCCTCTTCCTTGTCGCGGAAACGGTGAACGTCGACCAGCTCCGGTGCCGCGCTCGATCGAGCAACCAGGCGCAGTGCACCGCCCGTATCGACGGCGGCGAGCTGCTGAGGGTCGCCGAGTAGACGGACCACTGCGCCGTGCTCGGCTGCGATGTGAGTCAGCCGGTCCAAATTGTGTGTGGAGGCCATGCCTGCTTCGTCGACGAGAATCATCGCCCCCGGGGTGATGCCGGTGTCGAGTTCGTTCTCGTAGCGGGTCAGGACGTCGTCGATGGTGCGACCGGTGACCCCGAGTTCGTCGCCGAGGACGTCGGCGGCTTTCGCGGACGGTCCGAGGGCGATCACGTCGTATCCGGTACTGCGCCACGCATCGACGACGACGCGCATGGCGGTGGTCTTGCCGGTTCCGGCCGGACCCACACCGGCAGCCAGGAGCGCACCCGAGAACAGGAAGTGCTCGACGAGTGCCTTCTTGTCCGCGCCGAGGTCCCAGCCTTTGCGTTGGGTGTGCGCGGCCAGGGCTGCGGTGTAGGCGTGGGCAGGTGCCATCACCGCGGTCGGGGTGTGGGCGGCACCGACGAGACGTTGTTCGGCGGCGAGGATCGCTGCGCTGGTGTAGGTCTCGTTGCCGTGCACGGTCAGGATCGACGCACCGTCGCTGCGCTGCAGCGCCTTGGGTGTCGCATCGACCTGCCGGGTCAACCGGATCGACTCCCCGCCGAGCGCGGCTTCGGTGACCTTCTCGGCGACCGCGTCACGCTCGGCCGCGGTCGCGAACACCAGTGGCCGCAGTTGTCGTTGGACTTCGGCTTGGATGTGCCAGCGGTTCCAGCTCGAGCGTTGCTGTGCGATGCGCGCGACCGCGGTGCGGGCGATCTCGCGATGGTCGAGCGCGGCGGCATCGGTGACGGTGATCGTGGTCCCGATGCTCTTCTTCAAGGCGGAGTTCAGGGCGCGTCGGCCGACGACGTCGAGCGCGCGTTCGCGCCATTCCGCGCGTTGGGCACCGAGCGATTTCGGGGGTGCTTTCTCGTTGCGGGTCTCCAGAGTTGCTTGATCGGCGAGGCGCATCTGCATCGCGGTCGAGGGGTCTTTGCCGTGGGTCTTGCGGTAGTCCGAGACGAGCTTTTCCAGCCGTGACTCGATGGCGTCGCGGCGGGAGAACTCGCTGAGCAGTTCGGCGGGTATGCCCTCGATTTCGCGGACGGCGCGTTTGTTGATTCCGGTGCCGGGTCGGTCGGCGAAGACGGTGCCCAGCTCGCGGGTGACGTACTCCTCGATGAGGGTGTTGTAGCGCTCGGATGCGGCGACGGCGAGCTTGTGCAGCACGCGTCCATCCAGGCTGCGCCACTTGCCGTCGACGCCTTGCACCTTGGTGGAGATCGCGACGTGAGTGTGCAGATTCGGGTCACCGTTACGGTTGTCGCGGTGATCGAACCGGGTGTACATCAAGCCGGTCGATTCGATCTGTCCGACACCGGCTTTGCCGACGCGGGTGTAGGAGGCGTTGTCCTCGACCCAGCCGATGGCATCACTCACCGCAGCGCTGTGTGCGCGCTCGATCGCCACGCGGGTGTCGTCGTCGCCCAGGCCCCAGAGAACGGACACCGATTTCTGTGGAGTGAACACGCAGTCGTAGCCGGCGACAGGTTGACGTTCGCGGCGTTGCTGCGAGGCGATGTAGCGGACGAGCTCTGCTTCACTGGCCGGTGATCGGCCGACTTCGCGGTGGAACTCCTCGGCTCCGACGCGGTAGCGGATCTGCTGGCACTGCTCGGCAGTGAGCGGCTTCCCGCCGGCGGTGCGGTCGTTCTCGATCTCGGCGCGGATGCGCTTCATCAGCGGCACCTCGTTGCGGAAGCTTGCGAACTTGCGGCCCAACCGCACGCTCTCGATCGCCGCGTTCGCCTTCGTGCCGTCGAGGACCGCGGCCTCGATCAACGCCTGGGCTTCGGGGTGCAGACCCTCACCGAACAGCGCCTTCATCTGGTCCTCGCGGACGTACCCGGACACCCCGAGCTCGGCCGCGGCCCGCCCTCCCCAGATGCCCGGTTCGGTGCCTTCCGCGGCGTAATAGTCGGTGAGGTCCTGGCCGCGTTCGAGGCGAATGTCGGCGCTGGCGACCTCACGGGTGAGGTAGGTGTAGCCGTCGCCCGCGTGGAGCGCGTGCACGGTCATCATCGCGGGCACCGCCGCCGACGAGCCGGTCTGCGACGAGATCTCACGGGCCGATCTCGCTCGAAATCTGCTTCTAAATTGCGCGACACAGTCGCGATAGTACGCAGATTCCGCCCATGAACACTAATAGTGCAAGAGGTGTGTGGCGTTTAGTTTGGAATTTCGCAAAGAAATGCAGAGGATTTACAGTTGATCGCATCAGGATGTCGGACGAATCAGAACGTACATGGACCTTAGGGGACGAAAGTTACAGCAGGACAGATGAATCAGGGCGCGGATGGGTACGTAGCACTCTTCCGCCGGCCGGCATGTCGGCGGTAGCCTGTCCCGTATGACTCCCTCAAACGGTGGACCGATCAGCGCTCGGGAACGGGCTCGGCGGGCGAATGCGCAGCGATTATCGGACGCACAGTTGCGTTTGAAGAATCAGGAGCAGGATTTGATCTCGTATTTCGATGCGACCCGCGACGAACAAAAAATCAACGACGATGTGACCACGAGGATCGAGCGATTGCGGCGGGACGCGGAAACCAAACTTGAAGCGGCGTATGAGAGACGCGCAAGAGCACTGGCCGAGCTCAAGAAACGCGGGGAAACATACGCCAGCATCGCTGCCTTGGTGGATCTCTCGGTGCCCGAAGCGACGCGGTTGGTCAAGTCGACGATGACGGCACGTACGACCCTCAGGCCCGATATCGGTCCGGATGCAGAGAATGACGCGGGCAGCATCGCCTGACGAACGAGTTGAGCTAGCGCCGCAGGCTTGACGCCCGCCACATCGAAGGTTCTAGCTCGGTGCAACCACAACGGTAGTTCGAGAACGCAATGGGAACGCACGACCACTGCACATGGCTACGGCGAAATTGTTATGCCGTTGGCTTCGTGTTGAATCCGGCTCGAGGTAGGAGGTCAACGATCGTGATCGCACTTGTTGCCATCGGCTTAATCGTCGGAGGAGCGCTGTGGCGCGCTGGGAAGTCCGAGTCAGGTTGGCGGTTCGCTCCCCTGCGGGCAACGGGAGTCATCGCCGGCGGCGTGTTTCGCATCGGCGTGGTTGTTGCGTCGATCATGTTTGCCGTAGTCGTTGCTGTTGCCATCGGCGCGTTGCGCACCACCTTCCAATAGGTCGTCGAAGCTGCATCATGTGGCTAGCTTGCGGCATGGCCTGCCTGTTGCTCGACCCGTCTTCACGGCTCCGCGCCATTTCAGCGTCGTAGCGCGTCTGTGCTCATGCGCTTTTGTTGTTCTGGTCGAGCTGCGGCGTGCGTGTCAGCTCAGAAGGCCATCCGTTCAGTCGCACACCCAGCGAAGCAACGCAGGTGCGTGAAACGGTGCGGTAGCGAATGGCCGTGTCGCTGAAGAGCGCGGATGTCGGTGCTGGTTACGCTCATAGATAAGAATGCGGTTGCGCATAGCGAATGTGTCGATGAAAGGTTTTCCGGCTGTGGCCAAACGAGTGACAACCCAATTGGTGGACGATATCGACGGGTCGGTCATCGACGACGAGTCCGGCGAGACGATCGAATTCGCGATCAACGGCGTCGAGTACTCGATCGATCTGAAAGCGAAAAATGCGAACGAGTTTCACAAGAAGCTCGACTACTACGTCGGACACGCGACGCGAGTCGGTGGCCGCAAGCGTAAGCCCTCCCCCGCTGCCGCGTCGACAGCGGCCGGCGGATCGGTCAAGCGTGATCCGGAGCAGACGCGGGCGGTCCGGCAGTGGGCGTTCGACCAGGGCTACGAGATCAGCGAGCGTGGCCGGATCCCGGCCGACATCGAAGAGGCGTACAACGCCGCTCACTGATTTCGGTGAACCGCCTGCGTCGACGTGAGCAGGCACCCGTGGCGGTGGTGCGCCGAGAGGGGGAGCTCAAGTGGTTCTATCTTCTTCGCAACAAGAAGATCCGTCGCGACCCACTGGTGAGATCAGCGCGAGCCGCTGACACTTCATCGCGGTGGCATCGCTTTGAGAAGTTCGTTGATGTGCTCGACGAGTTCCCCACTTGGGGTTTAGGCGACGTGCCTGTTCCTGGGCAATGTCGCCGCGGCCCCATCGGGTGAGCTGTAAGTAGTATCGCGTCCCGATCGGTCCATACCCAGGCAGATCGTGGCTATCATCGCTCTCGTGAGCTGCGCCGGACTGCCGGGAGGTTGCCTCAAGTGTTCGAGCTCCGAGATATTTCGCGCCGAGCAGGGAAAGACGGTTGAAATCTGCTCGGCGAGTCGACCTTGGGAGAGCAACGGACTGCCTCCCTTGCGTCGACGATGAATCCGGCGGCGCGTCATCTCCAGATACAAGCCCCAGGGGTTTCAGGAACGTACGAACTGGGTGGTCTGGGGCTACCAGAGGTTGTGGTCGATGCGCCGGCGTCTTCCAAGAACTGTCGAAGGTCAGCAAGGTAGGCCACTTCTTCGTCGACGATTTTCGGTTGCGCATCGAGTTCGCGGCGAAGCTCGTCAGCGGAGGCAACGAGTGCCTCGAAGTGGTCGAACGCCGCCCTCAGTCTTCCCTGGTCTGCTAGCACGACGTGCCCGGTGATTGCTGCCAGTGGGGCGGCGAAGAAGGCCCCGTGGGCGAGACGGCGCGCCCGTCGGAGGTGAGCGCGATCGCGTGGTGGGCGCTCTTGCCGACGCCGATTCCGCAGTAGATGTCGTAACGCTTGCTGTTCACATACCCTGCGCATCAATATGTTTCGCGGTGGTCCGGTATCGGTTTCCGGCCTTCACTTTAGGGAGCCGTGCACTCCCCCGTCGGCGACGCCTCGATCAGCGGTCATCCGAAGCCCGCTGCTCCGGCGGCAGCACTCAAGGCATTCGACTTCGATCTAGATGACCCTGCAAAGGTTACACCTAGTAGTAACTTTTGCAGGCCGAGCAGTATCTTTGCAGGTATGGTGGCGTGCATCCAGCGATCTGCACAAATCTGAACGGCGGTCCGGCGGCGGTTCGCGCGGGTGACTTAGATCCATATCAGCCTGCAAAAATAACAACCATAAGGTGACTTTTGCAGGAGAGGGCCTATTTAGGTGGGTACTATGGTGTGTATGGCTAGCGATTCTCGAATCCTCGACCTTGCTGATCTGTCGTCGGAGCAGTGGGGTCTGTTCACCATGGCGCAAGCAAAGGGCCTGGGGTTCTCCGCTCAGCAGATTGCCCGCATGGCCAAGTCTGGAACTGTGGAGCGGATCCGCCATGGTGCTTATCGGGTCGGTGGGGCGCCGAGCGTTCCGTCTGAGCAGCTCCGGGCTGCCTGGATGATGATCGAGCCCAGTGCGACCGTGGGTGAGCGTCTGCGGGATGAGTCCCCGGCTATAGTGACGCACAGGTCCGCTGCGTGGCTCCACGGGCTCGGCGACGTCGATGCTGATGTGATGGAGTTCGCGACTCCGAAGCGGCGGCAGTCTCGTCTGCCCGATGTTCGGTACCGCGTTGCTTCCTATGAGAGGGAAGCGTGGACACTCGCGGATGGGCTGCCGGTCACCACGGTACTGAGGACCATCGTCGATCTCGCCGCGGGGCATCTCGATGGTGGACACCTGGCGGGCATCGTTCGCGACGCTGTTGTCACCAATCGTGTGGACTCGGAGAGTGCGAGTGAGGCGCTGCGGCCGTACGCCCACAGATACGGGCTGCAACTGGGCGATGGGGAAGGTCTTCTGAATCGCTTCCTTAACGAGGCCGGGATTCCCCAGTCCACACGTGCGCTAGGCCAGCGTCTGGCCGTGCAAGGGGCACTCAATCTGACGAACACCGACTTCCTGAATTCTCCGGCGCTGCAAAATCTTCGAGATTCAATGACAATGGTCAGTTCTCCGGCTGTGCAAACTCTTCTGGGTTCGATGACAGTGGCCATTTCTCCGGCGATGCAAAATGTTCGAGATTCACTGGCACTGGTCAATGCTCCGGCGCTGCAAAGTCTTCTGGATTCACTGGCACTGGTCAATGCTCCGGCGATGCAAAATGTTCGAGAATCGATGGCACCGGTCAATGCTCCGGCGCTGCAAAGTCTTCGAGAATCCATGACACTGGTCAATGCTCCGGCCATACAAAACATCCAGGATAAGGCCGCTGCCGTGGTCGCCGAGACTCGCAAGACCGCCGACCGCGAGCGGCGTGCGCAGTGACGAGAATTCGAGGTGCTGCGGCGTTCCAGCGGTCCCTGAAGGACCGACTGAAGACAGAGTCCAAACTTCGAGGGCGGCCATACGAGTATTTGCACCGGGAGTTCTATCTCCAACGGTTCTTGGCGCGGATCTTCTCGCAACCGGAGGGGCGGTGGCTGCTCAAAGGCGGTGCATCACTGTTGGTGCGGCTTCCAGATGCGCGCTACAGCCAGGATATTGACCTTCTGCATACTAGGGCCGGCCTCAAGGAGGCGGTCGAGGATCTTCGGGAGGCAGCAGATCTGAGCGAACTCGATCCACTTCGCTTCGCTATACGCGATGCACCTACTGCGATGACTGGTGGTGTCGATGGCGCGAAATTCAAGGTTGACGTCTATTACGACGCACTGAAGCTCTTCACTTTTCCGATAGACCTTGCGACTGAGCTTGTTGCGGTAGGTGACGTTGATTATCAGTATCCGACACCGATCGTGGTCATGGACGACCTGGCTGCTATGCCGGAGTTTGCGTTGTACCCGTTGCCGGCGCAGATCGCCGACAAGGTGTGTGCGATGTACGGGAAGTACGGGTCGAATGGTGGTCCGTCGTCGCGGTATCACGATCTGGTTGATCTGGTACTCATAATTTCCGCTTGGCGTTTCGCAGCGGATGTGTTGGCGCGTGGCCTGTCTCAAGAGTCCGAACGTCGAGGTTTGGAATTGCCGCCGGCCATGTCAGCTCCTTCCTCTGGGTGGACTGCCGGTTATGAGGCGCTAGCTCGAACGGTGTCGGGATTGCCTAGCTCGGCGTTGACTCTTGAGTCGGCGTTGGTGGCTGCAGGGCGGTGCCTTGATCCTATTTTGTCGAATCAGGTTGTTCGCGGGTATTGGCACCCGGACGCTGCCGAGTGGGCTGAGTAGTTCGCAATCGGGAAGCCAGAAAGACAAAGAGATGAACGCACTTCGTCAGGGAGACCGCAACGAAGCTCAATTCGGGCGGCACGGTAGGTGGCCGGCCGCCGGGCAGGTGCGATCACACTGCCTGGCGAAGGAATCATTGGGGGAACCTTCCACTGGTTCGGTCGAGATGGATCTCAATGCGGGAGCGCAACCCGACGTCCCGCGGGTCGCGGTGACAACTATGACGAAGCTTGCGGTCCGGTTTTGCTACCGTAGACCAAAAGGAGCGCCAGAAAAATGGGGGAACTAACATGAATATGCGCCTGAACAAATCGCGTGCATTGTTCTTTGAACAGACGGGCGAACCGCAGGTCAGCTACTGGTCCAATCCACATATGTCAGCCTTAGTCAAGGCGGCTAAAGGACGCACTGTACCGAGATGGATGACAAACTGGAATCCCCTGAGTAGCGACAGTAGGTCAAACTGCCCCATCTTAAACGAAAACCTCAAAGAGGTAGTCGCTATGGTTGATCCTAGATGGCATTCTCAGATTGCCAATGTGTACGCGGGGAGAACTTACTCTAGAACGGATATGGGCGAGTCGTACAGAACCTTTCGCGGCGGGATTGTGACCATTTCCCATGAATTCACGTCAGCGATAGCGGCGTATGCCTCAATGTATGGGAAGTTTATTTCGAGCCTGGACATGGCACAACGTATGTCTATCGATGATTGCGGAAGAATGTGGCGCGGAATGCGCACGCAGTTCGATGAGGACATCGAGGCTTACAAAAGCGGTGGCGTGTTATCCCTGAGGGGAACGGCAGCAATGCTATCACCCAGTCAATGGTTTGAGGACGCGACGTTCGCAGTTTGCAATGCGGCAGAATCATGGTTCATCGCCCACGAGCTTAGCCATCACCTCGCGCGTGACCTATCAAAGAGGCCGGACAAGCAGGTCTGGAAGGCCTTCAACGAATTGCTGTCGGACAGCTCGTGCTGGCACCAGGAACTGGCACGGCTGGCACCTTCCCATCACAGCGAGGTGAAAGCAGACCTACTCGCGTTCCTTATAGTCAGTGGCCATTTCGCGCCGGAGAAGCGGAGACCGATGGCTCTACCTGCTTCACTTACTGGAGCTGCGGTGGCGCTCATTACGATTGCTCATCTGCGGGGCGAGTGGGAGACCGACCTTACCGATTCACATCCCGGGGGCCTCGACCGGTTACGTATCTTCCTGACCGTGGTGAGCGAGTTGTACGGGAACTCCGCTGTTGATCCCGGAAATTACGATAATGCTCACATGAACATTTATCGCCTATCGGCCCTATTGTTGACATACGGCAAGTGGGCCAAAGATGGATTTCCGATGAACGAGGTTTTGGAAGAAGATCCCGCAACCTTGTATGCCACACTACCTCACGTATTTTACATGGAACGCGCAGTAGACTTCGGCCTTCTTGCGGATGCATATAGCGCTAAGCGCACAGCAAGTAATTCACGCAATCTATAATGTTCCGTCACTTTCGAGGGATCATAGCAGGGAGGTAGATTTCAATGGTGGACCGAGTTAAATGGTCGGCGTCAGGGATAATCTGGTGGTGTGGCGGCTCGATCGGCTCGGGCGATTACTCCCCCACCTTATTGCAGACGTTCCAAGATCTCGAGTCCGATGGTATGGGGTTTCGGTCGTTGACAGAGTAGATCGACACCACGACGTCAGGCGAGAAGTTCATCAACGCAATTTTCGGGGCACCGGCGGAGTTCGAACGCAATCTGATTCGCGAGCGCACTCAGCTCGGCCACCTGGCCGGCCGGCCGCGGTCGATTCAGACGCGAAGATCACGCAGGCCAAGCGAATGCGTAGCGGCTGCATATCGTTGGCCGATATCCGAGACGTGGTCGGTGTCTCGCTGTCAACGATGTACCGGTACCTGAAGTAGCTCAGGTGAGGGTTACTCATCTTTCGGCTGTCCAACCACCCGTTGAGCCGAGTGTCGCTGCGTTCGTTAGTCACTTCGCGCTCCTCAATCGGAGTTCAGTTCATCCCCTTCGGAATGGCGTTCGGAGATCATGCGGACAGCTCGGGCCCATCGAGCATCGAACAACCGATCGTCTTTTCGCCGATGAAATCCCCAGGTTCCGTGATATTCCCGATAGAAGAACCCCATGGCGTTGAGGTAGTGGCGTTCAACGGTCATAAGTTTTCCCACAAGCCCCTGCAGTTGGTGTGCCGAAGCAGGTGTTGCCGCGTCCGGAGCTGGGCGATACCCAGCCTGCCTATGTGACCAACCGCTTTTGAGGTAGTCCGTCCAGTCCTCCAGATACTCAGCTGGCACGCGAGGTGGTTCGACCAACGCACCACTCGTAACGGCTGCCGCAGTGTATGCCAGCTTCTTTGACGACCAGTCGTGAACGGCGGTGATGTCACCGGCGAGCTTCTCGGGGTCGTTCTTGTTAGTCTCATCGACGACTGCACTCATCACCTGCAAATTCACTTCTGTGGCGACGTCGCCCACAGAAGTCCAACCGACTTCGTCGGCGAGCGGAAAACCGTTTGCATAAAGTGCTTTTTCGACGCGGTACTCGTCTAGCGCGGTGGCAGCTAACGAATGCAGAACCTGTTCGCCCATCCAGGTGGATCGAGTGTCAGGATGACCCTCCATACGCGAGTCGATGAGCACATGGCCGGCTTCGTGAGCAAGCAAGCGGCTGAGCTGCTGGCAATCCATCGCGCTCACGGGTTCGGCGTTCACCACGATAACTTGGCGGTTGGCCGCGACGGGGATTGTTTTTGCAGCAACGATCCCGGTCCCCCGATCAGTGCCGTACGTCGCGGACCCCAAGAAAGCACGCACATCGGAAACAAAATTGTCCGAGATGACGACCTCGGCAGACTCGGGGCAGTCCATCCGCTTCAGTCCCTCGGACATGGCACCGAGCTGTTCATTCGAGTAGCCAGCTCGGTTGTCTATGCGTACACCCATCCACGAAGGATATTCGCAGCTCCAGACACTGTCACTTCGCGTTTGTGAGCTCGGGAGCTCCAGCCGTCGATTCGTAGCTGCGGTCTCTGTCGTCGTGTTCTGGTTCCAGCTCGGCCAGCTGTTGCCTATGTTCGGCCGCGTTCTTAGCGGTGGCCTTGTTCACCAGAGCGGAGTGCCTGTCGTATCGCCTTGCGACCGTGGGCGAAGTTATCCCGAGCCGGCGGCTCACGGCGGCGAAGTTTCCCTTCGTTTCTGGGTTGTTCTGGTAGAGGTAAATTATTCGCCAGACTTCTGGTTCCAGGGTTCCGAGCTGAGCGAGCGGTGCCAATAGCTCATCAATACCGTCGTACACTGTTTCCCGCTCCGCGGTTTCGCGAGACCCGGATTCGACAACAATGGCCGAGACGAGGGGTTTGGTCACGTCGATACCCCGACGAGGGGTGATCCAGGCTTGTGCTGGCACGGGCCCGGTTCCTTAGTGTGGTGGATTCACGGCGCGTTGCGCAGCTGCTTCCGACACCCCGTCACAGCTCCGGCACGTGGCCGAGCTTGCGGCGTGGGCCGAACGTTGCCTCGGCGCACGTGTCTGCACCTTTTCAGCGTCGTAGCGCTTGTGCTAAACCGCATCTGGTGTGGAACGGCCGAGCTGCAGCGTGCCTGTCAGGTCAGTAGGTCATACGCCCACTCGTATACCCAGCGAGGCAACTCGGGTGCATCGAACGGTGCGGTAGCGAAACTCGATCCGAAGCGCAATGCGCACTCGGGGATCGCATCGACGGTGCGGGAGCCGAAGGACCTGGCTGCGACAATCCACTGTCCGCGGTGATGCACTCGGATCGCGGTTGACACGGTGCACCGCCCACCGGAGTATCCGGCGGTCAGCTGGTGGCATTCCCATTCGACGTACTGATTCTGCCCGAAAAAGTGCGTCAGCGTCCCGGCGAAGGACGGCCCGTAGAGGGTCCCTCGGTCGGTGTCGATGCGGATGAAGTTCATGGTGTTGGCCTTTTCGGGTCATGGCGGCAATGCGAGGTGTTCGTTGAATGTTGCTCAGAACAGAGGAATTTGGTTGCGCGCCGCGAGACTCTCGCGGAGCTCTCGGAACTTGCCCAGAAGATCTGAGGCGACTGCCTCGGTGTAACCAATGGACCGCGCGACCTCGCTGAGCGTCTTGCCGGCTGCGAGCGCTTCAGCTATCTCACTACCGGCGTCGAGGTCCTCGACTTCGTCAGTATCTAGATGCGCGACATCGTCGGCGGCGAACCCGACAGAAGCGAGGGCAGCTCGACGCCGCTCATCGCCCGACTCTGTCTCTCCCCGCGCCGTCACTGTGCGCTGCCGCTGCGGAAGGCGTTCAGGCGGTTCGTCGCTTCACGTTGCGCCCTTCCAATTTCGACGAGCTGGTCGAACAGGAATTCTTCCGGCGCTTCCTCGGCGAGCTGCTGAATTCTGATCCCAGCGTCGAAAAAACTACGTCGGTAGCTTTCCGACAGGACCATGCCGGCGTAGTCGGTCGCCGATGCTCCGCATGCGTTCGCTGCGGTGACGTCGGTCAGTGTTCGACGCAGCCGTGCACCGCGGTGTCCGCTGGCACCCGACCGGACGAGGACGCCCAGAACACTCGCGGGGTCGTGTGGGAGGTTGTCAATGATCAGGTCCTGCACGATGCCGTACAGCTCGCGGTAGACGGGATCATGGAAATCGTTAGCCTGCAATGTCGCTGCGACGCGGGCGGCCTCGTCGGTGTCCTGCAACCACATCGTTGCGCAGATCGCCAGTGCTTCCGGCGCCGTCTCCGGATGGTCCGTCAGATCAGCGTGATCGTCGTCGGCGGGTTCGACTGCTCTCAACGGGGTCATCTGTTCACCTCGTTTCTTTTTGCGGGGTCAGTGGCGGGAGAACTGGATTCGGTACTCCGATGGCGCTGTGGTTGTCTACCGAGTTCATCGTCATTGCAGAGGTGCGGGTCAGATGTAGAGCAGGTTCGGTGGTGCGGTGCCGTCGAACTGCTCGAGGCTGTCGAGGACGGCGTTGTAGTTCCCGGGCCTGCAGGTTCCGAGTCCGATGATGAGGGCACAGGCTCCATCGAGTGTGACGAGGTAGGACGGCGGGGTTCCGTTGCCGGACGATGCGTGCTCGCGTGCGTCGAGGAGGGCGGAGCGGACGGCATCGGCGGCGGCGCGTTTCGCACCTTCGAGGCTGGGTTCTGCTCCGGTTGCGGTAAGGATTTCGGGATCGTCTTCGGGGTGTGTGGTGACTGTCCAGGTGATCATCGTTGGTTCCTTGTCGCTCGTGCCCGCCAGCTGCTTGTTGTCGAGCGTCACACGAGGTCCGGAACAAGGCGTTCGCTGCGGAGACTGATTAGGCGAGGGTGTGGATAACTGTCGTGTCGAGTCAGCCTGTGGATAAACGACGTTCGGCCCCGGGGTTGGGGCCGAACGTGTGGTATTAGACGTCGTCGAAGACATCTAGGAGTTTGGCGGGGTCGCGGCGGTAGCGGCCGCCGTCGAGAAATACTCCGACGGCAGCACGGTGAACGCGTCGGAGTTCGGCCATCAATGTGTCGTACCCGATGCGGTCGGTGATGCGCCAAGTCACAGGTCCCATGTGCAGGTCTACCCAATGGATGGTGCGACGTTGTTCGGAGCTGTAGCGGTGGTGCGGCACTGCGGTGTGTTCGGGGCTATCGAGCCACAGGACAGAGATCGCGGCGGCCCCGAATTCAGCGCCTGGTTGCGCGGGGTGAGGGGCTTGTCCATCGGCTCCGGCGAGTGCGGCCCGGACGGTGGCAAATCCGGTGATGACTGCGGATACTGTTTCGGCGCTGCGAAAGGTCATCATGACGTGACCCAGTGCGACGATCATCTGCGCTTCGTCGGTGGCTGCGCAGGTAGCGGTGATAGTGGCCTGTTGAGGTCCGGAGACCAGGACGGTTGTGTGAGTGACGATTCCGGTGGCCCGGGCGTTGTGCGCGGCGGTGGTCCGTCGTCCTGTGCTGGAAGTATTCTGCGGCATGTCGGGCTCTCTTTCTGGTTCGGGACCGGCTCCCCCGGCCCTTTCGCTCTGCCAATTTCTTTCGCCGTCATCTGGCTCGAAGGAGAGAAGGCGGCGCACTGGACCGTCGTCCTGGCCCTGATCCGGAAAGTTTTCAGCCGCAGGCGCTTTGAAAAGTTTTCGGAGCCCATCGGGCCGGAGCAACGCGGAGTCAGGGTTGGGTAAGACGGGTCAGGGTGTTGCATGCTCGATCGGAGCCAGATGTGCGAAGGAAATTGTTCTTTCTGCTGTGCGAGCGCAGCGGAGCTCTATCCGGAGACCGCCGGAGGTGGTCCCAGGGCAGCGCGTGCCTCGACGCAGACTGAGCCATCCGGGCGCGACCACCTCCCAGCCATCAACAGCCTGGGGTGATTGCGCGGGAGCGACGGAAAGCAACCAGGCTCGATGTCGCGGTAGCACTTCTATCCTGCGGATATGCGGTCACGCTCGCTGGCTGGCTTGTCACCAAACTCGGATTGCCCGTCCTGGTGGCCATCGACGATCCCTGCGGTGACTTCTTCCCACTTCCGATATCGGCGCATCGCGGTCGATGCAACGGAGCCGTCCGTTTCTCTACCGATTCGTGCCCACGACCATTCGCGGTGTGCGTGTCGAAGCCGCGCTGTCTCTTCAACTTCCGGTGCGAGGTCGTCTACTTGCAGTCGGGGCGAGTCCGCCGTGTCGACCTGTTCTCCACAGGAGCCGTCCTCGCCTTCTGGCTCATCCGCACTCAAGTTCCGGCCTTGATGGGCGAACTCAGCATCTGCCCAATCCGGTTGTCCTGTCGCAGCACTTGGAGCAAATTCCGCCCTGACGGTCCCACGGGGCGCACGAAGTATGACGGCCAGCACTTCGGTCATAGCGAGGAGCGCAATAGGTGCAATGGTGGCGATACCCGCAGAGACTACGGCCGGAAGCAAGGTCGCACTCAACACTGCATGGTACGAGTTACCCGCAATCGACGCCGATGCGGCAACACGCAAGATCGTGACGACGAAGCGACGGCCCTTGATCGTGCGGTTGTCCGTGTGATTCGACAGCGCAATGGCTGTCACTGTTGTCGAGACAATTGCGCCGTCCAACACCACTGGAATCACCCACGCCTCGCCGGGACCTATCCCAGCCATCACCGCGAGATCACGCAACACAGCGAAACTGAGCCAGAAGGACGCCCCGGCAATGCCTACTGTCAGCGCAACGGCCGTTGCGAGGGCCCACTGCAAGATCGCTGGATGGAGCGCAACGACGTCTGACGGCTTCGTTGTCAACGGGGTTGCCGCGGAGTGTGATCGGCTCATCGGATTCTCGGTCCTCGTGCGAGAGGGCCCGTTCGTTGCGGGAACGGCGCACCGTCGTTGAATCTGTTGCGCAACAACTCCAAGTAGTTTTCGATTGCCGCATTGACGAGATCCGACGGGCCCCGCGGCGCGCCGGGCGTTGCGGAGAGCGCTTCGGCTGCGTTGAGAAGATCGTCGACGGTGGACTGGTAGAGGTAATACGACCGCTTCTGTTTTGCGTTGTCCGGCGACGGTTGCGCACCGGTCTCGGCCGACGAAACGGTGTCGTGGGGCTGCCGCGAGTTCTCCGGCGGATCGACCGGGCTCGATCCGGCGAGTGCGCTCTTCATACGTTCGGGCCGGGCCATCACAGGCGTCCCTTCGTGAGCAGCGCAAGAGTGTCGCGATAGATCGTCGACAGGCTGCGAGACTGTGTGGTCCCCCAGTCGACCAGGCTGGTTTGGGCCTCCATCGAGTCTTTGATGACAACCCGTTTGGGAACGGCGTCACCGAGGATGTTGATGCTCGCGGCGATCTCGATCAATTGTTCTCGGCCGCTGATCGTCGCGATCTCGTGAAGGTTGACGATCGCACCGAGCATGTCGAGGTCCGGGTTGTAGCTGCGCTTGACTGCATCGATGGTGCGCAGCAATCGCGCGAGTCCATTGGCTGAGAACAGCGCGGACTGAGTCACCACAACGGCGGCGCGCGCAGCCACAAGCGCGTTGATAGTCAGCAGATCGAGGCTAGGTGGGCAATCGATGAGGATCACGTCGTACACGCCTCGTACGACGTCGATTGCGTCGCGAAGCCGCCGTTCCCGGCCGGCACCGGCGACGACCAATTGATCGCGGACATAGGCCAGGGACTCGTTTCCCGGTGACGTGGGTACCAGGTCTACGCCATGCCAGATGGTGGGGACGACAGCATCGGCGATGGTCGCGTTCGATGACTCGGCGAGTACGTCGGCGACACCGACATCGTCGCTCTCTAGCCCGGTTCTGGTCAGGACTGTGCTGGCGTTGCCTTGCGGATCCACGTCGATAACGAGTGCTCGCTTCCCCGCTTGTGCAACGGCGTAGGCGAGGTGAAAGACGGTGGTGGTCTTGCCCACTCCGCCCTTCTGGTTGCAGAACGCAAAGATGTCAGCGGGCATGGTGGGTCTCACTTTCCATGGATGAATGGGACGAACTGGGGGTATAGCGGGAATGGGATGTCATGCACGCCTTGGAAACGAGGGATGTGGCGTGCCCCGTAGAAGTGTTAGATGTATTGCAGGTAAGGGGCACGAGGCGTGATTCGCGTGCCATTGGCTAAATGCGCGCCATAGGGGCATGAGAAGCATTTACTACCAATACATCCCGAGTGTGAGTGACATCCCTTGTGTGCATGGGAGGTGTGACCACCGCAGGACGTATGACATCCGTCGCCAGCGAGTCATCTGAGGCACTCTTTGCGGGTAATTCAGGTATGGGACCGGCGGGCAACGCCGCCGAACCGCTAACGGGAGCGGCCTGCACCGGCGAACTTCTGCGCTGGCGTCCGAGCAGCCAAATGTGTTGCTCTGGTCTGATCTTCGGGGAATCGACGTGCACAACGGACAAGAACAAGAGAGCGGCACGGACTGAACGATCGAGGTCTGAATGATGGTTCGCCGCGCCAGGCAACTCAGTGATGTCAGCATTGCAGATGGGTCGAGAACTCAATTGGTACCTCCATAGTGGTGACGTAGGACAGACAAGGGACTTCGTTCGTTCCGTCCGGTCCGGACCCCCCATGGCCCCTGAGCCAATTTCCGCCCCCACGTTGTCCGCTCCACGCCCGATAGCCCCGCGCCTCGGTAGGCGCGCGGCTAATCGGTATCGCCACCCGTACGATGATCAGTCGAGCTGGTGGTGCCTCGGGGCCGGTCTCCGAGGATTTACAAAGGGTGCACAGGCCGGCGGCAGGCTGGTTGTTCGTCGGGCTCTGCCAGAAAACGACGCTGCAACAACGACTGCGGGCGATCTTCAACGGCACGCGGGACCCACGCAGGAGTACGGCGTGACGCAGACGATCGCGTAAACAGTGTGTACGCAGATGGATTCACCGACACATGGGTAAACCCAGCCTCCACTCATCCTCGCTTCACGTCGACAACAACTCGAAGCACAGCGAGGTCATGAGTGCGGCAAAACGCCTTGTGAGGCGCATCAGGACCGATTAGTATCCGAGGGCGAAGCTCCTTCCTGCAAGGTGGGGATTTCGAGGACGCCCTCGGCACCGGTGCTCGTAACACCGGAATTTGCCGGGGGCGTCTCTAGTTCGTACGCGTCTGCGGTGAGAGGCATGTCAGGCAACGCCCGAGCTGACGCGTGCCGCTTCCTCCAGTCCGACGATGTATTCGTCAATGGCCGTGTCGGGAATCAGTCGGCGCTTACCGACCTTGACACTGCGAATCTCACCGGCCGCAAGCTTGTTGAACAGGTTGGAGCGTCCGAGACCCGTCCGAGCCATCGCTTCCTGGACCGAATACAACCGTCGAGACATGGTGTTTCCTTTCCGCATTCTGTGTAGCAAAACCACAATCGCTTACTCGATTGAGTCCCGTCCATGTGGTTCCACCACAACGTAGCAATTCAGTAGCGTTGCCACAACACATGCGAAAAATCGGCTAGACTGCGTGCTTATGACACAGTCTTGGGCTGAACAACTAGTGGCCCGCGTCGCCGGCGAAGTTCGGCGGCTCCGAGGCAAGGAGCACTCGGCACTGTCAGCGGCGAAGCTTGCGGATCGCACCGTCGATATCGGATTCGGGATCTCGCGTTCGGTGGTCGCCGATCTGGAGACAGGGCGCAAGAAGAGCATCGATGTTCCCGAATTGCTTGTCTTGGCAGCAGCACTCGGCGTATCGCCGGCTCAACTTCTCTACCCTGACTTACCCAAAGGCCCGGTCGAGATCCTTCCTGGGCTTGAGCAAGAATCGCACGACGCTCTTCGATGGTTCAGCGGCGAAGCAGGTCTCATGAAGCCGTCGCCAGACTGGACCGAAACCAACACCGAAGAGTCGGTCGGGATGTGGGTACGTGAGCAGTTCGACCCTCGAAACGACCGTGTCGGCATCACACGCGAATGGCTCCAGTCGCTACAGACGATGCGGCGCGCGCGAGTTCAACTGCGCAACGGTTTGTCGAAGAGCGAATCAGCGGAGCACATCGAAACCATGCAAATGGCCTACGAGGATGCGCGCAGGCGGTCGGAGGACCTGTTTCACAAGATGACCGAACTAGGAATGGCGGTCGGAGACGAACTAGATGGCTAGGGACCCCTTTAAACTTGGCGAGTGGGGTCGAATCTCGACCACGACGTCGGGTGGCGTCAGCGTGGCGCGCGTTCGCATCAGAGATCAGGACGGTAAGCGACGACTGGTCGAAGCTCGTGGAAAAACCGCAGCCGAAGCGCGGCGGAAGCTTCAGGAAAAAGTTGCCAACCGCGAACCACCCCATCCTTCTCAGCGTGCTGAACTGAGCAAGACGTCCACGATGTCGGAGCTGTTCAGCTATTGGATAGCGCAGAAGGCGAAAACTGTTTCGCCGCAGACAATAACGGGCTACAGGCAAGCATGGAACGCCTACTGCGCGGCAGCTGTAGGCGAGGTCTTCATCCGTGAGATGACGGCAGGGAAGGTTGACTCTTTGATCAATTCGATCGGAGAGAGGACCATGAGTGGCGCTCGGATGTCGCGGATCGTGATGTCCGGCATGCTCGGTATCGCCGTACGGTTCGACTTCCTCAGCCACAATCCAGTTCGCGATACGCCGAGACCGACCCCAAAGAAGTCCGCGGTCCGCGCGCTGACTCCCGACGAGCTCGACGAATTGCGCGAACGCGTGCAGAACTACTCTCGCCACCAGACCGTCGACGAATATGGGGTCGTACGGCCGAAGCTCGGACAACGACCCGGTGCCGATCTCGAGGACATTCTTATGCTCCTGATCGCCACAGGTGCTCGCATCGGTGAGCTCTTGGCTTTGAAGTGGGACCAAGTCGATCTGGACTCGCCGATCCCGACCGTCACATTCAGCGCAACTCTTGTTGTTCCGCGAGCGGCCGGCGAACGCCTCTTCCGTCAGAACTTCCGAAAGGGTGATGCACCTCCGCTTACCGTGGTGCTCCCGCCGTTCGCAGTCACAGCACTCCGACGTAGGCGCGCTATGCCAACGTTTCAGAACCCGGAGAACGCGCTGTTCGTGACGGGCACCGGCAATTGGGTGTCGCCGGCGAACGTTCGGAGATCGTGGCGAGCTGCACGCGGCGACAACTTCGACTGGGTAACTCCTCACACCCTCAGAAAGACCGTGGCCACTCTGGTGAAGGAGACTTACGGGGTCGAAGCAGCTCAGGTTCAGCTGGGACACGCCAATACGAGGGTCACCGAGGCGCACTACATCCAGCGAGTGACCTTGGCCCCAGACATGAGCGACGCGCTGAACAAGTTTGCGCCTAAGGCTTAGGCCTCCCCGTGCATCGAGGTCCGGCTGAGCCGGTCGCGTGGACAGTTGGGCCTGGCCCCATCATCGGCAATTCTGGCCAGATCTCGGCAGGCGGGACCGATCCGGCTCGCCGCAACCTGGAACCGATCTGTCCTTGAAATTTCGAGACCGTAAACGGACCGCAGGCGCGAAGACGACCTTCATGGGTCGCGCGGAGCTCCTAGCAGGAACGGAACGAGCAACTCATCACTTTGCCCTCAAAGTGATGAGTAAGTGATGAGTTGGGGCGAAACCCCGCAAAAGCAAAACACCCCGCCTCCAGCTTTACGCTGGTGACGGGGTGTTTCGGTGTGCGCCATCAGGGATTCGAACCCCGGACCCGCTGGTTAAGGGACATAGCCCCTGTGACCAGCATCGGAGCGAAGCGGCGCTTTTCGATGCCCGATTCGATTCCGGCATGATCGCGGGCATGTTCGGATTGGTACAGGCGTGCAAGAACCGCGGATCGAGTTTGTGTCACTTCACAACTCAACGTCACGTTGAGGGATAGAGATGGTTACGAACAAGTCATTCCGCCCGCTATCTGTCGCGCGCCCTGTACCTATGTCCGGCATGAAGATGCTCATTGTGAATCATGTTTGGGCACAAGCGATCCTGTCGTGGGACGAGTGGTTGCGTGCGGCCGGGAAGTCGGCCGAGACGCGATACACCCGCACGTACCACCTTCGTCGACTGGCCCACGACCACCCCGACGTACATCCCTGGATGATGACGGATCAGCACATCATCAGCTGGATGGCCCGCCACGATTGGAAAGCGGAGACACGGCGCAGCTACCGATCGAGCCTGCGAGTCTTCTTCCGCTGGGCTCAAGCGCGAGGTCACATCACCGTCGACCCGGCGCACGAGCTCGAACCCGTCAAGATCCCGCGAGCTCGGCCGCGGCCGGCACCCAACGACGTCGTCGAGGACGCCCTGGACACCGTCGATCCGCGTGTGAAGCTGATGCTGCTCATGCTCGTGTTCACCGGTATCCGGCGCGGTGAATGCAGCCGACTGCACACCAATCAGATCGAGCGTGACCTGCACGGATGGCAGCTCCGAGTCATCGGCAAAGGCGGGCACGAGCGGATCATCCCCATCGATGACGAGCTCGCCGCCACCCTGCGCCTACTCCCCCGCGGCTGGTTCTTCCCCGGTCAGATCGACGGGCACTTGTCGGCCAGCTACGTCGGAAAGCTCGTCTCGCGCGCCATGGCCGACGGGTGGACGGCCCACAGCCTCCGCCATCGGTACGCCAGCCTCGTCTATTCCGTCGAACGCGACATCCGAGCAACGCAGGAGCTGCTCGGTCACGCCTCGGTGACCACTACCCAGATCTACACCTACGTCCCAGAAGACTCGCTCCGCCGGGCTGCCTCCGGAGCGGGACTCGGACTCACCCGTCACGCTGCCTGAACTCAGGAGATAACCATGACCCGACCTCGCATCACTGCCCATAACGTCGCTGTCGCTGTCGCGGTACTGGTGGCCACCGGCTCGTCCATCCTGTCCTTCACCGCGCTCGCAGACCTGGCCGCGCACAACGAGGTGCCCGCGTCGTTGGCCTGGATCGTTCCGCTGATCGTCGACGCGACAGTGCTCGGCGCAACCCTTGCTGTCGTCGCCCTGGATGAAGGCAAGGCCTTCGCCTGGTCGCTGCTCGCGCTGTCGGCCGCGCTCTCGATCTCCGGGAACGTCGCTCACGTGTGGGACTCGGGCCCGATCGCCATTGCCATCGCCGCGGTGCCGCCGATCCTGCTGCTCGCGACGACGCACCTCGTGGTGCTGCTGTCGAGAAAATCGGCGCCGGTGGCCGAGGAGCACGAGCTGTGCAAGCCGGTCCCGCTGTGGCCGGCCGATGTGAAGAATCACAAGTCGTCGGTACCCGACCTCGCGGGCAGCTGGAAGATGTCACGGGAACAGGAGAGCGCCGCTGCCTGATCTGGTACAACACCGGGCATGGGATTCGGTGACTGGGCGGACAAGCATCAGCTCGACGTGATGGTGACGGGGCACTGCCAGCTGTACGGCGACACCGTCAAGCTGGACGGGAAGTCGTACCCGGTGGCCGACGCGACCGCGACGTACGAGCCCGGGTCGACGATCGCCAGTCGGGTGACCGCGACGCGCGTCGTGGCGGGCGGGCTGCTGCTCGGTCCACTCGGTGCCGTCATCGGCGGCATGGCCAAAAAGGACATGTCGCGCATGTACGTTGCCGTGACTCTCCGCGACGGCCGGGTGATCACCTACGCCGCTCCCGCCCGCAAGGAAGAGAAGATCCGCGAGTTCATCGCGAGCGTGAATGCGGCCGGCAGGAAGTTCGGCACGCCGCAGCCGCGGAAAGCGCCAGTCGCTCTACCCGACTCGCCTGCCAGTCGGGCCGCGCGAAACCGTTCCTGAAACGCGAAAACCGCCCCACCTCGGAGATAGCGAGGTGGGGCGGTTTTCGTGCGCCGGGGGGACGCTGCGATCGATCCTAGATCAACGCGGCCACAGGACGGGGCTGATTGCGTCGGAGACCGACCGCGCTCCGGAGAGTGTGAAGTGCACGCCGTCTCCGACGAACAGTCCTTCGCCGCCCGGAGGCGTCGTGTACTGGGTGTCGACGACAAGGCTGCCGGCCGCGGTGCTCGCTGCGTTGGCGATCGCCGTTCGGTAGTCGGCCCAGGCGATCGGCGGCGTCGCGGCCGAGTAGTCGTACTCCATTGCCACGAACAGGAATTCCGAGTCCGGCGTCTGGGCGTTGACGTTGGAGGCGATGGTGACGAGGTCGGCTTCGAGCTGCGCCGCAGTGCGGCCCTGTTCCGCGTCGTTACCACCGAGCGCGATGATCACCAGATCGGGTGCGAGCGCGGCGAGCAGCTCGGGCAGGACGGTGCCGAGGCCGATGTCGGTGTACTGCGCGAAGTCCGCCGCGGGCTTGCCGGCGAATCCGAAGTTGTAGACCTCGATCCCGGTGCGGTCGTCGATGTCGTCGCCGCTGGTCTGGCGTTCCAGTACGCCGAGCACCTGGATTCCGTTCACGGCGTTGTGGACCTTCACCGATGCGATCCCCTTGGCGTCGGTGTACGAGAACACCTCGACATGGGTCGTCGGCGTGACCGTGTGGTGCACGAGCGTGTTGTCGCCGAGGGTGAGCGAGATCGTGACTGCCCCGGTGCCGTATTCGGGGTAGCCACCGAGGAAGACGTCGATCGCGTAGGTGTCACGGAGCTCCCAGGTCAGCGACTTCGTCTGTCCTGCAGTGTTGTTCTCGTTGAGCCAGACCGAGCCCGGGACGCCGTTGGTGTCGCCAGTGCGGTCTGCGGTGGTCGAGCCGTCGAACGAGGTGGGTCGGAAGTTGTAGTTCCAGTGGTCGGCGTTCGGGGTGTCGGCCTGCAGCCACAGGCTCGCACGTACTCCGGCCTTGCGCGCGAAGTCCTCGGCGAGCAGTGCCGGCCAGGTCTTGCGGACGTCGGGTACGCCGTATGCGTATCCGGCCGCGAAGCCTTCGGCCTGGGAGTCGGATAGTACGGCGATGCGGATCTCGCGTTCGTCCCGGCGGACGAGACGGTTGACCCAGTGCGGTGTGACGAGTTCGGGCATACGAGTGAACCTTTCGGGGGTGGTTGTGTAGCGAGGGGGCTCAGGTGAAGCTGGCCGAGAGCTGGATTCCGGCCGCGATAACTGCGGTGTCGGTCGCGGCCGCGGCTGCGGTGAGAGCGGAGGCGATACCGGTGCCGAGGCGCTTGCCGAGAGCGCCGAACTGGAGCTGTGCGAGCGCACCGGCAGCGACGGGGATTGTGAGGATCGGTACGTCCGTACCCACGGTGGGCGCAGAGGCCTTGTTGTAGATCTTCCAGAACACCGCCGAAGCCGACGGATTGAAGCAGCTCATCTCGAAGAGGTTTCCGCCGGAGGCCTTCACCACTGCGGCATTCGTCGTCGCGGCTGTGGTGAGCAGGTACTGGCTCGGCGTGACCGGCGTGGTGGTGAAGACTCCGGACTGCGAGACGGGGTGCGTCTGGATCGCTGGCGCAGGCTCGGTGGCATATGCGCCGCGAATGAGTGTCCAGGTGGCGATCGAGTTTGCGGTGACGGCCGTGGTGCACCGGACACGCACGTACTTGTACGCGTTGACCGAGGCTTCCCAGGCGTACCCGCTGCCGACGCCAACAGCGAGTGCCAGTGCGGGCGTGGCCGACTCGACCGTGCTGGCGTTGGTGCGCGCGGCGAGGATCGAGAACCACGTCCCGTCTATGCCGTTCGTCGAGTCCAGTGATGCCTCGAATGCACACACGCCCGCGGCCATCGCTGCGGTCCCGGTGTTCTTGACGTGAAAGACGATGTTCGATGCGCGCGAGACGTCGACGACAACGACGTCGTTGACGGCCGCGAGATTGCCGACGGTGGCCGGGAACGAGGCGGTCATTCCGGCGACCTTGAGTCGTCCGGCTTCGTCGGTCTGGAGGGCAGTCCAGTCGCCGTCTGCCGGGACCGCGCCGTCTGTGTCTCGTCGGACGCCGAGTGCGGGAATTCCCTTCGCATTGGCGGATGCCACGGCATCGCGCTCGGCGATCGCGGCTGCGATCGCGGCGTTGCTTGCTTCGAGGTTCTGGAAGACGCTCGGCATGTCAGTTCTCTCCTGTGTGTAGGTCGATGAAGTTGCCGTTGCCGTCGGTCTCGACCCACGCGTACTCGCCGGGTGCGGTCGGCGCAGTCGGGCCGACTGTGACCGGGAGTTTCTTCTGGACGTCGACGGGCAGTGTGGAATCCGGACCGGTGGTCACGAACGCTCGCGCCATGTCAGGCACCTACTTTCATGTAGTCGAGGACCAGTTCGGCCATGGCGGCGTTGCCGGCCTCGTTGAAGTGGACGCCGTCTGCGACGTACAGGCTGGAGCTGGTGAGCTGGCCGCGTAGATCGAGCGAGCGGACGCCGAGCGTCGCAGCGGTCGAGACGATGTTGTTGCCGTATGCGGTCCAGGCCGAGTCCGAATCCGGCCGAACGATGAACACGAGTTCCATCTGGGCCGAAGTGGATCGGAGTCGATCGACAATCGTCGTCATCGCCGAGGACATCTCGGCCTGTGTGCGGCCGGTGCTCTTGTCGTTCGAGCCGAGCGTGATCAGGGCGACGTGCGGGTTGTATGCGGCGATGAGGGGCAGGGTCGACTTGTCGGACCCCGTCAGCCATCCCGCGACCTCGAAGGCGCGGACCGAGGCCTGCGACAGATTGACCTGCGTGACGCCGGCACCTTCGTCGCCGACGTGCTCGATGATGCCGAGGATCGCAAGACCGACCCCGACATCGCCTCGAATCGACAAGGTCGCACCGGGATTGGTGATCCTGGTGATGACACGGTCACCGACCGAGGACTTGGTGATCGAAGACCCGGCATTGGCGGCAGTGATGACCATGTTGCCGCTGTAGCCGGTGGTGAGAACGTCGACCGCCGTCGCCCCGGCCGAGAGTGTGTAGAGGACTTCGTCCGCGTTGCTGGCGTGGCCACGCTGCAGCCATAGCGACCCGGGGATGCCGGTTTGGAAGGTCGGTACGTTCAGTGCGTCGAGGCTGCGTCCGGCGGGCAATTGCTGTGCCGTGTTGAACGAGTAGCTGCCCGGTCCAACGGGCGGCGATGGCGGAATCCATCCGAGACCGCCGGCGGGACGACCGAGCTGTGTGCGGAGCAGCTCGGCGAGGCGCTGCGGCCAGACCTTCGCCCACGAGCTCGGGCCACCCGGAGCACCGAAACCGTCGTTGGTCGAGTCGCCGAGGGTGAGCAGCTTGAGCCGGGTCGTTCCGGAGGCGAGCGCCGCGCTCTTGTAGTAGCTGCTCGCGGCCGCCAGTGCCCCGTCCGGATTCGGCTCGGGCACCTCGTTCGAGAGGTAGAACAGCCCCGGGCGGGCGGAGTCCTCGACGAACGTGATCCCGGGATTCGTCGCGAAGTAGGCCTCCGTGGCCCGGGCAATCAGATCGGCCGGAGTGTCCTCCGGAATCAGGATCGCGGCCGCGATGACGTCCATGACCCGGGCCGTCGCGGTGTCCGGTATGACGATGCGCCCTTCGATCGACTTGCGCATCGCGCCGAGCTTGAGCCGGAAGTGGGCGGGCCCCGGGATGAGATCCGGCGTCGTGATGCCGGCCGACGTGATCGCAGTGTGCACGGGTGTGTCGGTCAGGATGCCGTCTGCACCACCGTCGCGCACGCTCGTCCACACCTCCAGGTATCCCGAGCCGTCGAAGTCTGCGATCTTGGCCAGGTTCTTCACCGGGTCACTGAGTACGGTCATTGCTCTCCATTCATGCTGCGACGGGGGTCTCGACGTCGGAGATGTCGTTGGCCAACCAATCGGCGATGCTGCCGCTGGATTGGAAGCTGCTGCGGCTCAGGTAGACGCCTTCGTAGAGGTTCGTCGGGCCGTACGCGATGGTCGGGAAGTCCTGATTGATCACCCCGGAACCGTTGAGCTCGACGATCCACTGAGCGTCGCGAAGCTCCCACTCGAGCACATCACCCGTTGCCGGTGTCACCGGCAACGTGAGCAACTTCGAGAACGTGTTGGGCCCGGTGCCTTTGATGACCGAGTACTCGTTGTTGTCGTAGAACAGGCCACCCCACGACGTGCGGTTCGCATTCGAGCGCATGACCGCGCCCGCGAAACGCTCGCTCGCACTGGGATTGACCGATCCGACGGTCATTCGGCCGTGCGTCTTCGTCGTCGTCAACGGCGTCGTGTGCAGAGCGTGCGCATACCCGTCGTTCGTCGTCGTCCACGCCGCGGCGTTCGACGCGATGCCCAACCCGCTGCCTGCGCCCATCACCGAGTACATGGATCCGAGACCGAGTCCGTTCGGGCGGTCGTAGAGATCCTGCAGAGCGCGTTTGACCGACTCTTGGCCGATCGACCGCGAGGCCTCCATGTAGGTGATCCAGCCGGAGGTGAAGTCCATGGCCGACTGAGAGACGGTGGAACCGGGCGAGGTGGTCGCCAGCACCGCTCCATCCTTGATCGGGTGGAAGCCGGGTAGCGGTGACGGAGCGAACCTTTCGACTCCCGCAACCGTCACCGTCCCTTGAACGGTGAGCGCCATCGCAACGTATTCGCCCGCCTGGAACAGCGATTCGTCCGGAAATGTCACCAACTGCGTCGAGTACGTCGAGAGGATGTTTGCGGCCAGATCGCCAGAAGTGCCGAGCAATTCGACCAGGTCACCGGCCGTGTTCATGCGGTAGAACCGCGCGACCAGCGATGTCGGGGATCCCTTGGCGAAGAAGTACATCAGTTTGATCGCGTCATCGGCGGTGATGCGCGCGAAGCTGATGATCGTCGTGTTGGTGAAAGCCTTACCCGGTTCGCGAGTCATAGGCATTGTGTGCGAGTGAGAACCGGAGTCACCGGCGTTGGTGGATCCGGTCCGATCCGCCGGGAGCATGTCCAGCCGGTCCCGCGCAAACGACGAATAGCCGAGCGGGGTGATCGTCGCCCCACTCGGCCGGTTCGTCTTCACATCGAACGCAGTGACCTGCTGCTGCACCGTGGTGACGATGCTGATCGCCGTGTTCGCGTTCGTGTTCGCGTTGCTCGCAACGGTTTTCGTACCGCGCAGCTCGTCGGCCAGGTCGTCGAGGTTGAAGATTCCGAACGAGATCCCGTCGAGCCCGTCCAGGATCGCACCCGCGACGTGACTGAGCAGCCACTTCGGAACGTCGACCTGATTGTCCGGATCACCCTGCGGGGTGCGGCTCGGTAGGCGGAATGCCATGTCAGCAGCGAGCTTCCGGGTAGGGGTTGTCCCGACGCTGCTGCTCGAGATCGTGCCGTTCGGCGTTCAGGACGGCGCGCTCGGCGTCGTTGCCGGCGACGGCGTTTCGATATCGCTGCAGGGCCTCACGCTCCTGCTCCCGCGAGACGTCGCCACCGCCGAACAGTTCCTCGAACAGGTAATCCTCCGCGTTGTCTCGGGCGTCGCGGAGGTCGTCGTCTCGGACTTCGAGTGCTCGGTCCTGCGTGCCGATGGCCGCGTTGTTCTTGAGCGAGCCCTGGTAACGGCCGTTGCACTCGCGCTGTGTGTACGTCGACCAGACCGTCATTCCGAGCGAGACCACGAACATGATCACGAGCGCGAGGTTGAGTACTCGCGACCTAAATGGGCGGGTGTCGAGCTCCGGCTTGAGCAGGGCTCGTCCTTCGATCTCGACCCGGCGAAACCTGATGAACTGCCCGACAAGCAATCCCAGAACGAACCCTGCAACCGACCCAACGAATGCGCTCATTCCTCGTCACCGTCCTTCGGGTTTTTCGCCTTGTTGTACAGGGTTCCGAAGATGCCCACGATGGCCATCACGACGATGTTGATCTCCGGGGCCGGTCGGTATCCCTCGGAGAAGATCGGGGCCAGCACGACCCCGACCGTCCATCCGAGCAACACGATGATCGCCACGGCGGCAAACAGTCTCGCCATGAATTTCTCGTCCACTACTCACCGCCTTCGGGTGTGCCATCGTGATCATCTCCGTGAGTTGGCACGGGTCGGGCGATCGTCGGGTTGGGGCATCAGTACTCGGTGTCGGTGACCGAGACGACTTCACCGTCGATGGTGGTGGGCGTCTTCGCGGCAGCCGTCGCGGTACCGAGCAGGGTTGCGGCCAGGGCGATGATCGCGGCCCACAGTGAGCCGTTCAGGATGCCGTACAGCTGCGCGATGCCCTGCACTGCCAGGAGAAGGCCATACAGGGCGGTCCGCCACGGCGACGTCGAGTAGAGCAGCGCAAACGCGAGGGTGATCGTCGCCACGACGACCGAGGACCACGCTGCGGCGGTTGCCTGGTCGAGCACCTTGAGGCCGACCAACAGGGTGACTATGACACCGGAGATGACGTACCAGCGCTCGCGCGCCGATGCTGGAATGGTGGACCGAACGCGGTCGAGGAATGTGGGCATGATGGTTTTCTCTTTCGTGTTGGTGTTCAGGACTTTTCGGTGAGGGTCTCGGCGTCGGACTGAATGTCGACGGCGAGGACGTAGGCGATCGCGGCCGCGCCGGCCGAGAGGATCACCGCTGCAGCGAGGAATGGCCAGCGGTAGTTCACAGGCCGAGCGCCTTCCAGGTGGCGGGCCCTACGATGCCGTCGACGGCGAGGCCTCGGCGCGACTGGAAGTTGCGGACGACCGACTCGGTTGCGGGACCGAAATCGCCGTCGACGGTGAGACGTGAGTACGCCGGGTACACCCGATTGAGGAACTGCTGGAGGAACTGCACCGTCTCGCCAGTCGAGCCGCGAAGAATCGTCGGACGTCCGCTCGGGGGTGCCGGAGCGGGTGGGAGCTGCGGAACACCAGCATCGGTGATGCGTCGGACCGCGGCGTCGTTGCGGGGGTCGCCCTCGCGGTAGCGCATCTGGAAATGCATCTCGTCGGGCTTGCCCCACGCGGCACCCCAGAACACTTCCGGAAAGGCGTCCAGTGCTCGATTGACAGCGTCGATCTCGTTGCGCGGCATGGTTCTCATGCCCCACGGCCTGATCGGTGCCCACGCATCAAACGAGGTGCCCGCCAGGTGGTTCGAGTTCTTCACCAGGTTGTCTCTCGACCACCCCCAGACGGGCGAGGTGAAGTTGCGGACCGTCCGATGCAGCACGCCCGCGAACGCTCCGAGGATGATCGCCGGTGCACCCTTCCGGAGCGGAGCTGTGTCCATGTACGGGGCGGTATCGACGGTCACGCACTCGTCCCGGTTGCACATGCGCCAACCGTTCTCCGACCAGTCGTTCCCGTAGACAGTTCTGAATGACATCACGCCTCCTAGACGCTGTTGGAGTTGCCGCGCGAGTAGCTCACGAGGCTCTGTTGCCCGACGACGAGCCGTTCGTAGGCACCGCGAATGCGGTTGCCCTCGCCGAGGATCGGCTTTTCGAGAATGCGGCCGTCGCGCTTGTCGGTCACGGTCACGCTCGAGATGTATTGCTCGATCGTGGTTCCCTGGTCGTAGAAGGTGTGAATGTGACCGAGCTGGTAGCGGCGTCCGGATCCGTTGTCGACTCCGAAGCTCATGCCGCGACCATCTGCACCGCCCGACTGGACGGTGAGTTCTATTGCCTCGCTGCCGGAATGCTCTTTGAGCGCACCCTGAGCTGTGGCGTACGCGTCGAGGCTGTACGCGGCAGTGTTGTCGGCGAAGATGTCGGCGAACGCGTCGTCGATTCCGATCTCCGCTTCGAGGTCGTAGTCGATGAACTGCTGGTAGGCGAAAAAGATGTTGTCGAACAGGTCTCCGACGACCAGGCCGAGACCGAGACCGGGAGCAATTGCGTTGAGCAGCAACTGAATCGCGAAGTTGGCACCCCACTCGATCACTTGGTTCAAGATCTCGGGTGCCTTGCCGCCGACCACAGCCCGCGTCGCGGTCGCGTGCGAGCTGTCGTAGTTCATGTCGAGCACCTGAGTGCCGTCGGTGCTCCACTGCACCTGACGCTTGTCCTGCTTGGCGACGGTGTCGAAGACGTAACCGGCCCTGGGCATCCGACCCCAACTGCTCGGATCGGTCAGGCCGAGGTAGTTGTTCGGGTTGGTGAAGTTCAGGAAGTTGTCGCTCGTGACGTCGAGGATCGATTGCAGCTGCGAGAGCGTGGTGGCGTTGAACACCTTCGGTGACGGACCGACTCCGTCCCAGAGGTCCAGCGTCCACCCGAAATCGAGGCGATCGCGGGTGAGCGAGAATCCGTCGTTGAGCTGGGTGAAGCGCATCGAGATCACGGCGAGCTCCTCGATCGCGTTGCCGACCAGATCGAGCAGCGAATCGAGCGAGTTGAACGACGCGAGGTCCGGATAGTCACTGGTCACTGTGTGCAGCGGCATCGCCGCGCAGATCGGCCGGCGCGTTCGCACCCACGTCTTCGTGCCGAAGTACTTGAGCACGAAATCCGGGTTGCCGAACATGACGTCCTGCTTGCCGGTGAGGCCGATCTGGAACTCCGGAGGGAACATGGAATTGACCCAGGCGAGACCGCGCTGCAGCCAGAACTTGTAGTCCACCCCGGTGAAGCGGATCGTCGGGTTGCGCGGATTGCCGGACGTGTTGTGCGTCATCAGACGCCCGGTCCATGGGATGCCGTTGCGGATCACGCGAATGTGAATCGCTCTGCGCCGCAGTGCGCGTAGACGTGGAATGAGTCGGTGACCCGGCTTGAGCTCGAAGCTGATGGTGCCCGGGAGGTACCAGTGGTACATGATCTCGGCCTGGGTGTACGAGCCGAGCGGTGTCCACTCGATGATCGATCCGGAGCGCGTGCCGAGCTCGATGTTGAGTATGTCGACGTCGACGGTGTTCGGCCGCGCCCAACCCGGGAGGCTCATGCCGCCTCGTAGTAGAGCTGTGGAAGAACGACTTTCAGGCGGGTCGCGCTACTGGTCCCGGATCCGGTGATCGTCACGGGAACGGGAACGGGATTGTTCCGGTCGCTGGCCGGAGCTCGCTTGTACCAGCGCCGGCCGATCGCGGACCGCTCGACGCCGAGGTGATCGCGGATCTCGAACCAATCCGGATCGGTCTCGATCGTCCACTTCTGGCCCGCGCCGATGCTCGGTAGTGCGACGGCCTCGCCGTCGAGTCCGAGCGTGGGGTTGGTGATCGGCCCGGTGAGCTCGTAGTACGCCCACACGCGCTCGTCGGAGACGTTCACGACAGTGGCCCCGGCGAACTGCGAGGCAGTGAAGGTGCGCTCGTACGGCAGGGTGCGCCACCAGGACTCGTCCGATCGCAGCATGACGCCCTCGTACTCGAAGCAACCGAGGTAGTGAGTGCGCGTGTAGTTCGGGCTGGGGAGCAGCTTGGCCTTGCGCCAGAGCTGAAAGCGTTCCTCGATCGTGCCGTCGGAGAGACGGGAGCGCGCGGTGAACCGGCCCAGATCCTTGCCGTTGCCGATTGCTCGACGAAATGCCTTCTCGACTTCGACGGCGAGGTCGCCCGGGAAGAGCTGCGAGCGCAGAAACATGGTGATGAAGTTCGGGTCGTACATCGTCGCGTTCCACGTCACGCCGTGCTCGTCGACGTTTTGGACGTCCGCGTGCGTGAACTCCGCCCCGCCGAGCCCGTCGAGCTCCACGATGCGCATACGCGCGGTCGGGTGTCCGAGGCCTCCGAACGGCCATGACGAGCCGTCGACGCCGGTCAGCTCGTACTCGATCGGGGTCACGCGAAGCCGGCCTTCATCAGCGCCAGATCGGCTGCGCCGGAATTGGTATCGAGATCGATCTTGGCCTGCACCAATCCACCCGCCTGCAGCGTTTTGATCATCTCCTGCTGTTGCTCGACGAGCTGATTGAGCGCGCCGATGATCGCCTCGCCGCCGGGAATCGTGTTCGAGCTCGTGTCGAACTCGGGCTTGACGAGCTGGCCGAGATCCCACTGGCCGGACTGCGCCATGCCGATCAGTCCGCTCGCTCCGGAGAGCGCCGCGAAGCCCATGCCGATGCCGAGCGACGCGGCTTCGTAGAGGTTGCGAGGCTTCATCGAGTCGGACCGGTCCGGGCCGCTGTAGCCGCCGAAGCCCGGGTTGACGCCGCCGTTGGCGAACGCGGTCAGGCCGTAGCGCTCACGCGCGCTCTTCGCGTCGACGAGCGCGAGGCCTCGACGTCGGGCCCATTCGGCGCCGATTGCGACGTGTTGCCGCTGGTCGGTGTCGGGGATGAAGAACTCGTCGTTCTGCTGCCGGTCGCCGACGACGCGCCAGGTGTTCGGAGGCACGACCTTCGCGTCCCGTCCGGACATGGGAGAGAGTCCGCCGGCGGCGTACGCGCGAATGATGTTGCCGTTCGCGTTGGCCGCGACCTGTGCCTGCAGGCTGGCGTACGCCGCGTCGTCCATGCCGAACTGCATGCGACTCCGACGCTCCTCGACTGTGACGACGTGCGTCGAGCTCGTGTTGAGGCCGTTGAGGCCGTCTACGCGGGCCCGGACGACGTCGGTGTTGTCCGAGATCGCGAACGAGCCGTCGGGCAGTTCGATGACCTTCGCGCCCACCGCTGCGAGTTTCTGGATTGTCTCCGGCGAGTTGTCGGTGATGACGATGTTCTTGTCGTTGTTGATCGTCGTCTCGACTCCGACCTCGCGCAGCTTGTCGAGGACCGTCTGTGCGCCCGGGGCGTCGACCGTGATCGGGACCACCGGAGGGAACCCGTCGATGACTCCGCGAGCGGCGTCGAGTGCCTGCTGCGCGGGAACGGTGTTGGCTTCGAGCGTGAAGCCCTTCTTGTCGGGCAGCTCGGTGATCAGGAATCCGGCTTCCTCGAGTCCCTTTCGGGCGTCGTCGGTCAGTGAGGTGACCTCGATCGTCTTCGAGTCGGGCATGCCGACGATGGCATCGCCGAGCAGCTCGGAGATCCGAAGGGCGTTCTCCATGCTCTTGGTGTCGAGGTTCATCGCGACGTTCTTCGGAAGCATGTTCATCTGCGTCGCAACGGCTTCCGCCTGTGCACGCGTGAGACCCATGCCTTCGGCAACGCGGAGGAACTCCTGGTACTGCGGCGCGAGTGCTGCTTCGACGGCGGAGCTGGAGTTGGTGACGGTGTACATCGCCGCGGCGAGCTGGTTGTAGCTGTCCGCGTAGGACGACACGGCGTCCTGCGCCTTCGAACCGGCTTCGGTCTTGGTGTCGATATTGCCGCGGTCGTCGACTCCGACGTTGCCGAGAGTGCCCTTGAGGCCTTCCAAGTCGCGCGTGGAGTCGTTGACGGCCTGCTCTGCCTCGGGCAGTGCCAGTCGTCCCTCCTTGAGTCCGGAGAGAGCCTTCGCGAGGGTGTCGACCTGCTTGGCTGCGTTGCCTGCAGCGTCGTCGAAGTCGGTCATGGCCTCGGTCATGGCCGAGATCTCGTCGACCCCGGCGTCGGCCCAGGCGACCGGAGCAGCTCCGGCGTTCATCTCGTCGCGGATCGATTCCTGCTTCGCCTTGATCGCGGCCGCTGTGTCATCGAGCGTCTCGAGTGTCTTGCTGGTTTCGGTCTCGTAGTCGGTGACCCACTCGCTGCCGTTCCACTTCTGGCGGTCCTGAAACTCGCCGGTGAATGCGCCAGAGAGTTCCTGCCAACGCTTTTCGAGCCAGCTCAGGTCTTCCTTCTCGGACTCGTGGATCGCTTCGAGCTCGGTCCGCGTCTTCTTGAGTGCGTCGGCATTGCCCGCGAGTCCGCGCGCGGCATCATTGGCAGACACACCGACGTCGTCGAGCGCGTCGCCGAGGGTCTTCGATCCGTCGCGGAGCTTGATCGTCTCCAGGGCTGCGGCAGCGGCCTGCTGTCCCTGTGCGGAGAACCGACCGCCACTGGTCTCGATCGCTGTTGCGGTGTCGACGACCGAGACCTTGAGGTCTTCGGCGTAGCGCTTGGCGCTGGCGCTCTGCTGCATCCAGATGGCCATGCCTGCGGCAGCGGCTGCGAAGGCGACGCCCCAGGGTCCACCGAGGAAGCTCACGAGCGAGCCTGCACCGGCGCGGAAGGCCGACATGCCCATCGTGCCGACATTGCGCATGGTGCTGCCGAGCGTCGTCACGCCGCCGTTGGCGTTTCGCGTGGCCTGCTGCAGGTACCCGAACTGGGTGCGCATCGCACCGACCGTCGAGGCGGTGGTGGTGCCCAGTCCCATGATGGCGGCGCGGCCTTGACCGATGCGCGCCACGAGACTCTGCCCGATCTGGCTACCGGCCAGCATGGAGGCGAGCTTGAGGGCGACGAGCGCGCCGATTGCAGCCTGGATCGGTGCGGGCAGGCCTGCGAGGAAGGTGGCGAGCGCTCCGACGCCGTCAGCGAGGAATCCGACGACGTCAGCGGTTCCGGACAGCGCCGCGATGCCCGGTCCGGACAGCAGCGACACGAGCGCCTGAGCGGCCGGCATGAGCTTGTTGCCGACGGCGACCGACTGCTCCTCGAACATTGCCTTGAGTGTCTTGAGTCGGTTCGACAGCGAGCCGGACGTCTTCTCGAAATCGCCTTGCATGTAGGACGTTTGGGCGAGCACCTCGGCGTAGGCGACCTGGACTCGAATAGCCGGTTCAAGCGCTTCGGAGGTGTTCTCGATCAGACCCATCTTCATGGCTCGGGTCTTGAGAATCGTCTCGTTCATGATGACGCCGTAGGCCTCGATTGGGTCCGACTCGCCGCGGAATGCCGCGCCGATGGCCTGGATCGCCTGCTCGGGGCTGGTGTTCTTGAAGCTGGCCATATCGCCTGCGAGCGTGGCCATCTGGACCGAGAACTTCGCGTTCTCCTCCGCTGCGAGGTTGGCCTGCTTTCCGTAGGTGCCGAACGTCGCCGCGGCCTCGCGCGCGGAGAGCTCGGTCATGCCGATGGCCTTGCCCGCGCCCTCCGCGAAGGTGTAGATCGTGCCGTTCGCGGTGCCGAAAATAGTGTCGATGGCGTTCATGGATTCGTCGAGATCCGATGCAGCCATGACCGATTCCTGGAAGAACGCCAGCAGGCCCGTAGCCGAGGCGGCGAGGCCCATTGCGCCGAGAGCTTCTTTCGCTCGATCGGCAGCCTGCGAGAGGTCGGAGACACCACCCTCGGCGACGTCGGCATCGTCGGCAGCCGATTCGAGTCCGGCCGAGACGCCGACCGTGGTGGCCACGAGATCGCCGAACGACGAACCGGTCTGCGCCGCTTGCTGTTCGGCCTTCTCCCACTGAGATGTGACCGAGCTGGTGGCGTCGCCCGCGCTGTTCATCGCTGTAGCGGCCGCGGCAGCCGACTGAGCGAAGTCGCTCATGTTCCTCGATGCGCCGCCGGCCGCGCGTCCCGACGCGGTCAGTCCGCCGCCGGCGGAGACTCCCGCGGTGCCGGATCCGGTCAGCGTCGAGACCGCCTGCTGGGTGGCGGTCTGCAGCCCGGTCATCTCGCCCGCGGTGGACTTCGCGGCGCTTGCCGCGGTGGCGAGTCCGGAGCTCGCACCGGCGGCCGCGGTACCGGCGTTCTTCACGTTGCCGGTGAACTGCAGAACCTTGCCACCGGCCTGCTCGAACCCGGTGCCCGCGGCCTTGGTGCTGCGCTGCGCCTGACCCTCGAACGTCTTCACATCGGACTGGGCACGCGAGAGCGTGGACTTCCAATTCTTGTCTACGAGTTCGAGATTCGCGCGGATCGTGCCGACGTCGAGTGCGATGGGTCAGCCCTCCTTCCCGGCGGTCGCCTTGAGTACTCGGTGCAGCCGAGAGTCGGAGTCGGTGATGAGCCCGACGATGCGGGTCTGGAGCCAGCGCCAGGAACGCTGGAGAAGAATTCCGGAGTCGAGATCGATCCCGTAGATGCTCTGGTCCTGGAAGTCGAGCTCGACGGCGGTCCAGGCAGTGAAGACGTCGTGCCACGTCCACTTCTCCACGACCGCCGCCGGCCGTTTGTTCGGCTGCTTGCTCAGGTCGTGGTACCAGGCTCGGATGCCGAACTCTTCCTCGTACGGCCCCCCGCCTGGGTCTTCGGGGCCGTACGTGCCCGGGGCGCACGTGAGCGCCCCGTTGCACTCGCCTTTGCAGGTGCAGCTTTTTTCGCCCCCGGAGCCGCTTTCTTGCTCGGCTCCGGGGGCCTCGGGTTTCCCACGTCACCGACACCGGTGTGCCAGTTGACCTGTGCGAGGCTCGCGCTCAACCCGTAGTGCATCAGCGCAGTGCGGCCAGCGTGGAAGATCTCGGCCCACGACAGCCCGTCGGCATCCATCTCGCCGTAGACCCCGCCTGACCACACCTCAGTTTCAGGGTCTTTGGTGGCACCCATGAGGCCGAGAACCTCGGCGAGCTCTTCGGCGTCGGAGAACATGCCGTTGCTGGCCATGATCTGCCGAATCCGCAGTCCTTCGGCTGCGTTCGGCGACACGATCCGATACGTCTTCCCCCTGATCGGGAGAAGCAGATCAGGGTCGAAGAAATCACTGAGGTTGTCGTAGGCGACCACGGACTATGCCGCCTGGCCGTTGATCAGGGTGGTGACCTCGCCGCCCTTGTCGGCACTGCCGGTGAGCGCCGACGTGTCGAGCACGAGCGGCGGTACATCGATGCCTGCGAGCGTGCCCTGGAAAGCGACGTCCCACGCGTTCAGACCAGCCACCGCGGTGACGGCAACGTTGTTCGCCCCGATGGTCGACAGCCCGGTGAGCGCGGTCTGCATCGCCGCCGCCGTCGCCGTCGGCGCGAGACCGGATGCGGTCTGGCCCAGGAACTTCACGCCGATGGTTCCGCCCAATCCGGTGCCGATGAGGCGGATGCGCTGAACCTCGTTGATCGGCGTCGTGGTCGGGCGAGCAATCCTGGTCGGCTTGCCGCGCCCGGAGAGCGTGGCCTGGTAGTTCTGCAGATCCTCGTTGCCGCCACCGACGTCGGTGTACTCGACCGCGAAGTTGCACCGGTAGCCCTCGTCGATGTCATCGGTTCGCCAGTACCGGATGTCGGCGACGTTGTCGTAGCCGACCTGGGTGCCGAGTGCTCGCAGGAATGTGGTGCCGGGATCGGGCACGACAGTCGATAGTGACCGCTCGCCCTTGACCTTGCCCTCGATCGCGATGTCGAGCTTCTGCTTGGTCACGAGCTCCGAGCCGTAGCCGTCCGAGTCGTTGTCGGAGTCGTCCTGCTTGGTCGCCGTCGTCTTCGGCTCGATCTTCGACGTACCGCGCAGCCACGCCCAGACGGGCGACGCGTAGGTGCCGGTGTTGATCTGCATCGCCCACGCTGCGGCGCGGAAGGTGAACAGCAGACCGGAATTCGGGGGCTTGAGTACAGGCATTGTCAATCTCCTGGGTTGAGGGTGATGCGATAGGTGTCAGCCCGCATGTAGCGGCCCGTGGTGTCCGGAGTGGACTCCGTGCTCACCGTCCGAAAACAGGTGAGTACGTTCACGCCTCCGGGCCACCGCTGGCGATCTGCGGTCGACTCGAAGGTGTGAAGGTGGTTGAACACCGCGTCCGCCGGGTCGTCGACGGCACGGACAGATCGGCCGGCACCGCGGAATCGGAGCCGGACGTAGAGATCGGGATTGTGGGCATCCCGATCGCGCCTGTCGTCGATGACGGAGATGGTGACCGCGGTGTCCGGGGTGTCCGGCATGACCGCGCGGAGGTACACCGCCGGCTTGACCGGATCGTTGGTGGTGCCGTACTGCTCGGACTCGTCGTAGCGAGCCAGGCCGGCCGCGGCGAGGTGTAGCGCCAGGGCCGACCGGAGCTGGCTGCGGGTGGTCTGGCTCATCCGCCGAGTACTCGCGACATCGCCTCGGCGACATGCTGTTCGAGCTGCGGGCCGAACTTCTCCGTCGGCTCCGAGAGGAACTTCGCTTGACCGCGTTTGTGCTCGAAGTCCTCGCGCTCGTGCTGCTTCTTTCCGTAGGCCTTCGTGAATCCGACGGACGCCTGCAGACCCTTCGCCTTGGCCATGCCGCTGGCACTGAGTGCGCCGGACTTCACCGGGATGTACACCGAGCGGACCTCGTCGAGCAGTGCTTCGGCCGCGGCCGCTACGCCCGCCTCGGCTGCCTGCTCGGCCTGATGAGCCCTGGACCAATCGATAGGCACGATGGAACCTCCTAGACGATTTCGAGCGCCTGGTATGCGACGGTGACGTTGTCGCGCTTGTAGACCAGGCGGGATTTCTCGACGATGCAGACGCGGTTCTGCTCGCCCTCGGGGAGAGTCAGGCGAGATCCGGACGGGACGACTGCGACACCGGCGGGAAAGAGCACGAGCGTGTCCGAGACCACCTCGGAGCTCTCGGAGTCGGCCGAGGTCCGAGAGCGGCTTGTGCGCCGCCCCGGAATGACCACCTTCGGCGCGAACTCGTTCTCGATCGCGTTCTCTCCAATGAGCCGCTCGACGCCGATGGGCGTCCGGAACGAACTGGGGCGCATCAGCCCGACAGCGACACGATGTACGCGCCGGCCGATCCTGCGAGGGGACCGTTGGTGGACGTCGGGTGGAGCTTCGAGGTCTCGGCCGCGGTGAGGTAGATGAATTCCTCGGGCGCGGCCGCGAACCGGGTCGTCACGTCCGGATACGTCTCCTCGGTGACGCGCCATCCGATGCGCATGTTTTCGATCGCACGGGTGACGACGTCGACCCCGACCCCGCGCACGAGCACAGGATCGAGCGCGGCCGCGGTGAGGTGCGCGTTGATCGTCGGCACCGCCCGGAGCATCTCCGAGCAGGCACGAGCGATGAACACCTCCACCTGGGCCCGTACAGGCTCAGCGAATTCCTCGCCGAGCTGAGCCTGTACGGCCTCCACGGTGACCAGCAACTGGAGTGGCGTATCAGCCATCGAGTCGCTGGCCTCCCACTGCCCCTGTCTCGGTGCGCAGGACCACCGACTCGCCGGTTTCCAGATTGCGGCGAACCCAGACCTTCGAGCCGTTCGGCGCGGTGGACTCGAACTGCTCGAAACGGTCCTTCGACTCGTCGCGCTGCGGCTTGGTCGGGAACTGCGCGGGCACAACGGCGTTGACCGTTCCGACCGCCAGCGCCTCGGCACCGGGGATCGGCGTCACGCTCTGGGCGCGTTCGAGCGGATCGGTCGTGTCGGCCGGACCGTCGCCCGGAGCAGTCACCGACGGCTTCGTGAAGTCCGAGTCGAGAGTGGTGCTCGCGGTCGACGTCGACGGAGCGATACCGAGCTCGGCCGCGACCTCTTCGACCACGGGCGACTCCTCGGTCGTGGTCTCGGGTGCCGCTGTCGCCACGGGCACGGGCTCGGTGATCGACGACTCGTTGTCGGCGTCGAACTTGGCGACGGCGGCGCGCTTGTCGTCGGCGTTGCCCTCGCTGGGGAGCCCGCGTGCTGCGAGCGCCTCTTCGAGGGCGGGTCCGGTCAGCTTGTCAGCCATGGTGTTTCCTTTCGATCGAAGTGCGTTGGGGGATAGCGCCCGCGAGGGCACTATGACGGGTTCAGAGGTTCCGAACGCCGCGCAGTCGAGCTGCGGCCTTGCCGCCGAAAGTCGCGACGCCGCAGTAGAACTCGATACGAGTCCGGTATGCGGGCTTGTCGGGCAGTTCCTTGCCGTCGTTGACCTGGTACGCGTCGACTCCGCCGTTGGTCAGCCCGGTGACAGCTCCGTCGCTTTCGTCCTCGCCGTACCGCACCGCGTACACCGACGCTGCGTCGGTTGCCGAGCCCTGAGTCTCGGTCTGCGGGATGACGTTCGCGCCGGAAGCGGTCAATCCGGCATCGAGCAGTGGGATTCCGTTCCACGTGACCTCACGCTTGCCGGTGAGGTCGCTGCGGACCATCTCCACGCCGCCGATCCGCCGGCCGGCGGACTTGGTCTTCGCGATGATGTTGGAGTTGGTGTACAGCGCGCCGTTCGTGGCGTTCAGCCCGGGAACGGCGGCAACCAGAGAATCGAGCGCGTCGAAGAATCCGTGACGCGTCGAGTCGTCGACGTTGATGCCGGCACCGTTGGTGGCGTAGTCGATCACCTGGTTGCCGGTGAGCCGCTTCCTGATTCCGTCGAAGCCCTTCGGGGTGACCGCGACGTCGCCGTTGAAGAACTGCTCGGTAAAGTAGAACGATGCAGCCTTGATCTTCATGCCGGTCTGGATCGCGCGCTGGTCGTTGAGATCACCGCGCGTCTTGACGATGAAGCGGTCGACGTCGGCGTCGCCACCGAGAATGACCAGCGACTCCGAGGCCTGGACGACCGTGCCCGTGGACTCGGTGTAGGCCTCGTTGACCGAACGGAAGGCAACGCCCGGGAGGCTCGCTTCCTTGTTGTACGCGTACGCGTTTCCTTCGATCGACAAGAACGGGATGCGATCGAGGATCGGATTGAGCTGGATGAACGTCTCGATGACGCCCCTCTGCAGCTTGGTGGTGGACAGCTTCGCTGCCTCGACCAGGGTTACGGCCATAGCCGACCTGCCTTTCTGTCGTTCGGATGCCGCCGGCTACTGGCCGCGCGGTGTTGTTACTTGTTGAGTTCCTTGTAGGCAGCACGCAACGTGCCCGCACCGGGAGTGGTCGCTTCCTCGACGTCCGAGCCCCGAGCGCCCGCGCCCGGGGTGTGGTCGCCTTCTCCGGAACTACGCAGGCTCGCCTTGATTTTCTTGGCGTCGGCCAGCATTTCCTCGTCCGTTTCCCCGCGGACGCGGTCTGCCCAGTCGACGGGAAGTCCTTCGGTGAGAGCTGCACGCAGACGGCCGTTTTCGAGCGTGAGCTTGCCGTTGTCGGCTTCGAGCTGGCCCACCTTGGTCTTCGACTCCTCGGCATCGCGCTGGAGCTTCTGATCGGCGGTGAGCTTTCCGTCCTCGAATTCCTTGAGCTTCGCTTTCAGATCGGCGTTCTCGGTCTCGGCCGACTTGCGAGCGGTGCGTTCGGATTCGAGAGCCTTCTTGCCGCCCTCGCCGAGCTTGTCGTCGTCACCGTCCGGATCGCCCGAACCGGAACCGGCACCGCTGTTGTCGCCGCCTGCCCCGCCCTCGGGTTCGTTGAAGAACCGAAGTCGGGGGTACCGCTCCTCGAATGCCGTTGCCGCCGTGCATCGCACACGAGCGGGACCGGTGAATTGAGGGAGCTTGTTGACCTGCATTTTTCCTCCATCGCGGAGTCGCCCGCCTCGGATCGCCCTCGGCGGTGGAACATCCCAGCCGTCGCGGCGGGGAAGAATGAGCGCACGAAAAAGGCCCCGGAGCGAATTGCTCACGGGGCCTTGCTGTCGTGCGGGTTGGTCTAGCTGGTAGGTACCTCGGTCGAGTGGACCGGCGTCATCTTGTCGAGGCGTTTGAAGTTCAGGATGACCGGCTCGAATGTGACCATCCCGCTCGACTTCTCGACGAATATCACCGGAACGTCCATCGCGGGCATACCGGCGGCGTCGAGTGCAGGCTTCTCGCTTCGGATCAGGAACGACTGGCCGTCTTCGGCTCCGTCGACGCTGGCGACGAACGGTTCCATCGATGGGAAGTGGCCGGCGTAGTCGCTTCGCGGGAACTCAAGCTCGACGCGGTGCCGCGCGTCGTCGAATGTGATCATCGCGGTACCTCCTCGATCGGCTTGATGAGCTCTGCTGGTGTGACGAGTGTACGCGTGCTGTCTACGGGCAGCTTGTCGTCGACTCGGTAGATGCGCGCGCCTTTGCGCGGCCCGTGGAAGTCGATGCGCGCAAGGTGATCGGAGGCGTCGAGGTCGCCTGGCTGTGCGTCGTAGAACCGGACCTTCCCGTTCTTGCCGACCTCGAAGTTGAAGATGTGCGCGCCGCCGGCCTTCCATTCGGCTGTGATCCATCCGCGCGTGCCCGGACCCCATGCCTGTGCAATGGAGGCGAGGTTCCCCGCCGACTTTGCGGTGAGGTAGTTCTGCCCCGACGACGGGGCTTGGCCGGTGTCCGTCCAGCTACCGAAGATCATTTCGTCGGTCAGTCCCTGGTCGTCGGGCTTACCTGGATGATTCCGGTAGTTCGGGTTCGCGGTGACGTCGTAACCGCGAGATCGGAGCTCGTAGGCCTGCGCAACGCGCTGGCAGTTGATCTGGTATTCGGTCCCGGACAGGTAGTTCGGGTTCGTCGCCCGAACGTCTCGCTCGATCGAGGTGCGGTGCCGATCGAGTGCGCCCTTGCGCTTGAGTCCCGGTAGCGGCCACTCCGAGGTCGGAGCGACGTTAATTTCGCCGGCCAGATGTAACGCGTCCTGCAGATTGCGCCGCCACTCGGCGCGATACTCGGTTGCCCACTTTGGCCCAATCTCGCTGCTGAGATAGAAGATGTCGAAGTCCGGATCGTTGAGCTCGTCTTCGACCTTGAGCAACTTGCGTGCGATCTTCTCGACGTCGTCGATCTTCGCGCGCTTGCCGTCCCGGAGGTCTCTCAGGTTCGCTCGATCGACGATCGCCCGGGCATGCAACGGCATGACGTCGATCGCGGTCTTGTCGGCTACGGCATCGAGCGCGGTCGCGGACTTGGTCACCTTGTTCTGCGCGGTCTTGATCTTCGCCGCCGCCCGCGCTGCCTTCTTCTCCTCGGCCGTGAGCTCGGGCTTTTTCGGCGCCGGTTTCGCATCGAGGTCGATCGACGGTTTCGGCTGCGGGCGAGGCTTCGGCGGTGGTGGAGTCTTGCCGGTGAGCGAGCCACGATTGCCAGGCTTGCTGCGGTCGAAGGCGTAGCCGTTGAGTTCGAGCAAGCGGAGGTATTCCTCGCGTGACTCGGCAATCTCGGCGATCGCTTCGGGCATGAGCCTCGGCGACGTCGCAGGTGTTTGCCCGCGTGAGCGAATCAGCTTGCCTGCGAATCCGCGCTTAGTGGTGCCCTCGGTGGAGATGAACAGGTCTTGGCCGTAGACGTTCGTGCGCGTGATCCGTCCGGCCCCGGTGGAAAGGCCGGCGTTTCCACGGCGGACGTTGACCACCTGGCCGATGTCGGATCCGGAGCGGATCGCGTCGGCACCGTTGCGGGTGTAGATCTTGTTCTGCTGCTCCTCGGACAGCGCGTCGAAGGCCTCGCGCGGATCCGTGATGAGCTCCGGCGCGGCCTTCTCGGTCGTCGGGATGTGGCGGCACATGCACCGCGGGTGGCGCAGGAATCCATCCGACCAGCGGTAGAACCGGCCCGCGAGGACCGAGCAGCGTGAACAACCACCGACACGAACGAGCCGGGTGTATCCGATGCCCGGGCGCACCGTCAGCTCCAGCATCGTCGACGAGCGGCCCGCGTCGGCCACCTGCGTCAGTACTCGTTCCTCGAGCGCGGTCCTGCCCTTGCCCCAGGCCTCGCGCACGACGGCGTCGTTGACCTCGTCGGCCTGTGCGATCGCCGACTTCGCGGTGATCACCGCGCCGTACAGCAGCGAGTCCAGGGGCCGGCCATCGGAGGCGACACCGACCAGCCTGGACGGGTCGATCGACGCTTCCGGATCTCGGTCGGCACCGATCTCACTCAGTGTGCTCTTGACGTAGTCGCCGCCGCCACTGACCGCGCGAGCTTGCGCGGCGGTGAGTACTCCGACGAGCAGGTCTGCGTTCGCCTCGAACCATCCGTCGAAGTCTTCGGGCGGAGTGGTGCCCCAGAGGTTCCCCGTCGCGTAGATCGCCGCGGCGGTGACCTTCTGCTGGTCTCGGTAGTGGTCAGCCGCCGTCGTTGGCTGCGTTGCCATCGTCCGTCGGCTCCGGAGCGGGTGTCAGCGCCGCCATGGCCGCCATGGCGACCTCGTTCTGCTGCGTGCGTTCTTTGTCGACCAGCGTCATCCAACCGTCGACCTTCGGCGGTGTGGCGTCGGGCAGCATCTCGAAAGCCGCCTGCTTCGGGAACCCGGCACCGATGAGCTTCACGACGCCGTCGATGATCTGGGAGAAGCTCTTGGCCTCGGTGTCACCCCAGATGATCTCTATCGAGTAGTCGTCTTTGCCCTCTTTGCCGCGGGCGATGTTGGCGAGTCGGACGACAGTTTCGAGAGACTCGCCGCCAGCGCGTTTCATCTCTGCGACAAGAGATTTCAGTGTGGATTCGGCACCGGTGAGCGCGTCTCCGGAGAGGTTCGCCATGCGGGTGAGCAGGTATTGGGGCGGAACCTGGCCGGTGGCGAACAGGCTGGTCAGAAAAGTGTCGTACACGCTGATGTAGTTCTGCAGGTTCGACTCGTCCAGGTCGTAGACCTTGGTATCGACGCCGGGAAACACCAGCGCTCGATCGACGCCGATTCTGCCCGGTGAGCGAAGCATCGGCTGCTCGTGCCCGTTCGCGTCGAGAATCGGGCTGCCGTTCTCGTCTCGCTTGACCAGCACGTTGCCCTGCGCGTCGCGCATCACGGGGTCGTAGCCGGAGAACACGCGCTGCCGGAACGCCGAGAACTGCATCGCGAGCAGGGTGTTGAAGCGGATGGTGTTCACCGCGTCCTGCTGCGGCATCAGCGGCTCGATCGCAGAGCGCGGGATTCCGTCGGCGTCGACGTTGAAATCGCAGGCCACGAAGGGCAGTTCGCCGAGGCCGTGCTGGCCCTCGCGGGTCATCGTCCACTCGCCGTTCAATCCGCGTCGCTCGAAGCGCTTCCAATCCGTGGCGTCGTAGACGTAAGTGACCCAGAGGGTTTCGTACGACGCCATGAGCGAGCTCGGCAACACAAGCGAGCTCGGGGACCTATCGGGGTCCTCCGAGAATGTCTTGATCGCGAATTTTCCGGTGAACGGGTCTTCGGGATCGGGCTCGATCCACACGCGCTTGCTGTTCTCGACGGAGATCTTCGGGCGGTCCGGGTTCGCCGGGTTCTTCGACACCGACCAGATTCCGCGGCCGTGAATCTGGGCCTGCAGGAACACGATCTGCTGCCGGGCATCGATGTGGTTCGGCTGGATGACGTTGCGCCACATCTCCAGATCGACCTTGCCGTCACCGCCCATGATGCCGTCGGCGCGCATGCGCTGGACCGGTGCCTTCATTGCCAGACCGAGCCAGTTGGCGATCGACTGCTTCTGCAGCGAGGCGTACTCGGCATTCACACCCTCCGGCGCGAACGGGTCGTCCTGGATGCCCTCGAAATACTCCTGGCGGCGTTGCCACTGCGGGAGCTGCTGCTTGAGCCGCTCCAATCCGATATCGAGGTATCGGCGCGCTGTGCGATCGTCCACGCCACCTCCTGGTGCTCTCAGTTGAATCCGTACATGACGTTGGATGTCTTGTTGGCGTTCGCGTTCGGCCAACCTGCTGCGCGAGCGTCCGACGCGGCCTCGTGCGCGACGACGGACGCCTGAGCGCAGTCGATCTTCTGATGGTTGGTCGGTTTGCCGAGCACGAACCTGTCGCCGGGTTTGGCGACCTTGCGGGCGTTGGCGAAGTGGATCTTGGTGTGCGGGCAGCCGTCATGGGTGATTCGGCCGGCCTTCAAGTCGGTCTGGAAGCGCACCAGCGCGGCGTGCATGCGCGTGATCTTGTCGTTCGGCCACTCCGACACGACGTCCTCGCCGTACTTGAGCGCCCACGCGCCAATCTCGGTGTACCAGCCAGACGGGTCCGGGTAGAACCGCGAGACACGCCACGTTCGGAAGATCTCGTCAACCGCGGCTTCGACCTCACCACGCGGGATCTCCCCGCCCCATTCGGCCGGATTCCAGATCGCAGGTCGCCGATCCGGACCGTACCGCGGGGTGAACAGGAAGCCTGAGCGGGTCTCCAGCCGAATCGCAGTCCAGTCGTCGTTCTCCGAACCATCGAACGCGCCCGCGACCTGCGTACCCTTCGGCGGGTTAGGAAGCCAGGGTTGCGGTTTGGGCATAATGCTCGTCCCACAATCCATCTCGCAGCCACACGCCGGAGCCGTACGTGTTGCGGTTACCGAAGAACCGCTCCGCCTGATCCGGATCGGTCTCGTTCAGCTCCGCAGCGTCGGCCTCGATCGAGTCGAGAATCACCCACGGCGAGCCCTCGTAGACGTACTGGAGGATCTTGCGGCGTTCGAGCTTGTTCTTCCAGGACAGGTGCGCCGGGGGCTTGCGATAGAACTTGAAGATGTCCTCGCGTACCGAGTCGAACGTCTGCTGAGCAGTCGAATTTTGCGAGGTGTCGAAGCAGTTCGTGTACTCGATCGAGCGGCCGCCCATTCCGGCAGCGTTACGGCGCTGAGTCTGCGCCACGGAGACCATCTTGTTCGACTTGAGGTACAGGCCGCTCTCGTCCTGGAGCACCCACGAGACGGGATTACCGACGCGGCCCGACGCGCTCGACGTGACGGCATCGATGCGGTCGAAATCTTCGCCGCCGACGTCGCCCGATATTCGGATCCAATTGTCGTGCGGAAACAGCAGATCCTTCAGCGGACCCAACCGAATCATCGCGGTCAGCGGCTTCCAGACGTTGCCGACCTGGTCCTGGTTGACCGCGGTGAGCTGAATGACCGGCGACGGGTGCCGGACACCCATCGGCTCGCCCTCGAGGTACGGGTACTCCCAACCGCAGCCACACCCGTGGTCGAGGCAGGCATAGCCGTCGCCCTTGCCCGCCCAACCGCCGAATTCCGACGGGCCCACAGCATGCAGACACGTCATCGAGGCCCCGTGAGGCCCCTTTCCGGTCTTCTGCGGCGCGATAATCTGCGCTCGCCGGTACCTGAACGCCTGATTCAGCAGCAGATCGCCCGTTGACGGCAGCTCGGCGTGCGCCCGAATCTCGAAGTACTTCGCCGAGATCCAGAACTGCCAGTCCGACCATACGAACGGATCGCCGCGGCGCATCTTGTCGGGCACTCGACAGTGCTGGCGCACCCATGCCTCGGCCAGATGACCGAGAGTCGGAAAGCCGTCAGGCCCCGCCATCGAGCCCTGCCAGCGAGCGTCGAGGCTGAGGTGGAAGGGGCTGCAGATCAGCGCTGGCCGCGGCAGCCTTCGCGCGCTCGCGCGCCGCGCCCACCTCGTCGGTAGCGATCTTCCAGCCGTTCTGAAGCATCCCCGCCGGAGTGAGGCCGAGCTGATCGGCAAGCCTGTTGACCTGCGTCAAGATCGACGCCGAGCAATCCGGCTGCTCCGCGCGCACCGACCATCGAACGAACATCGCGATCGTCCGCAGACGCCACAGCTTCTCTTCGGACCAGACCTTGGCCTGAGGCGTCTTCCACACCTCACGCCACACCACCTTCTCGCGATCGGACTGTCCTTCGAGCGGCCACTTCGGTGCCCGACCCTTCCAGCCCGCGGCGGGCAGAAGCAGGTACTTGATGCCGAGACTCTCGGACCTCTCCGAGTTCGGGTCGCGGGTCGGGCCCGAGTTATTGCGCGCTCCGCCATGGTTGCCGGCCATCTGATTTCGATCTCCTTCAACGGCATCGCGCCGCCTCGGATTCGGTGAGCATCGCGCTCACCGACGTTTCTTGAACCCTCCGCGCAACTCAGCGCCCTCCCCCGCGGTTCGTCCCCCCAGGCTCGAAGGGGGTACCCCCCACCCCCTGAGCGCGTCAGAGAGAGCGGATCAGAACGACCCAGCCCTGCCACAGCAGGCGGGCGAACTCGGTGCGGGAGTACCGAACTCGGAAGGTCTCTTTGTAGGCCGATGCGAGGAACACATCGATATGACCCTCGGATCCGTCGATGACAACCTCAGCTTCGTCACCGATCTCGTCGCGCTTGGTCATCGACGTGCACCGATCAGTGCTTTATCCCACGCGTTCGACCAGCTCATGGTGACGAGCCGCTGGATGTACGTCTTCGAGAACGTCAGTCGAGGAACCGTGGCGTTCGGGTAGTCGAGCGGTGAGTACTGCGCATACTCACCTGGATTCCAGGTGTAGTTGATAGCTCGATGCGGGCCATCGTGTCGGGCCTTGAGACCGCAGCGCCAGTGTCCGTATCCGGTCAGATCCTTTGCGCAGCAGTAGCCGTCGATGCGGTTGCGTATGTCGATCCACTGCGCATGCAGCTCGCCCTTGATCGGCAGCAGTAAGCGCAGGACTCGGCGCGCCGCTATCAGTCGTGCACTCATCGTCGTCCCGTCGTCGCTCGATTGCAGGCCTCGTGCTCGGGCCCCGTCCACTTGGTTCGGTCGTGGTCGTCGTGTCCGAGATCCCATGGCTCGCTCGCTGCGATGAGCTTCGAGCAGCGAGAGCAGCGCACGTTCCCGGTTGCGACTCGTGGCTTCCACTGGGCGCGCAGACGGTCGTGCTCGACGCCGTATCCGCGCTGCTGCCTAGTACCTCTGCCCCGCTCACGTGCTTGCCGGTGGGCGGGGCAGAGACTCTCGGGCTGCATCAGTGGGCAGCCGGGGATGGAGCAGACGCGGTTACGTGCGCGGACCATGAATCGAATACACCCACTCGAGGCGGCCGTCCGGATGTACGCGCCTGCGTAGGAAGTAGTGGGTGAGGTGGACCGGTTTGGAAACAAGAGTCGGGTCGTTTGCGTCGGCTTCGGACATGCCCGCCAGCCAGTAGGCGACTACCTCAGGACGAGGCAGGCTGACCTCCTCGCACAGGCCATCAGCGGGCCCGTCCACGAAGTTGACGAATGCGTAACCCGGGCGCGCCTGGAGTGGGATTGGTGGCTTCACTTCGGTGGTACAGAGACGATCTGGGGCCCAGTGACGATGTATCCGCACAGCAGGCATTCGAGACTGGGGTTGTCATCACCGTCATATCCGCACACAACCCGATCGGTGTGCGGGCACTCGGTGTACTTCGGCCGCTCCACCTCAATGCGAGTGGTCACCGTAGCGAGCTCTTCGCGGCCGTATCGGTAGGTCATTCCACCGCTGCCGGGTTGCGTCTTGCGAAGCTGCACCACTTCGATCCCACCGGGGATGATGGTGACCTGCTTGACGTTGCTAGCCGGGTCGAGGCCGAGCTTGGCGAAGAACTCGTCCACGACACTGCGATCGACCTTCGGGGGAATCTCGGACACGATCGTCTCCTACTTCGGTGGTGCGAACACGGTCTCGGGATCATGGCCACGCTCACGCAGGCCTTGCTCCACCAGGGTCAGTGCCGACTCGGGGCTCACCGCGAGCTCACCGCGGGGCTTCCAGTCAGCGCCCATGACCTCGGCGAGCACTGTCTTCGCGCCCACGATGGACTTGGTGACCCGCATGGCCGTGAGTTGTGGAACGAGCTTGCGCTGGAGTTCCTCGAGCTGCTCGGGTGTGGCTTCCTGGCGTGCGGCCGCGACGGTGGCCACGAATGCCACGATCTCGCCTATCTGGCCGGTGGCGCTCATTCTGGCTGCTCGTAGGTGCTGGTGAGCACGGGGCCGATCTGGGTACGCCTGCCGTTGACGCGGTCGGGTCGCCAGTCGTCGACGTCGCCGGAGCTCGCTTGCGATCCGACGATGAGCAGCAGTGCGTCGAAGGCCTCGTTCGCGCTCTTGCCTGCGGCGTGGAAGGTCTCGATCAGGTCGACCATGGGTGCGGGGTCGATGCCGTTCTGCGGGATGAAGCCGAGTGCGCCGTCGTCGGTCACCCAGAGGATGCCGACTGCCGGGCGTAGCACTGGGGTCCAGCGGCCGTGGCCGGCGCGCTCGCTCGGGTAGGTCATCGACACCTCTCAGGTTGGGCCCTCGACTGGAGCGCGGCGCAGCGGACGCTTCGTGGTGCGCGTGCTTGCCCGGAGGTGCGTCATGACGGCGGAGCGCAGGTTTGACGCCGAATCGAGGGGGTTCGAGTGGCACGAAAACGGGGCTGCATCCGGAAAATGGGTGCCCTCGTCAGTGCGGGATTTGAGTCCCACTGTACACACGCCCTGGTCAAGAGCGCACACGTTCCGTGCGGGTCGCCAGATCGAGGACGTCGCCGAGGCGGTACACGGCCGGGTCGTTGCGGTGAATCCATCGCTGGATGATTCGGCCATCGCGCATCCACCCGCGTGGCGTCAGCTTCCGCTCGTTGATCCAGCGATACAGGGTGGACTTCGGGACGCGTTTGCCGAGCTCGCGGAGCAGGGACTGTAGTTCGACTGCGGTGTAGTTCATTTCGCGCATCTGGGCGAGGATGTCTCGATCGAGCTTGGCCACTGCGTAGCTCGCTCGGCACCGCGGGCACTGGACCCATTCCTCACCCTTCTCTGCGTAGAGGTCCGCGTTGCAGCGCCTTTCGCGACCCTGGTCGTATTCGACGTACTGGCAAACACCCTTGTAGCGCAGTTCGGGCAGTTGGTCGATCGCCTTGTTCACGATCGCAATGACGTCGCTCAGGCTGTCGAACATCTCGTCGATCGCCGGGTGCATGCGGAGGTCGTGCGGATGGCACGCGAGCCAGACCGCGAACTCCTCGAAAAGGCGCGTCGGTTGCGTGGACAGTGTCGATTGGTCGTGCCGACGTCCGGTCTTGCAATTCAATGTCATCTGCAGAAGGCCGGGACGTTCGATCGCCGCCAGCAGACTGCCCGCCGGCGAAATGCGGGACTCGAAGTCGCGCGACCACGTGGTTATCTCGTTTTCCAGCAGGTCGAACGGTCGTCGGATAGGGACGTTTCCGCTCTTGTCGATCGAGATGGGAAGCGGTGTGTCCGCACTCTTTCCACCGACGCGGCCGCGGCTCATGCGGTCGAGTCGGGCCTGCGTGATCGTCATGTCCGCGACGAGCCCGGGCACGGACTGGAGCATCCGGACGAGAATCTCGGTGCACTTGGTGCAGATCGGGAGACCGTCGCCGGTTGGCCGGCCGCAGTGAAAGCAGGCGATCGAGCTCACCCATTGACTCCTGTCCAGTCGATCTTCGGTGCGTAGTGGCATGGGAGCTCGGGTTCGTACCAGCCGAGCTTCTGGGCTCCGATGGTGGCGATGGCAAGCGCGTCGGACTCGTTGTCGTTGTGGATGTTCGCGTCCGGCCAGAGCTCGCCCATTGCCTTCTCGACGTCCTCTTTCTCGGCCTGGCCGTTACCGGTGGCGAAGTACTTGATGGTGGTGACCGAGACCTCGATGACCGGAATTCCCCGGCGCGCAAGGAATCTCGTGACGCTGTACAGCAGGGCGCAGCGCTCCTGGTACAGGCCGCTGAACTTCGGCTGCCGGAACGGCATTCCCTCGACGAGCACGAGCCGGATCCGATCGGGCAGTGCCTCGACGATCCGATCGCCCTGAAGGCCGATCCGGAGCGCTCGCTGGCTGATGGTCCCGCCGGTGTTCGCGCTCGCGATGGTCTTGAGCTCGGGACGGTTCCTGCCTTCGACGACGCGCGGGTTGCGCAGGATTGCCATGCCGGCCGCGCCCATCGATGGGTCGAGACCGACAATCGCGCCGCTCACAGCGCCCTGTTCAGGATGATGTCCTGCACCTTGCGTATCGCGTGCTGGATCTCCGGAATGAGTTCGAGCTCGCGAGCTTCGGCCGCGGTCGGCAACCGAAAGCTGTCTTCACCGAAGAGTGAGACACCGGCGCAGTAGACGCACACGTTGACGTCCCCGGGCCTTGGTCTGCTTGCAGGATCACCCATCGCCGCCGTCGCGTCGACGACCGATTTGCAGTGCGGGCACGGCCTCCCGGGCATCCGCGCGCTCATATCGGATCGACCATCGTGGACCGCATCACGCCGTAGCCGTCGACGATGCAGGTGACATCGGGCTTCGGAGCGTCCTGCATGCGCTGAAGACGCTCGGCGCGGTTCAGGCGGGCGTGGTGCGCCGGAAAGTGCTCCAGCTCATGCCATTCGCCGTCACGGCCTCGCACGCGGCACGGCTGGCCGATGGGTGCCTTGCAGCCTCGGCACGGGATCGTGAGGGCGAGGTCGCGCTGTTCCAGCCACTCGAAACTCCGTTGCTCCATGACGATCACGCCTCCTCGACCACGGGATACTCGACGTACACGTGCCAGACGTACAGGCCGTGGTGCGTCGTAACGGTGCCGAGGTACTCGGCGTATGTCGGTCCGGTGCGGAACGTGATCGGGCTGCCGGTGCCGACGATCCGGAACCGGACTTTCGCCAGCTCCGACTCGTGAGGGAACGCGTTGCGCTCGTACCAGACCTCGAACGCGTTGCCGGACTTCTCGTGGTTTCGATGCTCGGCCACGTGAAGCATTCTGCGGAATCCCGGGAGATGAAATTCGACGGTGCCTTCGAGGGGCAATTCGAGTCGGTGGATAACTCCAGCGGTCAATTTATTCATCGTCAATTCCCCTTCGATTCCGAATTCGAGAGATTTCTTTTTCTGCCCGCCAGACCCCGCGCCGTAGTGAGTTGAGTTCGAAGGCGAGTTCGGTGGGTTGGTGTTGTGGTTGGTGTAGTTGGGTTGGTGTCTTTGGGTTGGTGGGGGATCATGGGTGATCCCCAGACTTGCCGAAATGATCCCCAGACTTTCGCCAGATGATCCCCAGACTCGTTCCAGACGATCCCCAGACTTTTCGCCGGGTGGTCGGTCTGGGGATCATGGGTGATCTGTAGACCGGGGCCTGTGGATAACTCTCTATGGCTCATCGATGATCCCCAGACTTTCGAGGCTGTCGCTTTCTCCAGGCTCCAGCATTTGCAGATCGAACAAATTCGGCGGCACCGTCAATTGATATTCGTCGGCTTGATGCGCCCACCGATTCCCTTGCTTCACGCGCTGAATGAATCCGGTTTCGCGCAGAGTTGCCAGACCCCTTTTCACCGTCGGCACCGAGACACCCATGACGCGCGCGAGACGGTCCGTACCGGGCCGCACACGTGAGCCGTTGGTGTCGGCGTACGTCGCGAGGGTCAGGCCGAGGAACATCGCCGCAGAGGGCATCGAGACGCGTCGGATGACTCGCTCCCAGTCGAAGCGATCGATCGGCTGAGCGCCGTCCTCGAGGTCGAAGAGGGGGGATGCAGTCACGAGCTCGATACCTCGCCGAAGTCGAAACCGAGCTCGATCGGCTTGGTGATGCGCTTGACGATCAGCGGTAGATAGTCGTCGTCGCGCTCGATCGCGATGCAGCGCATGCGCTCGTGAATGCACGCCTCGGCGGTCGTTCCCGATCCTGCGAACGGTTCGAGGACAACGCCGTTCGGGGGCGTCACGAGCCGAACGAGCCAGCGCATCAGGGCGAGAGGCTTCACTGTCGGATGCTGGACACCGTTGACAACCGGCCGCTCGCTCGTGGGTGCCTTAGCCTCGTAGCGGAAGGTGGGAAAGAAGCGCGATGCGCCGCCGGCGTCGTGCTCAACCCTTGATGCCGGTGGTTCCACTGTTGCTGTACTCTCCGTGAATCCGATGCCCTGCCTGTTGGCGGGTATGGAACCGGCGCGACGCGGACCCGCGTCGCTATCGAGCGCAGCGGCCTGACTTTCGTCGAGCAGGACGTTGGCCGGCCACCGACCGATGACATCAGTCGCGGCCACGCCGGCGGGCATACCGGCGACACTCATGTTCAGTGCCGCACCTCCGGGCGTATTGGCGGCGGCCGGATTGGTACGAGCCGCAGATCCAATACGGCAGCCGTCGATATTGAGCGCTCCGGTGCCGTGCTCAAGCACGTTCGCGGGCACAGTGCCTGCCAACGGTTTACGACCGACGACGATGGGCTCGAACGCTGGTTTGAGAGCGGTCCCCCAGCCCTGCCACCGCTGCGCGTCAACGGTCAGCTCGAGGTTCTGGTCCAGCAACCCTGTGTCGCGTCGTCCCGCGCCGTCACGGTTGCCCTGGCGGCCAGACTCGACATAATCCGCGCCCATCGTGGCCCGCCGAATAGCGCCTGAATTCGACCCGAACCCGAGCTGCGCTCCGGTGATGGCCTTCGCGACGTCGACCGACTTCGGAAAGCCGGATCCGTACAGCCACGCCATCGAGTCGCGAATCTCGAATCCTGAGTCCTCGACGGCCGACGCGAGCCGGTGCCAGGTGCGCGAGCCACCGAACGAGACGATATAGCCGCCAGGCTTGAGGATGCGTAGGCACTCGGTTGCCCATGCCTCGCACCAGTTCTGGAAGTTCTTCATCGCACTGGGTGATAGGTCGTAGCGTCTGGCTTCCATCGCGCCGCCGGCGGAGATGGGCTTGAGCTCACGATCTGGCCCCCGTCGATGCGGTGACGGCGTTCCGTTCTTGACGGTCGATCCGAACTGCCCGGGCTGGTCCCACTGCTTGCCCATGAACGAGATTCCGTACGGCGGATCGGTCACCACGGAATCGACGGAGCAGTCGGGCAATTCGCGAAGAACGTCCAACACGTCGCCGTGGTGCAGCGTGACCGTGTCGTCCTGGTAGTAGGGCACTATGCACCTGCCTTCTCGCGCTGCCTACGGTCGTAGATCGCGTGAGCCATGTGGAGTTCCATGCGCGAGCACTCGGTCAACTTCGCTGCGCGGCCGATGCGGTTCGGCGAAAGGCAGTGGTTCAGCTCCAGCAGGAACTCGTTGGGCTCGATATCCCAGCACGCGGGGCAACGCCATCCGAGCACGACGTCACCCTTCTTGAGACCGCTGGCAGTTTCGTACGGTGCAACCCAGTCGGCGCGCTCGAAGTTCTTCCGCCACTCGGCGAGCTCGCGCTCTTTCGCCTCGACTTCCTCGAAGTCGAACAGGCTCGGCTCTCGGCTCACTGGGCATCACCGCCGCCGGCGAACAGCTCAGGGTGTGCGGCTTTCCATGTCGTCCACCGCCTCGCCGAGTAGTGGGCGGAGTCGAGCACCTGGAGCAGCGTGAGGGGCTCGGCCGTTTCGAGCGCGTGCCAGGTGTATCCACCGCGCCACGTCCGCTTCCGGTAGGTCCATCCGCCGTCGGGCCTCTTGCGGAAGTAGGTGCCGTTCGCTCCGCCGTCGATGTCGTAGGGCGCGAAGTCGGCCATCAGGTGGCGGAACCCGGGGTTGTACCAGCTCTCGCAGTACTCCTGCAGCGAGGATGCGATCAGCGTTACTTCGTCGTCGGTCGGGACTACGCCCTCGGCGAGGTACGTGTCACCGCCGCCGCCGACGTAAATGCCGATCAGGTAGTTCCAGTGCGGATGGCTCGACGTGATGAACGGGACGCGTAGGGACTCGGCGTGTTCGGTCTGATGCGCGGAGATATCTGCCGGCTCCCACGTGCGACGGCGGTACTCCTCGAACAGCGTCATGCGATCAACTCACTCAGCTCGGCCGGCGGCGTCCACAGGCCGAGCGCGCCCCTGCATGGAAACGGCTCGGCCAGCGGGCGTGGGTTCTCCAGGACCAGGTGCACGATGCGTCGGCGCTCACGGCCCCCGTGCTCGACGTACGCGGCCTCGCCCCACGGCTTGCAGCATCCGGACTCCGGGTGGACGTCGACCAGATCTACGACGCCGAGGATCGCGCCGAGAGGGAAGACCCAGCGAACCATCTTGCCGCCGACCCACCTCCCGACGCCGGGCGTCAACGGAGCGAGTGAGGCCATGTACTCCTGGTACGCCGCCGAGACGAGCGGTGACTGCTCACCGCGGTCCGACCACCGCTGGCCGGCATGGATTGCGAGCGGCCCGCGGTAGTTCCAGTTCTGGGTGCGGTTCTCGATCACTTTGCTGCCGTGCATGATTGCCCATGCCCACGGCTGCTGAACGGTGAGCGCCTTCATCGCTTGCTCTCGCATGCGCGTGTCCATCTGCGACCCTCACGCGTCCAGCGGCACCGACTCTTCGAGAACCCGTTCATCGAGACCGTCTTGCCGCAGTGAGTGCAGTGCGCGCCGTTGAGGATGCGGCGCGCGAGAGCCTCGGCTGCTTCGACGGGCCCGGTCTTGTCCTCGACGGTGATGCGAGCTCCGCGGTACTGGGCGTGTGCATACCAGCCCGCCTCTTCCACTGGCACATTCTCGTGCAGGTGACCGAGCTCGAATCCGGTTGCACCAGAACGGCCGACGAGGTCGACGGCGGCGTGCAGGGCGTCCTCGTCCAGGGTGTCATTCATGGTCGTAGTCCTTCCAGTGTGCGGCGCTCGTACGGGCCCGGGCGCAATGCGATCCCGATGCCGAGGAGACCGAGCGCGATGACGGCCGAGGCGGCGAGATAGAAGATCGTTGCTGCCATCAGTTCTCCAGCCGTTCTTTCGACACGACGACCCAGCCCAGTCCGTCGAGATCGCGGACGAGCTGCTCGACGACGTCGACCGAGCTCGGGACACCGGGCGCGGCCGGCCAATCCCAGCCGAGAACCTCGGCCAGTGCGTCGTTCGCGGTCACGAGACATCCTCGCCGCAGTCAGCGCAGCGCCATTTAAGCAAGCTCTCGTCACCGAATTTCGATGTGTGAGAGCACTTCACGTCGGGCTCAGGTTCCAGTAGAACCACCGGCATCTGCTTGCCCATACTGCGCACGAATCCGGTAGCGACGGCTAGCGCCTGCTCGGGCGTGTAGTCGATCTGAGCAAATGTCTTGTGTGAGCCATCGGGTCGCAACTCAATGACGTCGACGCGGACGCCTGGGGCGTCCGTTCGCGGTCGTGGTCGCAACCCCATGGGAACCTGATCGATGTTGTTCTTCACGTGATGTCCCCCTTGTGAATCCCGCGCGCCTCGACTGCGGCGTCGAATGCGCCGAGGCAGGCTGCGAGGTAGTTGGCGAGGATGTAGTCCGGTGTGTTCGAGTGCTTCTCGCGCGAGTGGCGATTGATCACCTCGGCGAGCTCGGTCCGGAATTCGCGTTCGGTGCTCACCGCAGGCCTGCGATCAGCGTTCCGAGACGCTCGACGTACGTGTAGGGCTGCCCGGGCATCCGCTCGACGTGGTAGCTCGTGTGGCGCTTGTCGCGGGTGTAGCCGAGCGACCACTTGTAGGCACCGGCCCAGTCGATCGAGTGGTCCCACCACTTGAGTCGACCCATCAGGGCCTTGCGCGTGAGGTCTCGTATCCAGGCGTTCGGATCGACGAGCGACCAGAACTCGACGAACTGCGCGAGCTCGGCGAGGCCGTTGCCGATGGGCAGATCGGAGATCGGGTCACCGGGTGCCGATAGCTGCCAGACATGGAAGCCGCCCGTGATCAGCCGTCCGCCCATGATTCCCTGTGTGTCGATACGGTCGAGCCCGACGAGCTGGCTCTTGTGCCTCGACGGGTCCGAGAGCAGTCCAACGGCGCGAATCCACAGGCCCGGGTGCCGGCCGAGGCCATGCGCTGCGGCGACGTTGCCGGCCACCTGAGCGCCGCCGCTGTATCCGACGATCACCGCGCCCGGGTACGCGCGGATCAGCTCGAGCAACGCGGTCTCGGCCGCGTGAACGCTCGCGCCGAAGCTCTGCCCGTTCCATACCGGGATCGCGCCGAACTGCGCGGACCACTCCAGCTCGACGACCAGGAACCTCTTCGGATCGAGGTTCCTGGTCGCCAGCCACAGGGTGTTCTTGCCGTACGGCTCACCGATACCCCGGCACAGGATGACGACGATTCTGCCGTCGGCCTTGGGGTAGTTCACTCGTCGTCACCACCGGAGAACTGAGGGCCCGCGGCCTTGGCCTTGATCGGTGTGACGTTCTCCGGCTCGACCGCGGCCTTCTCTTCGGTCTCGCCTTCCTCGTCCGGATCGACGTCGGGCACCTTGCCGTCGTCGTCGAGCATCGAGCCTTGGCCGTCGTCCTCCTCTTTCACCTTCTCGCTGATGCCCTCGACGACCTTGAGCACCTTGCACGCCGCGGATCGGCGCACGCCGGACTCGGCCATATCGACTGCGCCGAAGCCCTTTACGCGGACCTTGACGGTGAAGTATCGGATGTCGCCGATGTTCTGCTCGCCGAGATCCTCGAAGGATTCCTCGGACATGCCGCTGAAATTGACCCGCGCGGTATCGATGAGCGGGCGGGGGTTGCTGGCAACTTTCTTCGTCATCTACTTCTCCATCCAGTCGAGTGCGGCTTCGGCCAGGATCGGCCAGTGAGGGGTGACAGTGATCCGCGCGTACGTCGCCTCGAGGTGCTCGGCGAGCTGCTCGATGAGGTAAGCCCGGGCGGCAGCCGGATCCGGCACCGGTGCGAACGGCACGGGCTTCTCTGCTTCGAGATCGAGATCGATCCCGATGTCGCGGCCGTCGAGGACTACGCCGACTGCCTTCGCGCCCAACGCGACGAGCTCGGTCAGTTGGGCTTCGATGCCGCGCAGATGCGTTGCGACGGCGACCTGTCCGTGGGCGAGCGACGAGCTGATGTCGGTCTGGTCGAGCGCCTCGAGCGAGGCCTTGATGTGGTCGGTCATCTCTGCGCCGCCGATCCGCCGGCGGGCTCGATCACGTTCTCGACGAACCACTGATCGGAACGGAGGGTGCGGCGCAATTCAGAGATCCACGGCCGTGAGCGGAACTTGACCTCGTGACCGGCGAGATGTTCGGTCGAGATGAGCCGCCATTGCAGCTCGTCCGTAGTGAGGACTGTGAAGAACGAGATCAGCTCATAGTCTTGCCGCACCATCCGAGCAAGCGGGTCATTACCCGGCACGATGAACTCACCGTCGACGAACGGGGCGACCGCGTACCCCACCGGGTTGTGCCGCGCATCCCACGCGCGGATGACGACGGCGGTCACTGCAGTGTCTCGATCGCTACGGCTGCCTGTGCACCGTTGAGGCCGTCGAGCCCGGTGATGTCGTCCTGGACGATGGCGTTGCCCTGGAGCCACTGGAGCTGCGCCGCGAAGTCGTCGTAGCCCTCTTTCTTGAACAGCTTGCCCAGCGCGGTGACCTGCCCGGGCGTAGCCGGTGCATCGTGTGGGTCCACTTTCGCGCCCTGATTCGAGGCGCTGGCCTGCGAGGATGCACTACTGGCCCTGTTTTTCGTCCGTTCCGTCGTCCGCTTCACCGGCGCCGGTTCCTTCTGTGCCTCGGTGTGCGTCGCCGTGATGTCGACCGGCTCCGGACGTTGCTCGAGGCCCATTGCTGCGCGTGCGCCCTTCGCACCGTTGCCGACGCGCTCGGACTCGACGGTGACGCGGTTGCCTTCCTCGTCGATGACCTGTGCGGCGTCTTCGAGGACCAGGTCCGAGAAGTCGTCGGGGTAGGCCTTGCGCCAGCACGCGGCCTCGGCGCACTTGGCGATCTGATTGGCCGGCATCTTGGCCCACATCGAGTTCGGCCGCTGACTGTTGCCGGACCCGACGTACTGGACGTACTCGTGGTACATCGCTGTCGCGGTGAAGGTTTCGCCGTTGACGGTGATGGTGAACCGTGCGGCGAGCGGTGGGTGGTCCTTGTCGAGCCAGACGTCGTCCCATCCGCCCTCGCGGCCGCGCCAGGTCGGCGAACCGATCGAGATCTTGTCCCCTCGCTTGCGCGCTGCGCGCATACCGTTGAGCCGGTAGCCGTCGATGCCGGTCTGAATCGTGTACTTGACGACCCAGTTGTCGTCGTACTCCCTGGTCGCCGGGTTGTACTTCTTGTCGTTGGTCTTGCGGCCGATCATGTAGATCTGGCGCGAGAACGGGTCGAGCTTGGTGACCTGGCACCGATGGAAGAACAGGTCGATGTCGCCCTGCGGTGCGTTGCTGATTCCGAGCTGCTCCAGTGCCGCAATCTGTTTCGGCGTGAACGTGCTCTGGTCCGAGGTGATCGCCAGATCCGACTTCGGGGTCGTGTTGACGGGTGAAACGTCGGCGGTCATGCGTGCTCCTTCAGTGCGATCGCTCGGAGGGTGTCCATGCCGAGCTTGTGGTCCTGGGCGAGGTGAACGGCCATGCTGTAGTCGGGAAAGGCACGCGTGAGGCGGTGCGAATTCACCGGATCCGCGACAGCGAACGCGTGCACGATGTGGTCGAAGAACGAACCGGGTGCGTGGCCCTCGGTCGGGTTGAAGTGGTGCAGGACGTGCGCTGCGCACTCCGGCTTGACGATCGCGAGCGCAGCGAACTCGCACAGTGCTGATGTCATGAAATTCCCCCTGTGATTGCGGCCAGGTCGGCCTTCTTGTTGACGTAGAACGAGACCGAGCCGTGGCTGTTCTTGCGACGGTCGGCGACCTTGACGTCCTTCTTGTGATCTCCGCCCGGGTCACGGACGTAGAGGTACTGGGCGTTGCCCATCTGCTTGAGCGCCCACGACTTTCGACCCATCGCGAACGACTTGGCAGCGTCGAGATCGGCTTCGGAGTCGAGCAAGGCCTGCGCGTCGGCAGCCTCGATGTACACCGCGGTTCCGTCGATATCCGGATGGAGCTCGCGGATGGTTTCGTACGTCGGTTTCGTGTCGTCGAGCTCCGGTTCGATCCCCTCGGCGAGCATGGCGTTGAACTTGCGCGCCGCCTCGAGCAGGAATGCGAACACCTCGGCGTCGAAGGCGACCTCGAACAGGCGACGGGCGAAGAACGACATACCCAACATCAGGTGCGCCGGGTGCCGGGTGTAGCCGGTGACGCCCATCTGCCAGGTCTGCTGGATGAAGTAGTCCGCGGGTATCTCGTCGGTGCCGTCGACGCCGAATTCGTTTGCGTCCCGGGCAGTCTTGAATTCGACGACGCGGCGCGAGCTGCCGCGTGATGCGCGTCGATCGAGCGTGGCCATCGCGGGCACACCGAGATCTGTTCGTACGTACTGCACTTCGCCTGGAGACAAACGCCAGCCGGGGTGCAGTTCGCGGTAGAGCGCGGCCAGCATGAGCTCGGCCGCGTGCCCGACGGTGAATTCGTCCTTCGGATCTTCGGGCTCGAGGTGGCCGGCCATCCGATGGAACAGCGAGAACGGCGACTCCCACCGCGAGACGCCGCGCGTGTACTCCCCGCGCTCGTCGAGCTTGATCGGCAGTGCCGCAACCTTGCTCGCCGAGAAGTACCGCAGCCACTCGGGTGAGCCGGGGAGGATGAGCGTCGAGGTGGTCATCGGAGTCTCCCGACTGAATTGAGAACCTCGGCAGCAGCTTCGACCTTGTTCCAGAACAATCGATCGCCACCGTGTCGGTCAGGGTGCGCATTCCGCCTCGCGCGGCGGTAGACCTGAGCAAGCGTGCCGAGCTCTATTCCAGAGTGGTTGTCACCTGCGATTTGTCGGAGCACCGCTTCGGCCGCTTCGACGCTGAGCCGCGTCGCGCTGGGTGCCGAGTCGATTGCCTTCCATCCGACGTACTGCTCGGCGTTCTGAGTGACGCCGTGTCGGTCGATCGCTCGCAGGTCTTCGAGCGAGAGTGCGATCGCACGGAGGTTGTCCTGCCATCGGTCGTACTTGTCGCACGGGAACGACAGCGGGCCCTTGAGCGAGTCGGTGATCGCGAGGATGACGCCCGGGTGCTCGGGTCGTGCATTCGCCCGCGGCATTCCGTCCTGGCGAAAGTCCTGCTCGCGCATGGCGATCTGTAGGACTGCGGGTGCGTTGCGCGCCCCTTTGCCGAGCTTGGACAGCTCCCGGTCGAGCAGCGAGAGCGTCGAGCTCCACGTTGCCGAGAACTTCGATCGCTCACGGACGGCGGTCGGCTTCCCGGGCCACATGACGATCGGGCGGAGGGTGAGGCTGGCCGGATAGTCGCTCACGACGCCACCGCCTGGCCGGCCTCTGCCGCACACCAGATCTGCACCCGGGTGCCGCCGTGGAACCGAGGCCTGGTGCCCATCGACCGGATTCGGCCTTCGCGCGCGGCCCGTCTCAGCGTGTTTCCGAGCAGCCCGGGCTCGAACTCAGCAAGATCGGACGCGACGAACGGTCGACCGGAGGCAATGAGCCGATCGAGTGCGGCCCGCAGCTCGACTTCGGACTTCTCCGGAATGTAGATGCCGGTGCGCATGCACCGACGCAGCAGCGACTCGCGCTTGACTCCGAGCACCTGGGCGATGCGGTCGTGAGACAGTCCACGCGAACGCATCTCCGTGTACTCCTCGCGGAACGCATCCGGTCCGCAGATCTTCGACGCCGTCATGACGCCGCCCACACAACGAACCCCATCATCGCGACTGTGGCGATCAGGATCACCGCGCACCAGACGTCGAGCGTGGTCTTCGGATTCGGGGCGTCGACGATGCGGCCGTGGTCGACCTGGATGTAGTCCACTCAGATCACCGCCTGCGACGGCGTGCGCATGTAGCCGATCTGGCTGGCCAGTGTCTTTGCTGCGTCGCGAATGGCATCGACCGTCCAGTACTTCGCGTTCGGTAGAGACTCCGGGACGTATCCGCCCGGAAACGGAACACGGGTGAGGCCGACGCGGGCCAGTTCCAGGTCATCCCAGTAGTCCCAGCTGTGCCCGGTATCGAAGCCGACCCATCCGCCGATCTCGGCGAGCGTGCGGCCGGGCAGCATCTTGCCTGCTAACTCGAACGGCGTGATCGGACCCCAGGTAATGCCGCCCGGTGTGCGGACAGCGTCGTCGATGGTCCGAAAATGGTCGACCGTCGAGAGCGGGTGACCTTCGGCCGGAATCTGGGCATATCCGCAGAGGGCGGGCATGTAGGGGTTTCCGTTCTGGGCAATCGCCCAGGGGATGCCGTTCTCGATGCCGATCTCGATCGGGTCGGATTTCATCGGCCACACATTGCGTGCGGCGATCAGCAGCGCTTCGCTCACCACTCCGCCCCCGCTCCGGATGCAACCAGCGAGTCGAGCTCGTCGGCGATGGCCGCGTACTGCTCGGCCTTCTCGCGGGCGTACGCGGCCGAGTTCGGGAGACCGCGCAGTGTGAGGTTCACCCAGGTGCCCGCGCCGAGCTGCTCGTCGAGGTTCTCGCGGTCGGCGCGGATCATGACGTTGCCCGACAGGCGGGTCTTGGTCAGGACGATCTTCTGTGCGCTCACGGAGTCACCTCGCGGCACTGCGAGCAGGTGAGGGCGACGGAAGGGGCCGGTGGGTGCACGTGCGCGACGACCTTGCCGCAGACGGAGCACGCGAGCGGGATCTTCTCGGCCGCCTCGGTGAAGGCTCGGACGAAACTCTCTACGAGGGCGCTCATTCGTTGCACCCCTTCTCGGCGTGCACGCTCATCAGCGTGTCGGCGAGATCCCTGAGAATCCGAGCTGCCTTGGCGTAGCAGACGGGCGTTGTTCCGGGCGCGGTCATGAGCTGCGATTTGAGCTTCGTGGGGTCGTCCGGATCCTGGCCGATCATCACGTGGATGTGGTCGTACTTGATGTGATCGAGGGTCTGCGCCCTGAGCTCGGGTGTGAGCTCGAAATCGGTCGTCACTTCGACGTGATCGCCTTGCATCACAACCACCCCGCGCTCTGGGATGCGGCGTAGAGCATGCCGAGCAGAAGGCCGGCGAACAGCAGTCGCCGTCTCATGTATCGGAAGGCCGTAGAATCTGGGTCTGACATCTTCACTCCAATTCAGTGGGTGTCGCAGGGCCCCGTCGAGCACGCACTCGGCGGGCCTTCTTGATTGGGTCGGGCGGAAATCAGGCGACCGAGCTCGGAGTGATCTCCGCGAGCGAGTCGAGCGGGCCGAGTAGCGCACTGGCTGGAACTTGAAGCAGCTGCGCAGCGTCGACGATCTCGTTGACGGTGAAGGGCTGCGTTCCGAGAAGTCGTCTGTGCATCGACGACATCGAGATTCCGATATGTGCCGCGAGTTCGACCTGCGAGACCCTCCGGCGTGCGAGCAATGCCCGCACCTCTTCGCCTACGAGTACTGCTGCTGGGGTTGTATCGGTCACCTGTGCATCTTCTACCCCATATGGGATAGGTGTCAACAGTAAGTTACCCCGTATGGATTGGAATGTGCATTCGTGGGAAGACCTAGTCACCAGAGATAGACAATGTGTCACTGGTGGGTATAATTGCTCGCATGACAGTCCTGGACATGCCCGACCGCTCTAGCGCTCGGGGACGCGTAGCAGCAGAGGTTCGCGCGGAAGCAGCGCGAGCGGGCGTAAGCCAGAACAGGCTTGCCCAATTGACAGGACTCTCACAGTCGAATCTGAGCCGGAAGATGAAGGCGCTGCGGCCGTTCGATATCGACGAGCTCGAGGCAATCGCAACCGTCCTGGGCGTCGACGTTGCGTCATTCTTCGGCGGAACACAAAAAGACCCCCGCCCGGATGGAGATCCGAACGGGGGTCTGAATGTGCGCCATCAGGGATTCGAACCCCGGACCCGCTGATTAAGAGTCAGCTGCTCTAACCAACTGAGCTAATGGCGCCGATCCGCACCGCGTGTTCTCTGCGGTGCGGGAGAAACATTAACAGCAGATACCGCCAGATGTGAAATCGGCTGGTCGGAGCGCCTGCTGACTCAGTTGAAGATCCGGCGAACCACGAGAACTGCCACCACTGCGCCGACTCCGAGGAGAGTGAACTTCACTGCCGGCTCGTTGAGCTTGGCCACCACGGACTGCTTGGTATTGGCGACGATGTTCTTTGGGCTGGCACGGACGCTCAGCTCGTCCAGGGTGCTGGCGAGCTGATTGCGAGCGGCCTCGATCTCGCGCTCGATCCGGTCGGTGTCCTTGGCCACGTGTCCTCCAACTTGTTGCAAATAGTCTCTGTCGCAGTCGAGCCTAGAGCACGACGACATTTCGATACTCTCGTGCGGTGACCGAATACAACAAGCTCGAGCCGGGCGACACCGCTCCGGCGTTCACCCTGCCCGATGCCGACGGCAACGACGTCTCTCTCGCCGACTATGCAGGCAAGAAGGTGATCGTGTACTTCTACCCCGCCGCGAGCACCCCCGGCTGCACCAAGCAGGCCTGCGACTTCCGGGACAGCCTTGCCGAGCTCAACGGAGAAGGCCTGGAAGTCATCGGCATCTCCCCCGACAAGCCAGCCAAGCTCGCCAAGTTCCGCGACAAGGAAGAGCTGACGTTCCCCCTGCTCTCCGACGAGGAGAAGACGACGTTGCAGGCGTGGGGCGCATTCGGGGAGAAGAAGAACTACGGCAAGGTCTACGAGGGCGTCATTCGCTCCACGTTCCTCGTCGACGAGGCAGGCAAGATCGAGGTGGCGCAGTACAACGTCCGGGCCACCGGCCACGTCGCCAAGCTTCGCCGCGATCTAGCTGTCTGAGTCCTCACTGCCGGACCCGGCCAGTCGCTGCAGGAACAACGCCTCGGCGACGGCCATCTTCTCGATTTCCGACGGATCCACGCTCTCGTTGGGAGCGTGGATCCGACACCGAGGTTCCTCGACGCCCATCAGCACGATCTCGGCGTCCGGCAGCACCTGAGCCAGCGCGTTGCACAGCGGAATAGACCCACCTTGGCCGGCCGTCCCCATGGGATGCCCGAATGCCTCCTCCAACGCCTCGGACAGCGCCGCATATCCCGGCCCGTCGGTCCCGGCTCGAAACGGCGATCCGATCGCTTCACGCTCGACGGTGACGCGCGCATTCCACGGCGTACGCGCCTCCAGATGAGCCACCAGGGCATCCTGAGCCCGCTTTGGATCCGTTCCAGGCGGTACCCGCAGATTGAGCCGTGCCGACGCACGAGGCGAGATCGCAGCAGCAGACCCCACCACCGGTGGACAGTCGATCCCCAGAATCGTCAGAGCGGGCCGCGCCCACACCGCCTCCGCTACCGAGCCCGAGCCGGCCAGCCCGACGCCGTCGAGCACCCCGGCATCGGCACGGAACTGCTCGGCGTCGTACGGGACCCCGTCCCAGGTCTGCGTTCCGTCCAGACCGTCGACCACGGTGTCTCCCTGCTCGTTCCGCAACGTGGAGAGCACCTGCACCAAGGCTGCGAGCGCATCGGGAGCAGGACCGCCGTACATTCCGGAATGCGCTTCTCCTGCAAGCGTTTCCACGTGCACTACTACATTCGCGATACCGCGAAGCGTGGTCGTCACCGTCGGCGATCCCACCTTCGTGTTCCCGGTATCGCCGATGACGACCATGTCTGCGACGAACAGTTCGGGTCGCTGCTCCACGAGCGCTTCCAACCCGCCCGTGCCCATCTCTTCCGAACCCTCGCAGATGATGCGCACGCCGACGTCGAGTGACTCCCCCAGTGCCCGTAGCGCCAGCAGATGCATGATCACGTTGCCCTTGCAGTCCGCCGAACCCCGCCCGTACCAACGGCCGTCCCGTTCGGTCAGCTCGAAAGGTTCACTGTTCCACAGTGTTCGGTCACCCGGAGGTTGAACGTCGTAGTGCGAGTACAGCAGAACGGTCGGCGCTCCCGCGCGGGCCGGCCGCGAACCGACGACCGCCAGTGAGCCGTCGACCGTCTCGATCAGTTGGACGTCGGGAATTCCCGCGTCGACGAATGCCCGTTGCACCCACTGCGCCGCACCGGTGCATTCCTCGACCGGAAACTGCCGAGGATCGTGCACCGAGGCGAACCGGACCAACTCTGCCAGCTCCGATTTCGCTCGGGGCATCTGCGATGCGATTGCAGATCGAACGTCGACGGGTCGCGAATCGGCGGGCATGAATCCTCCAAACGAGAAAATGACAGACGGGCCGTAGCCAGTCTGTCATCACTCGTCATACGAACCGTTCACCGTCAGCCGCCGGAGAGCTCCTGATGAATCCACTCACCGGTTTGCTGCCAGTGCCGATCCCACGCTTCCTGTTCGAGCTGTTCGGGCGACTTACCCGGCTCCGGAATGGGAACGGGAACGGTGAACTGCGGAGGGGCAACCGTGGTCGTCGGCGGCTGCGGAGCCGCCACGGCCTGACGTGGCGGATCCTGTGTCACCCAAGGCTCAGTGGTCGGTGCGGGCTCGACAACCGCCCACGGGTCCACTGTCGGGGGAATCGCCTCGGTCGGGGGCGCAATATCCGGTGCCGGTGGAACGACGACCGCAACCGGGTCGGACGTGGTGGGGTCCGCCTGCCGAGTCGCCCCCACCAGATCCGTACCGGCGTCGCGTCGATCGACGCTCTGTTCGGCAGTCGTCTCCGATTCATCCGGCAACGTCGCAGCGACCGCGACACCTGCGGAGAGCACCCCGGCCAGCAGCACTGCGGCGAACACGAGCTTGCGCCCGGAGCCTGCCGACCGGACCGGCTCGGCCCCGACGACCGACCGCACGGCAGGCACCGGAAGCGGCGCTACCACCCTGTCGACATCCGCGTCCGCCGCTACCTCTGGATCGGACTCCGCGGCCTCGACGACGGCGATCCGGGCGTCGATCTCGTTCGCTTCCACGACCTCGGTCTCGACGGCCTCGACCTGCTCCGACTCCTCGGTCGCCACCGGCGGTGCGGCCACTGCTGTCGGCTCCTCCTGATGCGCCAGCAGCGCAGCTCCCCGCGCTGCGACCTGGTCCGCATCACCCACGCGCACCACGGGAACGCCGAGTCCGAGGGACAGGATGTCGACCAGGTCTCGACTACTGGACCGGTCGCCGAACAACGCAACGAACTCGGGTTTCTTGCCGGATTGATCGACCACTTCCCACGCCAGGGGGATGGTGCTGCCGATGCGCTCGGGCGACATCGAGTCCAGCGCAGCAGTCTTCGCCGGCGTGATCGAGGCGTCGGCTGCGTCGGCGAGAGAAATGGAGACGCCCGTGTCGCCCATGTAGTACAGAAGCACGGTCTTCGCGTCGGCGAATTCTTCCGAGGTTGCCAGCCAGCCGAGGAACGACTCGGTCACCGACGACAGCACTGCGGGTTCGTCGCCGAGGGCATCCGCGAACTCCGCGCGCTCCTCCTCGGTTCGATACACCACTCCCACTGCGTCCACGTCTTCGTCGAGCGTCGCCGCCTCGCTGCGCATCGTCTCGATCGCGGCGGTGAGAACCGAGGCGGCGTCGGGATCGAGCGGGGTCGTCCGGTCGGCGAGAACCTCGCCCGAGGTCGGCTCCAACAGCACTGTCTGCATCGAGCCAGATTCGATCGCTATACCAATAATTGCCATGGCAGTCTCCCTGTGCTCAGGGTGGAGGCACCCGACCATGAACGTCGTTCAGCGGTTCCGAACGACGATCACCCTGCACGGAATTTGATTCTGTTACCTAAACCATACCTGTTGACGGTTACATTGGCCGAGATCGGTCTTGGAGTTTGTCACAGTATGAGGATCCGGCGTTTGTAATCGGCCCCAGGATTCTTCGAAGCCCTAGGCTGGAACCCGCCTGTTCGAGCCAGATGCGCAGCCTGCGGGCGTGACCTCGCGGACCGTTGTGGATATCGAGCACCCGCGCCGGATAGCCTGACCGGGTGGAATCCTCTGCTCGTGCCCAGTCCTCGCGCCGTCTCGACGCCGCGCTCGAGTCGACGGCACAGACTCAGGAGCTCATGCCGCGACGGCGTCCTACCCAGGAACGCAGCCAGCGCAAGTTCGACGCGCTGCTGCAAGCCTCACGCGAGTTGCTCAGTGACGTCGGTTTCGAGTCGTTCACCTGCGAGGAAGTCGCGTCGCGCGCCGAACTCCCGATCGGCACGCTGTACCAGTTCTTCGCCAACAAGTACGTCATCGTCTGCGAGCTCAACCGCCAGGACCTCGTCGGGGTGCAACAGGAGCTGGCCGAGTTCGACGGCGAGGTGCCGTCCCTGGACTGGGTGCGCTTCCTCAACAACTTCGTCGACCACATGGCCGGCATGTGGATGACCGATCCGTCGCGCCGCGAAGTGTGGCTCGCCATGCAGTCGACACCGTCGACCCGCGCAACCGGGGTGATCCACGAGCGGGAGTTCGCCGAGCAGGTCTCGCGCATGCTCGGACCGCTCACTCCGCGCACGCCTCGGCATCGCCGCAACCTCATGGCTCAGGTGCTGGTGCACATCGTCTACTCGATGCTCAACTTCTCCGTGCAGGACGGCCAGAGCCACGAGGACGCCGTCGCCGAGCTCAAACGCATCATGATGGCGTACCTGCTCGTCGCCGAGAAGGAGAGCAGGCGCTCCGGCGGCTCGGCGAGCGACACCGAGCAAGCCTGAGCAACCCGAGCCCGCACAGACGAAAGGCCCGCCCGATCACCTGGATCGGACGGGCCTGACTCGTTGTCGGAGCGAACTCACTCCTCCAGAATGGCCACGGCAGCGGCGATGTCACCGTCGTGCGTCAGCGACAGATGAATCTTCACCGTCGGCAGGAACTCCTGCGCCATCCCGTGCAACTTGATGGACGGCCGGCCCCACGCATCGTTGACCACCTCGATCAGCGGATACGGGTTGTCACCGATCTGCGGCGGCCGAGCGAATCGCGATGTCGCCCATGCCTTCAGCACTGCTTCCTTGGCCGCCCACCGTGCTGCGTAGTGGCGGGTCGGATCGGAACTCTTCGTCGCGGCATGACGGCGCTCGCCCGCGGTGAAGCTGTCGCGGATCATCGTCGTGCCGACCTTCTCCATCTGCTCGGCGAAGTCGGACACCGTCACCAGGTCGAAACCCACTCCCAGGATCGCCATCAGATGGCACCCGGCAGACCGGAGGAGTAGACGTCGTCCTCGCCGAGGCGAGCGGACTCGTTGAGCAACACGTTCGCCTCCAGTTCACGTGACGTCTTGGCCGGCGTCCCGTCATGTCCGAGCCGTCGATCGTCGGGCCGCTCGTAGAGGGAGTCTCCCCCCACCATCGCGGAGATCAGCCTGCGTTGACCGGCGATCCGGCGCTCGTTCGCCTTCGCGATGTACTCCGCACGCCGGTCCGCCGGAACGGCCTCGACGAATGCCTGCGGGTGCACCAGGGCGATGAGTCCGGACACGTGGCCGAATCCGAGGGACGTGAGCAGACCTGCCTTGAGCGGCACCGAGTCACCGAAGCGCAGCGGCTCCCGTGCCCACACCAGATGCTCGAACGCGGTCATCTTGTCGTCGACGCAGTCGAGGCTGCGGTTCGGCGGGATGACACCGTTCGCCAGCACCTGGCACAGGCCGATCAGCTGCCAGGCAGCCGCTCCACCCTTCGAGTGTCCGGTGAGGCTCTTCTGCGAGACGACGAACAGCGGAGCGCCGTCCGAACGGCCGATGGCCTTGGCGAGGCGGGTGTGCAGTTCCGCCTCGTTGGGGTCGTTGGCTGCGGTGGAGGTGTCGTGCTTGGAGATCACGGCCACGTCGTCTGCGCTGACGCCGAGTGCGTTGAGCGAGAGTGCGAGCGCCGAATCCTTTCCGCCGCGACCGGCACTGAGCGCACCGAGTCCCGGAGCCGGGATGGAGGTGTGCACTCCGTCGCCGTACGACTGTGCGTAGGCCACCACTCCGAGGACCGGCAGGCCCATCTCAAGTGCCAGGTCGCCGCGAGCGAGCAGAATCGTTCCGCCGCCGTGGGATTCGACGAAACCACCGCGCCTGCGGTCGTTCGCCCGCGAGAACCGCCGATCGCTGATGCCCTTGGCGGTCATCGCTGCCGAGTCCGCCGTGGCCGACATGTCACCGAAGCCGATGATGCCTTCGTTGCTCAGGTCGTCGAAGCCGCCGGCGACCACGAGCTGCGCCTTGCCCAGCTTGATCTTGTCGACGCCTTCTTCGACGGAGACGGCCGCGGTGGCGCAGGCGGCGACGGGGTGAACCATCGCGCCGTAGCTACCGATGTACGACTGGACCACGTGCGCAGCAACGACATTCGGCAGAGCCTCCTGCAGGATGTCGTTCGCACGAGCATCACCGAGCAGGGTGTCGATGTACAGCGAGCGCATGGACTCCATGCCGCCCATGCCGGTGCCCTGTGTGTTGGCCACCAGCGTGGGGTGCACCCAGCGCATGAGTTCCGACGGGTTGAAGCCCGAGGAGATGAACGCGTCGACCGTGGTGACGATGTTCCACAGTGCGACACGGTCGACCGAGCTGGCCATGTCGGGCGAGATGCCCCACTTGGTCGGGTCGAATCCGGTCGGAATCTGCCCACCGACGGTGCGAGTGAGCTTCATCTTGCGCGGGACGCGAATCTCGGTGCCCGCCTTGCGGGTGACCTGCCAGTCGCTCGAATCCGGGACCGGCGTGATCAGCGTGTGCTCGGGATCCGCTGCTGCGAACGACCGGGCGTCGATCTCGGTTCCGACCACGAACGTCAGGTCGTTGTCGAGGAAGACCGAGGTCATCAGCGGAGCGGTGTTGCCGACCATCGCGCCGTCGTCGCCGTAGGTGCGGATGCCGCACTTCTCGACCACGATGTCGTGGTACTTGTCGGCGATGTCCTCCTCGGGCACCAGGTCACCGGACTCGATGTCATACCAACCCGGCTTTGGATCGTTCTCCCAGGCGATCAGGCCGGTGTTCCACGCTAGTTCGAGAACGCCTGCGGCAGAGAGCTGCTCGTCGACCTCCATCTCGAAGCGGGTACGTGCCGAACCGTACGGTCCGAGCTCGCCCGCACCGACGATGACGACGAGGTCTTTCGGGTCGACATCGAGTGTCGGCCACGCCGGAGCGGTGGTCGTCGTCGACAGCCGCGGCGGTGCGGGCAGTGCCGCGATAACCGAACTGTCCACGACCTCTTCGGTCTTCTCAGCCACGGCCGCAGCTGCGTCTCGAGCGAGTTCGACGAGGTTGAGCTTGGTGTTGGCCAGCCCGCCCGTGAGATCGGCGACGATCGGCTCCTGCGCAGCCTGTCGGCGAGCGGCAGGCGTGCACAGTTCGAGCAGCTCGGTCGCCATCTCGTCGGTGGACCAGGTGCGTACACCCTCGGCCTCGACGGCCTCGACGATGGGATCGTTGCCACCCATCAGGCCGGTGCCGCGCACCCACCCGATGTGAGCGTGGGCGATGGACACCCGCTCGGCCCAGTTCTTCTCCGAGCCCCACTTGGCGACAACAGCATCGAGTGCAGCCTTCGATTCACCGTAGGCACCGTCGCCACCGAACATTCCGCGGTTCGGCGATCCCGGCAGCACCACGTGCAGGTGGGTGTCGATGTCGGTGTCGTGACCGACCTTGGACAGTCCGCCGATCAACCGTTCGACCGACCAGAGCAGCACGCGCATTTCCATCTCGGCGCGAGCTCCGGCGTCGGACATCTCGCCCATGACCCGCGGTGCGGCGAACGGGAACAGCATCGTCGGCGTCGCTGCGGCCTTGACCAAGGTCTTCGCGCCACCAGCAGTGTCGACGAAGTCGCTGCCGATCCACTCGATGAGCGCATCGACGTCGGTGTACGACGCGATGTTGGCCGGAACCACCCACAGCGATGCTCCGCTGCGTGCGTTGTCGCGGTAGAGGCTGCGGTAGAAGCCGAGTCGCTCGTCGTCGAGCCTGGAGGTGGTGACGAAGACCGTCGCTCCCCCGGCCAGCAGCTTGGCTGTCACCGCAGCTGCGATGGAGCCCTTGCTGCCGCCGGTGACCACTGCGACCTCGTCGGACCACTGGCCCTTGTCCTCGGATGCGACCGCGATGCCGGAGATGCGTCCGAAGGTCTCGGCGAGCACGGTCTTGTTCTCGTGGTCGGCCTTGGCCTTCCACCACTGTGCCTGCGACGCAACGGCATTGCCTGCGCCGGCGAAGGACTCGACCGAGATGTCGCCTGCGGTACCGAGCCACAACCGGGCCAGATCCTCACGGGCGGTTGCCCATCGGTCGTCGATCAGGACGGCGCGCTTGGCGTCGAACGCCGGGGCGACGAGGCGAGGCCAGTCGGATCCCAGCTCGGCCGAAACCAGCTCGACCAGAGCGGCATCGGGATTCTCGGCCAGCACTGCGTTGGGAGCATCGGCGAGTCCGAGCTGCTCGAGTACCAGCCGGGCTGCGGAGGCGAGGACGCCGTCGCGGCCGGTGATGTGCTCGGTGAACTCACCGAGAGCAGCAGCGTCGACGGTTCCGCCGGCCCCGCCGCCTGCCTGCGGCATCGAGACTGCGACGCCGCGGCGTGCGGCCACCGCGGCCACGGCCGCGTCGATGACGTTGTCGACTGCGTTGCCGTCGGCGAGAGCGCCGTCGGCCAGGCCGCCGAGTGCGCCACCACGAACCGAGGCACCGTCACGGGTACCGAGAGCGACCTCGGCGGTGACGTGGTGCGCCCAGCCGTCGCCCAGTTCCCAGGTCTTCTTGACGCGATCGGCGATCGAGGCCGGGCGTCGACCCGAGGGGCCGAAGACCTTGCGGAGGTGGTCGTTGATGGAGTCGCTGAGCACCGGACCGAACGGCTTGTAGGTACGAGCCAGCTTGTTCACCGTGCCCGAGAGCGCACCCATGTCGGCATCGGCTGCGCCGTCGATGGCACCGAGCGAGAGCTCGGAACCGAGGTCGACGAGCAGCTGGTTACGACGCGAGGACACGCCGTCGCACAGTGCCTCGATGGTGTCGGCGGGCCCGATCTGATCGAGCTGCAGCTTGGTCCACAGACCGATGAGGATCTTGGTCGCATCGGCCGCGACGAACGCGATGTCGTCCGGACGAGGTCCGCCGGACGGTGCTGCGGCCGGAGCGGGCGCGGGTGCCGCGGCAGGGGCCGAAGCTGCTGCCGGAGCAGCGGCCTCCACCGGTGCCGACTCTTCCTCGTCGGCCGGAGCCGGGTCGGTGTCGGTGCCGTAGATGATCGCAGCCTCGCGCTCGAGGTTCAGTACCTCGACCGGGTGGCCAAAGCGGCCCGGCAGCTTGAGGGTCTGCGACGCGAGGTTCGCCACGGTCGGAGTTGCACCGAGGCCGATCTCGACGAAGCGCTCGACACCCATGCCACCGTCGGACTCGTCTGCGAACAGCAGGTCCTGGGTCTCGATCCAGCGCACCGGGCTGGCGAACTGCCAAGCAAGCAGCTCGGTCAGAATCACGCGGCACAGGTCGCTCGGCCGAGCAGCCCACGAATCGAACTCCGCGAGAACGGCGTTCAGCGGCTCGGACGGAACCAGATCGGCGATCTCCTGAACGAACTCGCGCTCGAGCGAGAACGGCTTGGGCACCAGGTTCGGGATGTAGCGACCCACCAGGATCGCCGGATCGATCTGCTCGGGGAGCAGAGTCTGGAGGCGATTGCGGAAGTCGTCGACTCCGCCACGCAGCACCGTGGAGTGGAACGGCACGTCGATGCCGGGAACCATGATGTAGGCGGCCTTGCCACCGAACTCGGCACGGCGGATCGCGATCTTCTTCTCCAGCTCGCCGAGGCCGGCAACCGTGCCTGCGATGGCGTACTGCGAGCCGCGCAGGTTGAGGTTGACGATCTCAAGGAATTCACCGGATTCTGCCGCGACACCGGCGACGAAGCCCTGTACGTCCTCGTCGGCCAGGCCGATCTGCGACGGGCGGATCGCTGCCATGCGGTAGTCGCTGCGGCCGCTGGCATCACGCGGAACGAGCGCGTGCATGGCCGATCCACGCTGGAAGACGACCTCGAGGACGGCTTCGAGCGGGAGCACGCCGGCTACGGCTGCGAGGGCGTTGTACTCACCGACGGAGTGGCCGGCGAGGATCGAGTTCTCCACGAACGCACCGGATTCACGCAGTTCGGCCACCTGTGCGACGCCGAGAACGGCCATCGCGACCTGGGTGAACTGGGTCAGGTGCAGCACACCGTCGGGATGCTTGTGCGTGACGCCCCGCGCCCTGAGCGACGTCGGGTTGTCGCGCACCACAGCGAGAATGGAGAAGCCGAGCGCGCTGCGGGTGTGCTTGTCGGCACGCTCCCACACCTCACGTGCGGCCTTCGAGCGAGACCGTGCGTCCAGGCCCATGCCCGCACGCTGGATGCCCTGGCCCGGGAAGGCGTAGACGGTCTTCGGCGGCGCGGTGCGAGCGGTGGCGACCATGACCAGTTCTCCTGCGACACGGCAGGAGACCTCGATCAGTTCGGCACCCTGGTCGAATCCGGTGCGGTCGACGCGAACGTCGATCTCGGCTCCGGGTCGAACCATGCCGAGGAAGCGTGCGGTCCATGCGGTGAGGCGACGCGGCGGAGTCTTGGTGTCCGCGTGGTCGACTGCGGTGACCGTCTGCTGGGCAGCGGCCGAGAGCCACATGCCGTGCACGATCGGGCTGCCGAGACCGGCGAGCAGAGCCGCGGCGTCGGAGGTGTGAATCGGGTTGTGGTCGCCCGAGACCTGAGCGAACGCGGCCATGTTGCGAGGGGCGACGATGGTGGCCTGACGACGGCGACGACGCGGGGTGTCCTGTGCGTCGGCGCTCACCGAGCCACCGGCGCGAGCCGGGTCGACGAGCTCGCCCTTGCCGGTGCGTCCGCGAATGGCGAAGCGCTCCACCAGAGTTGCGACGGCGGGAGCGTCGAGCCCCTCACCGAGCATGGCACCGATCTCGACGGTGACCTCGACGACGCGGCCGAGATCGGTGTCGAGCACCTCTCCGGCCGCGGCCTTGACCACGAGAATGGAGGTGTCGGTGGGCAATTCGCCGACCAGGGCGACGCTGTGATCGAGGTGCACCAGGTCGAGCATGCCTTCGATGACGTCGATGCCTTCGGCGTTGCGAGTGGCACCCAGGACGGCGAAGACGGCGGGCCAGCAGGCACCGACGAGGACGTCGGGAACGGCCTTGCCACTGACGGTCAGCGAGTCCGGCAGTCCGGATCCGGTGACGCCTGCGTGGTCGGCGATCAGATCGGGGATCCACGCGATGTTCAGCCGGGCAACGCCGCTCTTGACAGCCGGAAGTTCCTGGCCTGCAGCAACTCCGAGCAGAGCCGACATGGCCTGCTGGGCGTCCTGTGCGGTGACGACGGGCGCGCCACCGTCGATCGTCGAGGCCGGAACCGTCAGGCGGATGCGAACTTCCTTGCCCGGAGCGAGCGGAACCAGCAGCTCCACGTGCTCGGAATCGAGCACGGTGAGCGACGAGCCGGTCTGCGGGTGCGCCGCGACGGTCTCGGATTCCACGGTCCAGTCGGCCGGATCACCCAGGCGTGCAACGGGGTTCTGCGTCATGCGCGAGGCCCAGGTGACGTCGGGAGCAGCCAGCACGATACCCAGCAGTCCGGGTGCGATCTCGGCGTGGCGACGGCTGGCGACGGCCGTGGGCTCGATGCCCTCGGCGAGCAGCTGATCTGCGGTGGCCTTCTCGAAGCGATCGAGAAGCTCGCCCACGGGCTCGTCGACGCGAGTGATACCCGCGACGGCGACGGTACCGGGGATGATGCAGACCTGATCGGCCGAGTAGCGGGCGTCGTGTGCCTGCCACAGCGAGTCACTGCGCCACCAACGACGCACATCGCCGTCGACGACGGGGACGAAGTTGACCGGCTTACCGGGCATGCGGCACAGCGAGGTGAAGAAGGTGATGTCGGCCGGGTGCAGAACCACGTCGGCGGCGTCGGGGAACTGCGCGAGCAGCGACTTCAGTGCGGCGCGTGGGCGTTCGAGAACCTCGGCGTCGGCGAACAGGGTGGGGATGGGTCCGCGATCGACCGGATGCAGGCGAGCCTCGGCACGCTGCAGCATCTCCAGGAAGCGTGTCCGCCAGGTGATGTCGAGCCACACGGATTCGCGTGCCTCGGTCACGGCATCGGTGAACTCACCGCCGCAGTCGAATTCGCTGCGCGAGTCGGTTCCGACGGCCAGGTCGAGGTAGCGAACGAGCCACTGCTGGTACGTCATGTCGGCGACGTCACCGAAGAAGGGCTTCGCGGTGCCGTCGAGTGCGGCGATGATCTCGTCACGACGCTCGGCCACGGCGTCGGCGTTGCCGGCGACCTCGTCGAGCAGTCGGCCGCACCGAGATGCCGCATTGTCGATCTCGTGGATGTCGGCACCGAGCTGACTTCGGCCCGAGGCCATTCCGCCGTTGGCGGTACCGGCACCGACCCAGTCGGGGGTTCCGGGGGTGTCGACCAGAAGCTGCTTGACCTCGGGAGCCGTCGTGGCCTCCAGGGTCGCCATCGCTGCGGTGCCGACGAGGATTCCGTCGAGCGGCATCTTCGGGTAGCCGTGGACGGCCGACCAGGTACCGGTGAGGTACTCCGCTGCCCGCTCGGGGGTGCCGATGCCGCCGCCGACGCAGACGACGAGGTTGGGCCGTGACCGCAGCTCGGCGTAGGTGGTCAGCAGCAGGTCGTCGAGGTCCTCCCACGAGTGGTGTCCGCCTGCGCGGCCACCCTCGATGTGAACGTTGACCTGGTAGGACGGAACCTCGTTGGCGATGCGGATGACGGCGCGAATCTGCGCGACGGTGCCGGGCTTGAACGAGACGTAGCTGATTCCGGCCTCGGACAACTCTTCGATGAGAGCCACGGCCTCGTCGAGCTCAGGGATGCCTGCGGTGACGACGACGCCGTCGATGGCCGCACCCGCTGCGCGAGCGCGCTGCACGATACGGCGTCCGCCGAGCTGCAGCTTCCACAGGTACGGGTCGAGGAAGAGAGAGTTGAACTGGATGGCGCGGCCGGGCTCGAGGAGGGTGGAGAGCTCGGCGACACGATCGGTGAAGATGTCCTCGGTGACCTGGCCGCCACCGGCCAGCTCGGCCCAGTGGCCTGCATTGGCGGCTGCGGCAACGATCTTCGCGTCGACCGTCGTCGGCGTCATGCCTGCGAGCAGGATCGGCGAACGTCCGGTCATCTTGGTGAACGAGGTCTCGACCACGACTCGGCCGTCGGGCAGCGTGACCGGCGTGGGGGCGTAGGCAGACCATGCGGGCTGGACCTCGGGAGCAGCTCCCGGGGTGAGCAGGTTGCGGTGGCCTCCGCGTGAGGACGCGGCGATGATGCCGACGCCCTGTCCGCGCAGTGCCGGAGTGGTCATGCGGGTGAGCAGGTCGCCTGGGCCGAGATCGAGAATCCAGTCGGCACCGGCGTCGACGACACCGTCGATGGCGTCGACCCAATCGACGGAGTCCACGAGGATCTTCTGCGCGAGGTCGCGTGCGAGCTCGACATCGAGTCCACAACGCTGTGCCCAGGCGCTGACGAGTTCGACAGCGTCTGCCAGGGCGGGATGATGAAAGCCGATCTCGACGGGAAGCTGCTCGAAGACCGGGGCGAACACGGCACCGCCACGCTTCTTGGCGTCGCGGTCGCGCTCTTCCTCGGCAGCGATCTGCTCGCACTTCTCCTGCACGCGGGCCAGCTGGGCGGGAGGTCCCGAGAGCACGACGCGACGGCGGCCGTTGCGGATGGCGAGGGCTGCGGATCGCTCCGGCGCTCCGGCGATCGCGAGTTCGGCGATGATCGACTGCAGTCGTGCGGGTTCGACGTTGGCAACCGAGACCATCGGCGCGCGGTCTCCGGCACCGATGATGCCGCGGCGGCGGCCGACGAGACCTGCAGCGGCACCCACGAGCTGGGCGATCGCGAGGAAGCTCGCGTCCTTCGCGCCGTCCGCTGCGACGGATTCGGCGGCGATGAGACCCTGCGAGTGTCCGACGACCTTGACCGGCGGGCTCTGGGCGGGATCGAGTCCCTGCAACTTCAGTGCGCGCAGTGCCGCGACCTGAGTGAGGAACACTCCGGGCAGCGAGACGGCAGCGGAGGTCAGTGCAGCCTCGGAGGGTCCGTACGAGCCGGCGGTGTCGTCGTCGGCGAGGTCCTGTTCGAGCATCCAGCCGATCGGGTCGAAGCCGACCGAGCGTACGACCAGCAGCTCGTCGGCAACGGGTGCGAGAGTGACTGCAGCCTCGTTGACGAGATCGGTCAGTTCGGGTTCGAGCGCGGAGTCGCGAGCCAGTTCTTCGAGGGAGCTGAGCCACGGTGCACCCTGGCCACCGAAGGCCAGTGCGTACGGCTCGCCCGCGGCGAAACGATCTGCCAGAGTCCGAGAGCCGCCATTGCTTCTAGGGGATTTGTCTGCGTTGCCGGTGCTTCGCGAACCTCGTCCGTGTGATGGTGTGCTCTCGTTGATCGTCAAGGCTGAAGATTCCTCTCGTGGACGCCTCGGGGGTCGGGGCGTTCGCTGTGATGACTGCCCTGGCGCGTCGTGGGCAACAGGGTCGAAGCGGTGAGCCGGTCCTCGTCGACAGGTCTTCTCCGCGCTGCTCAAGGTTGACACAAAATCATGAGGAAATCCTCAGGTTTGCTCGGACGTCCGAGTGCTACCAGCGAGTACGTCGCTCGAACCGGCTTTACTTTTTGTTTACCCGACTCATCGGTAACCCGCATCCACGCTGGCGAGAGCATCGGGAGCGACGTCAGAACATGAGGAAAGCCTCGCATTTTTCGTTATCTTTTCGTGATGTGATCTCGAGCACAGACGAGCGCCACGCGACCTTGTCGGTGCGGTCCTCTACCTTGTGCGAACGAGCCGCTCATCGCCGAGAGCGGTCGACGAACTCCGGGGGGAATTCATGTATTCATCGGTAACGGACATCTGCACCGTGGACGAACTCGACGCGATGATTCTGCACATCGAATCGCATGTGCCGCAATCGCGTTCGCCGCATTGGACACCGGGATGGCGCGGCGAGAGCGAGGCGGCGTTGCTGGATGCGATCTTTTCCGCACGGGCTCCGTACGGGAGCCCGACCAGCGGGGTCCGCGCGGTGGTCCAACGATGGAGATCGCATCGCGGCGATAACCGACTCGACGACTTGACAACCCTCGCCGAACTGACCACTACTCCGGATCTACCCGTGGAGATTCTGTCCAACCGTCAACTGGTTCCGGGAAACAGTCGAACCAAGGCAGCTGCTGCAGCCGTAGCGGCACAGACGTTGATCTCGGTGGGGTTGAGCTGTTCGACCGACTTCGAGCAGCACACGAAAGAACAATTCGAGGCGTTCCGCGCGATCCCCGGTCTCGGCGAGACCACCTGGGAGTGCATGCTCGTCAATCTCGGCGTGCGTACCGACAAGGCGACCGCCCATTCGAACTCGTTCGTCGCCGACGCTCTCGAACCCCTCCACCGGAACCTCGCCGCCGGAATCGCCGAGGACCGCTCCCCCGTGATCCTCACAGCGGCAGCGAACGCACTCGGCACCGATCTCGCCTCGCTCGAGCATGCCGTGTGGCGATACCAGCACAAATCACGCAAGCCGAAGCAGCGTCACTCCGAAGCGGAACTGCGATCGGCATCCTGACCGCGAGACACCAGTGCCTCCACGCCGTCGAGAATGCACTCCAACCCGAACCGGTAGGCGTGCACGGGGTCGCTGGCGGCGTCGTACGACGTCGCCGCGGCCGTCCCGATCCGAGACGACACCGGAAATCGTTCGCGCTCCATGACCCGTTCGAGGATCGGCGCGGTAGCCGCCCACCACTGGGCGTCGGACATGCCCGACTGTTCCTTGACACGCGCCACGCCGGCGAGGGCTCGCGCGGTTCCGGAGACGTGAGTGAGTACCAGCGTGAGAACGGAGTCGATCTCGACGTCGCTCAGGCCGATGCCGACCAGGGGGCGCAACTCGGCCTCGTATTTGTCGTTGGTGTGCGGACCGAGCACGGGGCGTGCACCCTCCGCTTCGAGGAGCCACGAATGCCGTTGGTACAGAGTCCAATTGCACTCGGCGACGAAGTGCATCGCGGAACGCCATCCGCCGGCTACGGAGGACGGCTCGTCGACGCGAGAGTAGAGACCTGCAAGCGCTCGATCGATCATCAGATCGGCCAGGTCCTCCCGACCCGGCACATGCGTGTAGAGCGACATCGCGCCGACCCCGAGATGCTCGGCCACGTTCCGCATCGATACCGACTCGAGGCCGTTCGCATCGGCCAGTTCGATGGCGGCGTCGACGATCGCATCCACGCTCAGTCCGGTGCGACTCGGCTTGGCGTCGACTCGCCACAGCAGCCCGAGGGTCCGGGCCGGGTCGAAGGGGACGTCCTTTTTCGATGCCACTCGCCGAGTGTAGCGGGCGCCGTACGGTGTACACCTGCAACGTTCGCCCGCACCGGCGACGGTGACCGCCCAGGTTGTAGACTTCATCGGCACGCGCGAGTGGCGGAATTGGCAGACGCGCTGGATTTAGGTTCCAGTGTCTTCGGACGTGGGGGTTCAAGTCCCCCCTCGCGCACGACGGTCGTTCGACCCGGATTTTCTCGAGACTTCTGCAGGTTCCGACGTGTGAAGGCGGCTCGAATGTCCAGCAACCCCGACGACGACGCGATCTTCGCCGAGATTTCCGACGAACGACGTTCTCTCGCAACGACTCTCGAGACTCTCACTCCCGAACAATGGGACACACCCTCGCTGTGCGAGGCCTGGACGGTCCGCGACGTCGCCGCCCATCTGGTGGTGCCGCTGATCGTCCCGCTCTGGCAGTTCGGACTGGTCATGGTGCGTACGCGCGGCAATTTCGACCGCGCCAATCAACTGATGACCACGCGCGTTCGTCGCGAGCACGAGGACGACTTGCCCGCCTTGCTCACCGCTCACGCAGACAAGAAATTCACCCCGCCCGGCCACGGTCCGCTCGCCCCCTTGTCCGACGTTATCGTGCACGGACTCGACGTGTGCAGGCCGCTGGGCATCGAACACCACGTCCCCGAGCAACGCATGATCACCATGCTCGACTCCCTGGTACCCGCAACCGGCGCGGCACCGTTCAAAGGCCCCGAACTTCGGCTGCAATGGCGCGCGACCGATCTCGACTGGAGCCGTGGCGAGGGCCCGGTCATCGAAGGAACGGCCGGCACCCTGGCACTGGTTCTGACCGGACGGAGCAGCGCTCTCACCGACGTGACCGGGCCAGGGGCCGAGCAACTCGCCCAGGCACGGGCCAACCGTCGTCGGGCATGAGTCGCACCCGAGCCGTCCATGGTGAGAATCACCGCCGGGCCGCAGCACGCGACTACCTCCAGTAGTAGTACCTCCGGTACCGTCGAAGGGTGACTTCTTCCCGCCCGAACCGTCGGCCAGCACTGATTGCGCTGGTCATCGTGTCCGCGGCGGTGTGCCTGGGACTCGGCTGGTGGCAGTGGGAACGCTTCGAGGCAGTAGGCGGCAACGGTCAGAACCTCGGATACGCGTTCCAATGGCCCCTGTTCGCAGTGTTCGTGGTCTACGCCTACCGCAAGTTCGTCCGCCTCGAGGACGAGGACTCCGACGAGGCGGCTGCAGTGCGGCCCGACGGACCCACCGAGGTGCCCCTCGACCTGCTCCCCCAGCGGCAGGCCCCGGCGGCCGACGCCAGGGACCTCGACGATCCCGAAGCCAGGCAACTGCTCGAATACAACAGCTACCTCGCGGAGCTGAACGAATCCCGCGGGACCGACAGGAGCACCACGTGAGTTCGGCACCGGACAAGACGCAGGCGTCTGCGAACAAGACCCAGAAGATCGCTTCCGCGTTGCTGCGCTATCGCGTTCTGGCCTACGCCACGGGAATCTGGCTGCTCGTTCTCGTGACCGAGATGGTCGCCAAGTACGTTTTCAAGGTCGAGAACGTGCCCAATTGGATTGCCGTCGTGCACGGTTGGGTCTACCTCGTGTACCTCGTGCTCACGGTGGATCTCGCCATCAAGGTGCGGTGGCCCGCCGCCCGCACGATCGGCACACTGCTCGCCGGGACCATCCCGTTCCTGTCCTTCTACGTCGAGCACAAGCGCACCAAGCAGGTCAAAGCCGACTTCGGCGTCTGACGTCAGCAGTCGACCGGCTGCGCGTTCTCCGGATCCAATGCGTTCTGCACCAGCCGCTGAGCCAGCGGATCGTACGAGATTCCCGTGTGCTCGACGACGTTGGCCGGGCACAGGTCCTGCAACACCACGTTGGTGTTTCCCGCGCCGCTGAGCAGCGAGGCCGTGTACGGAACGACGATCTGGTCGTACCGGGTGACGATGGTGGTGTAGTCGATACCCGAGACGGTGTCGCTGCCCTCGTTCAGACGCTCGAGCACGTCGTCCTGCGTCGGCGGGCCCGCCGTCGGGTGGTTCGGTGGAGACAACGCCACGATCCGTGCCGCCGTTCGATCTCCGCCGAGGAAGCGGGCGTAGTAGCGCGGCACGGTGCCGCCCTTCGAGTGCCCCACGATCGACACCTTCTGCGCGCCCGTCGCCTCCAGTACGGAATCGACGAACATCGACAGTTCCGCGGCACTCTCGGGAGTGGGTTCGAGCGCACCGAACGCCCGAACCGGCCCGGTGTTGCCGTAGTCGATGGCGAACACGCAGTATCCGGCCTCGGCCAGCGTCGGCGACAGCGATGCCCAGTTGTCGTAGGAATTCTCCAGGAATCCGTGCACCAGCACCACCGGCTCGGGATGCTGCGCACTCGGAACACACGAGAAATCGTTCGCGCCCGGAGGCGTCACGCCAGGATGCGCGATCGAATAGGCGAGAGCCTCGGCGAAGGAGCCGGCTGCGGGTGCCGCGTCGGCCGGGGTGCCCGCCAGGCACAGTGCGGCTGCGGCGGCGAACACAACCGACGTCCGCATCGAAACGGTTCGCATCGCCACGAGCTACCGCCTCGCCAGCTCGCCGAGGCTCGGAACGAGCATGCGAAGCGCGCGACCACGATGCGAGGCGGCGTCCTTCTCCTCCGGGCTCAGCTGCGCGGCGCTGCGGCCGTCGCCCTCGGGCACGAAGATGGGGTCGTAGCCGAAGCCGTTCTCCCCCATTGGCTCTCGGCCCACTACCCCGCGCCATTCGCCCCGGACCACCGTCTCGGTGCCGCCCGGAATCACCAGGGCACACGCCGAGACGAATGCGGCTCCGCGACGCTCGTCCGGGGTGTCACTCAACTGCGCCAGAACCAGTGCGGTGTTGGCCTCGTCCTGCCCGTGCGTACCGGACCAGCGCGCCGAGAGCACCCCGGGCATCGCGTTCAGGGCATCGATCTCGATCCCGGAATCGTCTGCCACACAAGGCATTCCGGTGGCCGCCGCGCCGTCACGCGCCTTGGCGAGCGCATTCTCCTCGAAGGTCGCTCCGGTCTCGGGAGCCTCCGGGAACGGCGGCACCTCGTCCAGGCCCACCAGTTCGATTCCGGCCACTCCGGCGGCGTCGAGCACCCGCCGGAGTTCGCGCAATTTCTTCGCGTTCCGGCTCGCTACCAGAAGCTTCGACTCAGGCACCGAACTTCTTCTTCGATTCCGCGGCTGCAGGCTCGGGCAGTTCGCCGGGATACGGCAACGCCAAGGCTTCCTTCTGCACCTCGAACAATTTCTCGATACCGACGAACGCGGAGTCGAGCAACTTGTCGAGTGTGGTGCGCGGGAACGTCGCGCCCTCCCCGGTTCCCTGGATTTCCACCAGCGTGCCGGTGTCGGTGGCGACGACGTTCATGTCGACCTCGGCGCGCGAATCTTCTTCGTAGGGCAGATCGAGGCGCACTCGGCCGTCGACGACGCCGACGCTGACCGCGGCGATCATGCACGAGATCGGCTGCGGATCGGCCAGTCGTCCCGCGGCGCGCAGATAGGTGACTGCGTCGTTGAGAGCGACGAACGCGCCGGTCACAGCCGCGGTGCGGGTACCACCGTCGGCTTGGAGTACATCGCAGTCGAGGGCGATGGTGTTCTCGCCGATCGCAGCGAGATCGATGCATGCTCGCAGTGAGCGTCCGACCAATCGAGAGATTTCCTGGGTGCGGCCGCCGACCTTGCCCTTGACGGACTCGCGGCCGTTACGGGTGTGGGTTGCAGCGGGGAGCATCGCGTATTCGGCAGTGAGCCAGCCGAGACCGGATCCCTTTCGCCAGCGCGGCACACCCTCCTCGACACTGGCCGTGCACATCACCCTGGTGTTGCCGAACTCGACCAGCACCGACCCTGCCGGGTGGCTGGTGAATCCGCGGGTGATCTTGATGGTGCGGAGCTCGTCGTCCGCCCTGCCGTCTTCTCGTCTGGACACGACTCGAAGCCTAGCGCGTCGTCAGACGGTGAAGACGTCCCCTGGCAGTACCGCGTGCACCGGTCCGCTGAACTCTGCCTTCGCCTCGGCGATGACATCCTCCCGTGAGGTCCACGGCGGAATATGCGTGAGCAGCAGCTCCCCCACCCCTGCATCTCGCGCGATTCGGCCGGCCTCGGTTCCGGACAGGTGCACTCCCTCCGGCCGCTCGGGACTGTCGGTCCAGGACGCCTCGCACAGGAACACGTCGGCTCCGTCCGCCAGTTCTCGCACCGCCTGGCACATTCCCGTGTCTCCGCTGTACGCGAACGTGCGGCCTTGCGCGGTGGTGACACGCATGCCGTAGGACTCCGGCGGATGGAACACCTGCCGAGCCAGAATCGACAACTTTCCGAACTCCACGGTGCGGCCGTCCACCCAACGACGCAGGTCGATGGTGTCCGACATGTCGTCGATCTGCCCACCGCACTCGGCCGAGGCGACGCCGAGCCGGAACGCCGTGTCCTTCGGTCCGTAGACGATCGCTCGTCCCTCCGGCGGAGTGGGATGGTAGCGCCGCCACACCAGCAGCCCCGGAACGTCGAGGCAGTGATCGGCATGCAGATGTGAGAGCAGAACACTCACATCTCCCGGATCGGCGTAGCGCTGCAATGCCCCGAGGATGCCGGGACCGAAGTCGAGGACGACCGGGGAGGTCTCCTCTTCTTCCAGCAAGTAGCCCGACGCGGGCGAATCGGGTCCGGACACACTGCCCGAACATCCCAGGACGGTAATTCGCATGAAAGCCATGCTGCCACGCCGAGCGCATCGCTCGAAACGTTCGGGCAGTATTCACAGCGCGAGTCGGCGAAATTCACCGCAGGCGACAGCTGTGTCCGTAGTTACCCAGCGCCTACGGAGTGGGCCGGTCGAGCGACTTCATCCGCGCCCGCTCGGCCCGCGCATCGGCGGACAACAGTCGAGCGGCAACCACTCCGCCCACCGCGCCGAACAGATGTCCCTGCCACGAGACGTTCGGCTCGCTCGGAAGGATGCCCCACAGGGCGCTGCCGTACAGGACGAACACCACGACGCCGATCGCGAGTTGGCCGAGTCTGCGGGTGAAGAAGCCGCGGACGAGCAGGTAGGCGATGAAGCCGAAAATCAGGATCGAGGCACCGATCGTATTGGTGTACGAAGAGGCCGTGAGCCAGGTACCGAACCCACCGACCACCCAGATGATCCCGGTGGCCGCCAGCCCACGCGCCGGTCCGGACAGCAGCACCAGAAACCCGAGTACGACGATGGGCACGGTGTTGGCGATCAGATGCTGCCAGTCGTCGTGCAGCACGGGCGCGAACAGAATGCCCCACAACCCCTCGACCGAGCGCGGCTCGATACCGTTGCGTTCGAGTCTCGATCCGCTGGCCACATCGATGAACTCGATGACCCACAGCAGCACCGTGAATACTCCCACCAGCATGGCAGCCTGCATCCAGACCGGACGCTCACGCTGGGCAGGACGGTTACTGATCTCGCTCATGATCGCCTCCGAATTCGGTCCCACCACGGTACCGGGCAGAGGTGACACGCCCGAGTCCCTCAGACTCCCGAGCCACCGAACGCGGACGTGAAGATCTGGCGATACGTAGGAATGCCGGCCACCGAGGTGGCGTCGAGCAGGGCCCGGACGATGGCGCGCTCGACGACGATCGCCGCGGCCTCGGTGACCGCGGCCAGTACCGGGAGTTCCACCGAGAACGCGGCGGGTACCGAGGACTCCGGGCCGACGGGTCTGGTGCCGGTGGATACGGCGAAGATCGTGTCGCCGTCGAGTGGGGAATGTGCCGGTCGAACGGCACGCGCCAGACCGTCGTGACCGGCGACGGCGATCCTCTTGCACGACGCCGACGACAGCGCAGCATCGGTGGCGACAACACCGATCGTGGTGTTGAGCGCTGTGCCCTTGGGTTCGAGGGCGAGCGCGGCCCACAGCTGGTTCACATCGGGCTTGCGCATACCGAACGCCGCGGGCCCGAGCGTGCCGGTTCCCCACAACAGCCCCGTGCGCGGATCGAACACGGCCCCCACCGGATTGGCCACCATCAGTGCTGCCACGGTGACTCCGTCGGCAGGGCCACCCTCGATCACCGTGCTGGCGGTACCGACGCCGCCCTTGAGCACTCCGGCGCGAGCACCGACTCCTGCTCCGACCGATCCGGTCTCGAATTCGGTTGCTGCTGCTGCGGCAGCGAGGTAACCGAACTCCGCCGTCGGACGTGCCGTCCAGTCGCCTACCGGGAGATCGAAGATCACTGCGGCCGGCACGATCGGAACGACGTGATCGGGACTGCCCATCGGAATGCCCTGGCCGTGCTCTTCCAGCCACCGCATGACGCCGTCTGCGGCCGCCAGCCCGTAGGCACTGCCCGCGGTCAGCAGGATCGCGTTGACGTGCTGCACGGAATGGCTCGGATCGAGCAGATCGGTCTCGCGCGTTCCCGGCCCGCCGCCGCGAACGTCGACCGCGGCCGTGGCACCTCCGAGAGCGCGTACGACGGTGCAGCCGGTCGCCGAACCGGACCCCATCGTGGCGTCGTCGTCGAGGTCGTGATGATGACCGACCAGCAGACCTGCCACGTCGGTCAACGAGTCCCGCGGTCCGGGTGTCTGGAATGCAGCGGTCACGCGCGCGTCCTAGGGAATGAGGACCTGTACGAGAGAATCCTGCATCCAGGTCAGCCAGTGATACACGTCGAGATGCGGAGCGCGAGGATCACCCTCGTCGAGGACGTCGGGCGTGTCCGCACTGATCCCCAACGTCGTGCCGAGCGCCAGCCTCACGTCGTTGAGGCCGGTCAACCATGCGTCCGCCTGCTCCTGGGTCAGCACGATCTTGCCACCCGACTCGGGAACAGTGGCCAGGATCATCGATCCGGCAGCCAATTTCTCGTCGATGATCTCGGGCTCGTGAAGTCCTCGGAGAGCCCCGTTGAGATCGGTCGGATCCTCCTCGTCGCGGTCGGGATCGGCGCGATGGAAGTCCGGCAGCAGCCGGGCCAGCGCGGCATCCTCGGGCGGACTGTTGTGGCCGGTCCGCAGACCGGTCAGCGCTGCGAGCTCGTCGGTGGGAGCGGCGGCGGAACGGTCACGCAGCAATCCGAGAACCGAGCCGACGAGAGACCGAAGCACGGCAGCCTCACGCGCATCGATCTCGGATTTTATCTTGACCCCGGACAACGAATTCCGTCTCGTCCACGTGCGCACTGTTGCTGATGTCCTTCACTGACGAAGAGGTGGTGAGCTGGTTACTTGTCCTGCTGCATGGTGGCCCACAGACCGGCCGCGTGCAGCCGTCGAACATCGTTCTCCATCGCGTCGCGCTCTCCGCTCGACACCACGGCCTTGCCCTCGGAGTGCACCTGCATCATCAGCTCGGTGGCCTTGGCCTTGCTGTAGCCGAAGAGCTTCTGGAACACATAGGTGACGTAGTGCATCAGGTTGACCGGATCGTCCCAGACGATGGTGACCCAGGGGGTGTCGTGCGCTTCGTCGGCCGCGACGGCCTCGGTCTGTGCCGGGACCGCTTGCGGAGACGCGGCGACGACGTCCCCTGCCGAGAAGCCGTCCACGGGCAGAAGCGATCCATCCACCGTCAACCAAGGCATGCCCAACAGGGTACGGCGTATCGGGCCAGCGTCCCACGCTCGCCCCTTCGCTCGTAGTGTGGGCGAGGTGAGCAACGATGCGACCACAGATCACGCGAATCCCGGCGACGGTGCCAGCACAGCACTGCTGACCGATCAGTACGAGTACACGATGCTGTCGGCGGCCCTGGCCAGCGGTTACGCAGATCGAATCTGCAGCTTCGAGGTGTTCGCGCGCAGGTTGCCCGGCGGTCGCCGATACGGAGTCGTCGCGGGCACCGGACGCATCCTCGACGCGATTGCCCGTTTCCGCTTCGGCCAGGAGGAGTTGCGGATCGTCGCCGAATTCCTCGACGCCGAGACCGTCGAATGGCTGCGCAACTACCGCTTCACCGGCGACATCGACGGCTACCGCGAGGGTGAGCTGTACTTCCCTGGCTCCCCCGTTCTGACCGTTCGCGGAACCTTCGCCGAGTGCGTCGTCCTCGAAACGCTCGTGCTCTCCATCCTCAATCACGACAGTGCGATCGCATCCGCGGCAGCACGGATGGTGGCGTCCGCGAAGTCCCGTCCGATCATCGAGATGGGATCGCGTCGCACCCACGAGGAAGCCGCCGTCGCAGCCTCGCGCGCGGCGTACCTCGCGGGATTCACTGCAACGTCCAACCTCGAAGCCGTCCGCAGGCACGGCGTTCCAGGCGCGGGCACGTCGGCGCATGCCTTCACGTTGCTGCACACCACCGCCGACGGCCCCGACGAACGGTCCGCATTCGCGGCTCAGATACGCGCTCTCGGAGTGGCCACCACCCTGCTCGTCGACACCTACGACATCACCCAGGGTGTCGCCAACGCCATCGAGGTCGCCGGACCCGAACTCGGCGGTGTGCGCATCGACTCCGGCGATCTCGGCGTCCTCGCGCGCCAGGTCCGCGACCAACTGGACGCCCTGGGAGCGCCGAAGACCAGGATCGTCGTCTCGGGCGACCTCGACGAGTACGCCATCGCCGCGCTGCGGGCCGAGCCGGTCGACTCCTACGGCGTCGGAACGTCTCTGGTGACCGGTTCCGGTGCCCCGACAGCGGGCATGGTCTACAAACTGGTCACCGTCGACGGAATCCCCGTCGCCAAGCGCAGCAGTCACAAGGAATCGCGCGGCGGTACCAAAGCGGCGCTGCGCACCGCGCGGAGCACCGGCACCGCAGTCGAGGAGATCGTCCACCCGTTCGACGCTCCGCCGACCGTCGAGAGCGATCTGACGGTGGAGACGTTGACCACGCCGTTGGTCCGCGGCGGAGAACGAGTCGCCGACCTCCCCACGCTCGCCGACGGCCGTGACCTGCTGGCCCGACGCCTCGTCAGCCTCCCGTGGGAGGGTCTGAAACTGTCTCAGGGCGAACCGGCCATACCCACCCGCTTCGTCGAGGGGTGACAGCGGTGTCGGTACCGAAGCGAGTGGGCGATCGGCAGTAGTCTGCTTCGGTGCCGTCGAAGACCGAGTTGCCAACCGTTCCCGCTCTCCTGCAGGTCGCGGTGCACTCGCTCGGCGGCAAGGAGCGCAGCAATCAGCTGACGATGGCCTCGGCGGTGGCGCACTCGATCGACACCGGTGAGCATCTGGCGGTGCAGGCAGGCACCGGAACCGGCAAGTCTCTTGCCTACCTCGTTCCCAGCATCCGGCACGCTGTGGAATCGGGCAGGACCGTCATCGTCTCCACGGCCACCATCGCACTGCAACGGCAGCTGGTCGACCGCGATCTCCCGCGCCTGTCCGACGCCCTGACCGAGGCTGTCGGCCGTCGACCGAAATTCGCAATCCTCAAGGGCCGCAACAACTATCTGTGCATGAACAAGATCCACACCGGTGCTGCGCAGGAGGCCCCGGATGCGGAACTGTTCGACCCCTTCGCCGTCTCACGCATGGGCCGCGAGGTGGTACGGCTGACCAAGTGGTCGTCCGAGACCGAGACCGGCGACCGCGACGACGTCGTGCCCGGGGTCAGCGATCAGGCCTGGCGGCAGGTCAGCGTCACCGCCCGCGAATGCCTGGGCAAGTCCCGCTGCCCCGTCGGCGAGGACTGCTTCGCCGAACGCGCCCGCACCGAGGCCGCCCAGGTCGACGTCGTGGTGACCAATCACGCGCTGCTCGCGATCGACGCGATCACCGGAATCCAGATCCTGCCCGAGCACGACGTCGTGGTCGTCGACGAGGCCCACGAACTGGTCGACCGGGTGACCGGTGTGGCCACGGAGGAGCTGTCGGCCGCAACCGTCACCGCCGCGGCTCGGCGGAGCGCCAAGTTGATCGAAGAGGAGACGGTCGATCAGCTCGAGGGTGCCGCCGAGAACTGGGCCGCGATTCTGGACGAGCTTCCGCCGAGCCGGTGGCAGTCCCTACCCGACGGCGTCGGCCCAGCACTGGCTTCGATTCGTGATGCCGCCTGGGCAGTGCGCACCGCGATCGGCCCCAACAAGCAGGGCATGGCAGCGAGCGATCCCGAGGCTGCCGCAGCTCGCAGCGCGGCTCTGGTCGCGGTCGACGAGGTTCACGACAGCGCGGTTCGTGTCCTCACGGCGTTCGACGAACCAGATCCGGCCAAGCGCAAGGACGTCGTCTGGCATGCCGTCGACGACTTCCGCGGCAACGTCAAACGCACGGTCCGCATCGCGCCGCTGTCGGTGGGCGGACTGCTGCGGGCTCGCCTTTTCGCCGAGTCCACCGTGGTGCTCACCTCGGCGACCTTGACCGTCGGCGGATCGTTCGACGGGTTGGCCGTCAACTGGGGCCTGCCTGCAGAGAAGCCCTCGCGCAGTGACACCGCGATGGCGTCGGGTGTGGAACCGCCGTCCGACACCGGGTCGATCCGGTGGAATTCGCTCGACGTCGGCTCGCCGTTCGACCATGCCCGGGCAGGCATCATGTACATCGCCAAGCATCTGTCTCCGCCCGGACGCGACGGCCTCTCGAAGTCCTCTCTGGACGAGATCGAGTCGCTGGTCAGCGCCGCCGGTGGTCGCACGCTCGGACTCTTCTCGTCCATGCGGGCCGCGAAAGCCGCCGCCGAGGAGATGCGCGAGCGCCTCGACACCCCGATTCTGTGCCAGGGCGACGACTCCACCGGCGCACTGGTGCAGAAGTTCGCCGACGACGAGGCCACTTCCCTGTTCGGGACGCTGTCGCTGTGGCAGGGCGTCGACGTCCCCGGCCCATCGCTGAGCCTGGTGATCCTGGACCGCATTCCGTTCCCGCGGCCCGACGATCCGCTGTTGGTCGCCCGGCAGCAGGCCGTCGAATCCCGGGGCGGCAACGGCTTTCTCGCGGTCGCCGCCAACCACGCAGCCCTGCTCCTGGCGCAGGGCGTCGGCCGACTGCTCCGCAGCGTCGACGACAAAGGTGTTGTCGCCGTTCTCGATTCACGACTTGCCACTGCCCGCTACGGCGGCTACCTGCGCGCCTCGCTGCCGCCGTTCTGGGAGACCTCGGATCCGGAGGTAGTGCGCAAGGCGCTCACCCGGCTGGCCGGAAAGTAACGCGTCCGGCTACGGAGTCGCCACCAGACCGAGCTCGGCATCCGAGGCGAGGCCGTGGTGGTGAGGTAGCACCCGCACCGTGTATCCCACTGCGCCGCTGTGCGGCAGCAGCGTCTCGCCCGCGTAGATGTGCTCACCACCCTCGGTACCCACGTGCGTCATGGCCGTCGTGCGGATGTCGGTAAGGTTCTCCTCCTCGTCGACGCGTCCCACGACCGCCTGCACCACGACGTCCGACGGGTCGAGTCCGCCGAGATCGACGTCGGCGCGCAGCGAGAGATCCGCGCCGATCACCGGGGTGTCCGGCAGACCGTCACTGTCGACCCGGGTGACTTTCACTGCGCTCCATGCCTGTTCGACGCGCCGGCGGTACGACGCGACATCCGAGGCACCGCGGTTGTTCTCGGCCGAAGCCGCGCGGGCGGACTCGGCAGCGGGGGCGTAGTAACCCAGCGTGTAGTCCTGAACCATTCTCGACGCCAGCACTTTCGGGCCCAGCTGCTCGAGGGTGTGCCGCACCATTTCGATCCAGCGACTCGGTACCCCGTCGTCACCGCGGTCGTAGAACTTGGGTAGTACCGCCTGTTCGAGCAGTTCGTACAGAGCAGCGGCTTCGAGATCGTCCCGCCGATTGTCGTCGGTGACGCCGTCCGCGGTGGGGATCGCCCAGCCGTTCTCCCCGTCGTACATCTCGTCCCACCACCCGTCGCGGATCGACAGGTTCAGGCCGCCGTTGAGCGCGGACTTCATGCCCGAGGTACCGCAGGCTTCGAGCGGTCGCAACGGATTGTTCAGCCACACGTCGCATCCCCAGTACAGGAATCGAGCCATGGACATGTCGTAGTCGGGCAGGAACACGATGCGGTGCCGTACGTCGGCCTGGTCGGCGAATCTGACGATCTGCTGGATCAGCGCCTTTCCGCCGTCGTCGGCGGGGTGCGACTTGCCCGCGACCACCAACTGGACCGGGCGAACCGGATCGAGCAACATGGCGCGCAGTCGCTCGGGTTCGCGGAGCATCAGGGTCAGGCGCTTGTACGTCGGCACTCGTCGAGCAAATCCGACGGTGAGGACATTGGGATCGAAAACGTTTGCTGTCCAACTGATCTCGGCCTCGGTCGAGCCACGTTCGAGGGCCGAGCGCCGCACCCGACGCCGCACCTCGTCCACCAATTGCGCCCGCAGAGCGTTGCGCGTGGACCACACCTCGTCCGAGGACATCGGTCCCGACTCCGCCCATTCCCGGGCAGACCACGTCGGAGCATGAACGCCGTTGGTGACCGATCCGATCGGCACCTCGGATGCGTCGAATCCCGGCCACAGGTCGTTGAACATCTCGCGGCTGACGATGCCGTGCAACTTCGACACCCCGTTGGCACGTTGCCCCAGCCGCAGTCCCATGTGCGCCATGTTGAACACCGAGGCGTCGGCCTCGCCGCCGAGGGCGAGAATTCGATCCATCGGCAACCCCGGCAGCAGCGCCGAGTCCGCGCCGCCGTCCGCACTTGCGAAGTAGTGCCGCACCAGATCGGCCGGAAACCGGTCGATTCCGGCGGGGACCGGGGTGTGGGTGGTGAAGACGGTGCCCGCTCGCACCGCCGCCAGCGCTGCATCGAAGTCCAGTGTTCCCGAGGTCACGAGTTCGCGTATGCGTTCGACGCCGAGGAATCCGGCGTGGCCCTCGTTCATGTGGAACACCTCGGGATCGGGCAGCCCGTGTGCACGGGTGTAGGCCCGGATCGCCCTGACTCCGCCGATACCGGCGAGTATCTCCTGCTTGATGCGGTGATCCTGGTCGCCGCCGTACAACCGGTCGGTTACCCCGCGCAGCTCCGGGTCGTTGTCGGCGATATCGGAATCGAGCAGCAGCAGCGGGACGCGTCCCACCTGGGCGATCCACACCCGCGCTCGCAGCACCCGAGATCCGGGCATCGAGACGTGGATCAGCACCGGAGAGTCGCCGTCGTCGGTGAGCAACCGCAGTGGCAGACCGTGCGGGTCGAGGGACGGATAGCGTTCGGCCTGCCAGCCGTCGGCCGTCAGCGACTGACGGAAGTAGCCCGAGCGGTAGAGCAGCCCGACACCGATCAACGGCAGGCCCAGGTCCGAGGCAGCCTTGAGGTGGTCGCCGGCGAGGATTCCGAGCCCGCCGGAGTAGTTCGGCAGGACCTCGGTGACACCGAACTCCATCGAGAAATACCCGATGCCCGACGGCAGAGCACGCCCCTCGGCCAGCTCGTTCTGGTACCAGAGCGGTCGAGCGAGGTAGTCGTGGAGATCGGCCTCGGCGGCGTCCAACTCGGCCAGGAAGTGCTCGTCGGCCGCGAGTTCCTCGAGACGCGCAGGTGCGACGGCTCCCAATACGGCCACCGGATCGCGCTCGAGCTCGGTCCACAACAGTGGATCGATGTGCTCGAACAGATCCTGCGTCGACGGGTGCCACGACCACCTGAGGTTTGTCGAGAGCTCGGCGAGGGCATTCAGGCGGGCGGGAAGGTGGGCTCGGACGGTGAATCGACGCAAAGCTTTCACAGGGTCGAACCCTACCCACGCACACCTGTGTCGATGGGCGGCTTGGACGAAATCCGAGATGTAGTGCCCACCGCGGGCAGTATGCGTCGGCGCACGCGCCATCTGCATTGCTGCACTACGGTTGACGAGTAGAAGCACACCAATATCGGTTCGATCAGAGGTTGCGCCCGCGCAGCCATACCTCTAGCGAAGAATGGAGTGTGAAGTGACAGGTCGACTTGGTATCGACAATGTCCTTCCAGATACGACGACCGGGAAGTACCCCGCGAAAGCGGTGGTGGGCGAGACGTTTCCAGTCTCCGCCGACGTCTGGCGCGAGGGTCACGATGCGGTGGCCGCGACACTGTCGGTGCGCGGGCCTGGAGGCAAACTCGAACGCATCCCGATGACACCGGGCCGCGAACCCGACACGTTCGACGCGGTGTTCGTCCCCTCTCGGCCGGGTTACTGGATCTGCCGCATCGAAGCGTGGAGCGATCCGATCAGCACCTGGCGTCACGCCGTCGAAGCCAAGCTCGGAGTGGGCCAGAGTGCCCACGAACTCGCCAACGATCTCGAGATCGGGGCCCGGTTGTTCCTGCGGGCCGCCACCGGAGTTCCGGCCGAGAGCAGGCAGATGCTGGCCGATGTCGCCGCCGCGCTGCGCGATACCGACCGCCCGCTGCCGGCTCGCGTGTCCTCGGCGTTCGCGCCGGCGGTCGCCGAACTGCTGTTCGCGCATCCGCTGCGCGAATTGGTGACTCGATCTCGCGCGGTCAATGTGTGGGTCGATCGCAATCTCGCGCTCAACGGTGCGTGGTACGAGTTCTTCCCCCGGTCGACCGGTGGGTGGAACGAGGACGGTTCGCCTCGGCACGGCACGTTCGCGACGTCGATCGAGCAGTTGCCCCGCATCGAGCGGATGGGATTCGACATCGTCTACCTGCCGCCCATCCACCCGATCGGCACCATCAACCGCAAGGGCCCGAACAACACGCTGACGCCCGGCCCCGAGGACGTCGGGTCGCCGTGGGCCATCGGCTCGAAGGACGGCGGGCACGACGCCATCCATCCCGAACTGGGCACCGAGGACGACTTCCGCGCGTTCGTCGCCGCCGCGCAGGAACACAACCTCGAAGTGGCGCTCGATCTCGCTCTCCAGGCTGCTCCCGATCATCCCTGGGCTGCAACACATTCCGAGTGGTTCACCGTCCTTCCGGACGGCACCATCGCCTACGCCGAGAACCCTCCGAAGAAGTACCAGGACATCTACCCGGTCAACTTCGACAACGACCGACGCGGCATCTACGAAGAGGTGCTCCGCGTCGTCCGATACTGGATTTCGCTGGGCGTCAAGGTCTTCCGAGTCGACAATCCACACACCAAGCCGCCGGACTTCTGGGAATGGCTGATCGCCGAGGTGAAGAAGACCGACCCGGACGTACTGTTCCTCGCCGAGGCGTTCACCCGCCCGGTGCGTATGTACGGGTTGGCGCAGCGCGGTTTCACGCAGTCGTACACCTACTTCACGTGGCGTACCGCGAAATGGGAACTCACCGAGTTCGCCGAGGAACACGCTCGACGCGCCGACGACGCGCGGCCGAACCTGTTCGTCAACACCCCGGACATCCTGCACGAGAGCCTGCAGCACGGCGGGCCCGGAATGTTCGCTCTCCGAGCAGCTCTCGCGGCGACGATGGCTCCCACCTGGGGCGTCTACTCGGGCTACGAGCTGTTCGAGCACCAAGCCGTGCGAGAGGGCAGCGAGGAGTACCTGGACTCGGAGAAGTACCAACTGCGTCCGCGCGACTTCGAGGGTGCACTCGCCCGCGGCGAGTCGCTCGAGCCCTGGATCACCACGCTGAACGCGATCAGGCGTGCGCATCCGGCGCTGCAGCAGCTCCGCAACATCCACTTCCACACCATCGACAACGAGGCGCTGATCGGATACTCCAAGTTCGACCCGCAGACCGGTGACTCGATCCTGGTGGTGATCAACCTCAATCCCTTCGGAGCCGAGGAAGGCACGATCCACCTGGACATGCCCGCCCTCGGTCACGACTGGCAGGACACCCTCACGATCAAGGACGAAGTGAGCGGCGTTCACTACGACTGGGGCCACACCAATTTCGTTCGGCTCGAGCCCTGGACGTCGGTGGCGCACATCTTCACGCTCCCCCACATCCCGTACCCGGCACGAATCGAACTGGCCTACCGCGGCAACCGAAAGTGAAGGGATTCAACGTGACCGAGAATCCGACGACGCCCGAAGACACCGTCGCAGCCCCGCCCGACAACGATCTCGAACTCATCGCTGCAGGGCGGCACTACAACCCGCATTCCGTCCTCGGTGCCCACCCGGTGCCGGGCGGAACCGCGATCCGGGCCCTCAAGCCCGACGCCGAGAAGGTCGTCGCCCGCATCGGTGGCGTCGACCACGAGCTGACCCACGTCGCGCACGGAGTCTTCTCTGCTCTCCTCCCGTTCGAGGACCTGATCGACTACCGCCTCGTAGTGACGTGGCCCGGTGGACACGTCTCCGAATCCGCCGACGGATACCGCTTCCTGCCCACTCTCGGCGAACTCGATCTGCACCTGTTCGGTGAGGGCAGACACGAGCGTCTGTGGGACATTCTGGGCGCGCACCAACAGTCGTACGCGACACCGGACGGCCCCGTCACCGGCACGTCGTTCGCGGTCTGGGCACCCGCAGCCCAGGGCGTCACGCTGGTCGGCGATTTCGACGGCTGGACCGGCCGCACATGGCCGATGCGCGTACTGGGCTCGACCGGAGTGTGGGAGATCTTCGCTCCCGACATCGCGCCGGGCGCGCTGTACAAGTTCCGCGTCCACGGCTCCGACGGCTCGGTCAAGGACAAGGCCGACCCGATGGCCTTCGCCACCGAGGTTCCACCGTCGACGGCCTCGGTGGTGACTGCATCCTCGTACACCTGGAACGACGAGTCCTGGCTCGATACGAGGGCCGGCATCGAGCCGACGCAGGCACCGATGAGCGTCTACGAGATCCACCTGGCGTCCTGGCGGCCGGGACTGGGGTACCGCGAACTCGCCGAGCAGTTGGCCGAATACGTCACCGAAACCGGCTTCACCCACGTGGAGCTGCTCCCGGTCGCCGAGCACCCGTTCGGCGGGTCCTGGGGATACCAGGTGACCTCGTACTACGCACCGACCTCTCGCTTCGGCAGCCCCGACGATTTCCGCTACTTCGTCGACCACCTCCACAGTGCCGGAATCGGTGTCATCGTCGACTGGGTTCCCGCCCACTTCCCCAAGGACGAATGGGCCCTGGCTCGGTTCGACGGCGGCCCGCTCTACGAGCACGGTGACCCGCAGCGCGGCGAGCAACTCGACTGGGGCACTTTGGTCTTCGACTTCGGGCGGCGCGAGGTCCGCAACTTCCTGGTCGCGAACGCGCTGTACTGGATCGACGAGTTCCACATCGACGGACTGCGCGTCGACGCCGTGGCGTCGATGCTGTACCTGGACTACTCCCGTCCCGAGGGCGGCTGGTCGCCGAACATCTACGGCGGCCGCGAGAACCTCGAGGCCGTGACCTTCCTGCAGGAGATGAACGCGACGGTGCACAAGAAGCACCGCGGTGTCGTCACGGTGGCAGAGGAGTCGACCGCATGGCCCGGCGTCACCCGCCCGACGAACGTCGGCGGACTCGGGTTCAACATGAAGTGGAACATGGGCTGGATGCACGACACCCTTGGCTTCCTCGGGCGTGACCCCATCCACCGCAGCTACCACCACCACGAGATCACCTTCTCCCTGGTCTATGCGTGGAGTGAGAACTACCTGCTCCCCATCAGCCACGACGAGGTGGTACACGGCAAGGGCACTCTGTGGACTCGGATGCCCGGAGACGACTACGCCAAGGCAGCAGGGCTGCGCGGAATGCTCGCCTACATGTGGGCGCACCCCGGTAAGCAACTGCTGTTCATGGGACAGGAGTTCGGGCAGACCCGTGAGTGGTCCGAGGAACGCGGTCTCGACTGGTATCAGATCGACGAGGAACCTCTGCACAACGGCGTGAAAACCCTTGTGTCCGATCTGAACTCGACGTACAAGACCCATCCGGCGCTGTGGACGCTCGACACCTCGCCGAGTGGATACTCGTGGATCGACGCCAACGACACCGAGAACAACGTGCTGAGCTTTCTGCGGTACGGATCCGACGGTTCGGTCATCGCGTGTATTTTCAACTTCTCCGGAACCGAGCACGGCAGCTATCGTGTGGGACTACCGGAACCCGGCCGCTGGATCGAGATCCTCAACACCGATGCAACGGAGTACGGGGGCTCCGGCGTGGGCAACCTGGGTGAAGTGACGGCTACATCGCACTCGTGGCACGGTCGACCGGCGTCAGGCCAGGTCGCCCTTCCTGCCAACGGGGCGATCTGGATAAAACTGGAGCGATAGATGAGTGGCGGCCGCACACCCCGACTTCTGGCCGCGGCCGCCACTGCAGGGCTGCTCCTGCTGACCTCGTGCGCACAGACTGTCAGCGGAAACGCGGTATCGATCTACGAGAACCCGTTCACCGTCGCCGGACTTCCGGTCACGAACGGGCCGAGCGGGCCCCGTCCCGGTGTCCCCGATTCGACGATCACCGTGGAGAACGCCGAGGGCACCGACTCGGACATTCTCGGCACGAACGCGATCGACGACATCCAGCAGTTCTGGGCCGAGCAGTACCCCGACTTGTTCAAGGGCTCGTTCACCCCGGTCTCGAAGGTCGTCTCGTGGGACGCGTCCGAGGACGAGGGATCGGGCATCAGATTCTGCGGAGACCGCACCGGCGGTATTCCCAACGCCGCCTACTGCACTCGCGACGACTCGATCGGGTGGGATCGCACCATTCTGCTTCCGGCTCTCGTCGACGCATTCGGACCGATGTCGGTGGTCATGGTGATCGCCCACGAATACGGCCACGCCATTCAGCATCAATCGGGCCTCGTCGGCGACGACACCCCGACCATCGTTGCCGAGCAACAGGCCGACTGCTTCGCCGGCGCGTTCATCCGCCACGTCGCCGAAGACGATGCACCGCACTTCACCATCAACACATCGGACGGACTCAACGGCGTTCTCGCCGCGACAGTCGCCGTGCGCGACGTCGACCCCAACGATCCGGAATCGGTACACGGCTCTGCCTTCGAGCGCGTCACCGCAGTGCAGCTCGGCTTCATCAACGGCGCGGCAATCTGCACCGGTATCGACGAGGCCGAGATCGATTCGCGTCGAGCATCGTTGCCGCAGAAGTTCAGCGACCCGGACGACTCCGGTGAGCTACCGGTCACCGAGGACACCCTCGGAGCCTTCACTCGGTCCTTCGAAACCGTGCTGCCCGTCGCCGTTCCACCGAACATCGACTATTCCGGTTCGGACACCGGATGCTCCGACGCCGAGCCCACCGCGCCGGTGTCGTACTGCCCGTCGACCAACACCATCGGTGTCGACGTCGAGGACCTGGCCGAAGTCGGACAGCCCGAGACACCCCGACGCGAAGACATCCTGCCGCTCAACGTTTCCGGCGACTACAGCGCCTACGTGCTGTTCGCCTCGCGCTACACGCTCGCGGTGCAGAGGGAAGCAGGTCAGTCGCTCGACGATCCGCAGGCCGCCCTGCGATCGGCCTGTCTGTCCGGAGTGATCACCTCGGCGATGAGCCTCGAGAGCGGAACGACGGACCTCGAAGTCTGGCTCTCCCCCGGCGATCTCGACGAGGCCGTGTCCGGACTGCTCAGTGACGGACTCGCCGCCAGCGACGTCAACGGTACGACCCTGCCGTCCGGCTTCTCCCGAGTCGATGCCTTCCGTTCGGGAGTTCTCGGCGGCAAGGAACGGTGCGACGCACGCTACAGCTGAGTACCGCTGTCAGTACAGGGCCGACGCAAGCTTGCGTCGCGCAGAAACCACCAGCGGATCGGCCGAATCGAACAACTCGAACAGCTCCAGCAGACGGGTGCGCAGCGCAGTTCGGTCGTCGCCGGCGCTGATCTTGATACCGTCGATCAGCCGCGCAAAAGCCTGCTCCGGTTGCTGACCGGCCATCTCGGCGTCTGCGGCATCGATCCGAGCCTGAACGTTGGCGGCGTCGGCGTCGGCGAGTGCAATCGCGTCCGGTGCCAGATTCTGCACACGCGCAAGGAATTTGACCTGACGCAGTGCGGCGACGGCCTCGGTGTTCTTCGGTTCGGCGTCGATGATCGCCTGGTAGGCAGCTTCTGCCTTCACGAAATCACCCTCGTCGATGGCCTCTTCGGCTGCGACGATCCGCGGATCCTCGATCTCGGGTTCCGGTTCGGCAGCCGCGACTCCGGGCGGACCACTGAGCTTGCCGGCCGTGGCCTGCTCCACTGCCTGCAGCCACTGACGCAACTGCTCGTCCGACTGGGTGCCCTGGAAGTCGGCCAGGGGCTGGCCCGCTGCCACGGCAACGACCGTCGGAATGGCCTGAACGCCGAATGCCTGCGCGATCTGCGGGTTGGAGTCCACGTCGACCCGCGCGAGCACCCACGTTCCCGCGGCCTCGACGGCCAGCTGTCCGAGCTGACGCGTCAACGCCTGGGACTGCGGCGAACGAGCAGACCCCAGGTCGACGATCACCGGAACCTGCGTGGACCGTTGCAGAACCTCGGCCTCGAACGTAGCCGCGGTCACGTCCACGATCGGTGCCAGTCCTCCCGCGTCGCCTGCGGATTCGGCCGCGGGTGCAGGTGCCGGACGGTCCTTGAGAACGGACAGGTCGACGGCACCGGCAATGGATGCGGGAACAACAGCTGACGGGCGGACGGGAGGACGGGAACCGGGTCGAGTCACGCCCTACAGTTTGTCACTAACGCGATGCGTCATCCACTGGCGGGCGGTGCAGGTCGGTCAGGACAGAACCTTGGCATCGGCTGCGGGCCTGCCGGTGCTCAACTCGGCGAGACGGCCGGTGCGCGCGGCCCAGATCTCGAAGATCACGGTGCCGAACGGGGGGAACGCCGCGACGAGCGCCAGCAGGGTCGCCTTGATGTCCCATTTGAGCTTGACCGCCGTCAACACGGCAACGGCCAGATACACGACAAACACGCCGCCGTGGATGGGCCCGAAGATCTTCACGCCGATTTCGTTGCCATCGGCAGGGATGTACTTGAACGCCATTCCGATCAGCAGACCCAGCCAGGTGAACGCTTCGAGCACAGCGACGAAGCGGAAGCGTTTGGCTGTACTGCTCAGGTCGAAGAAGTTGGTCATACCCGCTATTGTGCCCGGTTTGCTACGACGGAACGTAGTGGCTCTGGTCTCAGTCCCGCGCCAGAGCCACCACCCGCCTACTGCTTCGGGACTCGAACGATGAGGGCGTCGCCCTGTCCACCGCCGCCGCACAGGGCGGCCGCGCCCACTCCGCCGCCGCGTCGCTGCAGCTCGAGTGCCAGATGCAAGGCGATGCGAGCTCCCGACATGCCGAGGGGATGCCCGATCGAGATCGCTCCGCCGTTGACGTTCACGATCTCGGGATCGATGCCCAGCTCACGCGTCGACGCGATTCCGACCGCTGCGAACGCCTCGTTGATCTCGACGACGTCGAGATCCTTCGGGTCGATGCCGTCCTTCTCGCATGCCTTGACGATCGCGCGAGCCGGCTGTGACTGCAGTGTGGAGTCGGGACCGGCGACCACTCCGTGGGCACCGATCTCGGCGAGCCAGGTCAGACCGAGCGACTCCGCCTTCTCCTTGCTCATCACCACGACGGCGGCGGCACCGTCGGAAATCTGTGACGCCGATCCGGCGGTCACGGTGCCGGCCTTGTCGAATGCGGGGCGAAGCTTGCCGAGGGAGTCGACGGTGGTGTCGGCGCGGATGCCTTCGTCTGCGGTGAACTGAATTGGCTCACCCTTGCGCTGCGGGATCGAGACCGGAACCACTTCGTCGTCGAAGACGCCGTTCTTCCAGGCCGCTGCGGCTTTCTGATGCGACGCGGCGGCGAAGGTGTCCTGCTCCTCGCGGGTGATGACCTCGGTGCTCTGGTTGCGCTGCTCGGTCAGCGCACCCATGGCCTGATCGGTGAAGATGTCGTACAGACCGTCGTACGCGAGGTGGTCACGCATGGTGACATCGCCGTACTTGAACCCGGCGCGCGACTTCTCGAGCATGTGCGGTGCCTGGGTCATCGACTCCTGGCCACCGGCGACGACGATCTCGAATTCACCGGCACGAATCAGCTGGTCGGCCAATGCGATGGCGTCGACTCCGGACAGGCACACCTTGTTGATCGTCAGGGCGGGCACGGTCATCGGAATGCCCGCAGCAACCGCAGCCTGACGGGCTGGAATCTGGCCCGCACCGGCGGTGAGAACCTGGCCCATGATGACGTAGTCGACCTGATCCGGAGCAACACCGGCCTTCTCGAGTGCGCCCTTGATGGCGATACCGCCGAGGTCCGATCCCGAGAAGTCCTTGAGTGCACCCGAGAAGCGCCCGACGGGCGTACGAGCACCGGCGACGATGACTGTTGTGGTCACGATTTCCTCCGAAAGTGTGAAGACGGCCTTGTCGAGATCAACGCTCCGACGATCCCTTCCGATACCGGCCGGGCGGAACACCGAAACGCAGCTGGCGCTAACGTCATGGCCATGACCTCCAGCACGCAGTCTTACACGGGAGCCCCGCTGCGCTCCGACCTGGTGACGGCTATCGACCACGTGGGTGTCGCGGTGCCCGATCTCGATGCCGCGATCGCCTGGTACACAGACCACCTCGGCATGATTGCCGTGCACGAGGAGATCAACGAGGAACAGGGTGTCCGCGAGGCGATGCTCTCCTTCCCCGGAGCGACGGAGAAGTCCGCTGCACTGCAGTTGCTCGCACCGATCGACGAGTCGTCCACCATCGCCAAGTTCATCGGCCGCAACGGCCCGGGACTGCAGCAGTTGGCCTACCGCGTCACCGACATCGAAGAGATCTCGACAGAGTTGCGCGCTCGCGGAGTTCGGCTGCTGTACGACGCCCCGCGCCGCGGCACCGCCGATTCTCGGATCAACTTCGTCCATCCCAAGGACGCCGGTGGAGTGCTCATCGAACTCGTCGAACCTGATCACAATTCGCACTGAGCGAACTCGGTGAGCGAACCGTATGGCCCTCTACTTGACTCACCGGTAAATTGACGGCCATGGCCATCGATCATGAACGCACTTCCACGGTGCAACTTCCCTTTTCCATCGTCCGGAAAGGGTTCGATCGCGACGAAGTCACCAACTACTTCGAGCGATTCGACGCCGAACTACGGCTGACGACCGCAGATCGTGACGCGGCCGCAGCGCAGGCTCGTGATCTGGCCAAGCAGCTCGACGACGCTCGCGACGAGATCGACGAACTGCGCAAGGACATCGATCGCCTGTCGGTTCCGCCCACCACGGCGGAGGGGATGAGCGATCGAATCTCACGCATGCTGCGGTTGGCCTCGGACGAGGCATCCGAGGTACGAGCCAAGGCGCACTCGGAGTCCGAGGAAATGATCTCCGTTGCGCAGCAGGAGAGTGCCCGACTGCGCGGACGGCACGAGTCACTGGTGGCCGAACTCGAAGAGCGCCGAACGGCACTCGAAGCCGAACATGAGCAGACCATGGCTCAGGCGCGCACGGAGGCGGCCCGAGTGGTCGAGGCCGCGCAGGCCGAGCGCGACAAGTTGGCCGCCGAATCCGAGGCCAAGCGCGCCAAGGTTCAGGAAGACTTCGAGATCACGATGGCCGAGCGCCGAACCAAGGTGCTCACCGCCCTCGAGGAACTAGAGGCGTCCAGCAAGGCCGATGCCGCCCGGCGCATCGAAGAGGCGACGACCGAGGCTGCTCGACGGCTTCAGTCCGCCAGTGAACAGGCCGAAAGGCGGATCGCGCACTCCAAGGAACTGGCCGAGGAGCTGCGTGTGCTGCGCAGCCGCGTACTGGCCCAGCTGCTCGGAATCCGGGGCCAGCTCGATTCAGTTCCGGCGATGCTCGCCTCGGTCAATCGCGAAAGCGAGCTGCTCGACAATCCAGACCCGACGGCCATCCTGAAGAAGGAAGAAGAGAAAGCGGCCGCGAAGGCCGAGGAACAGAAGGAATCGGCCGACTCCTCGTCCTGATTCGGCTGATCCTGCGCCTGGCCTCCCCCGCTACGACCATCTACGGGTGAGGCCTCGCGTGTTTCGCCCGGACCAACACCCGGTGTGCCAATGCCGACGATTGTCGGCACCGCCGAAATCGTCCGACGGCCACGCAACGATGTGTGCGACGCCCGGCCGCACCTCGTGATCGCAGCCGGGGCAGCGATACGTCTTGACCGCCTTGGCACCGGGGATCATCCGAGTCGTGTACGTGTCTCCGTCCGGACCGACCTCGACCCGATTGCCGCCCAGCACGGAATCGGTCGGCGGGCCGAGAACACTCGGGCCGCTCCGATTCGCTTTGCGGGGCTGATTACGACGGGGCACCCGTCCAGTGTAGAGAACACGCCGGCGGACACGGACGGTCGTCAGAAAAGCCTGAACTCGGTGCTGTCGGTTCCGCGCAGGACGTCGTAGTCGAGTGTGAGACAACGAATGCCGCGATCGGTGGCCAGCGTCTTCGCCTGAGGCTTGATCACCTGGGCAGCGAAGACACCGCTCACCGGAGCCAGCAGCGGATCACGGTTGAGAAGCTCCAAGTACCGGGTCAACTGCTCGACGCCGTCGATCTCGCCACGTCGCTTGATCTCGACCGCCACGGTTCCGCCATCAGCGTTGCGGCACAGCAGATCCACTGGTCCGATAGCCGTCATGTACTCGCGCCGCACGAGCGTGTAACCGTCACCCAAGGTACTGACATGCTCGGCCAGCAGCTCCTGAAGATGGGCCTCCACACCGTCTTTCACCAATCCGGGATCGATGCCCAACTCGTGGCTTGAGTCGAGTTCGACGTCATCGATGGTGATACGAAGTTCTTCGCCGGCCTTGTTGGTGACGACCCACTTGATCGTCTCGCCCTCGGTGGTTTCTACCGTCCAGCAGGGCGGCGACATCCAGTTCAGCGGCTTGTAGGCCCTGTCGTCCGCATGCACGCTGACCGATCCGTCGGACTTGACGAGAAGCAGGCGACGGGCGGACGGGAGATGTGCGGTGAGGCGGCCGACGTAGTCGACTTGGCAACGAGCAATAACTAGACGCACTCGACCACCTTAAGGCAGGAGCCCCGTTAGTCTGTGACGACCATGCCGCAATTGAGACGATCTGCCGCTCCCCTGGGTTCCCGCCTGCTCGGCGACACCTCCGAGTCGCCGCGTCGACGACGGATCCGAATCCAGCTGTTGCTGACGGTGTTTCTGATCCTGTCGAACCTCATCGGTGCAGTCATCGTGGGGGTTCTGATCAGCGTAGTGGTGCCCGGACCGGACGTTCTGCGAACGGATCAGTACTGGTGGGTGAATTTCATCGTCGTCCCGGTATACGTGTTCGTGGCTTTCGTCGTCGGTGCCGTCTGGGGCACCACGCACGCTCTGCGTAGCCTGCGGTGGGCAATCGAGGACCGTCAACCCAGCCGCGAGGAGCAGGTCGCGACCCTCGCAATGCCGTGGCGTCTGACTCGAATCCAGATTCTGCTCTGGATAGGAGCCTTGCTGCTGCTCACCACGATCGACGGCATCATCGACGCGGCGTCGATTCCCAAGGTTGCGTTCACGATCGCGGCAGGTGGCACCGTCGTCTGCGCGTTCAGCTACCTACTCAGTGAATTTGCGCTTCGTCCCGCTGCCGCTCGGGCCCTCGAAGCCGGGGATCCTCGCCGAATCCGTATTGCCGGAGTCATGGGCCGATCGATTCTGTCGTGGCTGTTGGGCACCGGCGTGCCGGTCAGCGGATTGATGATCATCGCCATCTTCCGCTTCATCAACCCCGAAACGACAGCGACACAGCTCGCGGTCTGCATCCTGTCCCTCGGAGGAATCACCATTGTTTTCGGCCTTGCGCTGACCGTGCTCGGTGGTTTCGCGACGACGTCCCCGATCAACAATGTGCGGGCAGGCATGGCTGAGGTGGAGAAGGGCAACATGGATGTCCGCCTTGCGGTGTACGACGGCACCGAGCTCGGCGAGCTGCAGAGTGGGTTCAACCGCATGGCCGACGGAGTGCGCGATCGGGAGAAGATTCGAGACCTCTTCGGCAGACACGTAGGACACGAGGTCGCCGAGAAGGCCCTGCAGTCCGAGAGCGAGCTCGGCGGACAGGAACGCGATATCGCCGTGTTCTTCATCGACCTCGTGGGATCGACGGAGCTGGCAGCGTCCCGACCCCCTACCGAGGTCGTGGACCTGCTCAACCGGTTCTTCGCCGTGGTGGTCGACGAGGTGGACGAGCACGGCGGCTTCATCAACAAGTTCGAGGGCGACGCGGCTCTGGCCATCTTCGGAGCCCCCAACGAAATTCCCGACCACTGTGGCTCGGCGCTGGCTGCGGCACGAGCAATTGCCCGACGACTCGTGGTCGAAGTTCCCGAATGCAGCGCCGCGGTCGGCGTCGCGGCGGGACGCGCTGTCGCCGGCAACGTCGGTGCGAAGTCCCGATTCGAGTACACGGTCATCGGAGACCCGGTGAACGAAGCCGCTCGCCTGTCCGAGCTGGCGAAAAATTCCCCCGGAGCGATCCTTGCATCGAAGACCGCCGTGGACGGTGCCTCGGACGACGAAGCGCAGCGTTGGGAATTCGGCGATCGCGTGACGCTCCGAGGACGATCCGCCGAGACGGTACTCGCGAACCCCAAGGATGTGAAAGTCACCGCCGACGAGCCTGTTGCCGTGCACGCCTGACTCGCATTACCGGTCCTTGCAGTTGCCGCAGCCCGTCGCGTCGGTACCGCATTTCGCAAATGCGCGCGCGTTCGTCAGCTGCGTAGGGATTGGTGGGTGGTTGGGGTGCGATTGTGCGCGCGGTTGGCGATTGCGCGCGCCTTTGCGCTTGTATTCGCGGTCCGCAGCGCGTCGTCTGCCCGCACCCGAGTTCAGGCCGCGACCCCGCTCGTCGCAAATGCGCGCGCGTTCGTCGGGTGCGCGGAAAATGGGGCTGGTCGGGGTGCGATTCCGCGCGCAGGTGGCGAATGCGCGCGCGTTTGTCGGAGGGGGGTGCGAGGCGGGGCGGCAGTCGGGGTGCCGAGACGCTCGGGTGGCCGCCGGTGTGCGCGCCGGCATCCGGGTTCGGCCCTGATCGTCGCGGATGCGCGCGCGTTCGTCGGGTGTGCGGGGATTGGTGGGTGTCCGGGCTGCGATTGTGTGCGCGTATGGCGATTGCGCACGCGTTCGCCCTCGGAGGGGATGGGGGTGGCGTGAGGTGGGTGTGGTGTGGTTTCGAAATGCAGAACACCCCCGGACCGGGTGGTCTGGGGGTGTTCTGGGAAATTGTGTTCGGCGGTGTCCTACTCTCCCACACCCTGTCGAGTGCAGTACCATCGGCGCTGGAGGGCTTAGCTTCCGGGTTCGGAATGGGACCGGGCGTTTCC